>JBBSBH010000038.1:0-52093 GCA_038251405.1 Chitinophagales bacterium
CTCGTGAATTACCCTTTGTTTTTAAGACTCTTTTATGTAGCATTTATACCTGTTAGTGCGGTCAAATGCATAAATTTATACTATAATTATCTGAATATCAATAGCATTGCTTTTTAAAAGAAAGTTGGCGGACAAGTCAGGGGATTAATATTTCGTTCACTGTCGTTTAAAAAATTCCCAAGCTGTCAGATACACATTTATGTCATTGGGATAATCGTGTTTACCTCCGATCACTTTTAACAAAGTTACCTCCGGTTTATGCTTTTTGTGAAAGCTGTATTGTTCCACTCTCTTCCCATCTGTAGGATCACTATCTGGTAATAATTTATACTTCGGCTTGCCTTTGTAACCGGCCAGGTCTGACCAATATTTAAAGGTCAGGTCGGTAGATCGCACCGTACCCAGTTTTACATTCCCGCCCACTGTGACCTCGCCGCCATTGTAGGGATTTACGGGATCAGTGGTTCCATTTACTATCATCACAGGAATAGCTATTTTTTTCTCCACACAATCCATATTAGGATCGTCGGGTAAATTGGCGATGAGCGCAGTAATGGCTTTGAAAGATTCGGGAATAGTCACCGCCAGTTTATAGGCCATATGACCACCGCCAGAAGTACCTATGGCAAAGACTTTCCTTTCGTTGATTTTAAACTTGTCATTGAAGTAAGAAATCATTCCATTAAAGAAAGCTTGCTCGTTTACATCTTCTATATTGGCTAGTGAAGTAGCTGATTTTCTGCATTCATTCCAGTAATTTTTATAACCATCAGGATAGACTAATAGTATATTTTCAGCGGGAGCTATAGCTTCCAGTTTAGCTGCCCCTTTGCGTATTCCCATACCAGAGCCACCTGATCCATGAAGTATAAAAACTAAGGATGCATTTGCATTTTGCGGTGGTAAGTAATGAAAGCTTCGATAATTATTTTCTATCCGTAACGAATCGTCAATAATTTGAGCGAAAGCACTAGTGGTAAATATCAACAAAAGCAAAACCCATATAGGGAGTCTTACAACCAGGTTATTTTTCAATGGATACATTTTTAATTATATTGACTTAAATGTATCAATTCGTTCGGGATTAGTAAGCAGGATTTGATAAATTTATAGGATGAAAAAATTATTGTTCCTGGTTTTCTTTATTCCACTAGTTAGTTTTGGTCAGACTCGTTCTATCAAAAAATCTCCAATGCTCACACCAGCTACTCCTGAAAGTGTGGGTATGTCGTCACAACGTTTGGCTCGTATAGATCAAATGATCACAAAGGCTATGGGAGAAAATGTAATCCCCGGTGCCGTTGCCATGATTTGTAGAAATGGGAAAATAATATATCAAAAAGCATTTGGGTATTCACTGGGCAGTGACCATAAACTTTTCAAAACAGATGATATATTTCGCATAGCCTCCCAATCTAAAGCCATCACCACTACCGCTGCTATGATGCTTTGGGAAGAAGGCAAGTTTAATCTCGATGATCCTGTATCAAAGTTTATTCCTGAGTTTAAAAATCCGACGGTATTGGAAAGTTTCAATGCAATGGATTCTACTTATACTTCAGTTCCCACTGGAAAAGAGATCACTGTGCGTCATTTAATGACCCATACCTCAGGGCTTGGCTATGGTGTGATTGATGGAGATCCACGATTTAAAGCGATATATCACAAGGCCGGTGTGACCGATCTGTTTACTACTGATAATATTACGATAGGAGAAAGTGTAAAAAAACTGGCTCGCCTTCCTCTACATCATATTCCAGGCGAAGCCTATGTATATTCAGAGGGTTTGGATGTGCTAGGCTACCTCATAGAGATTTGGTCAGGTATGTCTTTTAGTGATTTTTTACAAACCCGGTTGTTTCAGCCACTAGGGATGAAAGACACTTATTTTTATTTGCCAGATTCCAAAGCGTCGCGATTGATCGATGTACAGACCAAAGATGCCGCTGGAAAATGGATCGCCACTACAGAAGATTTTTATGATATCAATTACCCCAGGACAGGTGCTAAGAAGTTTTACTCAGGCGGCGCAGGACTATCCAGCACGGTCTATGACTATGCCACTTTTTTACAAATGTATCTCAACAAAGGTGAGCTCAATGGCCAGCGAATACTCAGCCGTAAAACCATTGAATTCATGTTACAAAATCAAATAGATACTTTATTTAGCGGACCAAATGGCGATAAAGGATTTGGACTGGGCTATGGAATATTAAATGCTCATGGCGCCATGCGTGGAGGGCTGGGATCGCAAGGTACTTTTGAATGGGGTGGCTATTTCAATACCAGCTATTTTGCAGATCCTAAGGAAAATATCATAGGGTTAATTTTCAAACAAACCCGGTTTACAGGTGGAGATTATACCAGTAATTTATTCAGGCAGATGGTGTTTACGGCTGTTGATGATTGATAGGGTGATTTATATATTTCTCTAACTTTATCAATTTCAATTATTATTACTTAATTCAAATGAAAATCTCAATTACATCCTTAATACTCACCTTAACCTTCACCTCCCTTCATGCACAAATAACCATTCAGCCCGAGCTAGGTTACCGATCAGTATCTATTCTCAAAAAGAAAAAATTGATCTTCAAAGATTTAAACAAAAACAATAAACTGGATAAATATGAGGATTGGAGACTACCTGTAGATGTGAGAATAAATGATTTGATAGGGCAGATGACGCTCGAAGAAAAAGTGGGACTCATGCTCATCAGCACTACACGAATGAAAGGAGATATGGTATTCGAGCCCAATGTTCCCAAAGAAGCCATCTCCAGCGGATTCAATGAAAAAGACCTGGTGCAGGAAATTAATATGTTTAGCAAAAAGCCTTTGCCGGTAGCCATTATGTCTTCCGCTGGTACTACTAAAGCGGTAAATGAATTTCAGCAAAGACATTTTATACTGAGAGCCAACCCTGCTGCCAATATCATTGCCGAATGGAGCAATAATCTGCAGGCCCTGTGTGAACAATCCAGACTGGGAATACCGGCGATAGTGGCTTCCAATCCCCGAAATCATATCACTGCTGATGCATCCGTAGGCCTTAGTGTAGGCCCTACTTCGTTTTCAAAATGGCCGGGGGAGCTGGGGTTGTCAGCCATGCATGATCTTAGATTTACTCGAAAGTTTGCAGAAATTTCTGCGCAGGAATGGGCTGCTGTAGGGTTGAGAAAGGGATACCAATATATGGCTGATCTGGCTACAGAACCCCGATGGCAGCGCATAGAAGGCACTTTCGGTGAAGATGGTGATTGGGCTGCCAGCATGATGCGGGAGATCGTGCTCGGATTTCAAGGTGTAAAATTGAACAACAAATCTATCGCCCTCACCACCAAGCATTTTCCGGGAGGAGGTCCCCAGGTAGATGGTCAGGATCCACATTTTGAATGGGGCAAAGACCAACATTATCCGGGTCATATGTTTGACTATCACCTTAAACCTTTTCAAGCTGCTATAGATGCTGGTACTTCAGCCATTATGCCGTACTATGCCAAACCTATGGGTACGCAATATGAAGAAATCGCCTTTGCTTATAATAAAGGAATCATAAAAGATCTGTTGCGTGATAAAATGGGGTTTAAAGGAATTATCAATTCGGATACCGGGCCAATAGAAATGATGCCCTGGGGAGTAGAAAACCTCACTGTGATCCAACGCTATCAAAAAGCCTTAGAATGTGGTGTAGATCTTTTCTCCGGTACTGCTGATCCTGCCATGTTACTGGAGACCGTGCGAAAAGAATTGGTCTCCGAATCACGCATTGATGAATCCGTGTATAGATTACTTAAGGAATATTTTGAACTCGGACTATTTGAAAATGCCTATGTAAATGCAGGCAAAGCAAATGAAATAGTAGGTAGTCCTGAGTTTCAAAAAGTAGCGGATACTGCATTAAGAAAGTCAATTGTATTACTTCGCAATGATGCCCGTTTGTTGCCTTTAAAAAAGAAAACTAAAGTTTATTTCGAGCAAGTAAATGAGAATGGAAGAGGTCCTTCCACTAAACTTATAAAACCTGCTACTAATAATTGGGATTTAGAATTTGTTGAAAATAAAGATGATGCCGATGTAGTGGTCATGTGGTTATTACCCAATGCCGGTGGCTTGTTTTCCAATGCTGGTGCCCCTATAGAGTTGCGACTTTCAAAAAATAAAATTGATATCGCAAAAGTAAATGAGACTACCTACCATACTCCGACAGTAATGATCATCAACTATACCAGCCCCTGGGTAATCGATGAAATAGATAATCCCAATGTAAAGACCCTGCTCGCTACCTTTGGTACTACAGCTGATGCGGTGTTGGATATACTGAGTGGTCGATTCGTACCAAGTGGAAAGATGCCTATCAGTACACCTGTTTCGAGAAAGGCGGTTTTGAATAATAAATCGGATGTACCCGGTTTTATGGAACCCGGATTTGCTTTATTTAAGTTTGGTGACGGGATCTCGTATTAGGCTATTTGAATTGCATTTCTTTTCTAAAACCTAATCAATTTCAAATCACTGTAAGACTTTCATTATCAAATATTTATATATTTATTTGACTATTCGATCTATATAAAGATCATTTTAAACATTATTTTGATCTATATAAAGATCAATTTTAGACTATATTTGCGTTATATATAGATCAAAATGGACCAATTATATATATTGCATCAAGAATACCTTAGGGGACTTCAAATCAGTTTTAGAAGATATCTATTGGACAGCATTGATTGGACAAATAGGTTGATTGGTATTAAAGGTGCAAGAGGCGTAGGCAAAACCACATTGATTTTACAGCATATATTTGAAAAGTTTGAATATAGAAAAGAAGCACTGTATGTATCCATGGACAATATTGCATTGACAGGCCTTTCAATAATAGAAATTGCAGCTCAACACCAAAAGACCGGAGGTACACATCTTTTTATTGATGAAATCCATAGCAGTAAGGATTGGAGTAAAGAATTAAAAAACATTTATGATTTGCACCAATCTCTATATATCGTATTTACCAGTTCATCTATATTGGAAATAAACAAAGGTCAGGCAGACCTGAGCAGGCGTGTAGTTCAATATGAATTACAAGGTTTATCGTTTAGAGAATTTCTAGTGCTTGAAATGAAGGAGAATATCAATCATTATTCTATTCCTGAAATTTTAGAACATCACATTGATATTGCTCATGGAATTCTTTCACAAAATGTAAAACCGTTACAGCATTTTTCGAATTATTTACACTATGGATATTATCCTTTTTTTCTGGAAAACATTGCTTCGTATAAAATAAAACTCCTGAATATTATTAATCTGACATTGGATCAGGACCTGGTGCAGATTCAATCCCTGGATCCAATCAATATTCCTAAATTGAAAAAATTGCTGCATGTATTGTCGGTTTCCGTTCCCTTTCAACCTAATATTTCTAAACTAGCGGGATCAATAGAAATTACCAGGAATACACTTTTATTGTATCTACAATACATGCAAAACGCCAAACTAGTAGGGCTACTCTATGACCATGCCAGATCTTACAGCTTGATCAGTAAACCAGAAAAAATATATTTACATAATACAAATCTGATTTACACATTAAGCTCAGAGAATGCCAATAAAGGCAATGTGAGGGAGACTTTTTTTTTAAATCAGGTTTCCTCAAATAATTCAGTACATACTTCGGTAAAAGGAGATTTTTTAGTGAATGAAAAATATACATTTGAAATCGGGGGTGCTCAGAAAAATTACAAACAGATTGCTGAAATAAAAAATAGTTATCTGGTAGTTGATGATCTTGAAATTGGATTTGGCAATATAATTCCGCTTTGGATTTTCGGTTTAACGTATTAGGCTTAGGTTTTAAATCCTCTACTTTTTCGCAAGCTCTACATCCCGCTCTGCCTGGTTTAAATATTTCTCCCACACTGTAATTGCAGGCGAAGAATATTTGCGTAAAACTTGAAACAGATGGCAACACTTGCAGACCATTCAACTCAATGTTTCTCAGCCATGTAATGCTGTTGCAACAAATCGGTGCCAAAATCATTTCCAGACTCTCTCAGGATGCAATGAATGTGATTGCCATTATTCTGAAAACCTACATTGTCATATTCTATTAGAAAATCTGGCCCATGAATGACATAGTAATGTGGATGATTGTTTTCAGTACTTCCTATCCATCCAAAATATACTTTTTTGATACCGGTCTTCATTATTTTAGAAAACAATGAATGCGCTATCGGATGTTCAAAATTGTGCACATACTCCTCGATCAATATTTGAAGCATTTCTTTCTGGGACTTATTAAATTTAGCAGCAGATACACCGGCATATTCAGTGATTCGCTGAGGGCTGTTTGGATTCGTGATTATATCTTTCGGGGTTTCTCTTGACAGTATTGCCATCGATTGTTGATCTTTAGAAAGCATATGCAATAACATAAATCCGTAATCTTCCTCCTTGCTCAATATCCTCCAACCTGCATACTTATCTGTCTTCACCTCCGAGGGATCTGTGCCTGAGAAATAGGGTGATATAGTGACATTTTTACCAGATACGGTCAAGTTGAGCGCCATATGGTGTCCTCCAAAATTGAGACCCCAGGGATTTACATCTTGCGGGGTTCCGTAGATAGAGATAAAATAATTACCATGACCCCAATTCAGATTTTGAGTCATTTTCAAAGTCTTCTCATCAATTTTTCCACTATCAAAAGCTGACTGGTAGAGTACATTTAATATATCATCCAACTGCATGATACTGGTCAGCTTCAGGTAACCCTGCGAACTAAGCACGGAGGACAATACTCTATGAAAGGCGAGCCTGCTTTCATCCGAAAGAGAACCATAAGCAATACCAGGTCTTGGTACCATACCTACAGGGAGATTAGTCCATTTATGCCTTAGGGAATCATCAAAAGAATAATTGATCTTTTGTTTTTGTTCTGCACCAAGTGTATTAATAAATTTGGAAGCATTAGCAGATAAATCGGATGCTCCCTGGGAGTATGATGAAACAAAGCAAAAAAGGAAGGCAAATACTAAATACAGATTTTTCATAATCGAGATTATATATCAACAGTTACTTTTATAATAGCACTGTAATATAGTTACTCGACTGCAAAAGCTAAAATACTTTTATCAGACTTCCTTCAAAAAACCACCCTTTGCCCACCAGGTTTTCCAGTCTATAGTACCTTGCTTCAATCTTTCAACTTCTTTTGCTAATGCCTCATCTACGAGTTTTCTTTCAGCTTTACTAATGGATTGGTTGGCATAAGTGTTTACTTCGTTCTCCCTGCTTATTTTACTAGCCGTAGCATTGGAGAGAATAGAAGTGATTTCTTTGTGATTCATTTCTATGGCATGCTCGTGTTTGTGCAATACATATTCATAAGGGCTTCTTCCTGAAATTAATTTCACAAATATCGGTGCAGTCTCGATAATGACGAATAATATCATGATGAATAGACTTGCCACCCAGATCGCGTTGCTATGAGCTGTTAGTCTTGACAATGCATCTATCCTCGATGCAAAGCCTCCCAGGCCGGCACGCTGTAGGCCTTTTATTTCGGATGACTGTTGATTTTGTATTTCCGTAATACTTTCTTCTTTAGTGTCAATTAATGGTTGATTTAACGCCATCAGATCTCTTAGTTCAGCTTCCGCTTTATCTGCATCTGCTTTTTTGGTCTTGTATATTGGACCTAAATTTTTCTGTTTAGAGCCACCTGTACCATCCGCTTCTTGTTGTGCCATTAGAGAAAGCTCGTCCCGCCTGGTTTGTTTGGCTACGTTTTCATTTTTCAGTGCAGCAATATCTGATTGTAATCCGACGATTTGATTTTGAAACCTTTCCTGTACTTTGCCTTCTTGAGTTTTGTAAACTTCCTGTTCCATACTGACCAGTTCAGCATTGATTTCTTTCTCAAATATTTTTAATTCAAGCGGTTTAGATATTACTATAGATATCACTATAGCCATTATAATCCGCGGGGTCGCGGTCCAAAAATCTCTACTAGCAGAGCCTCTGTGTTTCATTGATGATACCAGGTAACGATCTAAATTAAATATCATTAACCCCCAAACTGCCGCAAATAATATTGAAATCATCCAGGAATCAAAAACGGTATATATCGCATATCCTGAGGAAATAGCAGCCAATAATCCTGTAAAAAATACGGTAGCTCCAATGCCGATATACTTATTGATATCAGTAGGAGTCTTTTTCAAAATAGAGGTATGGCATCCTGAGCACAGCAGGAAAAATTGTGAAATAGAATTCATGATACTTATATGGTTTTTGTTTTTCTAAACTTCAAAGTATCTGGATAAATTGTCGATGATGAATGATTATTCGACTAAGAGCTGTAATCTTAGCACGATCTTAAGATTTTAAGGGATGGGGTGTAAGTTTAATAAAAAAGCCATCTAGGATGATACCCCATGGCTTTAATATGACCTTTTCTTCTTTTGCACTATCCTACTAGCCCAGCTATCCTACCCCAGGTCTTTCCATTAATTACATTAGTAAAACCATTTTGAGTCAAAATAGATTTGGCCATACCACTGCGATTGCCACTACGACAAAACACAACTATATTTTCTTTGCCTTTAAACTTTGGTAAATTTTTCTGAACACTATCCAGTGGAATATTTACCGACCCTTTTGCGTGACCTGATTTAAATTCAGCAGGAGTACGTACATCTACCAGGAAAGCACCTTTGGTAATTAACTCTTTTAATGCAGCATCATTTATGCCACCTGAAAATAATTTTTTTAAAAATTGAAACATAAATATTAGTTGATTTTAATTAAAATTCTTTATCTCGAAAATTGTATCTCGTTAAATCGTAAATTATTAGTTCCCGACGATTGCATCGTATCCGCCTTCTACCTCTTCAAAATTGTGAAAACCGCGAGCCTCTAAAATGGAAGCGGCCATCATACTTCTATACCCTCCGGCACAATGGATGATAAATTTTTCACCCGGTTTTATTTCAGAGATCCAGTCATTTATTTCATCCAGCGGATAATTGATGGCCTGAGCTACGTGGCCGATCTCATACTCTGAAGGCTTACGCACATCTATCACTTTAGTATTATTTTCTTTTGTCTTTGTTTTAAACGCTGCAACTGAAATTCTACTCACCTGATCTATTTCTTTACCAGCAGCTTTCCAGCTTTCATATCCACCTTTTAAGTGGCCTATTACATTATCAAATCCTACCCGACTCAGGCGCGTTACACTTTCTTCTTCTTCGCCCGGTAATGTGATTAAAAGTATTGGTTGATTCACATCTACGATGAGGGCTCCTACCCATGGCGCAAAATCTCCCTTAAGGCCTATATTGACTGATTGTGGTACAAATCCACGATAAAATTCGGTACCGGGTCTTGTATCTAATAATACGGCCCCAGAAGTATCAGCAAGTAATTCAAACTCATCTGGTGAAAGTGAAGTCATTCCCTGGTAGAGCACTTCATCGAATGCCCGATAGCCTTTTTTATTCATTTGTACATTTAGAGGAAAATAGGCAGGAGGAGCCGTAAGACCTTCCGTAACCGCTTCTATAAATGCCTCCCGGCTGGGTTGATTAAGGGCGTAATTCATTTTTTTCTGATGGCCCAGATTATCTACGGTTTCCTTCATCATGTTTTTACCGCAAGCGCTTCCTGCACCATGGGCCGGATATACGATCAGGTCATCTGACAAAGGCAATATTTTATTATAAAGACTATCGTAAAGTAATCCGGCTAGCTCTTCCTGGGTAAGGTGTGTTGCTTTTTGAGCAAGATCCGGCCTTCCCACATCTCCTAAAAACAAAGTATCCCCGGTAAATATAGCATGGTCAGTTCCTTTTTCATCAATAAGTAAAAATACAGTACTCTCCATGGTATGACCCGGGGTGTGAATTGCTTTGAAAGTAATATCCCCCACCACAAATATTTCATTGTCTTTTGCAATGATGCTTTCAAATTCCGGCTCGGCTGATGGTCCATAAACAATTGCTGCTCCAGTGGCTTTCGCTAAGTCTAAATGTCCGCTCACAAAGTCAGCGTGAAAATGTGTTTCAAAAATATACTTCAATTTTACATTATCTTTTTTTAATCGATCGAGGTAGGGTTGAATTTCCCTTAATGGATCTATGATCACTGCTTCGTCCTTGCTTACTATGTAATAAGCACCCTGCGCAAGACATCCCGTATAAATTTGTTCTATATTCATCTTTAATGATTTTATTTTTTTATTAATAAATAGTTTCTTTAATTAACATATAAATACCTAGTACCAGCACTGACCAACCAAATCCAGTTTGAATTAATTTTGAACTAATTTTACGACTTAATATATTTCCAATAAACAGGCCTATTAATGCCAGAGCACTTAAGATAATTGCCATCTTATACTCTACCTGATAATGGGCGTGGCCAGAAAGAAATCCAAATAATGATTTTGTGGCAATGATTACTAATGATGTGCCTACTGCTTGTTTCATGGGTAATCCTGCATACAACACTAAAACAGGTATAATCAGAAATCCTCCTCCTACACCTACCATTCCTGTAAGCCATCCTGTCAGTGTACCCAAAATAAAGAAAAACCAAATAGGCTTGTTTAACACACCCGTGACATCTTCATTTTCATTATCTTTTTTTCTTACCATACTAATAGATGAGATAATCATGATAATGGAAAATATCACCATCACTAGTTCACTTTTAGTTACCATATGATTACTCAGCATGAATAGATTTCCTGGTATAGGCGGAAATATAAATGTGCGCATAGTAATTACTCCAATAATGTCAGGTATTCCAAAAAGTAAAGCCATTTTTAAGTTTACCTGCTTACCTTGTATTTTCATTACTGCCCCAACTAATGAGATAATACCAACCACGAAAAAAGAATAAGTGGTAGCCGCTAATGGCTCTATTTGCAATAAATAAACTAAGATGGGTATAATGAGTATGGATCCTCCGCCCCCTACCAGTCCCATGGACAAACCCACCATAATGGCTGCCAGATATCCAAAAATTTCAAGCATAGTTTCTATTTTTAAAAATGACAGCTGCAGGACTCCATACATTCAAGCAGACGGATAAAATCTTGTACCCGCAGAGCGTACAATACCTGGGATCCATTCTTTTTTGAAATGAGCACTCCTTTGTCTTTCATTTTGATCAAATGGTGAGATAGTAAAGATTGTTCTACTTCGCTCCTCATTTTTTCCTGTATCTCTGACACAGTCAACGATGGATAGGTACGTAACACTTCAATGATTTCAATACGCAGCGGATGGCCAATAGTCTTCACTACCTCGGCAATTTTTTGAAGTTTTTCGATGGGCATTCGTCTCATTACTTTTTCCATATTGCAAATATACATTATAATATGATCATATGTTCATATTATGCTATTACGTTTCATAAAAAATTAATAACCCCTTTACAGACACTTGAAACAAATTAATTTTTGGGAATGTTTAGGTACGAATTTACCTAATCGTTGGAGAAATTATTTTTCATCAAGTATTCTTTCACCGTAGTCTTGAAGGAGTATGCAAAGGTGAGCAAAATAGCCCTGGTGTCTACTTTTGAATATCGGTAGTAATCAAATTCTGAAGTATGGGCCGTAGTTCCGGCCTTTTGGGTATTAAATATATCAGTGATCACTAAGCCTATCGCAGCTTTTTCTTTCCAGATGCGCTGTTGAAATCCCATATCTATATTATAAACTGCTATACGGGTGCCCTGAGGCGTAGCCACAGGTGAATTGTATACTCCTATCACCTGGAGTTTGCCATTTCTCCATACATTTATATTATTAATTAGCTTCCCATACCAGCTAAATAGATTGTTAGCAGCATCCACACTAACATCGCTTCCATTTATTTTTTGTTGAAATAAGGAAATACTCATATTGTAGCTCCAGTAGCTAGATGGATAAGCTGATACAATACTTTCGATTCCATAGGTACTGGCATTACCAAAATTTTTGGGAACTACAAGGGCAACCCCATTGGGTGCCAGGGAAATAAACGGCCTGATAATATTGGTAGCGTATCTATAAAACAGATTTGTAGAAAACGAAGATTTCTTCCATTCCTTATTGTATCCCCACTCTAAAGCATTGATGAGCTCGGGTTTGAGATAGGGATTACCTCCATGAGGGTTCAGGGAGTCGGTAATATCAATGAATGGGTTGAGTTGGCCCAGTCTTGGTCTATTAATTCTTCTGTTAAAGCTTAGTTTTAAGAAGTCTGATTCATTGATATAATAAGAAAGATTACCTGTAGGGAACAGGTTCAAATAGGTGTTTTTTATAGTTAAATTATTGGTAATTCCATCACCATGATTATATACCTGCTCTGCCCTTAAGCCAAGATCATAATTCCATTTGGAAGAATCAGGATCCCCCAGTTTGTCATGAAATTGAATATAGGCTGCATGTACCTCTTCATTGAATTTAAAAATATTACTTGCCGCTGGATTGGGGACAAACTCTGATTGATAAAAATTGAGGCTTTTAAAATCTGCATTGGTATACCTGGTAATCGCTTTATAACCCATTTGCAGTTTTCCATTTGCAGAAACCGGCGCAGTGTAATCAATAGCCATATTGCTGATATTGGAATTTTGAAAGTCTTTCGTTTTCTGTAAAACAGCATCGCCTAAATGGGCATTGTTTTCATTCAAAGATTGCGTATTGATATCGGTATTTTGCTTACTATCTTCAAATGAAGTACTCAGATTTATATTCAACGATTTGCGCTTATCATTATATTTTCTACTATATATAAAGGCAAACTCGGCTACTTTTTCCCGCTCTACCTCGCAGGAGTATCGAGAGCTTTTGTTAACAAAATTATTTGCCTGAGTAAGAAAATTGGACACTAGTGATTCGCCATTATTTTGGCCATCCAGGTTTCCTATCACTTCTAGTCCAAACTGATTTTTCCCATTGGGAGAAAAGTCGATATTAAATTTTAGATTTTGAGTAAGCTCATATCTACTGTCGTGTCTGTTTTGCTTTAGGTAATATTGGTTGGGTAAAAAATAATTAGTTCTCAAAGCATTTATGTTTCTTATACGATCTGCAAATCGATTGTCGTAGGCAAGGCCCAGGTTCCATTTGCCTTCCTGATGATTGAAGATGGCGGCTGTATTTATTCTTCCTCTAGTACTATATCCTGCACCTGCTGCAATAGTACCATTAGTTCCATTCTCTTTGTTTTTTTTGAGTGTGATGTTTATAATCCCCCCTTCTGCATCAGCATCATATTGGGCAGATGGATTGTTTATGATCTCAATAGTTTCTATACTACTTGCCGGAATCCGATTAGTAGCTCCCAAGCTGGAATTACGACCGTTGATAAGAATATGAGGAGTCTTTCCTCTTACTGTGATAGCTCCTTCGGCATCAACTACTACTGTGGGTGTATTGGCTAATAAATCAGTAGCAGTGCCCCCAATTTGAGTAAGATTGTCCCTTGCATTAATGATTAACCCTGTCGTGGTTTTTTTGATCAATTGTTTTTGGGCAGATACTTCTATAGTACTTAATAATGTCGCATCTGCCTCCAGTGCAATAGTGTTTAAATTGACTATGGGATGCGCTGAAGTGATTTTTAACTTCAATGATTTATTGAGATAACCCAATAATTGAATCTTGAGCAAGTAGTCACTATAGGAAAGTTCATTAAAGTGAAAACTTCCTGTAGAATCTGAAACAGAGATTCCAATGATTTTATTAGTATCAATTGAGCTATATAATATCACATTGGCAAACTCCAAAGGCAATTTTTCGCCTTCTACTTTACCTAATGCCATTCCTGTTTGAGCATACATACTAAATTGGGCACAAGAATAAATAAGCAACCAGGTAAAAAACTTTTTCAGATACATCTAATTAATTAATACTGACTTTTAAATCATGAAGCTGCAAATGTACAGGAAGGCATACGAAAAGGTCTTTAGTACATCCGTTCCATCCAATTATTAGACACATCAGATAAGATATTTGACATATCAATATTTTTATAAATAAAAAGTGGACCCCATGATGGGATCCACTTTAGTCATTTCTAATAAATACGTTTTTATGTTTATTATATACTACTTATTTATTGGAATGAAGTGCCACTGAGTTTCCTTCTGTGTCTTCAAAAAACGCCATATTGCCGAATTCCCCGATTTTGGTTTTGGGCATGGTTACTTTACCTCCGGCTTTTTCCACTTTTGAAAGCACTTTAGTAAGATTGGGATTTGCGTTTAAATAGATCTTCGCTCCTGATTTGGCAGGCTTGTGCATTTTGCTTTTCACTAAAGCACCATTGGCTTTGCCGCTTCCTGGCTCCGAGGGGAAGAAAACCATCTGGCTTCCCATCATTTCCATTTCCTGCATTTTGATGCCGAAGATTTTTTCGTAGAATTTTTTTGCTCTGGCGACATCTTTTATTGAGATCTCAAACCAGTTTAATGAATTTTCTGAACTAGTCATTTTCTAAATTTTTGAAATATTGTGAATTAATAAATAATCTTTATATAACGAGTGAGATGGGGTCTTTTATGTCAATCTCTGTACCAATATATTTGCTTTCTAAAATCTTCTTGAGTTTATTTAAATCTTTTGCATTAGCTTTTTTCATCATTTTGGCCATGAAGGGAGCAACTAGTTTGGAAAATCCAGTGGGTGTGCCTGTATTGCGTAAGGTCATTTTAGTACTGTTTTTACCTACAGATTCAAAAGCGTAAGTAGTTTCCATTGGAAAGGGACCTTGAGCTGTTTGCATTACAAATTTTTCAGGTGACATTTCAATGACTTTATACGTATAGGCCAATTTTTTTCCTAAGAAATGAGCCACGAAATCTATATGTGATCCTACCTTCAACGGCTTTTCAGTTTTCCAATTTGCTTGCTTTATATTATCATACCACGTAGTGGCATTATCAGGATTGGACGCAAAACCTGAAACTATTTCTAAGGGTCGCTCAATTACTATTACTGAAGACACATCTACCATTTTTGTTTAAAAGCCTTTTTTGATATAATACGAATGAGTATTCCAAAATAGGACAAAAGATTCAGTTTTATTTGGGAAAAAGATCTCTTTTTGAAGTTGCTACAGTCTTAGTTTAAATTGATCTCCGTCAGTAAGCACACTCATTTTTATATTTTCCAGTCTCAATGGTGTTCCTATTTTCTTTTTCTTAGATTTATTTTGCAATAGAATGATCTGGCTATTTCCAATAACTTCGGCTTTTCTGTTTCTCACGAGTATAGCTGTTGCTTCATCAATGCCAATGCATATTTTATCGGGATATTGGGCTAGTAAAGTAAGTAATCTATTGTATCGGCTCCGTTTAATAAAATGTTGATCTACTATCGTGTTTTTTAAAAATCCAAGTCCTTGTTTTGTTTCCATATTACCAGCTACTATACGATCTACTGATCCGGAATACAATGTATCTGCTCTTATTTGATCGCCAGTAATCATTATTTCGCTCATTACAGCGGCCCCGGCACTTGTGCCCGCGATCATTGCGCCGTGATTATATGCATAGTGAATAGCATCAAATACCGGCGTATTTAATACTACATTCATAAACCTGGTCTGCACACCACCGGTAATAAAAATTAATTTTGCATGCTTTACCGAGTCCAGCATACTTTTATCATTGACCAATGATTTTGAGAATTGCAGTTTGGCAATTTGATTTGAGGTAACCGGTCGGAGATCTTCTTTAATATAGTAATACGAGGTATCTGGAGTAGCGCTAGACATTGTCAAAATGGCAATATGATCAGTCTTGGTAAGCTGTGCTTCCTGAATCATTCTTTGCATCATGGCTGGGGGCCTGTCTCCGCCTCCAATGATAAATAGCGATCCTTGTGAAAAGGATATGGTACAGGAAGTCAGCACCAAAAGAAATGTGAGTTTCATTTTACTGTATTTATTTGTAAAGCTTGTATTAATGGAGGGTTCTCCGGAGTAAGTGTAAAAAATATATTGAGCTTTCCTTTGTCACCAATGATATCAAAGTCGCCACGCAATTGATTAACGGGTCTCAGCTCTGTCACCTTCATAATAGCGCCGATTTGTGCAAACGCAGTAGCAGCCGTCTTTTTCCAAATAGAGCTAGATTGATCCATAAAGAAATTTTCTGCAAATATTTTCTCAGCATGGATATCTATATTTTCACTCCAACCAGGTAATAATTTTACAAGCTCATTCTTCCGTTGATTTAATATATCCGATACCGGTATGGTATATGGTTTCAGATTAGCCGATCTGATAATGGTATCTAATACTTTTAAATTAATTGTGCTAAGCCCGGCGTAAGTCAGATTGGCAAAGGCAATCACGCCGATTCCATATTCTGGTAAAAATCTCCATTGACTCCCAAACCCCGGTAAGCCGCCACTATGACCAATATATACTCTGTCTTCACAATCTTTTAACCATCCAAGCCCGCAATTGTAAGCAGATACGACAGCACATTCCCTCCCGCTCGGATATCTAAACTTACCATTTAGACCACTATAATTAGACGGCATATGCATTTCTCTAAGACTACTTCTTTTGATCACGGAATTTTCAGGACCCGATCTTGGTGGCCAGGCAGACATATGCAATGCAACATATTTTGAAAAGTCTTCAATGGAAGTTATCAATCCACCCATAGCTCCAAATGATCCATGGTGAAGCAAGGGCTCTTCCTCATATACTTCATTATTGATTCGGTAGCCGTGGGCTAATTTTTCAGCAGGTACTTTAGTATATTCCCATTCCGTATGATTCATTCCCAATGGTTTAAAAATTTTTTCCTTAGTATATGCCTCTAAGGACTTACCTGATACTTTTTCTACTATTTGACCTAACAATGCAAAACCCAGATTACTATACTCGTAAGCTACCCCTGGTACATTGGAAAAATAGGTGCCTTTCTTTATCATATTAAGTAGTTCGGATTTTGTATCTGCCAGTTGTCTATCGCCCCACGGATTATCTTCCGGGAAGCCCGCCCCATGGGTAAGTAAATGCCTTATCGTTATCTGTGGAGCATCGGATGTAAGTAGTTTATTGCTAAGTAGCTCAGGGATATATCTGGCTGCCGGGTCATCTAGTTTTAATTTGCCCGCATCCCGTAATTGAAGGATAGACATTGCTGTAATGCTCTTACTCATCGATGCAATATGATACATGGATGAACTATCTGCCGGTAATTGATCGTGAATAGTTCCTGTTTGGCCCCAACCAATTAATTTACCATCTAACAGTATACCATATACAAGCGAAGGAAACTTCTTTTCCTGAGCATATTCAATGTAGATCTGATTAACAGCGGGCAGGAGGTCTTTTACTTTTTTCTCTCTATCACTTTGTTTGGGAGGAAAGTAAGATTGGTTTGATTGACAAAAGGAAGAAAACCATAACGTGACTAGAAGCGTAGCTACTAAATATATTTTAACCATAAACTAAAAATTATCTAATAAAAAAGTGAATGTAGTAAATATATCGGCTTGGCAAATAGGTATCGCCAGTAAAAAGCTTACCCATCACAGTAGAAAATTTTGATAATTCTTTAAAAATGGTTATTATTGAAGCAATGGGTTTGTAAGCAGGTTCAAAAAATTAAATTTATTAAAGTGTCCTTCATTTTGAGAAAAAATATTTAAAACTTAACTCACTTTCTAAAGCCCGAAAATACTTACTTAAAAACCTTTGCATTAAACAATATTAGAAAATTTTGAAGCGCATCTATGTTTAACTATCTTCGTACAGAATATGTAAAATACTGACCATTGGAAATCAAGGTAATGGATTATGAAGTCATTGAAGAGCAGGGATTTAAGTACATTGAGACTAGTCCTGGTAAGCCTGTGCTTTTACTCTTGCATGGTCTGTTTGGGGCACTGAGTAATTTTAAAGACATTTTAAGGTACTTTGATCAAAAATTAAATGTGGTGGTTCCCATACTTCCCATTTTCGAATTACCCATCACTGAAGTTTCCCTGGAGGGACTTGTAAAACATATAAAAGCATTTGTAGATTTTAAAGATTTTTACTCTTTAGATGTATTGGGCAATTCTCTGGGCGGGCACTTAGCCATATTGTATGCCCTTAACTTTCCTGAGGAAATCAGATCACTTACCTTAACGGGAAGTTCAGGTCTTTTTGAATCAGCAATGGGAACCAGTTTTCCAAAAAGAGGTGATTATGAATTTATCAAAAATAAAACAGAGCTTACCTTTTATGACCCGGCTATTGCTGATAAAGAACTTGTAGATGAAGTCTTCAATATAGTAAACGACAGGATGCGCGGTCTGCGGATAGTGCTTACTGCTAAAAGTGCTATGCGTAATAATGTAGAAGACAGAGTGCATCAGATAAAAGCACCTACATTATTGGTCTGGGGAAAAGAGGATAATATAACTCCTGCATTTGTAGGAGAGCGTTTTCATGAATTAATTCCCAATTCAGAACTGGTATTAATGGAGAAATGTGGTCATGCCCCGATGATGGAACATCCGCTCACATTTAATCAAACTCTAGATCGATTTCTTACTAAAACTCACGCTGAAGTTTACGGTTAGATTATTATGAACAGAAGATTTTCTATAAAAAACATGATGGCGATTCCTTTTTTAGGAATAATAAGCAATCGATTGCATGAAACTAATAAAACAACCACCTACTTGTCAGGCAGAAATAGACTGCGGTCTAGCTTGAATGCCTTTTCTTTCAATGAACCGCTTACGGCCAAATCCATGGACCTATTCAATCTGCTTAAATGGTGTGCTGATATTGGCTTTGATGCCGTAGATATTACAGGCTATTATTTTGATGGCTATCCTGAGATTCCAGAAGCCTCTTATTTATACAGAATTAAGAGAATGGCTCATGCTTTAGGTATTGAGATCAGTGGTATTGGTGTGCGGAATGATTTCACTATACCTGATAAAAATCTTAGAGAGAAGGAAAAGCAACGGGTATTTGATTGGATCAATGTAGCAGCTGATCTGGGCGCACCTGTATTGCGGGTATTTGCCGGTCAGGAAAAAAGAGATGGGTTCACTCGTGAACAAATCAAAGAATGGATGCTGGAAGATCTGCATCAATGTGTGATATCCGCAGAAAGCAAGGGCGTGATTATTGGAATACAAAATCATAATGATTTTTTACAAACTTCAGATCAGGTGATCGAATTTATGAAAGCCATTACCAATCCCTGGTTTGGCTTGATACTCGACACCGGAAGTTATCGCAAAGAAGATCCTTATCAAGCAATTGAAAACACGGTGCCATATGCTGTCAATTGGCAACTGAAAGAAAATATTTTTATAGACGGTAAAGAAGTAGAAACTGACCTGGCTAAAGTCTTTAATATCATCAGAAAATCATCTTACCAGGGTTATTTACCAATAGAAACTTTAGGCACCGGAGATCCTAAACAAAAGATAGCAGCACTCTATAAAAAAGTAATGATCGAAATGAACAAATAGATTTTGGGGTTATTTATTCTTTAGCACACTGCGCATTTGATTATTTATCATTTTATCAGCTATTCGATCTGGTAATAGCATCATCAATTGTATAAACCATTTTTTTGCCACTATTACCTGCCTGGTTTTAGGTTTGTCTTTGATGATAGTGGCATGAATGAGTTTGGCAACTTCGATAGCTGGTATAGAGATTTTCTGTGAGAATTCGATAAACCTGGTTTTGTGTTTATACATTTCATGATAGATAGTGCCCTCGTACATCACCTCATCATGTTTTGCTTTTTCATACATTTCACTTTGGATAGGGCCGGGCTCTATCACTACGGCATCTATGCAATGGTCCATTAATTCTCTTCGCAACGCATCCGTCATTCCTTCTATGGCATGTTTTGAAGCATTATACGGGCCATAAAATGGTCTAGCCAACCTTCCCCCTACACTACTTATATTGATCACTTTTCCCGGCTTATCCGTTTGTTTGACTTCTGCTCCAACCAAGGGCAAAAAAGCTTGCAATACATTCAATACTCCTACCACATTTACCTCTTGCTGCTCCCGGAATTTATCTATATCTATGTGCTGCAGGGGTCCCGATACAGCTATTCCTGAGTTATTAATCAAAGCCCTCAAATAATGTGTCCCCATCATCGCTTTCACTTTTCCGGCTGCTGCAAATACTGCATTGCGATTGCGTACATCAAAAATCAAAGCCGTAAACCCCGGACCCATTTCGTTTTCTAGTCTGGCGGCATCTTCAGGGCTACGCACCGAGCCAAACACATGATAATTTAATCCCTTTAAATATTTAGCGGTTGCATATCCTATACCTGATGATACTCCAGTGATTAATACTGCTTGCATTTTTGGATTTTCTTTACGTTATTGCGAAGATCGGATATTCTAACTAATTCTTTTAGCAAAGGCGAATCTCCTGTTTAGTTCGGAGATGTCAGTGTCGAAAATTATTGTAAATCTGGGTTGCTATTTTTAGAAATAATAATAGTTTTTATATTTCAGAATCACTATATTAAGCAAATGGATCGTTCTCTTTGTCTTCCATCCAGGTATATTCTATTTGATTAGCAATTTTTCTGGCATATTCCTTTCCCATCAGATCACTCACAAAACCCAGGGTCATATCCATTCCAGCACTCACGCCAGAAGAAGTATAATATTTTCCATCTTGTACCCAGCGGGCCTTTCGAATCCAGTTTACATTATCATTTGTGTTGACCACCCAATCGAATGCACGTTTATTAGAGGTTGCTTCTTTTCCGTCTGTTAGTCCCGTTTTTGCAAGTAACGCACTTCCCGTGCATACAGTCAATACATAAGCTGATCGATGAGCTAAGTCTTTAAGACGGTCTATAAAAACCTGGTTATTGATTAATTCTCGCGTACCCGGTCCTCCTGGAATTAATAGTATATCCAATTCACTGATTATATGATCAAATGACTGGGTTAAAATGGAAACTCCATGTAGGTTGTGTATCAGCCCTCCTTCCAGAGAATAAAATTGTACGGTGAATTTATCTGTTTGTCTGCCCAATATTTCCACTGGTCCGAATATATCGAGGGTTTCAAAATCCTGGAAAAGGATGGCGGCTACTTGCATCATAAAGAATAAAAATAAATCATTCTTACCAATTGTATTTTCTTAAAAGTTGATCTTGAAACCACCCTTTAAGTCAGTAAATGATAAAATGATTACTGTTTTAGCTTTTTACTAGTTTCGCACTCGATGGATAGAGAAAAAGAAATCACTATTTATGACTTGGCTCGCGAACTAAATGTTTCAATAGCTACCGTTAGTCGTGCTCTTAAAAATGATCCGGTAGTAAACAAAAAAACCAAGAAAAAAATAATAGAGCTGGCTGAAAAAAAGGGTTATCGAACGAACTATTTTGCAAAAGGCTTGCGAACGCAAAAAACCAATACTTTAGGAGTAATCATACCCCGGCTCAATAGTTATTTCATGTCGACTGTAATAGCTGGTATGGAGTCGATCGCAAATAAAGCCGGATACAATCTCATCATTTCCCAATCCACCGAAGTCTGGGGAAAAGAAATTGAGAGTGCTAATACGATGTTTATGAATAGAGTCGATGGTCTATTGGTATCATTAGCTAATGATTCTGAAAATTTAAAACATTTTGATCCATTTCTTTCTAAAAAGACTCCTGTAATCTTTTTTGATCGAACAGAAGAACAATCCATTTTTACAAATATTGTATTAGATAATGAGCAAGCTGCAATTGATGCTACCCAGCATTTAATCGAGCAAGGCTGTAAGACTATCGTGCATCTTTCAGTAAACGCTCCAAGATCTGTATACAAAGCCCGGCTTTCTGGATATAAAAAAGCATTGCGACAAAATAAAATTGAATTTGATGATAAACTGGTTATAAAGGGAAATTTGAGTATTGAGTTTGGCCAGGAAGCTGGCCAGATTATTTATTCTATGAAAAAAAGGCCAGATGGTGTTTTTGCTGCAAATGATAGTAGTGCTGTAGGATGTATGATGTACTTAAAACAAAAAGGTATTGCTGTCCCACAGGATATAGCTATCGTGGGATTTAATAACGACCTTATTTCAAAGGTGATAGAGCCTAATCTTACCACGATTAATTATCCCGGATATGAAATGGGTGAACTTGCTGCCAGTCAAATGATTAGTCATCTAAATGGCTCTTTCTCTTTGCAAAAAACTAAAACAATTTTATTACATCACGAGTTAATCATCAGAAAGTCTAGTTTAAGACAAAAAATGAAATCATGATTTGAATTCTTTAAATATTGATTATTTTTCAAATTCTAAGTTATAAAAGTGTATGAATCAATCTGAAAGAGTAGCCCTTGTCACTGGTGGAGGATCGGGCCTGGGATTTGGAATCGCAGAAAAATTTGTTGCCGCCGGAATCAAAACTATCATCGTTGGAAGGAATGCTGAGAGGTTGCAGGAAGCCAGTGAAAAATTGGGGGAAAATGCGTTTGTAAGGGCATGTGATCTCAGTGATTTGAAGTCCATTCCATCCTTTATTAAAGGTCTTATTCATGAATTTGGTAAAATAGATATCCTGGTTAATAATGCGGGAATCAATATGAAAAAAGATTTCATAGAAGTCACTGACGAGGATTTTCAAAAAATAATTACCACTAATCTATGTTCTGTCTTCGCTATTTCAAGAGAAGTGGTAAAGGATATGCTGCTGAGAGAAAAAGGTTCTGTTATCAATATCAGTTCTATGGCTGCTCAGTATGGTCTTCCGAGGGTAATTGCCTATTCTTCTTCTAAAACCGCGATTGAAGGCTTTACCCGGGGCATGGCTTCCGAACTATCTGGTCGTGGGATAAGGGTCAATTGTATAGCTCCCGGTTTTATAGAGACGCCCATGACAGCTAAAGCACTCAATGACGATCCGCCTCGCAAGGCCAAAGTATTTGCCCGTACTCCAATGGGTAGAATGGGTCAGCCAGCGGACATTGGTGCAGCCGCTTTATTTTTTGCAGACGAGAACGCTTCGGGGTTTGTGACGGGTACTGTGCTCTGTGTAGATGGAGGAAATTCAATAGGATTTTAGACTAATGATTTATTGAAGCTGATTTACTCGGCCAACCTTCCCATTACATATAATAGTTGTACTTCGCTCCATTTCAATACATAACGAGCATTGATTATTCGATTTTGAGCCTCTACCAGGTTAAGCTGTGCCTGACGCAATTCCACGGTAGTGATACTTGCTTTTCGAAAGCGTTCCATAGAAATAAAATTGTTTTCTCTGATAATATCCAGATTTTGCTGTTCTAATGAAATTTGTTTTTTTGCATTTTCAAAATTTTGATAAGCATCTGCGGCTATAGATCTCAAATTGTGTTTTACTGCATCCATTTGAAGATCCTGACTTTTGTATTGCAATGCGTTGATTCTGAGTTGTTGCTTGGCTATTTGATTGGTAAATAAAGGAACGGTGACACTGAGGCCTGCTGTGGGCCCATAGCTTTGAGTAAATAAGTTGAATCCGGCTGTACTATTATTATAATTGAAATTAAGACCACCGTTGGCAAACACGGAAGGTTTTTGCAGGGCTTTTATCTCTAATGCATTTTGCTCTAAAATCTTTTGATTGTATTGCATCATCAATATTTGGGGATTGGCCGTGTCGATATAAGCCAGCAGCTCCGCTTTTGATGGCAGCTCATCCGGAATGGTAAGGTCTCTGACTTCAAAAGGGGTATTTGCGTCACGGGCAAGGATCTGATTGAGATCCATTTTAGCCAACTCAATATTGTTTAATAGATTAATCTCATTACTGCGTTGCACATTGAGGTCTACCTGCGACTGGAGAAAATCATTTTTTCCAGAGGTCCCAATTTCAAATCTGGATTGCGAAAGTTTTGATCTTTCTTCAAAAAATGAAATCGTTTCTAAGATTGCATTTCTCTGTTTGATCAATCGATTGATATTGATATAACTATTGGTAACATCAAATATGGTTTGATTGATATCTTGTTTTATGGCTTCATCCGTTTGTGCTTCAATTAAGTCCAGCCGGTTTTTAGCTATAAAAACCCTTTTACCACCATATAGCCTATAACTAATCTGGCCATTTGCATTCAATGTGCTATTTCTTACCCCGTTTTTTTCTATTACCGTTCCATTTGAAAGTTTTTGGTGAAGATTAGTCAACGAATTATTGGAGCTGCCGTTTACAGTGGCCGATGGCAATTTACCTGCCGCATACCAGGTATTGGATGCATGCGCAATCTCCTTATCGTTAAGAGATAAAAGGATATTATAGTTTTGCCCTAAGGCGATATCAATTGCCTCTTCCAGGCTCAGGGTGTCCTGAGAAATAACTGGTATTACAAAACAGCATATCAGTATGGAGGTAAAAAATTTCTGCATGGTTATCAAATCAAGCATTATTGTAATTCAATGGGCAAGTTCTTTTTCTTGGTACTCCAATAACTATAAATAGCAGGAATAACAAATAAGGTTAATATCAATGAAAATAATATTCCACCTACAATGACCACGCCTAAGGGTATTCTGGAAGTAGAGGCATCACCCAGGGAGAGTGCTAAAGGTAGAGCGCCTAAAGCCATAGCCAAACTGGTCATTAAAATAGGCCTTAATCTCATTACAGAGGCATAGATGGCTGATTGCATTTTGTTTTCTCCGGTCAATTGTTTTTTATTGGCGAAATCCACTATCAATATTCCATTTTTGGTTACCAATCCGATGAGCATGATCATCCCTATTTGCGAAAATATATTAAGTGTTTGGTTTGTAAGTTTAAGTGTAATCAATGCCCCGGCTATTGCTAAAGGCACCGTAATCATGATGATTAAGGGATCAATAAAACTTTCAAACTGTGCGGCCAACACTAAAAATATGAGTATCAGTGCCAATACAAATGCAAAGCCCGTATTGCCCTTACTTTCGGCCAGGTCCCTCGCAGTACCCGTGAGTGCTGTGGTAAAAGTAGGATCAAGAACTTTATTTGCTATCCTTTCCATTTCTATAATGCCATCCCCTATTGTTTTTCCAGGTGCCAATTGAGAACTTATGGTGGCTGCCTTGTTTCTATTAAAATGATACAAAGTTGGTGGAGTCACTTCCTCGGTTATATTTACCAGGTGGTCTAATGAAATCAATATTCCTTTATTGTTTCTTACATAAAAGTTCTTTAGATCATTAGGGTCATCTCTATTTTCCCTTACTACCTGCGCCATTACCTGGTACTGCTTACCTTCTTTGATAAAATATCCTAATCGGCGATTACTCAGAGCAAGTTGTAAAACCTCTGAAAGGTCACTAATTGTTACTCCCAGTTCACTGGCTTTGAGCCGGTCAATACTAATTCTAAGTTCCGGTTTGTTAAATTTTAAATCTGCATCTGCATTCTGAAGTACAGTGCTTTTTCGAGTCTCATCAAGAAAATCAGGAAGAGCCGATCTTATTTTTTCAAAGTCATTATTTTGAATTACAAACTGAACTGGTTGAGCGCTTCTTCTGCCCACTTGAATGGTCTGTTCCTGGCTCGGAAACATTCTTACATCAGTAAATTTGCTAAGGTTTTTACCAATAGATTGTACGATCTCTTGTTGGGATCTTTTTCGCTCACTGGGTTCCGTAAGGGCTACTCTTACAAAACCATTATTCACTGCACCTCCTCCCGAAAACCCGGGGGCCGTCATACTCATAATCAATTTATTCTCCGGGACAATCGCCATTACTTCTTCGGTAATATTCCACATATTTTTGTCCATAAGATCATAGGCTGTGCCCTCTGGCCCCGAAACTTGAATCCGGAAAATACTTCTATCTTCCATGGGGGCTAATTCAGAAGGAATTTTACTACCTAATGAATAAATAATATACCCACAACCCAGAATAATAAGAAATGCCATCCATCTCACCTTCAAAAAGCCTGTTAAAAGCCATTGATATCCATTCTCAAGACCTCTGAAAAAAGGTTCCGTCACTTTGTAAAACCAGGAATGATGCGCGTTTGAAGCAAGTTTTACATTTAATACAGGAGTAAGGGTAAGTGAAACCAATGCAGAAATAAGTACTGCTCCTGCGACAACGATCCCAAACTCTCTAAACAATCTACCTACAAATCCCTGTAAAAATATAATGGGCAAAAACACGACGGCCAAAGTGATAGAAGTAGAAATAACCGCAAAAAATATTTCTTTAGATCCTTCCCGGGCCGCCTGGTATTTATTCATACCCGATTCCAGCTTTTTATATATGTTTTCTGTCACTACTATTCCGTCATCTACCACCAATCCGGTAGCAAGCACTATAGCTAATAAAGTGAGTACATTAATCGAAAATCCACATAAATACATAATAAAAAAAGATCCAACCAAGGATACCGGTATATCCAATAATGGCCTCAATGCAATACTAAAACTTCTAAAGAAAAATAAAATAATAGCGATTACCAGGCCTAGTGAAATGAGCAGCGTTTCTTTTACTTCATTAATGGATTTTTTGATAAAACGGGTATTGTCCAGAGCAATATTTGTTTTAATATCATTCGGTACATCCTTTTTTATTTGTTCCAATCTTCTGTAAAATTCATCAGCTATTTCTACATAGTTGGTTCCGGGCTGCGGGACTAATGCCAGTGCTATCATGGGCACATTACTTGCCCTAAATACAGTTTCTTCGTTTTCCGGGCCCAGAACAGTCTCCGCTACATCACGCAATCTTAAAATGCCAGCTTCGTTACTTCGGATGATAACATTATTGAATTCTTCTTCTGAATTCAATCTTCCAAAGGTGCGAATACTCAATTCTACATTATTACCGGATAATTTTCCACTAGGTATTTCTACACTTTCTTTTTGAAGGGCAATCTGAATATCTTTAGCTGTAATGCCAAATGCATTCATTTTTTCCGGATGCAACCAGATCCGCATAGCATATCTCTGTTCACCCCAGATTTGAATACTACTCACCCCGGGTATCGTTTGTAATCTTTCTACTAATACATTATCACAAAACTCAGTAAGCTGCAATTGATTGCGGGTGTCACTCTGCACCGTCATACTGATAATAGCTTCACCGAATCCATCTGATTTTGATACTACTGGTGGAGAATCCAGGTCAGCGGGTAGACTGCGTGATGCCTGGGAAACTTTGTCTCTGATATCGTTAGCTGCCTCTTCGAGGCTATAGCTCAATTCAAACTCTACATTAATATTACTATTAGCCTGAGAGCTACTTGAAGTAATATTTCGAATACCAGGAACGGCGTTTATTGCTTTCTCTAATGGTTCAGTAATTTGAGATTCTATAATTTCTGCATTAGCACCCGGGTAAGAGGTACGCACACTTACAAAAGGTGGGTCAATAGCAGGATATTCTCTGACCCCTAAAAACTTAAATCCAATAATGCCAAACAACAAAATAATGATGTTGAGCACTATGGCGAAGACCGGTCTGCGAAGGCTTATTTCTGATATATTCATTATGGTCTTGTTTTATTCAGATACTTGAGTACTTATTTTAGTTCCTGGTCTGATAGAAAGTAATCCTGTGGTTACTATGGTGTCGCCGAGTCGGAGGCCTGAAACAATCTCTATATCAGAAGAATCTCTATAACCCGTCTCTACCGTAGCAAAACTTGCTATACCACTTTTGTATACAATTACTTTTTTATCTCTAGCCTGAGGGATAACTGCCTGTGCTGGTATCATTATTGCTGGCTCATTAGACCCTACCCCAAATGTGACTGAAATAAAACTTCCAGGTGTAAGTCTATCATCGGGCCTTATCACCTGGGCTCGTATTCTTAATTGTCGCGTATCAGAAGTAAGTGAATTTTCGAAAGCAGTGATTTTTGCCTGATATACTTTATCTGATGATTCAGTCCTGAAATTGATTACTTTCCCCGGCTTTAAGTCATGTGCATATTTTTCCAAAATAGTAAATTCAATTTTAAGGGTCGTTACCTGAGCAATATTAGCCAAAATTTGTTGAGGTGTCACATACGCGCCGAGACTTACATTTCGCAAACCAATTCGACCATAATAAGGAGCTCTGATCTCCGTTTTTGAAAGACTTACAGAATTCAAGTCCAGGTCAGCCTTGATATTACTTACTTGCAAGGTAGCCAAATCATATTCCTGTCGGCTCGTGCCATTAATAGCTAATAATTCCTTTTGCCGCCCTTCCGTTGCTTCAGCAATTTTTAATTGGACTTCTAGTTTTGACCGCTGAGCTTTTAGATCTCCATCATACAATTTTGCCAGCAAGGCTCCTTTGTTTACCAATGCCCCTTCCTTAAAATAAATACCTGTAAGTCGTCCTGAAATTTCCGGTTGAAGGTTGGTGTTTTCCTCTGAAAGAATGCTGCCTGGCGCAGTGATCTCTCTGCTTACTACACGACCCTTGGCTATTACAGAACTATATACCGGACCGTTGCCCGCATCATTCATTCCGCCACCTGTTTTTGCTGCCTGGGCTGTTATCGCATTTTCTCCGCTTCCATTCTTGCTTTTGCATTGATAAATAAATACAAGAAGAAACCCTAAAAATATTATTAAGTGAACTTTTTTCATGAATCATGCAAATGTACATGAAGCCTGTGAAAATGTACTTAGTCAGATGATTAGTAGTGATATATCAATTGAATTTTAGACAGATCAGGCAGGATATTTGACCGTTTAGAATTAAATGAATCCAAATTTCTTTTTGGAAACTCTTAAGGAAAACTTAATTAAATTCTAGTAAAAATGAATGTATTTAGTATTTACTTAAAATAATTTTTACTTTCACCTTCCAATCTTTAAATAAATATGAATAAAAATATCTTTCTAAGCACACTATTTTTTTGCTTTCTCTGCAATTTTGTATCCGCTCAGGGCAAACAATTCAGAGCATTATTATTTACCAAGACTATGGGTTTCCATCATGAATCCATACTAGAAGGTGTGACTGCTATAAGGGACCTGGGGGCCAAACATTTTTTTGATGTAGACTGGCAGGAAGATCCCTCTAAGATAAGTGATGATAATCTCAAGAAATTTGATCTCATCATCTTCCTAAACACAACCGGTGATATATTAAATGATCAACAGCAAACTGCCATGGAAAAATTTATCCAGTCAGGCAAAGGGTTTGTAGGCATTCATAGTGCTAGTGATACAGAGTATGATTGGGAGTGGTATACCAAATTGGTCGGAAGGTCATTTAAAATACATCCTACCATTCAATCCGCTAAATTGAAATTTACGGAAAACAAATTTCCCGGTCTGACTGACTTTAAAGAAGATTCCTATTGGACTGAGGAATGGTATGATTTTGGTCCCGAAAAAATAAGCGGCCTTCAATATATTCTTACTGTAGATGAATCTACCTATAACCCCAAAGTACAATGGGGCGAGAAAAAAAGTGATGGTATGGGAGCCATGCATCCAATAGCCTGGTACCATGAATTTGATGGAGGAAGGGCGTTCTACACGGCACTGGGTCATATGCCTGCCGATTATACTGATAGAGCATTTCTCAATCATGTATATGCTGGTATACTGTATGCTGCCAAAGGCAAAAAATAATAACTAAATAAGCCCAACCTTAAGGCTGGATATCTGCGTCTTTGATACAAAGACCCAGTAAGTATGTTCAAATTCATTTGCCTTTTAGGAATTTTCGTTGGTTTATTATCCTGTACCAGGGATTCAAATTCGGATCCCAATGTATTCGAAGGGATTTATATTACCAATCCCGGATTAGATTTTAGTTGTGCATTATTACCAGCTGATAAATTACCTACTTTAAGTATCAGCCCATTCGGAATAAATAGGTATTCACTCGTATTGACTACTTATATCCCAGAAAAGTCGACTACTTTATTTTCAGATATTACTTTGGTAGGCCAGCAGGATAAGCAGCTATTAACGCTAAATGGCTCTACTATAGGTTCCTGGGGAAAATCGCCTTTTGATGATGCAAAAAGACTGGTTCGACTTCAAATAAACAATCCGGATAAGCAAATTTATTTTATTGGGCAAAAGAAATAAGATTATACTTTGAAAACACCAATTATCCGAGATAGAAAAGTCTTTCAAAAAACTGAAAGGGAAATCATAGCATGTCAAGTGGATGATTATGGTTCAAAAAGTCCTGTACACCCGATAAGTCAAAGTAATTTCATTGGTAAAATAGTCTGACTACATCTACATTAATTTTTTACATATTGAAATTTATTAGCTATTATCGTAACATTGTAGTATCAAAATGTAGCTATATGGTCATTGCGCTGAGAAATGCAATGAGTATAACGATTTAAAAATGTATAATAATGAAAGTTTTAGTAGATATTCCTGATAATGAAGCCACTTTTGGCATGAAAGTTTTAAAAAGCCTTTCTTTTGTGAGAAAAGCAAAGCCTATGACTGTGGCCAAAGTGGAACTTTGGGAAGATCTGAAAGAAGCTGCCCAACAAGTACGCTTACACAAGCAAGGAAAAATAAAGCTAAAAACAGCTCTTGATTTATTAAATGAGTTATAAGATTATCCCTACACATCGGTTTGAGAAAGAACTCAAACGATTGGCTAAAAAATTTCCTTCGCTAAAAAATGATTTTGCTCAGCTGATTGATGTTATTACAGAAAATCCTGAATCGGGTACTTTTATCGGTAACAATTGTTATAAAATCCGTTTGGCTATTAGTAGCAAAAGCAGGGCAAAATCGGTGGTGCAAGGGTTATTACTTATCTCTAAATTGAATCAGGTACGGTCTATCTCCTTACCATTTACGACAAAAGCGAAAAGACCGACCTAAAGCCCAATGAACTTACAGATATGGTGGCTAGTTTGGAATTGGATTAAACCCAATTTTTGCAGCAGCCAGCGGATCCACTTGCATCCATCTTCCTATCCCACCATCATACCATCTCGCGCAATAATCCATCAACCCAATCCCATGATCATTATTTAATTAACTCCTTCCCCTGCCTCGCCGGCAGGCAGGCATTATATTGATACAAATTATCAGGATTGCTATGATTCATCCACACGCCATCTAAGCCATACCCAAATGCATCATAATTATTTTCTTGTAGGATTTCTGATGGGGTAGCTACTACTCCATCACCATTCAAATCACAATATGCGATCCGTGTATTACCGAGGTGATCTTTTATAGTAAACTCGCGCTGCCATGCACTACCAGTATAATACAGTCTACCTTCGGCGTGGTAAATAGCTTCGATGGTAGAAGCGGGTATTGCAGTACCTCGGTATTCAATTCCGTTTACATACTCTTGTACCAGGTTAATAGTGGCTCCAGTCTTTACTACTTTTCTGAGTTTATTTCCATCTGCTGAGTATGTAAAGTCAATAGTCTTTCCACCGGTAATGGTAATATTTAAAGGGAGATTTAAATGATTATAACTTATGCTAGTGATACCTTTAGCAGCATTACTGATCATGTTTCCATTAGCATCGTATGTCATCGCCCCACTTGCCGCACGAAAACCTCCTTGGGTAGCAGATGCTGCATCTGAGATGGATGATATCTTATTAGTTCCTGCAGTGTAGCTATAAGTCATATTATCTAAAAGTGCCTGTGTATAACATGCGCCTAATAAATATAAACCATTTCGTTGATTATTGGAGATATTTCCTCTCAGATCAGCATAAGAATATGATGTATTGTACCTGTTCGTTGCGCTTACTATACCTGCATCATTAATATCAGCATATGTTCCCGATGTAATTCGCTGTAATCCATCATAGGCAAAGGCATATGCTTGCCTTTCACGGCCTCTAACTCGCCATATAGATTGGGCTATATTTCCATCTTTTCTCAAAGTACCAGCTAAGCCAGCATGCAATACATCATACTGTAGTTGCATGTAAAACAAATCTTTAGTATCATCCGCTTGGCCAGTAGTGGTAGTACCTGGATTGACTACTGATGTGGTACAGGTGGGGAAGGCGATATTGGTTCCCCCTAATGTGGGTTGATTGATAGCCGTGAGCCAGCCCTGATCATTGTATGTATAATCTACACTTTGTAGCCAGGCTGTACCATTAAATTGCTGATTGCGCTCTATCATTTCATCACGGGCATTGTACCCATACCTGGCAGTATGGTTTTCTGCACCTGCTATAGATACAAAGTAGTCGTAGAGCCGACCCTGATGATCATATACATTGCGTTGATTAAAGTTTTGGGTAACGCTGCCATTACTATGCGTGCGATTATCTGTAGTGACATTGTCCCCAAAGTCAAACGTGCGGCTCATCACCTCGGTGGTAGTGGAAGCCAGAGTGAGGTGGTTATTTCCTTCACTATACTGGTTGCGACCATAGCCGTCATAGCTGTACTCTGTAAATATAAAGTCAGATGTACTGCCCAGTATTTTACTACGGCCACGGCGCAGCTTACCCCTGTATTGTGGGTATTCATTCAGATCTACCTGTGCACTGCCATTGTAGCCATCGTAGTTTTTTTCATTCAATAGCTCTGCAAATCAAAATAAAAATCCAATCATTGTACAAATACTTCTTAAAGAGGTTGACTGACTATAAAATTGCATTTCCTTCCATAAAACAATAACTTATCTTTGCCGCTCATTTTTTTACTAAGTATATGGCTGCGCAAGATGATTTATTTAAGAAAGTAGTTTCTCACTGTAAAGAGTATGGATTTGTATTTCCTGCCTCTGAAATTTATGATGGGCCGGGAGCCATATATGATTATGGTCCCTATGGCGCACAACTAAAAAATCATATCAAAGAATATTGGTGGAAGGCCATGGTGCAAATGCACGAAAACATTGTGGGCATTGACTCCGCCATCTTTATGCACCCTACCACCTGGAAAGCATCTGGTCATGTGGATGCTTTCAATGATCCTTTAGTAGATAATAAAGATTCTAAAAAAAGGTATCGTGCTGATGTGCTGATAGAAGACTATATCGCAAAGCTTGAAGACAAAATAACGAGAGAGGCCGAAAAGGCGCGGAAGAAATTTGGCGAGACTTTTGACGAAGTACAATTCAAAGCCACTCACCCCCAGGCTTCAAAGTGGAATGCCCAGGCCACTGAAGTAAATGATCGATTGCAGGCAGCTATGCGGGATAAAAATATGGCTGAACTAAAGCAGATCATTGAGGACTGTGAAATAGCCGACCCCGAGAGTGGCTCACGGAACTGGACTGAGGTACGACAATTCAATCTGATGTTCAGCACGCAGCTGGGTAATATAGCTGGTGAAGAAGGAAAATTGTATTTGCGACCTGAAACTGCCCAGGGCATTTTTGTAAATTTTTTAAATGTACAAAAGACCACCCGTCAGAAACTTCCTTTCGGAATAGCTCAAATAGGTAAGGCCTTCCGGAATGAAATAGTAGCCCGGCAATTTATCTTTCGCATGCGTGAATTTGAGCAAATGGAAATGCAATATTTCGTAAAGCCCGGGGAGGAAATGAAATGGTATACCTATTGGAAAAAAATGCGCCTTGCCTGGCACAAAGCTATCGGCACCCCTGATGAAAAACTTCGCTTTCATGATCATGAAAACCTTGCTCACTATGCCAATGCTGCCGTTGACATCCAGTTTGAGTTTCCATTTGGGTTTAAAGAAATAGAAGGTATTCACAGCCGCACCGATTTTGATCTGAGTCAGCATCAAGAATACAGCGGAAAAAAGATGCAGTACTTTGACCCGGAAAGTAATGAGTCTTACGTACCTTTTGTAGTAGAGACCTCCATTGGTCTGGATAGAATGTTTTTAGCCACGATGTCAAGGGCGTACCAGGAAGATATAGTGCCCGATGCTGATGGCAAAGAAAGTACGCGGATCGTATTGAAGCTGCATCCGGCCCTGTCTCCGGTAAAATGCGCAGTACTTCCACTGTTGAAAAATGATGATCGACTGACTTCAAAAGCAAAATCCATATTCAATGATTTGAAGTATTCGTTCAATTGTCAGTATGATGAAAAAGATGCGATTGGCAGGAGATATCGCAGGCAAGATGCGATTGGGACTCCATATTGTGTCACTATAGATCACGATACACTGGAAGATAATATGGTGACTATCCGGGATAGGGATACGCTTCAGCAAGAAAGAGTAGCAATAGAGAAAGTAGCTGATATTATATCTGAAAAAATAGATATCAATAAAGTGCTGAGGCAGATAGAAAGTTAACCCTCACCGCAATAACAGCACATCACCTGACCTATTGATCACTTTATCATTTATCAATAAAAGTTTTATAATATATACATAGATGTCCTGATCCGCCGCCTTTGATTTTACAGTACCATCCCAGCCTATTTGAACATCCCTGGGCTCTAGTTTTTCTGCATGATAGATTAATCCACCAAACCGATTAAAAACATCAAAGGAGATTATTTCCTTTACTACATTATTGGTGGTATACGGAATGAATACATCATTTTTACCATCGCCATTGGGGGTAAAGACATTGGGAACAAAAAGATTTACATCCTCTTTGACAGTGAGTAATATACTATCTGTTGCCATGCACCCTTTGGCTGTAGTTGCATCCACCTTTAGTCTTGAACTGGTAAAAGGAATATATCGTTTTCCTTCGCAAGCCTGGTCACATATTATTTGATGCTCATAAGTATATCTACTGGAGGTGAACGGTTCACTACTGGCGGCTTTTAGTTCAATCTCCGTGCCCAGGTTGATTGTTCTTTCCTGGCCTAAATCTACAGAGAATATCATCGGGTCAATAATTTCAATAGGTTCATTCAACATGCATCCAAAATGATCAACTACTTTCAGGGAATACTTTCCCCCACTTAACTGTTCAAACTTAGTATTTCCATTTATACTTTTGTTATCCAGACTAACTATAACGGGAGAATAAGCATTATTTACAGTGGCTATAGTAAGTGAAGCGTCTTTGTACAAGTAACAGGAAGGCGGGATGATGATTTTGTCCGCAGTAATTCCTTTATCAGGCAATACTACTAAACGTAACGTTACTATGCTATCACAGCCAATACTTGATTTTAAAGAATCAATATAAGTACCGGCATTTTTAAATTTCCTTTTTCCAAAACTATATTCGTTTCCTCCACAAATAGTATCATTAATTGTATACAATTTAGGTTGGACGAAAATTACTTTTACATTTGAAACCAACCTGCATTTTGCATTGGCCAGGCTGGATTCAGAGCCCGCCAGCAGATAACGATAATAATAATACCCACTTCTTAAATCAGTATGTTTTTGTATAGAATCCTTTCCTAAATTTTGCCAGTTATTTTGTCCATCCGGGCTTACCTGCCATTGGATGGCGGGATTACGGAATTGGTCACCATCAATAGTTGCCTTTAAATCGATAGGCGATCCATTTTCGCAAATATTGGCAACCGTTTCGGGCAAAATCAATGCTTTTGGCCCGCACGCGCGAAAGGAAATATTGTCTATGGCCAAATCATTACCATTACCTCCGGGGGCATTATTTTTTAGAGTGAGTTTTAAGTCAAACTGGCCGGGTTTTGTGGTAAACGTAAACCCGGCTTTGTTCCATCTTTCTGATTGTGGAATAGCTCCTGTAGTAAATTTTACATCATCATCTAATAGAAAAGAAACATTAGGTAATATATGCCCCGTTACTGGGATTTTGATCATATTAATTACATCAGCAGAAAACTCATACAGGGTATTATCACACAATCCTGTTACTGTTTTTTCATAAAATATGCCGGGAGAAAAACTGGCATTGATCACCATAAAATAACCGTTTGGGTCATTACTATTGTCTTTAATATTGAGCCAGGTGGGAAACAGGGTAGGCCAATTAGTACTATTTGTTATTATATAATACCCATCCTGGGGAGGATATGAATTAGAAGCATAATTATATCCGGGAGCAATTTTAGGATCCGGTAACAGAATATTGGCAGTACCCGATCCAAAGTCTCCATCGGTAAAAATATTTTCGCCGAGGTTGCCCGTGCAAGTTTGGCTATTCAAATGGATTGAAATAATAAAACTTATACACACGAATATACCCCTCAGATACATCCCTACAAGGTATTCTTTTTAAAACAAAAATATCTGGTTAGATATAGAAATCCTAGCTTAAATTTCTTGCTTTTTACCAATTGAATTTCTTTTAACTACCGCTTTTATGGCCTGATAACCGTACCGTCTTTTCTTCTTGTTGTACCCCAGCTGTAATCAAACGTATTACCTTCAGGAAAAGGAAATTTAGCAGCTAATTTTTCATCGATATCCATTCCAAGGCCTGGTTTTTCTTGCGCGTACATATACCCGTTTCTTGTTTCCGGACAACCTTGAAAAACTTCCTGGGTGTTTTTGGGAAATACATAACCTTCGTGAATTCCAAAATTGTAACTACAAAGTTCAAGAGATAATTGAGCCGCATGAGCTATAGGAGATGCATCACCCGGACCATGCCACGCTGTTCTGACACCAAAAAACTCACACAATGCTTGTACTTTCCTGGCAGGACTCAGACCTCCAATTTGTGAAATATGTATCCTGATAAAATCAATCAGTTTATCTTTGATCAAAGGCAGATATTCTTGCTGGGTATTAAATAATTCACCCATTGAAATAGGTACCGAGGTTTGTTGCCTCAGAATTCTAAAATGCTCATTGTCCTCTGGCGGAAATGGATCTTCAATAAAAAATGGATGATATTGTTCCAATTGCTTGCATAGATTTACAGCCATATTGAGTGGTACGCGCTCATGCATATCGTGCAGTAGTTCTATTTCTTCACCAAATTTTGCACGAATGTGTTCAAACATTTTGGGCACTGCTCTTGCATATACTGCCGGTTCGAAAATGATCTGTGGCTCTGTAGGGCCGGTTTGGTTTGGAGGCAATCCGACTGAACTGGCAGGAGTACCGGTAGCACCATGTGCACCATAGTTTGCGTTTCCTTTTTGGCCCATTTGGATTCTGATGTGGCGATATCCTTTCTCCAGGCCATAACTCACTTTTTCTTCTAATTCAGACATTTCTGATCCTTGTGCATGATAATATAAATCAGCTCCTGCTCTTACCTTACCTCCCAACAATTGGTACAAAGGCATTTTGGCCCGCTTCGCTTTTATGTCCCAGAGAGCTATATCTACACCCGACATGGCATTGAACAATACAGGACCGTTTCGCCAATAACTACTCACGTAGCTGGATTGCCAGATGTCTTCTATTTCATCTACATTTCTGCCTATTAAAAATGGTTTTAAATACTTTTCCAAGGCAGTAGCTACTACTAAAGCTCGTTGGGTAAAAGTGGCACAGCCAATTCCATATAATCCCGGTTCCGAGGTCATCACTTTTACTACCACCAGCCTGATCCCATCGGGGGCCGTAAGAATAGTTTTGATGTCAGTAATCTTTACTGGACCTTCGGCGGCAATTTTAGCTAAGCTTTTTTCGGCTGATAGGCTAGCAAATGGAACCGCAGAAACAGCGGATAAACCAGCAATGTTTTTAAGTAAGCTTCTTCGTTTCATATAAAAAAAATTTGTATTGAATTACCAAGTTAGCAAATAAGATTGAACCATGAAATACACCACTATAAGCGAAGGTACTTTATGATCCAAAATATTGTTAGAATCTTTTCGGTCAACCTAATACTTTGTAAAATAGTTAATTTAGAATTTGATCTTTGGCCATGGAATGCTCATAAAAATTTTATGTGGAAATGTCAAAATTTGCTGTCGGTATTTTCCCCTCTAATTGTCCATTCTCTTTAAAATATTGCACGATTCTTACCTTCTAAAATCAATACTCCAAATGAGCTGGGTATGTGAAAATCGGGTGTTGGTGAATCGGGCCTTACCCAACTAATCCATTTAAACTCAGCTTCTCTTCCTTTCAATGAAATGCATTCACCTCTGAATAATCCAGCTTGAATTCTATTTTTATTTAATAGCCCCAGTTTTCTCAATGACTTTTTACTGATAGCAAATTCTAGTGAATAGCCATTGCTAAATGCATTTGTTTTTACTATAAGTTCACCTTGTGGCCAGGTCCAATTTTGATTAAAGCTTCTATGATATCGGGCTTCGTTATCAAAGATGCGCCCCTTTGAGTCAAGCTCTAAAGCATAGTATGGATTCATTTTTTTATTCTTTCTTAAAAAGATCTCTACCCGATCGGATGCCAGCACATCGGTTTTGGCATTTTGATCTGTATAACTTATTATTGGTTTGGTATCCATTACTATATAAAGTCCATACAGCCATTTTGTATTGTGCAATGATTGAAAAGACATGGATGGGGGTGAGCCTTCATTCCAGGGATAAATAAATGATGTTAGTTTCGGAGCTTTTAACCATATCGTATTATCCCCCTTTCCATTTATATCCAAAGCGTAGGAGTCTATAAAATGTACCTGGTATAATGGCGTTTGCTGAGCATCCATGTAAAGAGTGGTTAATAACAGAACTAAAAGAGAGCAAATATTATTCATTTTATTTAAAACTCACCCATGTCGGTGGTTTTTTCTTATTGGACTGAAAAAGCTATATTCGTTTTTTGTAAAACGTTGTTTTCAAACCCAAACCACCTCAGAAAATTTGATCAAGCCGGATGTTTTTTTTAACAAGAATATTTATTTCTTTTTTATTGTTTTTTTTATAGGGGCTTTAATCGCTTTTTGGCCCAGCTATTTTTCCATACTCGATCGGCAGCCTGATCTATACAATCATGCCCACGGTATTAGCATGACTATCTGGGTATTATTATTGATCATCCAACCATTCTTAATTAAGCTTAATCTTAGAAAATTACATCGCACTATTGGCTCGGTTTCATATGTACTGGTACCTATCATACTTATATCCATTTTTAAACTATTAATCCATAATAGTGGCGGAATGAAAGTAGTTGATGATTTTAGTTTGTCATTTGTGGCCCTGGTAACTAATGCTGCCCTTGCTTTTGCAATTTTATTTGGTTTAGCAATATGGTATAGAAAACGATCTGATATACATGCCCGTTTCATGATCTGCACCGTATTTCCCATGATGACCCCGGTCACCGATAGATTGATAGCGCACCATTGGAGGGAGTTAATTCCTATGGCTCCTACCATCGGCGGTACACCCATATTGCCTTTTTTTGGGTTTGTTTTTTCAGATTTGCTGCTTTTAGGGTTATTAATCTGGGATTGGAGGTCTAATAACAGGAAAGATGTTTTCCCCGTAGCCCTTTTAATTGTTTTTCTTTTTCAGATTTCCGTATTTTCATTGTATCATTTTACCTGGTGGGAGCATTTTTGCCTATGGCTATTAAATTAAGGTAGAAATGGAAAATTTAATTTTAAGAACGGATTCTACTAATGAAGGTTTTGTACAATTGGTTCGGTTATTGGATGCAGAACTAGCCCTTTTTAATGGTGAAGAAGATGCTTTTTATGTTCAGTTTAATAAAATTGCGCCTTTGAAAAATGTTGTCATCCTGTCTGTTGATAGTGTGCCCGTAGCCTGTGGAGCATTTAAACCCTATAATCTGGAGGCCGTGGAAATAAAAAGAATGTATGTCAAATCTGATCAGAGAAGGAAGGGCTATGCTTCTATAGTTCTTCAGGAACTCGAGCATTGGGCCAAAGAGTCTGGTTTTAGTTCTGCGATATTAGAAACTGGTAATTTTCTACCTGGTACCGTGGCATTGTACAGTAAAAGCGGCTACCATGTGATTCCTAATTTTGACCAGTATATTGGTGTAGAGGGTAGTATATGCATGAAAAAAGTACTATAGTGCTTTTTTGGTAATAAATGCTGGCACCAACAGGAGCCCGGGACCAACACCGTAATCAAAATCAAACAGTCTATTCATACATCTCATCATTTTTTGTTTTAGCCAATTCTACTAAAAACTCACGGAGTCTGCTTATACACGCATCGAGATATGTTTTACCCTTTTCAGCTGATGCAAGTTCCGGATTTCCCGAACCCGTATCTTTAGAAATTTCTGTCCATTTTCTTTGTGCGGTAGCCCATCCGGACCGCAGGGCTTCTATTTTAAATTTTTTGGTTTCTCCATCACCCGCCTCCCTCAAGGGTAATAATAGACCTGGCTGGATATACATGAGGCAACTGGTCTCAAATTCATCGGCATGATCGGCGGGCTTGGCAAAGTAATCTTTCGTTTTTACGGCTTCGTACCAATTAACTGAACAACAGAATAAATCAGGAAAGAAAAAGCTTATTTCCCTGATCATATTTTTAAAATTGTTTCCTCCATGGCCGTTGACTATTACCAATTTTGAGCAACCCGATTTTAACAATACATCTGCTATATCCTTTAATACAATCAGTTGTGTGCTAGGCAGCATATTCATACTAAATGGTATGTCCATTTGACCGGTTTGGATACCGTATTTAATACTGGGCAACACGATTACTTTTGCGCCCTTTTCCCATGCTGATTTAGCTGCCTCATTTACCACATAATCGACCTGGTAGTTATCTGTTCCGTAGGGCATGTGATAATTGTGCGCTTCTGTAGCACCCCAGGGTAAAACAGCAACATCATAGGTAGTAGTTTTTACCGCTTTCCAGTTCGTTTCTTCCAGCAAAAAAGGTCTGATCATTTTAGGTTGAAAATACGAAGCTTCTACCTTTTTACACCTTTTTAGGGGATGAAGCTCATCTTCTTTTCTCATTTCCCGCTATCTTACCCCAGATTTTAATAAAACCAAAACACTTCGTTTCAAATTATTATCTGACTTTAGCGGTTTATTACATGAATATATTTATTAAGTGGTTTATGAGAGGTTCTATTTTAGCTTTTGGCATCGTATCCTTAATGTACCTGTTTCAGGTATCTAAAAAACAAATGCCACAGACGGATGGCTCTAAAGAAGCTGTCATTTTGCATACTGTAATGCAGGCCCTCGATCAGGCTCATTTCAGACCCCAGGAGATCAATGATGATTTTTCAAAGGCGGTATTTAAGACTTATTTGCAAGATCTAGATGGGTCTAAGCGGTTTTTTACACAAAATGATGTGAATCAATTAAAATCATTTGAGACCAGGTTAGATGAGGATATAAAAGCCAGCAACCTGGATTTTTTCTACCTCAGCACCAAATTGGTCAAAAATGCAGTGATGAAAGCGGAAGCTTATTACAAAGAGGCGATTGCCGGTAGTTACGATTTCAAATCAAATAAAAAAATTGAGATCGATCCTGAAAAAATTCCCTATGCGAAGAATGATGCAGAATTAAAGGGCTACTGGTCAGATATTATTCAATTTGAAATTGAAAGCCGGTTAGCGGAAAAACTTGACTTACAAACCAAAGATCAAAAGGATAAAAAATCTACCTCTGTATTGCAAAAAGAAGTACAGGATAAAGTAAAAGAGATTTTCGATGATTACTTTTTAAGAGTAAAAAAGCAGGAAGACAAAGACTGGTTTGAAATATTTATGAATAGTATCACTGGCTATTTTGATCCTCACAGTAATTATTTTTCTCCGAAAGACAAAGAGGATTTTGACATGCAAATGTCTGGTAAATACGAGGGAATCGGTGCTCGTCTGGGGCAGGAAAAAGAATATGTAAAAGTGACCAGCATTATTCCTGGTGGCCCTGCAGCAAAAAATAAAGAACTTGAAGTGGATGATTTGATATTAAGAGTTACACAAGATGGTAATGAGTCCAAAGAGGTGGTGGGTATGAAAGTAGATGATGTGATTCCTTTTATCAGAGGAAAAAAAGGCACTGGAGTGACGGTAAGTGTAAAGAAAAAAGATGGTAATACGAAAGATATACATTTGGTTCGCGACGAGGTAATTCTAGAGGAAGGATGGGCTAAATCATCCATATTAGAAATACCCGGAGCCACTGATAAAATAGGTTATATCAATTTGCCCAGTTTTTATTCAGATTTTGAAAATAGTGATGGAAAAAGCTGCGCAAGAGATATTGCAACTGAAGTAGCCAAGTGCCAGGCCAAAGGAGCTAAGGGAATTATACTTGATCTTAGATACAATGGTGGTGGCTCGCTTACGGAAGTAGTTGATATGGCTGGACAATTCATTGAAACCGGACCCATAGTACAAGTAAAATCCAAAACCGGTAATCCATATGTGATGAATGATCGCAATAGTGCTGTACAGTATGATGGACCTTTATTGGTAATGACTAATTCTTATAGTGCTTCTGCTTCTGAGATTTTGGCCGCAGCACTCCAGGATTATAAGCGAGCAGTAATTGTTGGCTCACCAAGTACTTTTGGCAAAGGTACCGTGCAGCGTTTTTTCCCTTTAGATAAAATGGTGAATGGTTTGCAAGATTACAAACCACTGGGTGAAATAAAAATTACAGTGCAAAAATTTTACCGAATCAATGGTGGTAGTACACAATTACGTGGTGTAGTACCAGATATTGAATTGGCAGACAATTTTAAATATATCAAAGTAGGGGAAAAAGAATATGATCATCCTATGGAGTGGACAGAGATTAATAAATTGAACTACAATCAAAATGTCTATGTAGTGGATAATATGGAGCAATTAAAATCAATGAGCAAGGCCCGTATAGATACCAGTTCTATTTTCAAATTATTAGATGAAAATGCACTTCGATTGAAAAAAAGAGAAGATCTGACTACCGTTTCTCTGAACATGGACGAATATCGAAAAGATGAAAAGACCAGGGATCTCGAATCAGATAAATTTGCAGCATTGAATTCTAGAATGACCAGGATAGTTCCAACACCATCGGCAGAATTTTCTGCCTCTGATAAATCACTTACCAGTGAAACAGTACTCAAAGAAAGGCAAGAAGAGTGGTTCCGTAATATCCGTAAGGATGTTTATATAGAAGAATGTACCCGCATCGTGCAAGACATGATCAATACCAGTAATAAATCTAAATTAGCCAAGAGTAAAAACTAGTAGCTAAAGCCTATTAATTTCTTATTTTTTGTTGCGATAATCCATATATATTATGGAATCGGACTATTCATTTGTAGTACTGTTTTTTCTTTATTCTTTTTTTTAAACGATTGTTGCGTTTTTAATAATATATATTGTGTTTCTGAGCATTTTTTTGTATACCTAATGCTACTTTTTTTATTTTTTTCATTCGCATTACTGCTTCTGTACGTGACTTGTGAATATTTTAAAAAAAAATATAAAAGTTGATGAATATCCCTTAGATTAAATGACTGAAAAAAGTTATATCCATAAATAGGCTAAATCGCATTTTGATGGGCTAGTAATTTTAATTGCAAAAATCTCAGGCCATTTGGCTCGAAAAAATTATTAACAATGGATTTTAATCCATTGTCAAGTTGAGTACACATTGAAGAGCTGTAGGCCTGCCTGTCCGGCAGACTTGTCCGGCAGGCAGGCTCGGCACATATAATTTAGGTCTAATCTGCAATTCTATTATGCTCTAATATTATTGGGGACGCCTTAATACCTTTTCCTCTCATTCCTATTAAATAAAACAAGGCAAAGCCTCTATGAAGTTTTTCATCTGTTTTTTGAGAAAAGCTAATAAGCCCATCAAAATGAGACTTAGCCCATAAAGACTTCAAGGCCTATACTTACTAACATCAATTTACATTTTAGTGGATAAATAATTGTTACATTTAGAATTCTCAACTTTATAAAACGATAAAAATGAAAAACACAGGAATAATAGTATTACTCGTTTTGGCATTGATTTTCGGATTTTGGGGGTGTGGTGGCTACAATGGACTAGTAACTGCTGATCAAAATGTCAAAAAAGTTTGGTCTAATGTAGAGACCAATTATCAAAGGCGAATGGATCTATATAATAGTGTCATCAAAACCATTGAAGGATCTGCAAATTTCGAAAAATCGACTTTGAAAGAGGTAATTGAGGCAAGATCCAAGGCCACCTCTGTTACAGTGGATGTAAATGATCCTAAATCCCTGGAAGCATATCAGAATGCTCAAACACAGTTACAGGGATCGTTCAGTAGATTGATGGCTGTGGCAGAGTCTTACCCCGATTTAAAGACTACCAAAGCGTTTCAAGATTTTCAAGTTCAAATTGAAGGCACTGAAAATAGAATAAACGTAGCGCGGCAAGATTATAATAATTCGGTGCAGAATTACAATCTTGCTGTAAAAATATTTCCAAAAAATATCTTAGCAGGATTGTTTGGCTTTAAAGAAAAAGCGTATTACAAAGCTGATACTGATGCTGAAAAAAGTCCTGATATTCATTTCAATATCAAGTAAATCATACGATGTCTGCCCTTTCTTTTTTTCGAAAGAAAACATTTTTTTCTACTGATGAATATACTCGAATAGTAGAAGCAATACGCGTAGCTGAAAATGAAACTAGTGGAGAGATAAGAGTATATATTGAGCAGAAAAATCCAATTACCTATCCGATCAAGAGAGCGCATACTATATTTTACAAATTAAAAATGCAAGAGACAATGCACAGAAATGCCGTTTTAATATATATAGCTACGCAACCTCGTTCTCTTACATTATTTGCAGATGAAGGTATCTATAAAAGTTATAGTTCGGAATATTGGAATAATGCGGTAGCCGATATAATTAAAAAAATTACTGAAACCAATATATGTGATGGTATTGTAGAATGTATAGAACGAATTGGACAATTATTAAAAGAAAAGTTTCCTTATACTGTATCTATAGAAAAAAATGAACTGCCTGATGAAATTGTATTTGGTAAATAAAGGAAACTTGTCACAAATAAATACAATCCCAAATATGAATTTAGGGTCATGAATAAAATTTTTTCTACGGTTATTTTAGTTGTAATTACCACATTGGGTTTTACACAAAATAATTTTGACCTTGAAAAATTGCTTACTCAAAAACCAGATCCATCCAAGCTGGTCAATGACTATACCGGAACTTTATCTTTAGATCAGCAGCAATCTCTTGAAAATAAATTAGTGGCTTTTGATAATGCCTCTTCTACCCAAATTGCTATTATCATTATTCCTTCCCTCAATGGAAACGAGATCAATGCATACTCTGTAAATCTGGGAAGGGCTTGGGGTGTAGGTGGTAAAGAATTTAATAACGGTGTCGTTCTATTAATAGCTAAGGATGACCACAAACTCAATATCGCAACAGGCTATGGGGTAGAAGGTGCTTTGCCGGATATCACAGCTAAGCGCATTATAGATGAAGCCATCGTACCTCATTTTAAAAATGATGACTATTATAACGGTCTTGATGAAGGTACAAATGCTATTATCCAAGCAGTAAAGGGTGAATATACTGCTCCGGAGAACTATAATGATAATTCATCGGGAGCCATGGGCTGGATAATATTTTTTATCATTTTAATAGTGCTATTTATTTTAATCAATAGTGGCAGAGGTAATGGGGGATCATTCATGAGTCGTCGCGGGTTTTCTGCGTGGACATTGAATAGCATGCTTGGTGGTGGCGGTGGTGGATGGAGTGGTGGATCTAGTGGATCCGGTGGTTTTGGAGGCTTTGGCGGTGGCGGCTTCGGTGGCGGCGGTGCAAGTGGGAGTTGGTGACATACTATATTTATGGATATTTCTTTACGCTTTTTAGATTCTTTGCAACTGGTTATGCTTATCTCAGGTCAATAGCCCTAGTCTTTTGCTCTTTGATTTATTGGATACTGGATTGGGCAAGGAATACAATTGAATTAATTAAGTTGAATTTCCCTTTTTTGAAATTATTTCCATCAATTCATTGATCAAATCGATTTGACCTTTATTAATTTTCTCTTTACTCGTATCAAGATTAAACCATTCCACTCGATCTACCTCTGGAAAATCCTGGTGTTTTCCCGATTTAGGTGGCCATTCCACACTAAATGAATTACTCACTATGCTTGCGGTATCAATATTTTTCTCTTGCGCGAAAGCATAAATCATCTTCCCGCTTTTTAATTTTACAGGCGAGAGTTTAATAAACTCACCCCCTATTGTTTGACCCATCTCTTCTTCGAATTCCCGAATAGCAGCATCTAAGGGTGCTTCTCCCTCTTCAAATTCTCCTTTTGGAATAGACCATACGCCAAGATCCTTTTTTGCCCAAAACGGCCCACCTGGATGTACTAATAGAAATTCAATTTTATCCTTAATCAATCTAAAAAGTAATATTCCGGCACTTTTTTTAGGCATTATTTAATCAATTAAAGCTAAACACTAAATATAGGTTTATTACCCGATCCTGGTTTTTTTCACTAAAATAATCGAAAGATCAAAACCGTTATCTTTGTCGTATGAGATTTATTATTATTATAGTTACCGGTTTTCTATTTATTCAATGCAATAAAGAGCTTACCACAGGGGATGCAACCGCCATTCCTGATAATCTTACTGTACTTGCACTGGGTAACTTTACCAATGGTGCGCACACCACTACAGGGACGGTAAAACTTACTAAAGATGGATCCGGGAAAAAATATCTGGTCTTTGAAAATTTCAAAACCGAATCCGGACCTGATATCCGCCTTTGGATCGCAGAAGATAAAGACGCCAAGGGATATATAGAACTATCTAAAAATGTGCAGCTAGGAAGTTATAAAGTAGATCTGGCATCCGATATAGATACGGGAAAGCAGAAATACATACTTATATGGTGTAAGGCTTTTTCAGTATTGTTTGGAAGTGCCGAATTGAAATAAAGTTCATTTATTTTAACTGGTAAAATAATACCATGCAGATATGGATAAAAATAATATCATCAAAGAATATACTAATGGTGAAGTAACCATTATCTGGCAATCTGGGAAGTGTTTTCATTCAGGTAATTGTGTACGAAACAATCCAGCGGTTTTTAATCCCAGAGAAAGGCCATGGATAAAACCAGAAGCCTCCTCTACCGAAGAAATTATTGCTACTGTAAAGAAGTGTCCATCCGGGGCATTAACTTATCGAATGAATTCTTAGCCCCCGCACAGCAACTAATTGTGGCTCATGGAAACAAAAAACAAACGGATCTGCCAGGGCCTCCTCCATAAAAAATGCTGATTTGTTTATGGTAATTCCCTCTTTGAACTTATCATATATATATAAAATAAAAGTAAAAATTTCAGACTTTAATTGCTTTTAAAACAAGATTGGGTTCATGTATGGTAAGAGAAATAATTTTTTCATTTACTTCTTCAAAACTAATCTCAACGGAAGAAGTACCATTATAACTAAATACATTTTCACCTTTTTTATAAAGTGCCCCTCCAAAGGAACCGAGTTTTCCTAATGATATAAGTTTTCGCATATTTAGTTTTATGCTTACTCCTTGGTTTGGATCATCTCCATATTTATAATCTCCCAGGTATTTTTTCTTCGCGTCCTCTGTCATTTCCATATTGACCTCTTTACGGTTAGCCGTTCCCAAAGAGTCCAGGTATTCAATCAATTTATTATATTCTTGTTTCTGGATTTCAGTAAGATCATCTGAGTTTGACCCTGCTTTTACATGACTTAATAGACTAATACCATGTGGGCCACCTATCGTTTCCACTCCGGGAATTGAAGTAATCATTGCCTTTACAGTTTCAAAATGGCCAAGCATAGCATAGGTAAAAATATCAGGTCGCGCTCCCTTACTTATTAAATATGTTGCAATGTCTCTTCGACCGACATGTGATGCAGCACCCAATGCTGTTTCCCAATCTCCAAAAGCCCAATCCCAGGTAGCCCGGGCTAGCTCAGGTCTTATATCAACTAACTCCTTTACTCTAACTAAATTAAAATGAGATGCTCCCACCACCTCTGAAACTAACTTATCGTCTATTGAAGGATACCTATAAAAAATCTTATCTACAACAACTGTCTCAAAAATATTTTTGGAATAAATGATATTGGGTAAGGAGGCTGCAATCATGCCTAAAACGGAACTCTTAATGGCCACTCTTCTTGAAAATGGAAATTGTGTTTGCATTTATGCTTTCAAAGTTAGGAGTAATCTTTTGGCACGTATTATTTATTTCACTTGCTAATCAATAAACTATATAAATAGCTGATTATCAATTATTTACTATTAATTTAAAATGCTCAACAAATCCTTATAATTGGTTCCTATACTATTATATCTCTCTTCTTTTTCCATCAATTTCATCAAAACCACTGGTATTTCAGGAACATCCCCAATCGCTCTTTCAATAGTACCTGCAAACTTCGCCCAATGAGCCGTAGATACAATGATATTATTTCCAGGCTTTTCCTTAGCAGCATCGAATGCAACCGCAGTATGTGGATCTATTAAATACCCATACTTGTCCCAAACATTTCTTATATTTTCTAATGTTTGATCGTCATTGACTACATGTTGTTTTAGATCCGATTTCATATTGTTCCACGTGGAACTAGCATCGGATCCTTGGTAGAGATCAAGCATCCTCGCAAAATTACTTGGATCACCAACATCCATGGCATTGGACAATGTTTCACGTGAAACTCGAGGATTGTATTCGGATGTAAGCAAATATTTTGGAACTATATCATTACTATTTGTAGCAGCTGTAAAAGATATAGGTAGACCCATTTTTTTTGCAAATAATCCAGCTGTGATATTCCCAAAATTACCTGATGGTACTATTATATTGAGATTTGACTTGTTTTCCGCTTGTTTGTAAGCTTCAAAATAATAAACCATCTGTGGAAGTAATCGCGCTATATTGATTGAATTGGCAGATCCAAATGTTTTATAGCTCCTAAGATTCTGGTCACTAAATGCTTGCTTTACCAAACGCTGGCAGTCATCAAAAGTACCATCTACTTCTATGGCTTGTATATTAGTATCCCATGTAGTCAGTTGACGCTGTTGTAATGGGCTTACTTTGCCTTTTGGGAATAGAATATACACTTTGAACCCTTCTAGTCCGCTAAAAGCACTAGCTACAGCACCACCGGTATCTCCAGAAGTGGCCACCAGGATATTTATTTCTTGATCCACAGGCCTATAATATGACATTACTTGCGCCATGAATCTTGCTCCAAAGTCCTTAAAAGCAAGTGTAGGGCCATGAAAAAGTTCTAAAAACTGCAGCTTATCGCCCACCTTTCTCAATGGTGAGTCAAAAGTGAATGCTTTTTCTATGAGATTATACAAATCCTTCTCAGGTAAGTCTGTAAACGGCCTGATAACATGAAAGCCAATTTCGCGGATACTATATTTTAGGTTTGTTTTAAAAAATAAAGGATCAAACGATGGAATAGATGCTGGCATAAAAAGTCCGCCATCAGGTGCTGGACCCATAAAAATTGCCTGCTCAAAAGGAATGCGAAGAGTGGTATCCCCGGTACTATAAAAATTCATTCAACAAAAGTAAGAAATTAGGGGGTCCTGAGAAAGCTTCGTGTAGTGTTAAGCTCACATAGATTATTCCCAAATTTCCTTGAAGGATGCCGAGGTCGTACATCCTGATTCAAGTGGAAAATAATAGGTTTCGTTTTGTATCCTTTTAACCTGTTCATACTCGCCATGAATAAGTTCATACACATCCACTACCTCTTTTTCAGGATCTATAATTAAATACCATTTAATACTTTTTGACTGATATAAAGGCAATTTGACAGCTATGTCTTTGTCCCTTGTGGATGGACTTAAAATCTCAACGACTAACTCTGGTTTAAAATCCAGATATAGCTTTTTAATTGTTTTACATACAATTGAAATATCCGGCTGGACAATGATATCATCTTCAATTTTATAGTCAATAAATTGATAAACTTTACATTTTCTGCAATTTGACTCCTTTAAAGATTGTCTTAACAATACTGCTAATTCAGTTGCAATAAATTGATGCCTGGGAGCAGGAGCTGGGCTCATTGCATATGGAATTCCATTAATTAACTCCCAATTCCCCTCCCAATTCTTATAATCACTATAACTAAAATGTGGTAGACTTTTTAAAGCAAGCATAGTAAACAAATTTACTCATTTTTTGTATTCAATAATTTATCAATCAAAGAATCGTCATAAGTATTTAATAATCAAATTTTTACACTAATTTTTTCATAAAATAACCACTTTATCGACCATATTAGTAATAAAATGCCCACCATTTGATGAAATACACCAAACCCAATAGGGATTTTTCCTTTGCTGAGTATCAAAGTACAAATTCCGAGTGTAATTTGAACTAATATCGTGAGCCCAATAAGGAGATAAATACCTCTCCATTTAACACGGGAAATAATGACCATAAAATATCCCAATATTACAAAAGCTGTTATCCTATGGAATAACTGAACTAAAGCAGGCAAAAAAGGAAAATTATCATAATCAACAAAATGCTTCCATTGCCAGGAATCTGCTTGAAAGATAATGGGATCTATCCAATTAGATCCCATTTTGGGAAAAGTAGGATAAATAAGCGCAGCCTTCATACCGCTCATCATTCCGCCCATAAGAATTTGAATAGCAACCAATATCAAAAACCATTTTGCTGCTGTAACACTACCAGGAAAATGTAGCGACTTACTAGAATTTGTGTAATCAAGATAGACCCACCACAGATACGAAAGCGTAATCAAAGCAAGACCCAAATGCATACTTAATTTATAAGCATTTACCCAAGGCCTGTTTACTAAGCCACTAGATACCATAATCCAACCGAATACACCAACCAAGCCCGCAAGTAAAACCACTGTAATTAACTGTCTTCTCAACCTAACACTTATCCACCTTTTGTATAGAAAATAACAAAATGGTAGAAGAAATACAAAACCCATACTGCGAGCCCAAAGTCTATGCAAGTATTCCCAAAAATATATCCATTTAAACGCTCCTATGGTCATGCCGGTATTGATCTTTTGATATTGCGGTGTGCGTTTATAAAGATCAAATTCTGATTGCCATTTCGATTCTGTCAATGGTGGTATACTACCCGTCACAATTTCCCATTTTGTAATGGAAAGACCCGAACCAGTAAGTCGCGTTATTCCGCCTATAACGATTTGAAAAAAAATCATTACAAGACCAATGAATAACCAAACTTTTATCCCGGACTTAATCACAAGCTTTTCCATTAATTTTAAAAATCAAAGATAAGTCTTGAATGCCCTCAATTTTCAATGCACAATGGAATCAGTAATATAAATAGTATAGATTAAAATTATTATAAATAAGCTATTACTATTAGTACTGTTAGTTTGTTGATAAGATATAATTAGTATTTATATATTTAATAATAACAATATCTATAAATTCTTTATTAATAAACTTTTACCTCTTCCAAAATGCATGATCTGAAAATAATTACTTTTAAAATATTTTTATTTTCATTGTTAAGTTAGTGGTGATAACTAGCTCTTTATACACAGATATTAATATAAAGTATATATGATATTAATAGAATGTGGAAAAAATATTGATGTGACACTTCATAGATTCAAAACGTTAACAGTTTTATGTGGATAAATAAATATATAAAATATTGATTTATAGATGCTTAATTAGTAAAAAAAGTTATAATGTTTGTAAATAAAAATAATTTTATGGTAAAAGTCGGTTCTACGGTAAGAGATACGCTATTTTTTACAATTATTCGCTCTGCTATTTCACACATTTATATTCAGGATTCTTTTCTTTAGACAAAGGCTTTATCCCAGACTTATTTATTGTCCTTTTCTTTTTCATGATATCAAAATAAAGACTTCCTTTTCTTCAAATTTTAAAATCACTATATCTCAGCTATTTGACATGTTACAATAGGCGAGTCCGTATAGTTTCAAATACATGTACACGAAGATTTAGCAGGAAGTCGTCTATTCCAAAATAATCATCTTCTTAGTAGCGGTAAAGTCTTTCGTTTCGATCGTGTAATACATTACCCCAGCTCCACTAATATCTGTTTTGTTTACTTTCAATTGATTGTATCCTTTGTTTCCGGGAGCATTGGTATATGATTTTACCAGTCTGCCGGTTACATCAGTGATTTTCAAGGTTACATCTGCAGCCTTAGCCAGTTCATAGCTAATCAAGGTAGTGCCTTTGAATGGATTGGGTGAGTTTTGATACAGGGTATAACCTGCATCAATGGTTTTGCCAAATCCAAGGGAAACGCCTGATTCAAGATTATTTCCATAAGCTTCTGCCCTGGTGTATTTGGAATTGATCACTAAGCTTTCA
>JBBSBH010000039.1:0-51054 GCA_038251405.1 Chitinophagales bacterium
AATATCTGTGATAATACCGGCTGTCCGACAAAAGTCTTATTTTTATCCATGTTATATTGTTTGTGTAGTAACTCGAATATAACTCAAAAGGGTGGACTTGTTAGTTCACCCTTTCATTACTTTTAGTCGGACAACAATGATTAATTATTAATTATTCTATGACAGATCAATACTTCATGGAACGTGCGATGGAGCAAGCCATGGAAGCCTTTGAAAATGATGAAGTCCCCATAGGCGCCATTCTGGTATGCGATAATAGAATTATTGGCCGCGGGCAAAATCAAACGGAGCATTTATGTGATATCACGGCCCATGCCGAAATGATTGCGATGAGCGCGGGCTTCGAATTTTTGGGATCTAAGTATCTGAAAGATTGTACTATGTATGTGACGCTCGAACCATGTGTAATGTGTGCCGGTGCAATGAAGTGGGCCCAGCTCGGAAGGATAGTGTATGGTACAGCGGACGATAAATTTGGTTTTATGAAATTTGGCAGGGAGATTCTTCATCACAGGACAAAATTGGAGTACGGATTGATGGAAGAAGATGCTAGCACTATCTTGAAACGATTTTTTAAAAGGAAGAGAAAGTGATAAAAATCAATACTGCACTCTTAAAATAAGTTAATCTTCAAGTTAAAGACTCTTAAAATTGAATCTTAATAGCATTATAGTAGTCTAATTTGTATAAAAATCAGAACCGTTTATGAAAAGATTAGCCTACTTTTTCTCCTTACTATTTTTAATCACTTCTTGCGCACCTTCCTTGAGTCCTTATACCCAAAGACTTCATGAAAAATATGACTGGAAAGAATCTGATTTAAAAAAAGTACAATTCTATTTAAGTGACGACATTGTATTGCGAAGAAAATCCAATAATGGAAAAGCGGAGATTGAAGGTGGTGAAATAAAAATAATTGATGGAAGTAGATATGAAGTAATCAGATTCAGGGCGGGTACTCCCGGAGTATTATTATTTATGCCCAAAGAGAATAGATTGGCAGTGAGTTTTGAAGGGAGTGGAAACGACAATTTTTTGATGTTTGGACCTAACCCTAATTATGAAAATAGATATGTTTTGCTTGCTTCAGACTGGAATAAGAATTTTGGCGAAGTGACTTACATGGGTAAAAAATGGGAGACTGGTGCTTCCAGTGCTTATGCAGGCCTCGCTATCAATATTAAAAATATGGATCAATACGATTCTAGAACACATGTGGCAAAGGGTAGAACAGTCAATTAATAAATCATTTTTTATATTCTATTATAACCTAGAACTACTATAGTAAAAGATCAATAAGTCCTATCTTGGACTTTAGATGAAGGGTTTACTTCAGAATAAAACAATACTCATTTTAGGCGGTACCGGTGGTATGGGTTTTGCGGCTGCTCAAGCCATGTTGGATCAGGGAGCAAGAGTATTGGTGACAGGCAGAGACCAATCAGATGTAGAGGTAATAAACAGCCAGGGCCATAGTTCTTTATATGCAATATCCCAAGATGCTACTATTCCTGGTAATGCAGAATTAGCAATTGAAGAATGTAATCTTAGATTTGGGCAAATCCATGGTATGTTTCATGTTGCAGGTAGTTCTGGTAGAGCATTTGGGGATGGACCTTTGCACGAGATGTCAGACGAAGGCTGGGACAAAACTTTGGACATTAATCTTAAAGCGATCATGATGTCTAACAGAGCTATCATACGATATTGGATGGGCTTGAATACGCAAGGCAGCATACTCAACATTGGGTCTATACTTGGTGTTTCGCCTTCGCCTAAATATTTCTATACCCATGCTTATGCAGCTGCAAAAGCAGGAGTTATTGGATTTAGTAAGGCCATAGCTTCCTATTATGCTTCTTATAATATTAGAGTTAATGTTTTAGTGCCCTCATTGATCAATACTCCAATGTCTCAACGGGCCATGAACAATGATGAAATCATGCATTTTATAAAAACCAAACAACCACTGGATGGAGGTAGGGTGGGGGCACCAGAAGATTGCTCCGGAGCTGCCCTTTATTTTATGTCAGATCAATCGCGATTTACTACTGGGCAGGTGCTTTGCATAGATGGTGGATGGAGCATTAGTGATGGTCAAATAAATGGATGAGATATGATCATGGGTATTGACTTGGGAGGAACTAATATAAAGGGTGTAGTCCTGGATGATCAGTATTCAATTGTCAAAGAACTTAGTAGTGCTACGTTTGAAAGTAGGGAAGCTGATACCTGGAAAATTGCTATTAAATCGGTTGTTGATTCATGGGAAAAAGAGTATGGTTTTGATTTTAAATATGTAGGGATATCAGCTCCGGGAATTCCCAATAATGAAAATACAATGATCAATTTCATGCCTGGTAGGCTTGCAGGATTAGAATTATTTAACTGGGAAAATTATCTTTCTAAGAAAGTATTTGTATTGAATGATGCTAATGCTGCCATGATGGCTGAGTCCCGGGCTGGTATAGCTAAAGATATTCGGTTTGCTTTATTAGTTACTTTGGGCACTGGCATGGGGGGATCTATTTTGATTGATAAAAAAATCTATACTGGTATTGGACAGAAAGGAGGTCATTTAGGGCATTTTACCATCGATGCGAATGATGACTGGAAAGATGTGACGGGTCAGCCCGGCAGTATTGAAGAGGCGATTGGTGATTGTAGTATAGGGAGACGAACAAATGGTAAGTTTTCATCGACTGAAAAATTAGTTCAAGCCTATCTGAATGGCAATCAGGAAGCAGAAAACTTTTGGTTACAAAGTGTGAAATATTTAGCCATTGCTTTGTCGGGATTAGCCAATGTATTATCTCCGGAATTAATAATAATAGGCGGTGGAATCACCAAAGCTGGAAATCATCTATTAGAACCATTACAAGCTTTTTTTCGAGAATACGAGTGGCGGCCCGGAATAAATGGAGCTAGCATAGTATTTGCTCAGCATGGAATATACGCTGGTGCTATTGGTGCCGCTATCTTTGCTCACGAAACTTATAATAATGGATCTTACTGATCAATATCTGGAAAAATGTAAAGGCATCATTGAAAAAATTTCTCTTCAAAAGGAATTAATCAAAGAGGCAGCCACATGGTGTGCAGAATCAATTTTGAAAAATAGAGTAGTGCATATGTTTGCCTCTGGGCATAGTCGGATTATGGTGGAAGAAATGTGGCCCAGGTATGGTTCATTTCCTGGTTTTAATCCAATAGTGGAGTTGTCCCTTACCTTTCACAATTTAGTAACTGGCTCCAATGGCCAGAGGCAAGCCATGTTTTTAGAAAATGTTTCTGGTCTGGCTGACCGGATATTAAGAAACTTTGCATTAAGTGAAAATGATACTGCCATTGTGATCTCCTCTTCAGGGGCAAATATAGTACCCATTGAAATTGCAGAAATATTTACACAAAGAAATATAAAAGTAATAGCCATCATTACTAAAGATCATAGTGATGCCAGTGAAAGTAAGCGGGAGGATGGTAAAAAACTCTCAGACTTCGCAGATATTATTTTGGATACCGGAGCACCTAAAGGGGACTCTATGATTTCTGTAGAGGGTATATCATCACCTGTTTCGCCCGGCAGTACCGTAGGAGGTGTAATGATTATAAATAGTCTCAAAGCTGAAATTGCAAATATCCTGGTAAAAAATGGTAAAATACCCAAAGTACTTACGGCCTCCAATATTGCCTCAAAGGAAGAAGCCATGCGATTGTTTGAATCTGCGTACGATGAGCATGCCAAAAATATGTCTACACTTTATAATTTCTAAATCAATAACCAATGACTGATCAACTTCCTATTCGCACTACTGTTGTCGGCAGTTATCCTTTTCCTGGTTGGCTCGAATTTTCTTCAAGGAATTTGAATCAATTTGGTAAAGCCGATATTGATGAAATGATCGATGATGCGGTAATCGCTGCTGTGCATGATCAGATTGGTGCTGGATTGGATGTGATTACAGATGGCGAACAAACAAGATTAGATTTTAATCTATCTTTCTATGGATTTATTGACGGAATCGATCATGAGTCTATAGGTCCTAGAAAATGGGGCCCGCCAGCGCACGACCAACGCGGTAAACATAAAATCACCGGTCAGTTAATGTCAGTGAAGGGATTAGGGGCTGTAGAAGAATTCAAGCGTCTGCAAAGAATAGCACCGCCTAACAAAATACTGAAATGCAGTGTGCCAGGTCCATTTACTCTCTCCGGTCGATTAGATCCCAATGGATTTTATAAAGATAGAATGGAAGTGACTGCCGCGCTCATTCCCATCGTGCAAAACGAATTGAAAGCATTAGTAGAGGCTGGTTGCACAGAGATCACCGTTGATGAGCCTTCTATGAGTTGCTACGCTTATAAAGAGGATACCAAAAAGTTTGTTCAAATCTTCAATGAAACTGTGTCGCCTGTAGTGGGTAAATGTTTTTTATCAACCCACCTTTGCTTTGGCAATTTTAAAGGAAGGCCTGTGGGGAAGAGAAGCATTAAACCCATGTTGCCAGACTTTCTGGAGATGAAAATAGATGAAGTGCATATAGAAATGGCCAATAGAGAATTTGCTGAAATGGAATTATTAAAAGAGTTTTCAGAGCGGATGCATGTGGCTGTAGGAATTGTGGATGTAAAAAACTATTATATTGAAACAGTGAAAGACATAAAGGAACGAATCAACTTGTGCTTAAAATATATTGACCCCTATCGGCTGTCCGTAGCTCCGGATTGTGGCCTTTCTCAAACAGCTCGATGGGCTGCCAGGCCTAAACTTGGAAATATGGTATTAGGAGCACTGGAAGTCAGAAAAGAACTTGGATTGTAATGTCACTGATTTCAGCATATAAAAAGGATGAAGCATTACTGGAAGAAATGCGCAAAGCACCTAATGATGGTAAATTGCGTATCTGGTGGTTGGGCCAGAGTGGCTACCTGCTTCACCATCAGGGAATATACTTTTTGATAGACCCTTATTTGTCTGATTCTTTGACCAAAAAGTATGCCGATACAGATAAGCCTCATGTGCGTATGAGTGAGCGCGTACTGGATCCTGAGCAACTTGATTTTATTGATTTTGTATCATCCAGTCATAATCATACTGATCATTTAGATGCGGAGACGCTGATTCCTATATTAAAAAGCAATCCAGGTATAAAATTTATTATTCCTGAAGCGAACAGAAAATTCGTAACAGATAGATGCATTATTGAATTTAAATTCCCTATTGGCTTAGATGATAAAACGATGCATTCTTTTGGGCCAATATCAATACTTGGAATACCGGCTGCCCATGAGTCGTTAGATAGGAATGAGAAAAAGCAACCAATGTACATGGGATATATTATCTACATAGGAAAGTTTTGTATTTATCATAGCGGTGATTGCATTCCATTTGAAGGATTAGAGGAAATTTTAAGGAAGTATCATATCGATATTGCTTTTCTTCCCATCAACGGAAGATCTCCTGAACGAAAAGTAGCAGGAAATTTTACAATTGAAGAAGCTTGTAATCTGGCAAAAAATATAAATGCCAAAGTTCTTATACCTTGTCACTATAATATGTTTAAATTCAATACGGCAGATGTAGACGAACTAATTCCTTATGCTAACTCAAATAATCAACCATTTAAAATATTAAGGCATGGAGAATTACATGAATATGAAAAGTAGTAATTACAAAAACAGATTGGTTAAAAAAAATAAATAGAAAAACACCTTGATTTCAAACTAATACGGATATGAAAAATTTTATTTCACTTTTATTTCTACTTTTTACTGTAAGTCAAAGTGGTTTTGCTCAAGGCCCCATTGTAAAAACTGACAAAGGAAAAGTCCAGGGATTTGAGAATGAGGGTATTAAAATCTTCGAAGGCATACCTTTTGCTGCGCCTCCTGTCAATAGTTTACGATGGAAAGCTCCCAGGGAAGCAAAAAAGTGGAAAGGAATATTGACATGTCAGCGATTTGCTGCAAGTCCTATACAAAAGCATCCGGAGCCATTCAGCTGTTGGACGGAAGAGTTTATAGCTCCTCCTTCGCCATTGAGTGAAGATTGCCTTTACCTCAATGTATGGACAAAAGAGATGAATACGAAGAAACCAGTGGTGCTATGGATATATGGTGGAGGGTTTAATTCAGGATCTGCTGCCTGTGCTGTCTACGACGGGGCGAGTTATGCAAAAGAAGATGTGGTTTTTGTCAGCACTAATTACAGAGTAAACATATTTGGTTTTTTTGCCCATCCTGAAATTACTAAGGAGACCTCCGGAAAAGGGGCTGCAAACTTTGGATTATTAGATCAGGTAGCAGCCTTAAAATGGATTAAAAATAATATAACATCATTTGGCGGCGACCCTGATAATGTAACGATCATGGGTCAAAGTGCTGGTTCGTTTTCAGTACATGCTTTAATTGCTTCGCCTCTTGCCAAAGGGCTTTTTCATAAAGCTATTGGCCACAGTGGAGGTTTATTGGGAAATAGCAGAAGCCTTGATCTGGTGGCGGCTGAGCAGAATGGACTGAAATTAATGAGTCAATTGAATAAAAAATCTCTTGCGGATCTGCGAGCCATGTCGCCTCAGGATTTATTTGATCAAGCATCTACATTCAATCCATCCTATAGCCCGGTAAGAGATAATTATTTTTTGCCGCAAGATTTACTGTCCTATTATCAAAAAGATTTACACAATGATGTTCCCATCATGGGTGGCTGGGTTACCGGTGATGGATCATTGGGTGGTTCAGCTATTGTAAGCAGCGCAGCTTATAAAGCAAATGTTAAAGCCAGGTATGGTGATAAGGCTAATGAATATCTTCGTTTATTTCCCGGCAATACTGATGAAGAAGCAAAGTCTTCTTCTGAATTGAGTCGTAGGTTGGGATTTGGTGCCAAGGCCATTATCCTCACGGCAGAATTAAATAAAAAACCGGTGTATATATATGAATTTAATCATGTACCGGTGGATAAACCTGATTTTCCTAATTATGGAGCATTTCACACAGCTGATGTGCCATTTGCTTTGCAAACATTACATACCTGGAACAGACCATGGAGGGAAGTTGATAAACAAGTAGAGCATATGATGAGTACTTATTGGTTAAATTTTATTAAAACAGGTAATCCAAATGGTAGTGGTTTGCCAGATTGGAAGCCCTATGACAGTGGAATAAAAAATATTCAAATACTTAACTCAAATCCGGGTTCTATTCCTGGATATTATTCTCAGGAAATAGAAATTTTAAAATAAAATTCTAAAAACTAATTTAGTATAGTATCCAAATGGTGTTGTTGGTGCCCCCAATAGTCTTCAATCAGAAAGGATAAAGTGCGTAACATCGGCTCTCCGGCACTGGTATCACAAGTGATATTCAGAGACTTTGATGGAATAGATTGAGACACCCGATGATAATGTTTGTTTATAAGATACCAAAGTTGGATAAGTTCTTCCTTATTCATATTCTGATAGTCAGAATATTTCACCCAATCATTTTGCAGGTATACTATTTTATCATTGGGCTTGTATTGAGACACGATTAGCCGTCGGATATTGGTTTGAGCACTATCTATCAGATGACCTAGTATTTCCTTTTTCGACCATTTATCCGGAGATGGTTTGTAAGCCCAGCCTTCATCTGAAATATTTTTTAGCGTTTCCACAATAGAGTCAAGGAAGCCATTAATAGAAGTTTGAATGGTATTGGGATATGTCATTTTATTGTAATGATTTAATTTAATAAATGTTGGTATTTGGGTTTCAATGTCGTTGTCCATCTTTAATCTTAAATACATGAAGTATGGCAGGAAATAAAGCATGAATGGTATCTCTGGTTCCATTGGGAGACCCGGGAGTAGTAATTACAAGACATTCACCTATAAATCCTGCTATGCCCCTTGAAAGCATAGCAAATGGCATCCTCTCCTGCCCATAGTTCCTTGCTGCTTCACTGATGCCTGGAATTTCTCTTTCTATTAAGGACTTAAGAGCGTCTGGAGTGACATCGTTTTTAGACAAGCCAGTGCCTCCTATAAAAAGTAATATATTATTTGAAAGACTTTTTTCTCTGGCATATTTTTGTATCCATGCAATATCATCGGGTATTGTAACTAATTCATCTATGGTGATTCCGTGATTTTCTAATAATTCCCGTGCGAGTTTACCAGAGGTATCGTCTGCCATACCTTTTGTTACAGAATCACTGCAAACGACAATGCTGGCTGTAATGCCTTCATATTTTTCTTTTTCTGATTTTCCACCACTTTTGGATTTTAACCTGATTGTATTGATTTCTACTCCTTTGTCTATTGGTTTTAGCATATCATACATAGTAAGTGCTACTATCGATGCTCCGTGCATGGCTTCCACTTCTACTCCAGTTTTATAAATAGTATGTACTTCTACTTCGATGTGTATTTGGAGGTCCTGAACAGTATAACTGATTTTAGCGAATTCCACTGGTAGTGGATGACAATCCGGGATTACTTCGTAAGTCTTTTTTATGGCCAATAGGCCCGCAGCACGTGAAAATTCGAAAATATCACCTTTGGGTACAGTTTTATTATTTATGGCAGTAATAGTTTCAGGTTTTGAAACGGATACAAAGGCAGAGGCGACCGCTTTTCTAAGGGTATTCGATTTGTGCGTTATATCAACCATTTAATTTAAATCGTAAAATTCTAAAATTGTAAATTGTAAATCCAAAATTCTATTGGTTCACTTTCCATACATGAGAATTATCTTCTAGTAGCTCTTTTCCCCATACGGGTAGTTCCTTTTTTATTCTTTCTACGCATTCTTCACACGCTTTAATGGCTGGTGACCGGTGAATAGAAGAAGTAAATACGAATAGTGATATCTCACCCGCTTTTACTAATCCCAGACTATGATATACATGCATGCAAGTAAGTTCGTATTGGGTAAAAATATCTTGTCTGATTTGATGCATTACTCCCAATGCCATTTCTTCATAACTGGAGTATTCGATTCCGGTGACTACTTTATCGTTTTTAAGATCAGCCCTTACCTGCCCGAGGAAAATACTATGGCCTCCAATATTATTCTTAGAAGCATGAGCTGCAATTTTTTCCCCTACAAATGTTCCACTAATAGGGCCTTTAATAAATATATTTCGTATTCTATGGTCTGACATATTCTTTTGATTTTATCCTCCGGCATAAGGAGGTAATAGGGCCAGAATGTGTTCTCCCGAAAGGGATATATTATCATGAATGATTTCTTTATCCAATGCTATCTGGTAATGTTGTTGAGTCAACACAGGATATTTAGAGTTTAATTCACTCATTACGGAGTCAATATCGGGAAAATTACTTAAGCTGGCCGAACTTACACCCGTGTGTTCTGCGAGTTGACCAAAAAATAATACAGTTATCCGGGTGGTAGACATGGGGTAAAGATAAGGGTTAATAGATTTTATCAGATGATGTAAAGGTAGGCTACTTCAGAATATTTCTCCAAGATTTACAAAAAATCTTTTCGATCCAAATTGGCCAAAGCCGGTAATCTATGCAAAGATTTGTACTGGAATACTTGAGGGCTTTTACCCGTTGACTGTGTTGTGTCCAATGGAAATCTTATTGTATAGGATTTATAAATTATCCTCCAATGATGAGTTTAAACGCAGCCAGGGTAAGTACCACCACCAGAATATATCTCAATTGACTTTGCCCTATTTTTTTAGAACCAATATAAGAACCTAATAAACCACCCGCAAAAGCAATGATTATAAGGATGTACATAGAGGCATGGAGTTCCACACCTTTATTAAACTGAGCAATGAGTCCTGAAAGAGAATTTACAAAAATGAATAATGCACTTGCAGCTGCTGTTTGTTTTTGATCTGCCCATTTAAAAAGTAAGATGATAGGCGAAAGTAATATTCCTCCTCCTATCCCTATCAAGCCAGATAAAAAGCCTATACTGCCTCCGATCCCTAGAGCCAACAAAAGACCCGGACTTCCCCGGGGTTTAAAACTGCTATCCTTGATGAATAAAAATCGGAATACAGGATATAGTAATATGATCCCCAGAATTTTTTTATAAAGAGCCGCATCAATACTAATCCCTCCTCCGAGAAAGGCTAATGGAACGGAAGCAATCAGGAAAGGCCAGATCAAAGCCCACCGAAAATGGCCACCTCTATAATATTGAATAAATGCAGTAGCTGAAACAAATAAATTTAAAATTAATGCTGTCGGCCTCATGGAAGTTGGAGCTGCTCCTGCTAAGGCCATTAATGCAAGATAACCACTAGCGCCTCCATGACCTACAGAGGCATACAAAAATGCTACTAGTAATAAAAGAATATAAAACCACCAACTATAATCCATTAAAGCAAAATTATTCAAGGTAAAATATGAACTTCAACCATTTCTCCGGCTATTATTTCTGTGATTCCTTCGGGTATCATAATCAGACTATTGGCCACGGCAAAAGATTTCAATCTGAATGATTCCTGAGCATCTAATAGAGCTACCGATTTTCCATTATACATAGCCTTTAAAAAATGAGTTATAGCTGCATTTTTTTTATAATTAGTAGCCATAGGCAAATGTGTAACAGTTACACCACTTTGTTTTCCTATCATTTTCTTTAAGCTCGGTTCTACATATTCATAAAAACAGGTTAAAGCCGAAGATGGATTGCCGGGCAGTCCAAAAATCAATTTCTCTCCTTTGGCTCCAAAATACATGGGCTTGCCAGGCTTTTGTTTTATTTTGTGAAAGATGGTTTCTACTTGATTGTTTGTACAAGCTTCGACTACTAAATCATAATCACCTACACTTACCCCTCCGGTGAGTATGACGAAGTCATTTACTGACAAAGCATTTTGAATAGCATGGGTCAATTCATTTATTCCATCTGAAATATGATGAATGCTTACTGCGTTTATTCCAGCAATTTTAATAGCAGCCAGAATGGAGTGTGAATTTGAATCGAACACTTTTCCAATCTCCAGAGGTGTGCCGATGGATTGAATCTCATTTCCAGTTATTAAGAGTCCAATGCTGGGCAATTTTAATACAGGCACCTGCTTGATTCCCATGCTTGCTAAGAACCCTATAGTGGCAGGAGTAATGATAGTATGTTTTTGCAATGCTTTACTACCTTTTAATATTTCAAATCCTTTTGGTCTTACATGAGCTCCTGCATTTAGGTTTTCTTCCATCAGATAGATGCGGTCATCTTTTTTTTCCACCTTCTCCTGCATGATCACCGTATCTGAAGAATCAGGCAGCCGTGCTCCGGTAAAAATTCGTACAGCCTCATTGGATTGCAAAATGGGATAGCTAGTGGCCCCTGCCGCTATTTCACCTATTACTTTCAATGGAGATTCTTTGTCCCATTTTAAGTATGAAAAAGCATATCCATCCATCGAAGATTGCTTAAATGGAGGTAGATCTATCGGACTATAAATTTCTTCGGCGAGTATTCTGGAAAGGGAATCATCCAGCATTACTGATTCAATAGAAAGAACTGGAGTGTGCAATTGAATAAGGTCTTTTGCTTCTGCAACTGAGATCATTTGATTTATTATCCTCCTATTGTGATCATGCTTCGATTGTGAATCTGATCTGCATGGATGGTTGATATATTGGAATCGAATTGTCCACCAAGGGATTTGGATTTTGTTTTTATATTTTCAAGTATAAGGGAAGGGATGTCTTCGCCATTTCTTAAAGCTGATAATAGATCTGTTTCAGATTTTGAGAATAGACAATTTTTTAGCTTCCCATCTGCTGTAAGTCGTATTCGATTGCAGCCTTCACAAAAAGGAGCGCTCATAGTACTAATTACAGCGAAGGTACCGGCATGATTTTTTACTCTAAACTTTTTATCTGTGTCATGAATATTGTTTTGCAAATGATCAAAATCATATTTGGTATTAATTAGCTCCAGCATGTCCTGATAGGTAAAGACTTTATTGCTCGACCATCTGTTTCCCTCAAAAGGCATGAATTCAATGAATCGTACATGAATATTTTTTTGTTTCGTCCATTCTACAAAATCTAATATTTCCAACTCATTGAGTCCCTTGATCACTACTATATTTATTTTCACATGAAAGCCAGCATTAATCAATAAATTAATATTGTCAATAGTCCTTTGATATTGATCTCTACGGGTGAGTAAAATAAACTTTTCTTTGTCTAGCGTATCCAGGCTTACATTCAATGAGGTGAGATCGGCTTTAGTAAATACATCGATGAATTCGTGTACTCGGGTGGCATTGGTAGTGAGGGTAAGTTTTACAGGTAATTTTGAAAGTCTTAATATAATATCGGCAGCATCCTTTCTTACTAATGGCTCTCCACCGGTCAATCTTATTTTATTTACCCCCAGATCTACGAATGTTTTTGCCAGAGATTCTATTTCCGATGCTTGCATTAATCTTGAAACCGGAGTAAAGGTATATTCCTCTTCTGGCATACAGTAAAAGCATCTCAAATTACAATTATCTGTAAGGGAAATACGTAAGTAAGTATGGTTTCTTCCGAAATTATCGACGATCATTAGGATTCCAAAATTAAGCTATTCATACTTAATTCACACATTTTTAGTATGGAGGAAAGTCTCATAGTCTTCTGAAGTGTCTATATCGAAATCTCCTAGAGGGAATTCCACGAAATGGGTTTTTTCAAGATTTTGTTTGATAATAGCTAATGCTCCCTGATCGCCTTCTAGCGTTATTAAATCGTTAAAAAAAGGTCTACTGAATAAGGCAGGTGTACCAATTGCTCCGTTTTTGTACCGGCTGGCTATCAATGATGCATTCGTATTTTGATATAAACTTATAATTTGCTTCAAGAGTGAAAGCTCTAAATAGGGTTGATCACATACCACTATTAAAATGGCGGATAACTCCATAGGCTGCTCACATAAAAACCAAAACCCATGTAAGATGGATTCAGAAATTTCATTATTAGGGTAATTAAAAAAACAGGAAATTCGATCATCTTTAGTCTCCAGCATTATATGCTCATTATTATCAGGAATCACTACACTGATATTTTTAATTCCGGTGCCAATAGCCATTTTACAAATTCTTTTTGCAAAACTATCTCCATCAGTATGCTTTAAAAGTTGTTTAGGAGTGCCTAGCCGTTTGGAGGCACCAGCTGCTAGTATGATGATGCCCAGATCGTGTAAGTCGATTTTGTTCTTATCCTGCATATATATTGATTCAACTCCTGCAAATGTAAGATCGATCAGTTGCAGAATTTTTGAAATAATTTAATTCCAAATATTAACTTCAATGCATATTTCAAATAATTATGGATGTTCAATCACGCAATCTTTCTCTTGATGTATTTAGGGGACTGACTATATGTTTCATGATAATTGTAAATACAGCAGGAAATGGTGACTGTGTCTACTGGCCGCTGGAGCATGCAGCCTGGCATGGATTTACACCAACAGATCTGGTGTTTCCATCATTTCTCTTTGCTGTCGGGTCGTCGATTTTCTTTAGTAAGAGATCCTGGGACAAGATGGATTCCAGTGATGTCATTCTTAAAATTCTCAAGCGAGCTGCCATAATATTTTTATTGGGATACCTCATGTATTGGTTTCCTTTTGTAAGACATACTGATGGAGGCCTTGCTTTTAAACCATTTCACAACACACGGGTGATGGGAGTGTTACAGAGAATTGCACTATGTTATGCTGTTGGAGGCATATTGATTTATAAGTTTTCATTTAAGCAATTGATAGGTATAGGCATCAGTTTACTCTTGCTATATTGGGCACTAATGGCATGGGGCGGAGATTACGAAATGCTTACTAATCTGGGTCAAAAAATTGATCTTACTCTTTTTGGTGAAAGTCATTTGTATCATGGGGAAGGTGTCGCATTTGATCCGGAAGGACTTCTCAGCACTATACCTTCTATTGTAAATGTAATCGGTGGATTTATAGTTACTTGTTATTTAATGTATGATAAAGGCATAGATAAAAATAAGTTGATGCGCCTTGCACTCATGGGATTTGGATTATTAATACTGAGTTGGGTTTGGAATATATGGTTCCCCATTAATAAAAAATTATGGACCAGTTCATTTGTTTTGCAAACAGTTGGATGGGACATGTTGATACTTTCTTTCCTTTCTTACCTGGTTGAGATATTGGGTATTAAAAGGGGGACATCATTTTTTTACATTGCTGGCCGCAATCCACTTTTTCTATACTTACTTTCTGAGTTATTGGCCATACTGCTTTATTTCTTCAGAACTCCTGGTGGAAAATCATTTTATTCATCGATTTACGAAAATGTATTTTCATATGCTGGTTGTTATTTGGGATCCTTTTTATTTGCATTAAGTTTCATGTTGGTATGCTGGACCGCAGGTTGGTTTTTGAATAAAAAAGGCTGGTATATAAAAGTGTAGGTAGGGATAAAATACGTACAACTGCGTAGGAACTTTAAGTGAATCATCTGATTTTGACGAATCGGCAATATTTTAACTTTGAGGAAAAATTAAGCATATGTTTTCTTATCCTCATACTATCGAAAATAAGTTTGGCGAAAAGCTTTCTTTTATTAGTGTTTCTAACACGCCTTCTGGAAAAATTTTAGAAGTTGAAAACTGGGTTCAGCCGGGTAGCGGCCCTATCATGCATGTTCATTGGAGACAGGATGAAAGCCTTACTGTATTGGAAGGAAAGATAGCGACCCAAATAAAAGGTCAGCCATCTATTGAATTGGGAGTAGGAGCAACGGTGACCTTTACTAAAGGAGTGTGGCATCGGTTTTGGAACCCTGGTAAAGAGATATTGCACTGTAAAGGCTATATAATGCCCGCAGATAATATTGAGTGGTTTCTTACTGAAGTATATCGAGCCATCGATGCAGGAAGTCATCATCGGCCAGATCTGAAGGCAATGGCATTTCTATTGAATCGGTATAAATCAGAGTTTGATGTAGATGGAATTCCCACCCTGGTAAGAAAACTACTCATGCCTTTACAATATCAAATAGGAAAGCTCACAGGTGCTTACGCAAAATATAAAGATGCACCCTCACCAGTTTTATAAATAAATTCCAAACCAACTGTAAATGAAAAATAAATCCAATATGCGCAAACTTGGCCTCGTGGCAGGAATCATAATTTTAGTACTGGCTATTGCAGGAGCATATTTTTATTCCATCATTCCCAAAGCGATTGGATCCCCCATAGTGCTTCAGGAGGAATTATTTAAGCCAGGAAGAGCTAGCCAAAAAGAATTGAAATATGTCTTTAGACCAGCATTCGAACTGGCTAATATGGTAAAAAATAGGGAAGCAAGTAGCCTCGACATTGTGCAAGAACATATAAACTTTATAAAAGCGAATAATTACAAATACAATTCTTTCATTTTTTTAGATGAGGTACAAGCATTAAATGATGCAAAAAAGGCAGATGAATTGGTGGCATCGAATGATACACTTAATATGCCATTACTTGGAGTACCCATATCTATCAAAGAACAATATTGGGTGAAAGGATCGCCTTCTACTATGAACGCAAAAATGTTTGGCTTTACGGCTCCCAGGGATGCTGCCATTGTGAGTCAATTACGATCAGCAGGTGCCATAATTTTAGGTACTACTAATGTCCCATATATGTTGTCCGATTATCAGACACAAGGAGAGGTATACCCCACTGCGAATAATCCTTTTGATACAAGTCGCACTCCTGGGGGAAGCACTGGTGGGGGAGCATCTGCTGTGGCAGCAGGACTTTCTACTATAGAATTAGGTGCTGACCTGGGAGGAAGTATCAGAGTGCCTGCAGTGTTTTGCGGATTATGGTCTTTGAAACCGAGTTTTGGAGTAGTAAACATTAGCGATGGAGGTGGACCAGATACTACCCATCAATATAGCAGATTTGCTTTGGCATCAGGTGGGCCTTTGGCACGTACGCCTGAAGATGTAGAATTAATGTGGAATATAATAAAAAATACAAAAGAGGATCCAAAATTTCCACAACCAAAAATTACCAAAACCGATCATCTAAAGCAACTGAAAGATTGTAAAATAGCATGGACTGATGAATGGAATACCAGGATATGGACTGCCCATGTTAGCGCAGAAATGAGTGCGGCAATGAAATGTTTTATTGATTCACTACTTCCAAAATGTTCAATAGTCGTTAAAGACTTTCCTTCGGAAGAACATTACATTAATCTTACCAAATCTTTTCTTGCTTCATTTGGATCCATGATGAACGAAGGTCAACCTTGGTTAATCCGAAAAATCATTAGCAAACAATTTTCGGAGGTTTTTCCCGGGGAATTAATGCGCGCTTATGAGTCTGGAGTAATGGAGGACACGCAAGAAAATTGGGAGAAAATTCAAACGGATCGAAAAAATCTAATCTCGATATGGGAGAATTTCTTTACGAAATATGATTTCATTGTAATGCCGGTTACCTATGATGGCGCATTTAAAAAGCAAGCCCCCATGACAGACATAGTAGCTGATGACGGCACAAAAATAAGTTACATTGCTTATTTTCCTGGATCATATATCTTAAATTCAACTGGCCATCCCGCCATCACAGTACCATTAGGTCTTAATAGTAAAGGAATGCCGATTGGTGTTCAAGTTGTTGGCCCTTTATATTCAGAAAATGAACTATTAAATTTTGCCAAACAAGTGAAATCTTTTGTAAAAGGGTACATCAAGCCAATTTAAATTCGAAAGTCTTTTCCTTTTATTAAATAAAGAATTCATATATTAGGCTATTACTATGAGACAGTTATAGATACATATTCATTTTATGTCAAAAAATGGTTTTTCTATCTTCTTTAAATCGGATTAAAGGATTAATTTAAGGGGTAATATAAAACCTGATAATATATGAATGTTTTTGAATCAAAAGACTTACGTAATGTAGTGTTGCTGGGTCATGCTCACTCTGGTAAAACCACTTTAGTGGAGTCCATGTTATTTGAAGGCCACGATATTTCCCGGAGAGGAAATGTGGATGAAGGAAATACAGTATCCGATTACAATCCAATAGAACAAGAAAGGCATAGTAGCTTGTTTAGCTCTCTGGAACATACTACCTGGAAAGATTCGAAAATAAATATCATTGATACACCGGGTTCAGATGATTTCATCGGTGAAGTTATAGCTGCTTTAAAAGTTTCTGATACTGCAATAATGGTATTGAATGCTGCCAATGGAGTAGAAGTAGGCACTGAAATCATGTGGGAGTATGTGCAGGACTTTGATACCCCATCTTTGTTTGTAATCAATCAATTAGATCATGAAAAAGCAGATTATGAAAATACGCTGGAACAAGCTAAGGCGCGTTTCGGACATAAAATACTTGAAGTTCAGTACCCGCTCAATCAGGGAAATGGATTTAATGCCATTGTGGATGCCTTGCGCATGGTAGTGTATGAGTTTCCTGATGATGGTGGAAAGCCTGAGAAAAAAGATATTCCCGCTTCTGAAAAAACGAAAGCATTGGAGTTACACAATAAAATAGTAGAAGCTGCAGCTGAAAACGAAGAAGAGCTGATGGCCCGATTTTTCGAGCAAGGTACTTTGAGTGAGGAAGACCTGGCTTACGGATTAAGAGTAGCCATAGCGCATCAGAGTATTTATCCTGTGTTTTGCGCCAGTGGAAAAAGAAATATGGGTACAGGAAGAATAATGGGATTCATAAATGATGTATGTCCTTCTCCCGCTGATCGGCCTGCAGCCCCCATTGAAGGTGGTGGTAAATTGGCACTAAAGAATGATGACCTTACCACCATCTTTATTTTTAAAACAGTATCAGAACCCAAAGTTGGAAATGTCTCTTATTTTAAAGTATACGCTGGTATACTCAAGTCTGGGGATGAGCTCGTAAATGCCAGTTCGAGAAACAGTGAACGGTTTGGTCAATTATATGTTGCCAATGGGAAAAATAGAGAGCCTGTAGATCAGCTACACGCCGGCGATATTGGCGTAGTGGTGAAGCTTAAAGATTCACATACTAATAATACACTTAATACTAAAGGCACGGATAGAAAAATAGAACCCATACATTTTCCAGAGCCTCGTATCAGGGTAGCCGTAGAGCCTCCCTCTAAAAATGATGTGGAAAAATTAGCTAAGGCTTTGCATATCATTCAGGAAGAAGACCCTACTATTATCATAGAACAATCAGCTGAATTGAAACAGATGCTGCTCTATGGGCAGGGACAGTTGCATTTAGATATGGTTAAATACAGGCTTGAGAAATATCAAGACCTTCATATGTCTTTCATTAAACCCCGTATCCCGTATCGGGAGACCATTACCAGGCTCTCCAATGGAGACTATCGACACAAAAAACAATCTGGTGGCGCAGGTCAGTTTGGCGAGGTACATATGCGTATAGAACCATATCACGAAGGCATGCCTGATCCTACAGATATCACCGTGCGTAATAGAGAAGAGGAAATATTGCCCTGGGGAGGTAAATTATTGTTTTACTGGTGCATTGTAGGGGGCTCTATTGATTCCAAGTTCTCTAATGCGATCAAAAAAGGGGTTATGAACAAAATGAATGAGGGACCCCTTACAGGCAGTAGGTGTAGAGATATAAGAGTCTGTATTTACGATGGTAAAATGCATGCTGTGGATAGTAATGATATGGCTTTTCAAATAGCTGGTACCATGGCTTTTAAGGAAAATTTCCAAAATGCAGGCCCTCAATTATTGGAGCCCATTTATAATCTTGAAGTACTTTGTGGTGATAATGTGATGGGCGATATAATGGGTGATTTGCAAACCCGCAGAGCGATTATCATGGGTATGGACAGCGATGGGCATTACCAAAAAATCAAGGCCAGGATTCCTTTATCCGAACTTGATGGGTATTCCTCTACATTAAGATCTTTGACCCAAGGCCGTGCAAAATTTTCTATCAAGTTTGCTGAGTACGGAGCAGTGCCAGGAGATATTCAAAAGAGGCTGATAGAAGAATATGCCAGGGAATATCAGGAAGAGCATGCTTAGAGTCAATGAAAAATTTAATAGCGAATAATTAATAATGAAAGGCTAAAAGATTAATTATATTGATCTTAAATAGTAAGAAATAGAGATGTATAATTTTCAAAAAGTATCATCTATTCTTGCGGATAGGATATACAACAATTAAGTTTACTGATGAATGGCAAGGAAAGCAAATTTTTACATTAAATAAAGATCATATTTTATAGCGTGGTGCTTTTAGGAAGTCTATATCCTGGCAACTTATTACCTTTCGTCTTAATAAGAGATGGCTTCTAGAATCTGTTTTACTGTACTTTTATTGAGTTTGCGATTTGTGTCACCCGGGCAGTCAAATGATACTCCCGTTCTTAGATCATTACCTGAGCTTACTATCACTGCTTTCAAAGAAGAGCCGCTTAAAGAAACATCGCTTAATATTGTTTCCATTAAGGCTGACAGCCTAACGTATGTAAGTGCGTTCAATATCACGGATATATTGGCTAAGCTTCCTGGTGTAAATATGCTTTCCACCGGATTAGGTATATCCAAGCCCGTCATACGTGGCTTATATGGAAATAGAATATTGATACTTCTTTCAGGACTAAAATTTGACAATCAGCAATGGCAGGAAGAGCATGGCCTGGGATTAAATAGTATGGGAATTTCGAGATTGGAATTGATAAAAGGCCCTATGAGCGTATTGTATGGATCAGAAGCAATAGGTGGAGTTATAAATATTATAGAAGAAGCCAGACCAGCAGCACATACTTCCGAAACAGATGTTTCTTTAAAATTTAATTCCAACACCTTGGGTGGTAGTATTCAGGCTGGATATAAAGTAAACAAAGTAAATAAATGGTTTCGCATTCGCGCAGGTATAGATAATCATGCTGATTATTCGGATGGGAATAATCAGCGCGTGCTGAATAGTAGATTTGATGGTTATTCCCTGAAATCGACTTATGGATTTACCAGGAAAAAATGGCAGTCAGAAAACAATTTTTTGAGCTCCTTTAATAGATTTGGTTTCATATTTAATGATGTATATACTTTCGTAAAACCAGATACCCGATGGAGCAGAAAACTAAATGAAAATCCTTCGCATGTAGTCTTACTCAACATTCTTTCTTCAGAAAATAAATTTTATCTGAATGATAAATCTAAGCTCTCTGTCAATGCGGGAATACAATCAAATGAAAGACTCGAGAATGAAGGCAGCGGAGCTATCAGCCTCAATATGCATTTACTTACTTTTCAATACCTGGCCAAGTATGAAAAGATACTGGGAGAAGGTCGTAGAATAATTCTAAGTCATCTAAACTCTTTTGAAGACAATACAAATTATGGTTCGCGTAAAATAGTTCCAGATGCGCGAATGCAAGAAGCGAATTTTGCATTGTATTACGAAGCCGATTTCCAATCGAAGCTGACCCTGGAGAATGGCTTGAACATAGGCGAGAAATGGATAAAAACTTTTTTTACAGCGGGAGTACATGGCCAGGGAAAAGAAGTACAAGCATTTAATAAATTTTCTCTTTACTATAATTTCTATTCTGGACTAAGTTTTAACCCAAATGAGGGATTGAATATAAAGGCAAATGCATCTACCGGAGTCCGCATACCCAATTTAGCAGAATTGTCATCTAATGGCTTGCATGAAGGAGTTTTTACCTACGAGATCGGTGACCCTCTAATGAAAAATGAACAGAATATCGGACTAAATTTTATCGTTGATTACAAGACCAGGCTAGGTAGTATTAACATCAGCCCTTTCTATAATTATTTTTTCCATTATGTGTATTTGGCACCCACCCAAGAAGAATGGTTTGGCTTTCCAGTATATAGGTATAAACAACAAAATGCCAGACAAATTGGATTTGAAATACAGTCAGCTTATAATTTAAATCGAGCCAGTAATTTGAATTTTACTTATTCTATGATGCAAAGTAAAACGCAGGAGGGCAACTATACCCCATTTATTCCGGCATCGAAATTTTCAGCAGCATTCCTATCTCAAATATATTCCACTAAGAATAAAATCGTTTCATTTCAAACGGAGTGGGAACACTATTTTCAACAAAATAATATCTATACCGGCGAAATACCAACTCATTCTTACAACCTGTTTAATGCCTCGGTGCAAGCAAAGTTTCTAAAAATTTCATCTCATTATTCGTTTAGTATTTCTGGTCAAAATCTTTTTAACAAATCCTATTACGATCATTTATCCAGATTAAAATACTTTGGATTGAATAATATTGGCAGAAATATTTTCATCCAATTGAAGTATACTTTTTCGCATTAGGGTATATTTGTGCCATGAAGACAAAATTATTATTATTCATTACATCTTTAGTACTTACTGCATTAGTATCTTGTGAGAAAGATGCAGGGCTCTTACCTAAGATAAACTTTAAGACTGGTGGTAGTTATTTATCTGCTGATGCAACATTAGCCGGCGGCAGTGATTTTAAAATTGGTATCACCGCATCAAAATCTGAAGATAAAGATGTATTGAAGAAACTTAATGTATCAGCCGCTGCAAATGGTGGTGCCGCCTCTACTATTTTTTCAAAAGATCTTTCTGGCTCCGAAGGTGATGTATTAGATTATGATTTTACGGGCAAAGTAGAAAGTAACGCTGGTCAGAAAACGAAATACACTTTCACCGTGACCAATAGAGATGGCTTGGTAAACCAGGTTTTTTTGACCATCACTACCCAGTAGATAATTCTTTGGTCTGACATGGGGTATTGACCTGTCAGGGGGAATCTTTTAGCTATCTTTACATCAATTAAAAGAAGTTATTGATGAGATTTACTATTCAGACTGTTGATTTTAAAGAAAATAGATCTTTAAATAAATTAATCACTGCCAAAGCATCAAAATTAGAAGCCAAGCATCCTGAAATTATAGGAATAGATGTTTCTTTGAAAATAGGTGCAGCACATAATATAAACAACAAATGGTGCTCTATTCATGTATCGCATGCCGGTGAGAATCAATTTGTTAAGAAGAACTCAACTACATTTGAGGAAAGTGTTCAACTAGCTGTTGCGGCTATAGATATGGTGCTAAGCAAAAGGAAAACGAAGCGAATCAATATGCGCAATGATGTTCAATTAAAAAAATAATTGTCTAATGGCGGTAAGCCACTTTAAGGAGAATATTAGCCAGCAAGTTTTGAGAATTAGGCTGTGGTCAAAAAATAAGTTTGACTCCATAGATAATGAAATTTTCAAAAAGAATATACAGAATGCTATTCCTTTTTGGGTGAGTGCTTTCATCACGGGTTTTGTGGCTGTTTTTTATGCAAAATTGTTTGCCTGGGCAGAGAAAGGTAGTTATTACATATTTAGTCATTTTTCATGGACACTTTTTATCATTACTCCGGCATGCTTTTACCTCGCCTACTGGATAGTAACCTGGTTTGCCCCTTACGCCAGAGGTAGTGGAATCCCACAAGTAACCGCTGCCATTCAACTAACCAACCCGAAGCAAAATTTTAAAGTAAATCATCTACTGGGCTTGAAAATAATTTTGGTAAAAATTGCTTCTAGTTTAATCATGATTTTCGGTGGCGGAGTAGTGGGACGAGAAGGGCCCACTATTCAGATTTCGGCCTCTATATTCAAATTGGTAAATGATTATTTGCCCAGTTGGTATCCTAAAATAGCTAAAAGGAATATGATCGTAACAGGAGCGGCTGCGGGATTGGCTGCAGCATTCAATACGCCTTTGGGAGGGATTGTATTTGCCATTGAAGAACTGACCAAAACGCATTTCAATTTTTTCAAATCGGCTTTATTGGCAGGAGTGATTATATCAGGCCTTACTGCTTTAAATATATTGGGTCCATATCTATATCTGGGTTACCCCACATTGAATGGTATTCATTTATGGATCATCATTATTGTTATCCCAATAGCCATCATTTCCGGACTGGGAGGAAGTCAAATGGGTAAAATGATACTCTACATTTTTGAAAGAAAAAAGTCATTTTTTAATAAGGCAGGCAAGGTGATTTATCCGATTGCAGCGGGTTTGATAATTGCTGCGATTGGTTATTTTATTAATGTAAGAGCCATCGGATCAGGAAAGGAGTTGATGGTAGCTTCCTTATTTACCTCAGAGAAACATATGGAATGGTATATGCCTATTTTGAGATTGATAGGGCCAATAATATCTTTTACCAATGGAGCTGCAGGTGGAATATTTGCACCTGCATTAAGTGCCGGTGCAAGTATAGGATCAGTAGTGGCAAGTTGGTTTTCTTTAACCGATTCGGAGTCTAATCTTATGATTTTATGTGGCATGGTAGGATGTCTTACCGGTATTACCAGGAGCCCTTTTACAAGTTCTATCTTAGTGATTGAAATGACTAATAGCCACAACATTATTTTTCATCTTATGCTCACAGGTATTATATCCAATGCTTTTGCCAATCTGGTAAGTAAAGACTCTTTTTATGATCACTTAAAAGAACAGTACATTCATGAAATAGAGGATTTGGACAGTATGCTGATACACGATTCTGAAAAAACCAATACTAGTGAATCCAAATAAAATTTCATTGCGACCGCTTCAGGAATCTGATCGAAATGATCTAATTCTTTATGCGAATAATAAAAATATCTTCGATAACCTCCGCGATTTAATGCCTTTTCCATATCATAAAAAAGATTTTGAATCTTTCTATAAGTTGATTCAGGACGAGGAGCCCGTAAAAAATTTTGCCATTGCTTATAACCATCAATTTTGTGGAATGATCGGCCTTCATTTGCAACAAGATGTATATCGCAAAACTGCTGAAATTGGATATTGGATCGGTGAACCTTTTTGGAATAAAGGAATTGGAACCGGCGCAGTTGGCTTAATAGTGAGGTATGGACTGGATTCATTTGATATTAATCGAATTCATGCAGGAGTATTTGAGTATAACAAGGCATCTATGCGGGTACTGGAAAAGAATGGTTTTGAATTGGAAGGAATAGCTCGTAAGGCAATTTTTAAAAACGGTAAAGTATGGAATGAGCACAGATTTGCACTAGTTGCTGACAAAGAAATGATGAGATAGTTGTAAATCATTCAACAATTTCATTAGTATTGAAAAGCGCTTTCTTTTAATAAGTTAGTTTTTCCTTGGTTTTTATTATTTTGTACAACATGCAATGGGTTTTAAAAATCATAATTATTTTTTCCATCTCCATTTTTTCTTTTAGCCAGGATTTTCGGAGATCTATTTTCGTTTCCGGGAATGAAGGCTATAAAACGTACAGAATTCCTGCCATTATAGGACTGCCTGATGGCGGTTTACTTGCGTTCTGTGAGGGTAGAGTATATGGAGGATCCGACTTTGGGGATATCGATATCGTGATGAAACACAGTAAGGACAAAGGTAATACCTGGAGCAAATTATTTACTGTAGTTAATAATGATTCTTTGCAAGCTGGCAATCCGGCACCAGTAGTTGATTTGAAAGATCCAAATTATCCCAATGGCAGGATCTTTTTGTTTTATAATACGGGTAATAATAGTGAGCGCGAAATAAGGAAAGGGAACGGATTGAGAGAAGTATGGTATATTACTTCAACGGATGGGGGAATTACCTGGAGTAAAGCTATTAATATCACACTTCAGGTGCATCGACCCTTTCAGCCAAAAATCAATCCACTATATATTTTTAAAGAAGATTGGCGAAGTTATGCCAATACTCCGGGGCATGCTATCCAAATTTTGGAAGGTAATTATAAAGGCAGGATTTTTGTTCCTGCTAATCACTCTGCCGGTGATCCTTTACCAGATTTTGAGGATTACCAGGCACATGGATTTTTCACGGATGATCATGGAAGAACATTTCATTTAAGTGAAAGCATCAGCTTGCCAGGTAGTAATGAATCTACTGCCGCGGGGCTTTCTGGAGATTATTTAATGATGAATTCCAGAAATCAAAAGGGGGATATAAAATCCAGAATTGTGAGTATAAGTAATACTGGCGGTGAACATTGGGATTCGGTTTATTTTGATCAAAATTTACCAGACCCGGTTTGCGAAGGAAGTCTCATCAATATTGGGAAAAAGAAAGGCAAAATCATGCTGGCTTTTTGTAATGCCGCTGACCAAGTGAATCGGGATAATTTGACATTAAGGATTAGTTTTAATGAGGGCAAATCCTGGGTTAAAAACATATTAATAGACCATGATAATTCCCAAAAAGACAATGCAGCTTATTCAGATATTATAAGACTTAATAAAAAAACAATTGGAGTTTTGTATGAGAAAGACAATTATACCAGTATTGAATTTAGGAAAGTGAAGTGGCGATAAAAACCAATTAATATGCAATATTTTTCAATATTTCTATCACCCTATTGCACATTTCTTCTGTAAAATCAATATGAGTTACAAACCGGATTGCTCCAGGCCCTATGGTCACGGCCCGAACTCCTTGTTTGCTTAGCTCTTTTAGTAACGAACCAGCGGTCATTGGTGGTTTCACAGAAAATATTACAATATTCGTCTGTACTGGTTTTACTTCTGCGACATAAGGCAAAACCGTAAGACATTTCCCTAATTTTTTTGCACGATCGTTGTCTTCTTTTAATCGATTGACATTATGATCAAGTGCATATAGACCGGCAGCAGCTAAAAAACCTGCCTGGCGCATTCCGCCTCCCAATACTTTTCTGATTTTGCGAGCCCTTGAAATGAACTCAGCTGTACCTATCAAACAGGAGCCCACCGGGGCACCTAATCCTTTTGACAAGCAAATCGAGATACTATCGAATAGTGATCCATATTCCCTGGTAGACTCGCCCGTTTCTGCTAATACATTGAACAGCCTGGCTCCATCGAGATGCATTTTCAATCCATTTTCTTTGCAGGCTTTTGTAATTGGTTTTATTTCATCTATGGTGTAATAGCTACCTCCGCCCCGATTAGAGCTATTTTCAATAATCACTAACCTGGAATTTGGCAGCCAATCTACTTTGGGCTTGATAGCTGCTACTACATCTTCTGCTTTAAATTTTCCATTCTCCCCATGTAATAGATGAATGGCCACACGAGAATTAAAAGAGTACCCACCTAATTCAAATAGAAACACATGAGAGCTTTCGTCCATGATCACTTCATCCAGGTCGCTGGTATGTACTTTTACAGCAATTTGATTGGTCATAGTGCCAGAAGGACAGAACAAGGCAGCTTCGTGGCCAAACATATCAGCCATTTTAGATTCGAGCTCATTTACACTGGGATCTTCTCTAAATACATCATCACCCACAGAGGCACTCATCATTGCTTGTAACATCCCCTGGCCAGGTCGAGTCACCGTATCAGAAATTAAATCAATATGCATGACTCAAATATGTTATAAATTTACTTAAGAGGAAATATTCTTTTAATATAAAGTCTAGTCTTTGGAGCTATCTTTTTTCTCAAGAGACATTTTCCAATCTTCAATTACAAAATAAACTTCTGTGTCACTCACTATATGCAAATGGCTATTCGTTGGAATTTCACCAATATTAGTAATGGCTTCTTTGTCCATACTTCCCAATGTGAATTTGAATTGCAGATGATTGCTGTCAATTGGAAACTTAGTCTCCCAGCGCATCTCTGCCCTACGAGTCATGGGTAGTCCTTTGTTAGCAAACTTACCCAGTACAGGATCATTGCCGGTAATATATATCGTATCACCATCTGGCAAAGGCTCTTCCGTATCCAAGACTATTTTTATGGAATGGTTTTTTGTTTTTGGCATATTAGGTTTGCAATCCACCAAAATTATTGCAAACGCCAAAATGTATAAGTACTTTGTCATTTATTTACAAAGATAATTCAATTACTATTTTGATTTATTATAAACTCGGTATATTGAAGTGCGACACAAGTTGTATTTTTTTACTAAAAAGAATATTTCCAATGAAAATCATTTTTATTTGAAAGTGATATATGCCTGGACAAAAGCCAGAGGTAAATGGATTTTAGTCGCCAGACAGGCCGTGAGATATAATCTATAAAGTAATAACTTTGGTAAAATTTTTCAAAAATGATAAAACTATCAAACATTTCTCGTCGAAAATTTACTAAAAATGTAGCAATAGGTGCTATAGGCTTACCCCTTGGTTACACTATTCTACATAGGAAAAAAGCTGATAAAAAGTTGCGAATAGCACTCGTAGGACTTGGGAGATATGCAGGATTATTAGCCGAAGGCATCGAATTGTCAAAATATTGTGAATTAACTGGCATTGTCACCGGTACACCATCCAAGGTAGTAGAGTGGGGAAAGAAATATCATCTCCCGGCATCGGGTATTTATAATTATGAAACATTCGACCGAATTGCAGAGAATAAAAATATTGATGTCATATATATCGTACTTCCCAACGGAATGCACAAAGAATATGCCTTGCGAGCTGCCAAAGCAGGGAAGCATGTCATTGTGGAAAAACCCTTAGCCACTAATGCCGCTGACTGCCTGGATATCATTCATGGTTGTGAAAAAGCAGGTGTGCAATTGGCAGTAGGGTATCGCTTGCATTATGAGCCGTACAATATGGAAATGATGCGATTAGGCCAGAAGAAGATTTATGGTAAAGTAAGACTGGTAGAAGCCGAGCTTGGTTACAATATGACGGATATGAATCCTAACGATTGGCATTTCAATAAAAAATTATCAGGAGGCGGATCATTGCAAAATTTGGGAGTGTATTGTGTGCAAGCGGCCAGGTATATACTTGGAGAGGAACCAACGGCTGTAACCGCCTATTTTGGGCCCAATAGCAAACCAGAACTTTTTAAGGAAGTAGAAGAGTCAGTACATTGGAAACTCGAATTTGCAAGTGGTACGTTGGCTCATTCTACCTGTAGCGCGGCTTATCCATTGGACAGATTATTTGCATCTGCAGAGAGAAATACTTTTGAACTGAGCCCTGCCATCAGTTATGGTCCTTTCAGAGGATGGACCAGAGATGGCGAATTCAAATTTCCACAAACCAATATGCAACAAGTGCAATTGGATGAAATGGCAAAAGTCCTTTTGGCAGGCGAAAAATTTCCTATGCATGTAAGTGGCTGGGAAGGATATAAAGATCTGAAAGTGATGGATGCTATTTACAAATCTGCCGAAAATGAGACAAGAGTATTGATCTGAGAATTAACCATTTATGGTTGACAATTACAAAGTAGTAATTTGATTCATTAATGCATCCTGTATCCATAATTCACTGTATAAACAGGGTTTATCTGTGTCCTCAATGAAGAATTTTCATAATATTTACGATATCATCTGTTTCCAGTATGGTATCCACTCTTATTTATGTGTGTTCATATTCTTGCCAGGTAATCCTGTTAAAATTGATTATTTTCTTTACCTGTAAATCTTAAGCTGAAATCTAAAAAATTTACTCCAGCATTGGAAAATTATTTGCTTAGCATTTCCATAGCAGGCGACCAATTTTCCGGTATTCCCTGTTCTGCATAATGGACTGCTTTATTCATATAAAGCCGAGATACAAAGTCATCTGGATCTATCGCAAGTATTTCTTTGAAAGTTTGTATTGCTTGTTCAAAATGGCTATCATTATAATCGCGCATGGCATTCGCAAATAATGGAAGATTATTAATTTTATGACCAATGCTTTCTTCATTATAAGCATCCAGGCAATCTATAATTGAAACGATCTGATTTTTACCTTTCAATTGTACTTCTCCCAATTTGCGAAAATTAAATTCCTTGCTATTGCTCAATTGAATTAATGACTCATTGCTTAATAATAAGGGAGATCTGAAATACTTTGTAAGACCTTCAATACGTGCTGCCGTATTTACTGTATCAGAAATTGTTGCAGCATCCAATCTAAATTCATCACCTGTGATCCCCATGATCAATGAGCCAGTGTGCAGTCCTATACCAGCTTTGATTGGTGGTAAGCCCATGGTAAGCCTTTCCATATTTAATTCGCTTATCTTGTCCTGCATACCCAAAGCTGCATGGAGTGCGTCATCTGGATGTCCGGGGAATATTGCCATAATAGAATCGCCCAGGTATTGATTGATGAATCCATGGTGCGCTCGGATCACGGGACCTAGCCTTTCATTGAAGGAGGAGACGAACTTAAAATTTTCAGAAGGTGTCATCTTTTCAGAGATGGTTGTGAAGTCTCTGATATCAGTAAATACGACGGTCACTACTTTCTCTACTTGATCACCCAATTTTACTTCTGTGAGTGATTCTTTACCCAGGGAGTTGATAAACTCGATAGGTACAAATTTTTTAGTCGCTTCATGTATTTTGCGTATGGACTCTTCTCTTTCTCTAGACTCACGGATATTTTTCTCATACAGCATCGCACTTTCAATTGAGGTGGATGATTGCAAAGCAAGAGTAACTAATAGTTTTAAATGGGCCGCAGAGTATTGATCTTGTTTTTTACCAGCGAGTATGATAGCACCCATGATTCGATGCTTTACTTTCATTGCTGCAAAGATGACTGAGTTCACTCCTGAAGGTATTATCCCATTATTTTTCAACACAGAAATATCATTCATGATTTCTGATTGACCACTCATTCCAATGGCAAGTAATAAATCCTTATGACTTTTTAATTGATTTATATCGAATAATGATTCACCAGCGAATGCGGGTACCACAAGCTGTTTGTTCAATTCATCCCATAATACGATCACGCCACTATCTGAGGGAATAGAATGCATCGTCTGCTCTAGTGTAAGCTTAGCGATGACATCGGGCTCTATAGAGTCAGCGAGCTTTTCTGAAAAATTATAGATGACATTGAGCTCTTGGTAAAGATTTAATACTTCTGTACCGAGTTTCTTTTTCTCAGCTTCTTTCTCTAACAATAATGATAAAAGGTTAGCTAATCCTGATGAGTGATGATCTCCTTTTACATAACCTATGATTTGATTTTGTAAGAGGATCGGAGCTTTATTTAAGTATTCGCCATTAGATGAACTAAATAAAGTACTATCGGTAATATCCACTATCGATAAACTTGCTTTTACAGTGCCTACCCAATTTTGCAACCAGGCAGTTGTATCTCCTCTTTTATTAAGTAAGGATTTTAAAGTTGGTAATGACATTAGGAAGTCTGTAATTTTTAGGTATAAATAGGTTTGTTCACAGTAGAAATATTAGTTTAATCCAAGTACTTCCTTAGCTTTTAACAGTAAAACTTCCGGATCGAATGGTTTTGTCATATATACATCAGCACCCACTTCCTGCCCCTTTTGTCTATCAAACTCTTGCCCTTTGGCTGTAAGAATAATTATAAATACATCTTGAAGCCCCAGGTCTTTCTTGACTTTATGACACACTTCCATACCATTCATTTTAGGCATCATCACATCAAGAAATACGAGATCGGGCTTTTCTGATTGAATGATGCTAAGTGCTGACTCCCCATTATCAGCAGTAAGAAATTCTACGCCTTCATCTTCGAGTTCTTCTAGTGTTTGTTCTATGAGCATGCGTATATGTGCTTCGTCATCGACTATTAATATTTTCTTTTCCATTTCGGCAGTTGTCATTTATGAGTTATACACCAGGAAGAGAACATTTTCTAATCCTTTTTCGAATTGTAATGCAGATACTAATTTATGTTTTTCAGATAAGAGTGAATTCATGATAATGATATCGGGAGGGTTTGATTTTGCTTTTTCTATGATTTCGGAGCTGGTAGATTCCATTACAGTATATCCTTTTATTTTTAATACTTCAGTCAGTGTACTCACTGCGGCACTATCTTCATCTACCACGATTACCTTTTTCTTGGACTTTCCTTGCTCCAGTAAACTTCCTATTTCATTAAATAAAATATTAGTGTCGATGGGCTTAGTGAGATAGCGATCAACACCTATTTTAAAACCTCGCGCTTTGTCTTGTACGATGGATAATACGATGATGGGTATATCCATGGTCTGAGGATCATTCTTGAGTACAGCTGCTACATCAAAACCATTCATTTCAGGCATCATAATATCGAGAAGTATAAGATCTGGCCTGGAGGATCTTACCTTCAAAAGCGCTTCTTTACCATTTCGGGCTTCATCGATAGTATAGCCTGCTTCACTTAACTCTTGCTGAAGTAATGATCTTATAGAATCATCATCATCAACGATAAGAATATTTGCAGCCTGGTCTTTTAAATTAAAGGAGGAAAGTGATACTTGTTCTTTTAATTGTTTTACCAATTCGTCTAATAAAATCGGTTTTGAGGTGAAATGTTTTTTGAGTGGAATTGAAAATAAAAAGGTACTCCCTTTACCCAATTCACTTTCAAGCCAGATTCGACCACCATGATGCTCTACTATTTCTTTACAGATAGGGAGGCCGAGTCCGGTACCTTTTGGTTTATCCGTCAACGTATCGCCCACTTGTTTGAATTGTTCAAATACCGCTGTATGATCTTTAGGATCTATGCCTATACCGGTATCGGATACACTTCCTATTATTTCATTATTCTTTTGATATACTTTTATAGTAATTGTACCTGATGGTGTAAATTTTACAGAATTGGAAATGAGATTTACCATTACTTGTATTAATTTATCCTTGTCACCGATAATGGAAGGAAGATGCTCATCAATATGTTTTTCCAAGATCAATGAATTTTGATCGAATAAAGCACTGGTCGCAGCAATAGCTCGCTCTGCTACATCTGATATGGAAAGACTCTCTTCATTCCAATTCATTTTACCAGCTTCTATCTTAGCAAGATCGAGCACATCATTGATCAAGCTAGTGAGTCGCTGACCTTCACTTACTACTACATTGAGATTTTCGCTGATTTGTTGAACAGTCTTAGCTGTCTTCGGGTCGGAGGTGTCAGTAATTGGGAATATTTTTTCTTCTAACCTTTTCTTGATAATCTTTGCAAAGCCTAATACTGAAGTCAATGGCGTTCGTAGTTCATGGCTGACAGTAGATAGGAACGCACTTTTAGCTTCATTTGCTTTTGCTGCAAGTACACTTGCTGCTTCTGCTTCTGATTTGGCTTGCTTTACATCATCAAAGAGTTTTGCATTATTCAATGCTACACCTACAGAAGACGCAATAGTAGAAAGTAATCGAAGGTCATCTTGATTAAATCGATTCTCTTGTTCGGTGCTTTGCACACTCAATACTCCTATTCGTTTATTTCCGACAAGAATCGGCACACCCAGATAAGATGCAGATTGAATGCCTAAGCGCGTCACGCCAAGCTCTTGTGATTTCTCCTCAAAATCCTTATTAATAAGTAATGGATCTCCTGTCTGGATAATTTTAGAGGCAAGACCTTGACCTAATTTAATAGGTGGTAGTACTTCTCCAAACTGATACGGAAAATCAATCATATTCTTTTTATCATCAAGCAGGGCGAGATAAACAATATTTGCTTTGAATAATTCTTTCAATTGATCGCCGACTTTCTGTATTAGATCTTTAGGATCCAGTTGCGATGCCAATGCTTTACTTATGGTATTTACTGTACCTAATTCTATAGCTCTTTGTTTTGATTCAGCAAGTAGTCTCGAAGTTTCATCAAATAATCTTGCATTTTCCAAAGCAACACTCATGCTATTTGTAATGGTAGTAAGTAACCTAAGGTCGGAGTCACTAAATGCATTTTCTTTATCCACATTTTGCAAACTAATAGACCCCTTCACGGTATCTCCTGACATCATCGGCACAAATAATGCTGACTTTGGTGCTTGACCAGCGGTCACTCCTGTACTACCATACTTTTTTGCAGTCTCTACATAATTTGATTTTATATCGAGAGGTTTTTTAGTTTGCATAAGTTGCTTACTATTCCAATTGAATGGCCGAGGATCAACATACTGCCGCACACCTTTTTCTTTTGCATAATGCCAGGTTTCATTTTTGGAATCCTGATTGAAAGTACGTATCACCAGGGTCTGTGAGTCAGGGAAAAGGGCACATAGTCTGTCTCCTACCAGATTGTAGATACTCTGCATGTCGAGCTCTTTGGCAAGTCCTTCTTGCACACTATTGATCATACTGAGCTCTTCGACACGTTGCTTTACTTCATGTGTTCTGTGTTCTATAATTTCTTCCAGTTCTTCATGTTTAACTTGTAGTTGTTTGGTTCTGTATTTTACAAATGAATAGATACCTGCAGCTGCAAGTAATAAATATGAAAGATATGCCCACCATGAAGCATACCAAGGTGGCATTACTTTAAATGAGTAGGTAACTGGTTCGCTCCATGTTCTATTTGCGCCCTGAGCTTTTACTTTGAACGAATAAGTGCCTCCGGAGATATTACCAAAAGTCGCACTCGTGTTTTTCTGAATAGGGCTCCACTCTTTGTCATAGCCTTCCAGTATATACTGATAGTTAATGAGTTGTGGCTTGTCTGTCTCTATTGCATTGAATTCGATAGTGATATTATTATGATCATTAGGCAATACCAGATTTTGAGGAATAGAATAAAACTTACTAATACTATCAAATCGAATATTTCCGAATTTATTATAATGAGCCAATCGATCAGTTGTAGAATACATTTGACCGAATACCATAGATTCTTCCAATTTGGCTATTGCACTATCCGTATGATTAGTAAGTAAACCTTTTGATTTCAGATCAGACCAACTGATGGGTTCCCCATTTATCCTTAATTGATGTAGCACCAATACAGGCGATGTATTAGTCTTATGAATAGAGGCATAATCAAATCGTACTAAGCCAGTCTTCTCACTTCCGGTACCTGCCCAGATGATTCCGTTGTGATCACAATACAATGCCCGGTTATTTAGATCTTTTATAGGATATCCATTAGGAGCATTGTAATATTCCATTTTATCTTTTATCTCAGTGAAAGGTTTGGAGGTAAGGCTGTCGGGGATGACAGTAAGACCTAGATTGGTACCTATAAAAATATTTCCATCATGATCAGAGATAATATCATAGACTACATCATCAGGAAGTCCATCATTTTTGTTTAAGTTATCAAATTTTAATTGATATGGTTTATCGGAAGCAAGACTGGAGTTTAAATTATCGACTTCTTTGGACAATACTCTACTGAGACCTTCTCCATTGGATCCCATCCATAGATTGTCATAGCGATCTTTATAAATATTCATTATACTTTTACTTCCCAAACCTTGAGGAGTACTATAATTAATAAATTTTCGGTGTAAAGGATCATATACACTGATGCCTTCTCTAGCAGTAGCGATCCAATAATTTCCATATTTATCTTGATTGACATAGGTAACGACATCAGTAGGGAGCCCTTGAGCTTTGGTGAAATTGGTAAAACTCATACTGTCTTGATTAAAACAGCTGAGTCCAGTATTCGTTGCAATCCATATCGTGCCATCTTTACTTTCAAAACTATAGTTGACACTATTACCTATTAATCCTTGATCTGTGGTATACGTAGTAAATGATGACTGACCACTAGCTTGTGTTTTTGCATTTAACATACTGATTCCACTTCCATTCGTTCCAATCCATAGATTGTCTTTCTTATCTCTGAGCAAACTAAATATTACATCACCACTGAGGCCAAGTCCCTGTGCTGAACCATAGCTGGTCATCGACTGTCCGTCATATTTAATGATCCCTCCCACATTAGTACCTGCCCAAAGATTACCAGTTTTGTCTTCAGTAATGCCAAAAATAGAACTCAGCCCTAATCCCTGAGGGGTAATAAAATTAATAATCGATCCACCATTGTATTTACTTACTCCACCACTACTGGTACCGATCCAGATATTTCCGTTCTTATCTTCTACTATATTGTACACTTCATTGCTGGCAAGGCCTTGAGTGGTAGATATATGATTAAAAGTATTATTCGATGGATCGTAAACGCTGACCCCATCAATAATTTTACCAATCCAGATTTTACCTTTTTTATCTTCAAGTATTCTACTGATCTGGCCTATCCATCCTGGAGCTCTTAGATTTGTAATACCCAATAACTCGCCTGTGGGTGATTTATTTTCACCATTATATATTTTGGGATCAATTTTAATGACACCCACATTCGTCGCTATCCATAGGTTGCCAGCCTTGTCTTTCATCATGGCTCCTGTATTATTATCTACCAGGCCTTGGGCTGTAGTAAAGGATTTAAAAATCTTAGTATTAGAAATAGATGCTGAAGAAGGTTCATATTTGCTAAGACCGGCCCGGGTTGCGATCCAGATATTTCCTTGATCATCCTCAACTATATCTCTTGCAAAGTTATTCGCTAATCCATTATTGATAGTATAGTTAGTAAAAGACGATGATACTGGATCGTATTTACTGACTCCTACAAAAGTAGTCATCCACACTTTACCATTTTTGTCTATCAATATTCTATTCACATTACTACCGATCAATCCTTGCTGAGTAGTAAGATTGCTAAACGAGTGTCCGTCGTATATACTTACACCTGTTCTTGTTCCTATCCAGATATTTCCTTCCTTATCTTCTACAAAAGAGTTGGTTTGATTATTAGCCAATCCTTGGGCAATGGTATAGTTAGTAAAGGTTTTACCATCATATTTACTTATACCGGCACCAATCGTTCCAAACCAAAGATTTCCCATTCTGTCTACATACGATGATTGAATGCCATCCAGTGCCAACCCTTGATCTGTAGTGTATGTAGTAAAATCTGACTTTCCGCCAAGACCCAGGATTGGCCTGCCTGTACTGTCTTTGACGATCAAACCTTCCACATCAAGGGGATATATAGAGGGTGGTAAAAGTTTTACTCGAACAATCTCATTCAAACTATTTTTAGAGGGATAAGTGCCTCCTGGTTTGGTAGGGATAGATACTGTTAATGGTAGGGGTACGTTTTTTAAAAAAGTAGTCTTAGGCTGAAGACTATCAGGTAGCTCACCCAGAAAAGTCACCTGAGGCGGCTCGACCTCTAATATTGTTGGTTTTAAATATTGATCGGGGTGTTCTTGATTGTTCTTGCAGGAAAATGCAATGATAAAAAAGAAGAAAAAGGATATATATCTCATTCGCCTGGTGACTTGCTGATGGTTATTCTGCACAAAATAGATTTTTATTGAAAACATGGTTTCTTTTAGTGGCTGGAAGATAAATTAATGAATTTGTTTAGGTTATTATGATAAATCTAAAGGAGGCTAAATTTAGCTAAATAACGAATCATGCAAGAACTTAAAAAGTATCACTGTACTTTTCAAAATTCTTAGACATCATTTTTTCAAATTCTCCTTCTGCTATTTGAAGTTCATCATTAATTTCTTTTAATGCATTTTTGATAATAACAGGATCCTCTTTGATCAATTCTCTCAAAGCTGTTTTTACTACCTCCTTATCCAATTCAGTAAACATACACTTAAGATTTTATATTCAATTTCAAAGTTACTATTTTTTATACCGTACCTGAGGTGGTAATAGGTTTTCATAACGACTTCTTAATCAATCCTGTATTAGTAAATCAATGTCTAAATATGGTATATTTGCGCCCTCAATGAAGAACTTTCGTAATTTTTGCGTCATCGCCCATATAGATCATGGTAAAAGCACCTTGTCAGACAGGCTATTAGAGCTCACCCACACAATCGCTGCCAGAGACATGCAAGATCAGGCATTGGACAATATGGATCTCGAACGTGAAAAAGGTATCACTATCAAGAGCCATGCTATTCAAATGAATTATACTCATTCAGATGGAGTGGAGTATACATTGAACATGATCGATACTCCCGGGCATGTGGACTTTGCCTACGAAGTATCCCGGTCTATAGCGGCTTGTGAAGGCGCACTATTATTAGTAGATGCCACGCAAGGTATTCAGGCACAGACCATTTCCAATTTGTATATGGCCATCAACCACAACCTGGAGATAATACCCATATTGAATAAAATAGATATGGAAGCGGCTATGATAGATGATGTGAGTGACCAAATCATCGACCTGGTAGGATGCAAAAAAGAAGATATTTTATTGGCTAGTGGAAAAACAGGACTTGGTGTACCTGAAATATTAACTGCTATTGTGGATAAAATTCCTCCCCCGAAAGGTGATCCAGCTGCACCCTTGCAAATGCTGATCTTCGATTCTATGTTCAATTCCTTTCGCGGTATCATAGCTTACTATCGAATATTTAATGGAACTATAAAGCAAAATGAAAAAATTCAATTTCTATCTACAGCTCATGCCTACAATACTGATGAAATAGGCATATTACAGTTAAAGCAAGTAAAAAAACAAACGCTGAGTGCGGGAAATGTAGGTTATATCATCACCGGTATAAAAGATAGCAAAGAAATACGGGTAGGGGATACCATCACCCATAATGACAGACCTGCTGAACCTATTCATGGATTTGAAGAAGTAAAGCCAATGGTCTTTGCCGGAATTTATCCGGTAGACACGGATGACTATGAAGATCTTAAAGATGCGATTCAAAAATTGCAATTGAATGATGCTGCATTAGTATTTGAACCTGAGACTTCGGCCGCGCTGGGCTTTGGTTTTAGGTGTGGATTTTTGGGTATGCTTCATCTGGAGATCGTACAGGAAAGATTATCGCGTGAATTTAGGCAAGAGGTAATCACTACTGTACCTAACGTATCCTATTTTGCATATACTACCAAAGGTGTAAAACTAGCCATTCATAATCCACATGAATTACCAGATCCAAATCTTTTGACAAAAGTAGAAGAGCCCTATATTGATGCTCAGATCATCGTAAGACCAGAATATATAGGCAATATCATCTCGCTTTGCATGGAGAAAAGAGGTCGATTGCAAAAACAGCATTACCTCACACCTCAGCGAGTAGAACTTGCTTTCGAGATGCCCCTGGCAGAAATCGTATTTGACTTTTATGATAGGCTGAAATCTATCTCCCAGGGATATGCCTCATTTGATTATGCCCCAAGTGTATACAGGCAATCCGAATTGGTAAGACTCGATATAAAAATTAATCAGGAAAATGTAGATGCTCTTTCTGCCCTGGTACATCGCGATAAGGCCGAGGCATTGGGCCGTAAAATGTGCAAAAAATTAAAAGAGCTTCTGCCAAGGCATCAATTCGTAATAGCCATTCAAGCCGCAATAGGTGCAAAAGTGATAGCACGTGAAACTATTTCTGCGATGAGAAAAGATGTGACTGCTAAATGTTACGGTGGTGATATCTCCCGTAAACGCAAACTCCTGGAGAAGCAAAAAGAAGGTAAGAAGAAAATGCGCCAGATAGGTAGTGTAGATATTCCGCAAAAGGCTTTCCTCGATGTTTTGAAATTGGATGATTAAAGTCAATTTGGAATTAGAAATTGTCAATTTGGAATTACTAAGTACGATTTGCGATTTTGGAATTACGAATTACGTACCTGATCTCTGTAATCTTATATCTTACTTCAAAATTATGCGATTTAACCATTCCAAATAATTTCAGATTTGGGAATTACGAATTGCGAACCTGGGCTCCACCAAATCAAAAATCAAACTTCAAAAATTTTGTTTATTTAACTTTACAACAATTTCAGATTTTGGAATTACGAATTACGCACAATGAGTCTTCGTATATCGTACATTGTAATTCAAAAATCAGGCCTAAAATCTACTTTGTAACTCGTAATTCATAACCCCTAATTGACTCCATGCGCTTACAATTACTAAATGTTCTTAGTGGAATAACTTTGCCTTTAATTCTCATCGAAAACAATAGGGGTGAATGGGTCATATTTTTTACCCCCCGATTGGCGCAGTTGTTTGAGTTATCAATTAGGAATTAGGAATTAGAAATTAGGATTTTAGATTTTAGAATTACGTATCAGGATTTGATCGTAATTCGTAATTTGTAATTCGTAATTGACTTTATGAGCTTACAATTACTAAATGTTCTTAGTGGAATAACTTTGCCTTTAATGCTCATCGAAAACAATCCGGGTGAATTGGGTCATATTTTTTCACCTCAAATGGTGCGGTTGTAGGAATTACCAACTATAGATTACAAAGCACGATTTGAGAATTTAAAAATATGCCGAGGATTTGATCGTAATTCGTAATTTGTAATTCGTAATTGACTTCATGCGCTTACAATCATTAGATGTTTTTAGAGGAATGACTTTGGCATTAATGCTGATGGTCAATAATCCAGGCGACTGGGGAAATATTTTTCCTCCTTTTGAGCATGCTGATTGGCATGGGTGTACGCTTACAGATTTGGTGTTTCCTTTTTTCTTATTTATAGTGGGGGTGGCTGTACCTTATTCACTGGGGAAATTAAAAGAAGCGGGATCGGTAAATAGAGATCTTTATCTAAAAATTGGTAAAAGGACTTTATTTATTTTTCTGATTGGTTTAGCCCTAAGTGGGTTTCCATATTATCATTTCAGTACTATTCGTATACCTGGAGTACTTGCCAGAATAGCTGTAGTATATGGCTGCATTTCATTGATCTTTCTTAAAATCTCTGATAAATATTACTGGATCGTTTTGCTCTATATTCTGGCTATTTATTGGTTTTTGATGACCCGTATTCCGGTTCCCGGAGTAGGTTATGCCAATTTGCAGGCAGAGACGAATTTAGGTGCCTGGCTGGATTATAAATTACTGCACGGACACCTATGGTCGCAATCAAAAGTATGGGATCCCGAAGGGATATTAAGTACACTTCCTGCTATAGGTACTGGCTTGCTCGGAGTGATCACTGGAATAAAATTGCGATCAGATGAATCCCCCATTCAAAAGCTAAATTGGATTTTTTTCATGGGATGTATATGTTTGGTAATTGGGTATTTCTGGAGTTTGGTGTTTCCATTGAATAAAAAGATCTGGACATCTTCTTTTGTATTATTTACAGGAGGACTTGCTATGCTTACCCTGGCTTCTCTAACTTACCTGATCGATATATTAAAGTGGGATAGCTGGACAAAGCATTTTAAATATTTTGGGACTAACTCTTTAATGGTGTTTGTAGGAAGTGGTATAGTCGCAAGGCTGCTGGGACTTATTAAACTGCCACAGGGGGATAATAAAATTGCGCTTAAAACCTTTATTTACAACGGGTTTAAGGCCGAATGGTTAGAGCCAAAAGTATCTTCTCTGCTATTTGCGGTATGTTTTATGTTATTTTTTTATTTCATCTTGAAATGGATGTATAAGAAGCAGCTATTTTGGAGAATGTAAGGACTTAGGTAGGTTTTTAACCTGTATATTTGTTTCCCGACAAAGTTCTATTTCTGAGAATCCTTAAATTTTAAATTGAAAAATAATTATGAATAAAGCAAAAATCAGCTTCTTACTTTTTATCAGCTTTTTGGCTAGTATGCAAGCACAGAATGCTATCCCTGCGATAAGTCCACTTTCAGCAGCAAATGATTTCATCAAGTCTTTGACGCCTATTCAGGCTCAGGAAGCATTGAAGCCATTTGATGGTACAGAAAGGTATTATTGGGATTTTGTGCCCCGTACAGATCGCACAGGATTGATTATGAGATCGCTTTCTGATGCACAAATAGATAGATTTAAAAAGTTAATAGTGGCCACGGCAGGAGAGACTACTTTGAAGACTTTCGATGACATTAGAGCCAATGAATTGATTCTAGGTAAAATTGAGGGCCGTCCCGATACCAATACCCATCGTGATCCTAAAAAATATTTTATACAGATTTTTGGCTTTAAGGACAATGATCAGATCTGGGGCTGGAAAGTAGAAGGTCATCATTGTTGTCTCAATTATACATTGGATGGTAATAAAGTGATTTCGGCTACTCCCAATATTGCCTGCTCTAATCCTGCAGTTGTATTATCAGGTCCATTAAAAGATAAAGTATTACTTCCTACAGAAAGAGATTTGGCCAAATCATTATTGGTCTCGCTATCATCGGAACAAAAATCCAAAGCTATAGTCTCGCCGGAAACGCCTAAAGAAATAATCAATTATTTAAAGCGCAAAGCCTTGATGGATGATTATCCTGGTCTTTCATTTAGAGAATTAACTAAAGATCAACAATCCAGGTTAAAGGCCATTGTAAATTATTATGTGATGCGATCCTCTAAGTTTTTTGTAAAGGATATAGAAGGTCGAATAGAAAAAGCTGGTTGGGACAAAGTAAGTTTTGCATGGTTAGGATCTGAGGATATCACCCCTGGTCATACTCATTACTATCGCATCCAAGGGCCAGAATTTGTGATTGAATATGATAATTATCAGAATGATGGTAATCACGTTCATAGTATATTCCGGGATGTAAAAAATGATTTTGGAGATGCTTTGGTGGAGCATTATCAGAAGGAGCATAAAGAGTGAATAGATGAAATCATTTTATGCTATTCTAATATTCATACTTTTTACTTTCACGTTGTCTAGTCAAAATACTATTTACAACTCTACTTTTGGCAACAATGGTATTCTCAATTTTCACGGAGTATCCCCACGAGGCGAGGCAACCAGATCCGCGATTACTCCTTTAGGAAATATTGTAGTAGCCTATGCTGCAAATAACGCTAACTATGATTTTATTGTATACCAATTTAGGCCGGATGGTTCGCTGGATACCAGTTTCGGTGATCATGGTATGGTAACTTTGTTTTTTGATATATTCCCGGAGCACGGTGCGGTGCATTCCATTGCTGTACAACCTGATGGTAAAATTATCTTAGCGGGATCTTCATTCGTTGGAAATGTGAAAGTAATAGGCGTCATTAGGCTGAGTATTTCAGGTCAGCTGGATAATACGTTTGATGCGGACGGCAAAGCCAAATTTAGTATTCCCGGAGGTAATGCTTTTAATACGTGCATGAGCATTCAAGCTGACGATAAAATACTTATTGGTGGAAGAATAGAAAAATTTGATCCCACTGACAGTGATGATTCTTTTGTCCTGCGATTGAAATCAGATGGCAGTCTGGACAACACTTTTGGAAGTTTTGGAAAACTGATCATTGATTTGGGGGACGGCCTTGAAGATCTCTATGCCATATCGGCATTACCTAATGAAAAAATTTATATATCAGGCAGTAAACTAAAAGATAATTCAGTGAACGGATATTTGATGCGCCTCAATAACGATGGATCTACTGATAATACTTTCGGAAGTCTCGGATTGATCACCAATATTTTTAACCGAACCAGTGAGGTCGTATTAGATATGAAAATATTGAGTGACTCTAAAATTTTATTTTCAGGCATCGCATCGAATAATACCAGAACCACTGAAATGGTAGTGTCAAAGCTTTTGGCCAATGGGGATGATGATATAAGTTTTGGGATTAACGGAGTATTTTCATTAGGCCTTACAGAAATCTCTTATTTTGGTTATTCAATGGCAGTTCAGAATGATAATAAGATCGCTGTTGCTGTTACAGGTGCATTGGGAAATATCAATTCGATCACTCCAATACTCGATTATTCAGGTGATATCATCAGGTTGACTAAAGATGGAAAATTGGATGCCAACTTCAATACTTCCGGTATTATTAAAAATGTGTTTAAATCAGATTTGCCAAAAGGTCATCAGGTGGACATGGTACATATTACTCCAGATCAAAATATTTTAGCTGTGGGTTGGAGTTCTAATGCTGCTCAAATTGTTAATCTGGCGTTGGCAAAGATCAATTCAAATACTACGACGGTAGGAATTGAATCATTGAATCTGGCATTTACTGGCCATCCAAAATTGATTTATGCTTCAGGTTCCCACCAGATAAAAATCTATTTTTCACTTTCTCAACCTACTTCTATTGGAATAAATCTTATTGATTTATCGGGTAAACTAATTGAAAGACTTTCTTCTGCAAGTGTGTATTCTCCTGGAAATTATTCAATACCTTTTTCGATTTACAGTCCATTATCGGCTGGGGTATATATAGTTATCCTAAATTCACCTAAAGGAAGCCTGGCTTTGAAATTTTTGAAGCCTTAATTGGTTTTTTATCTTTCGTAGATTCCCAAATAGAGCGTAAATCGAACTGTTAATTTTAACGCTCCAGTTGGGATTGTCTATAAAAAGTCAAATTTTGTAACTTTGTCATTATAGAATTAAATGGGCAATACCTATTTCGAAATTCCAATTGCATTATCTACTCCTGACCATTCAGGCGACCCCATTTGTATTGCAGGAAATTTTAACAACTGGAATGAGCATCAGTATCAAATGAATGAAATTTCAAAAGGTAAATATTTTTTAAATCTTCAAATTCCAAGAACAACTCCACAACCCATTGAGTATAAATTTTTAAAATCCAGGTGGAATAATGTAGAATTGGACGAGTATGGAGGCCAGACTGCCAATCGAATCATAGGAGATGTGCAAGAACCCATAAAAGCATGGGTGCCCAGATGGAGGCACAACGGACAAATTTGTAATGAAGAGTTTCAACCTATCATTGAGTTTCACCATGACTTTGTGCTGCCAAAATCCAGAAAGAATCGAAGAGTATCGGTCTTACTTCCTTATGACTATTACCGTACAAACAAAGAGTACCCGGTTTTATACCTAATGGATGGGCAAAATTTATTTGAAGAAGGTGCTCCATTCGGATCATGGGAGATAAATAAGAAAATGGCCGTTTTGGCCGAGAAGAATATGCATGAAGTAATCATCGTTTGTATTGACCATGCCGGGAAAAAAAGGATAGAAGAATATACATTTCCAAGCCATAAAAATGAAAAAGGCAGAGGAAATTTGTTCTTGAATTGGTTGTTAAATAAATTGATGCCTTTTATTAATAAACGATACCGTACTTTGCAAGATGTGACCAATACTGGTATTGGCGGGAGCTCTCTTGGTGGGCTTATAAGTCTAATGGCAGGCATTACACACCCGGATGTTTTTGGTAAATTAATGATACTAAGTCCTTCCTTGTGGAAGATCATAGATCAAATTTATCAAAGATTGATTTATCTGCCCTTAGTAAGCCATAACCAATATATCTACCTTTATAGCGGACAAAAGGAAGCTTCCAATATGACCGGTTTTTTAAGAGATTTTTACCAACAATTGTTTAAGATCTATCCCGCTAATGATAGAATACATCTTTCTATTAATGAAATCGGAGAACATGCAGAACGATTTTGGGGGAAAGAATTTCCATTTGCGTTAAAATATTTATTTTATTGATTCAAAAATTTTATGAAATTATACCATTCTTTAAAAGAAATTTCAAGTTCCAATTTAATTCTTGTGCCCTATATTATAGGGGAAGAGAAAAAACTAAATAAATTCTTTAGTTCGTTGCATCCGGAGAAGGATTCTACTTTAATTAATTGTATTCAAGAATTTATTCACCATCATAAACCTGACTCTAAAAAGTACCTGGATCAATATTTTGGCAAACAAAAAATCATATTAATTGGGCTTGAAACTAATTTTAATTATCTTGAAAATTCACTGGCTGCTCGATTGGCCGTTTATCGCTCAAAGCTAAAGAGTGAGAACACTGCAGTATCGATATTTCTGCCTTCCTACTTAACTAAAAAAACGGTTTCCGCACTGTGCAATGGCCTTGCTTTAGCAGGTATGAACATTGATTATTACAAAAAGGAAAGAAATAAATTTTCACTGTCCCTAAGTGCCCTGACAGAGGCCAAATTGAAGCATGATGATGCCATAAAAGAAGGAGTCGAATTAGCAGAGACGCAAGAGCAAATCTGTCACCTGGTAAACATGCCAGCCAATGAAAAAAATCCAAAATTCATGGCAGATTGGATACAAGAAAGATTCGATAAAAGGAATGTTTTAGTAGAAATCATTGAAGGTGAAGAATTGGTTCATCATAATTTGGGAGCATTAATTGGAGTGGGTAAAGGATCGCAAACACCTCCTTGCCTGGTGATTTTAAAATATAAACCTAAGCAAAAGGGCAGAACGAAGCATATTGGTTTAGTTGGTAAAGGGGTCACCTTCGATACCGGAGGCATCAGCCTTAAAAATCCACTGAACATGCACCTGATGAAAAGTGATATGGGAGGTGCCGCAGCTGTACTCGGAGCGCTTGATATCATAGAAAAGTTAAAATTGAATATTCAGGTAACTGCGGTAATACCTTTCGCAGAAAATGCAATAGGATCAGCAGCATATCGCCCGGGTGATATACTGAAAGCCTACAACGGCAAAAGTATTGAGGTGATTGATACAGATGCAGAAGGAAGATTGATACTGGCAGATGCATTGGCGTATATGGTTGCAAAATTCAAACCAGACCATGTAATAGATCTCGCTACATTGACCGGCTCAGTGATCATGACATTAGGTTCTAAAGCAGCAGGTTTATTCTGTAATGATGATAAATTGATAAAAAATCTATTAAAAGCAGGGGCGGCGACAGGTGAAAAATTGTGGCCTTTACCCATCTGGAAAGATTATGAAGATGAAATGAGCTCGGATATTGCCGATATAAAGAATCTTTCTACTAAGCCGGTGGCTGGGGCAATCACTGCAGCTAAATTTTTGCAAGCATTTATAAATGATCATCCATCCTGGGCACATATTGATATTGCTGGCATGGCTATGACGGAAAATGATTTTAGTAAATTCCGCTCTGCAACCTCTTACGGAGTATTATTATTAAAACAATTTGTTTCAGAATTGGCTAAATCGAAATAATATGGCTCGATCAATTACTATACTCTGCATTGCATCGTATTATAAAGGAAATCGTTTTATGCAAGGGCTCAAAAAATGCGGCGCGCGGGTGCTATTACTTACTTCTAAAAAGCATGAGGATAAAGCCTGGCCCCATGAAAGCATCGATCAGATGTATTACATGGAAGCTGATGAACGCAATCATTGGAATATGAATGATGTGGTCAAAGGTGTTGCCTGGTTATTGAGAAAAGAAAATATTGACCGCATTGTTGCACTGGATGATTTCGATGTGGAAAAAGGGGCATTATTAAGGGAGGAATTCAGGATAGCTGGGATGGGTCAAACCACCGCACGATATTTCAGAGATAAATTAGCTATGCGGCTGAAAGCGAAAGCCGCCGGAGTGCCAGTTCCTGAATTTACAGCAGTCTTTAATGATGATATGGTGAATGCGTTTGCTGATTCGGTTCCTGCACCTTGGATGCTAAAACCCAGGAGCGAGGCTTCGGCCACTGGAATAAAAAAAATTCACTCCAAAGACGAGTTATGGCAGAAAATAAATGAATTAGGTGAGGAACGGCATATGTATTTATTAGAGCGATTTATTTCAGGAGAGGTTTTTCACATGGACAGTGTAATAGAAGATGGCTTGGTCGAATTTGTTCGATGCAGTAAATACCTGGCACCACCTTTTGATGTTGCTCATAATGGGGGCATATTTAGATCGGTGACCGTGGAAATGAATTCTGAAGACAATAAGGAATTAGAGAAATTGAATCAGCATATTATGTATGGTTTTAATATGCGATATAGCGCTACGCATAGTGAGGCGCTTAAATCTAATGAAGATGGTAAATTTTATTTTTTAGAAACAAGCGCCAGAGTAGGAGGGGCACATATTGCTGAAATGGTGGAAATGGCCACCGGCGTAAATCTTTGGGAAGAGTGGGCAAAAGTAGAATATGCTAACGCTAAAGGTGAAATATACAAAGCTCCTGATTTGGATCCCTATCATGCTGGTATAATAGTATCTCTATCTAAATTTGAAAAGCCAGATTATTCAAGATTTAAAGACGAAGAAGTGGTGTGGACTATGAGTGATCTGGATCATCATATTGGAATTATAGTTAAATCGCCGGAACACCAAAGAGTTATGGAACTGATGGATAGACATGCCTCCATCATAAAGGAGGAGTATCATGCATCAGCTCCTGCACCAGATAAACCGATTCACTAAATTGAAAGTTTTATGAAAATTATTTGTTGGATTATATGTGGAATCTTTAGCTCTTCCTTACTTATTGCCCAATCACCGTTCAAGGGGGTTTTTAAAGGCATTTATAATGGCGAAGCAATAAATCTTTATATCAATGAAGTTAACGGAATTGATTTAATGGGAACTTTGACAGATGCTCAAGCTAGTTATTCTGTAAAAGCCGAAATTAATGGAAATAGATTTGCGGGCGAAGCTATTCATCAAACGCTGAGCTTGCGACCAGTAATTCTAGGTGAATTATTAATTGATAAAATGAATATCACTCTTGTTTTTGATGTTGCAGGAAATAAAACGGAGGTCAAAGTACCATTGAACCGGGAAAAAAACCAACCGGTATCTTCCGCTAACAGTGTTCAAAAAATCAAACTCCCATCTGGCGCTGAACTTAATCCAGACCTCGTAGGAGTATGGCAGAAAGAAGAAAATTACAATTCGGGTTCAGGAAGTGATTTTATGGGATCGACTTTTACTCAAAGTATGATTTTTTTTGATGATGGTTCCGTAGGAGATGGTGGGTCTGCAGCCACTATAAGTGGATCTGATTTTTTAGGACAAAGCAAGTCATCAGGCCTGAAAAAAATGGAAGGTGTCGTTTGGTATACCAGAAGTAATCAATTGTATCTGCAAATTACTCAAAATGGTACCAGCCAGGAAGCACATTTGGGCAGATATTATATAGAAAACAGAAGCATGCTTATAACAGGGACTAATGGTACTAAGATATTACTTCGTAAAATTCAATAACATATTGTGCTATATTTGTTTACGTGTGATTAGAATTGCAAATGATTCAATTATTTAATAATGAATATTAAAGATTCTAGCATTACCGTCAATGTAAAAGATCTGGATAAGTCCATTTTTTTTTATGAATCGATTGGCTTTACTTTAAAGGATCGTTGGGATAAATATTATGCATTACTTTCTTCCCCCGGGTTAACTATCGGACTTCACCCAACGGATAGTGAGCATTTGAAAGATAATTCAGGAAATGTTTCCATCGGTTTAACAGTTAATAACTTCGAAGAGACAAAATCTGAATTACAAAAATTAGCAATAAATATGACTGAAAGAAAAGAAGAAGGAGGGCTATTCATTCACTTCAAGGATCCTGATGGAACAGCTCTTTTTTTTATCAAACCTAAGTGGTAAGAGTTTATTCGACTTTTTTTTAGAGTCAACTTGTACGGGGTAAATCACTGCATTTCCATACTAATGGCCGAAAACTGTTTTTCATAGTTTGCCCTTGCCTGGCATCATTAGCTTTCTGTTTGGCTAATTCCAATGATTTGTAGGAATATGAAGGTTTTTTCCATTTAATGGCACCGGCAGCTAGTGCATGGATTTCTAATCCCACAGACTACGAAAATTCATATCCATATATTTGTAGAAATTATAAATTAATTGGATTCATGGAAATAGAAATTTTTACCTTATGTGATTATGCTCAGGATATGATGGGCAAAATGATAATAGTAGGCACTTTTGATACCATTTTCCCTAAACAATATCCTTGTTTACATTCTTCCTGCTGTATTTCTTTGCGGCTGAGATTTTCCGAAGAAGAACAGGGACAACATAAACTGAAATTGCGACTAATAGATAATAAGGGAAAAGAAATTATTTCCAATATAGAGGGAAATATTCAGGTACAAGCGCCTGTAAAAGGTCATCATTCTACAGTAAATTTTGCTTTGCAACTCAATCAACTCAAGTTTGAAACTCCAGGTAAATATGCCTTTGAATTATTTATTGACAATGATTGGCGGTCGGGTTTGCCGTTATTGCTCTCCGAGATAAAAGTATAGCAGTGCAGAATAAAGGGGTTGATACTATAAGATTTAACCCAATTTTTGCAGCTGAAGCAAAAATTGCCAACGGTCGATGAAATAGTTGAATTAAAAACCAACTATTTATCGAGGTTAAACATGAGTTTTGAAAATGTAATTATTTCTTGCCATTTTAAATCAATATAAATAATTCATTTTCAACACCTCAGATTTTGCATAGAAAGTCTAATGCAAAATTTTGGTTTAACTTGACAAGTTGACAAGTAATTCATATATTTGAATTAAACTAGTATTTTATGAAATCAATGACAGTAGGTGAGTTCAAGGCTCAATTTTCAAAGGTAGTGGAGTTAGTAAAAGAAGGTCAGGTAGTAGAAGTGACCTTTGGTCGAGGCAAGAAAGTAATAGGGTATTTTAAGGCCGAAAAGAAAAGGAAAAAAGTGAGAAAATTGGGATTATTGGAAGACACTAAGGGTTATAAAATGGCTGATAATTTCAACGAAACCAGTGATGAAGAATTTACATTAAACTAATTCATAAATTGAATTATCTGTTAGATACTCATGTTCTGATTTGGAGCTACTTTGATTACGAAAGAATCTCAAAAAAAGTACAAACAATCCTGATAGAGGAACAAGACATACTCATTAGCTCTGTAAATTTCTGGGAAATATCTATAAAACATAATTCTGGTAAATTGAGCCTGGGAATGTTGAAGCCTACCGATCTTTTATTTAAGTGCAAAGAAGATGGGTATTTATTAATACCATTAGAGCATGAAGATGCAGCTTCGTTTTGTAATTTGTCAGCGGTTTATCATAAAGATCCATTTGATAGAATGTTGATTTGGCAGGCTATTCAAAATAACTATACCCTCATAACCAATGATGATAATATTAAATCTTATAAGTCCGAAGGATTAAAGACATTATGGTGAAATGATAACCCTGTACTATTTAGTACTCACTCATGTTCTCCCTTCAATCGAAATATACAATTTTCAAGACTTCTATATTGATGATAGGCAGCTTTCCAAATATTCCCTTTAGTGCCATGGATGGCATTCGGATCTTTATCAAGGCCATTTGAATACCAATCACCATGTTTATAATCGATCAAATAATTTTGGATATAGGACCATTGTTTTTTAAATTTTTCAAAATAGTGTAATGGATCATTGGGGTATAAATCAGACATGATGAGGAGCGTATTTAATCCTTCGGACTGCGTCCACCAATTTTTACCATCGCCAATAATGGAGATAGATGGCTCTCCTTTGAAATAATATCCGGCATCATAAAATCCACCAACTGCATCATCCCATCCATACTTCAAACATTGATCAGTCATGCGTTTAGCTTTTCTCCAGGTAATAGTATCATCTTTCCATCCCGCAATATGTGATGCTTCCATGAGCAGGTAGGCAGTTTCAATATCGTGACCAAAGGAGGCATGATCTATTCCATAGTTTTTAAGGATTACTTCTTTACTCGAATCTCTTAAACTTACAGGAGTCCAGTCTGGCTGAAAGAAAAGAATTAAATTTCCTTTTTCATTAGTGATTTTGTCTCTGATCAGATATATCATCTCTTCTAATCGAGTCTTTACTAAAGGATCAGGCCAGGCCTGGTAAAACTCAGTGAGTGCCTCCAATAGGTGAATGGAGCTATTTTGATCTTTATATCCAATTTCTGAATTTGGTATCGAGTTAACGGGTCTTTTTACAATACTTCCATATTTATCTAAGTTTTGAAAATAACCTTTGTAAATAGAATCATGGCTATGTGTATCCAGCCAGTGGAAAGTCTTTTTTGCTAGATCCAATGCTTGAGGATCTTTTGAGGCAAGATAATAAGCAGATATACTATATAGCCCAAATGCATTGCCATAGGCAGTTTTTGCAGTGTCCCCAATAGGGTTACCGGCACGATCTACCATAAAGTAAAAACCTCCTCGATCCTGATCCCACATTTTTTCTTTTAGAAATTTAAATCCATGCCTGGCATATTCCAGATAGGGCCGATCATTTGGAAAATGAGCTGCCGCTTTAGAATTATTCCATAAGTGCCTTGATTGAGACACTATCATTTTGTCTTGTTTGCCCACCGGAATAAACGCGCTGTCAAAAGTAGAAAGGTATCCACCATATAAGGTATCTATAGATTTGGGATACCATGAATGTACCAGATTATTTAACAACAAGCTATCCATTTGATTTGCGATGATCTTTCTTTCACCTGAGATTTTAGTTGGAGTCAATTGTTTACATTGACTGAATAATCCAATCAATCCTAAGAGTACTGAAATATTGAAAACTGTTTTCATAATATGAATCATTGTTGTCCGACTAAAATTATGACAAATTTCCAATATGTCATTGGAGAAAACACATTCAAAACATCTACTATAGAATGAGGGTAGGTGGTATATTTTATATTTACGGTGAGAAACCCAACGGATTGGTTCCTGCT
>JBBSBH010000040.1:0-46781 GCA_038251405.1 Chitinophagales bacterium
TGCTGGTATTGAAGCATTTACATGGTCATTACAGACCAAGTTACAAGTTTGAGCTTGGGCGGAAGTGCTTAGCGCAAACAGCAGTAAGAGCGACATACACCAGGTTGCCACTCGGGAAATTGAATGAATAGTAAAATTCGTTTTTTGCATATAAAATTCGTTTATTGTTTTGAAATTCAATTAGAAAGGTAAAAAAATGTTAAGTAATACTTTAATTAATGTTAACAATCTTTATATAAAAATAAATGACAATTGTTATTAATTGGTTTTGTGTGAGATTTGTATTATAGAAATATATCATGTGTACTATTAATAACATTTGGAATTACCAATTTCGAAGCGAAAATATGTTTATTGAGTTTTAGTTTGACCTGTATTCTTGGATCGCTTTTATTAGGATTATGAATCGCTTTGCCACAATTCCCTAAACGAGAGTAGATTTTGATAGTTTGAAAATATGAGGAAGAGCTTATTGTTTCTTTATAGATACTAATCCGCTTCAGCATTAGCTAATATATTTTCGAGTATATAAATCAAGTGAGTCTGACAAAATGCATCATTTTAGTAATTCCTAAGACTTTTAGAGGGAGAAAAATGGACAACTAATTCTTGTAATCCTTAGAAGTTGAGTGTATAAAAATTATTTCTCTGTATATTGTAAGAGGCACCATAGGACTTCCATGAAATTTTTTAAATAATAATTACCTTCACTCCTAGAAACAAAGCCAGGAATGAAAATACTTAAGACAGTAGAGGTGGTAAAAATAAATTGCCATGGAGGGATAGTAAGTCTCGATAAACTAGGAAAGATTTTAGATATTTTATCAAAATTGAATATCTCAAGACTTCGATTTGGATTGCGTCAAAATATATTTTTAGAAATACCTTCTGACCTTATAGATCTATTTGAGAAAGAAATGAAAAAGTCTGAAGTAGACTATCAATTTGATCTGGACGCTAAGCCCAATATCATGTCTTCCTTTCAGGCTGAAACTATATTTAATACCAATTCCTGGCTGACTGGGCAAACTTTTAAAAATGCATTGAATCAATTAGATTTTTCACCTTCATTAAAAATAAATATTACTGACAATATTCAGCCATTAACACCACTTTTTACAGGCAATATAAACTGGGTAGCCTCTGAAAAAAATGTGAATTTCTGGCACCTTTTTATTAGATTCCCTAAGTCGAATACTATATTAAAGTGGAAAGATCTCATAAATTCCAATCAACTGATTTCATTCTCCAAAAAGATTGAAAGTCTATTATTGAAATATAAAGGAGATCACGATTATCCTGAAGATATTGAGCAGAAATTAGTAAGTGAATTTAACGACGGAGAATTTGCTACTTTAATAGACGATGAAGAGTTAGCATTTCCTGAATATAATCTTCCATACTATGAAGGGTTAAACAAATATGGCGAGTTTTATTGGATGGGTATTTACAGAAGGAATGAATGGTTTGAAATTGAATTTCTACAGGATTTGTATAACCTTTGTAAAGAAACAGACATAGATGAAGATATTTGTATAACACCCTGGAAGTCACTGATTGTTAAACGAATAGCTGAAGTGGACATACCCAAATGGATACACATTCTTAATTTTCACCATATCAATGTAAGACATGCTCTCAATGAACTCAATTTTCAAGTGGAAGATAATGTTCATTCTTCCGTAAAACTAAAACGATTTATAGTCAAGCATCTCGACCTGGAAGATATCCGTACATCAGGCATAGTGTTTGGCATTAAAAGCAAGCCCAAAACGGAAGTTTTTAGTAATATTCTTATCAGGAAAAGACATCAATTTAGAATAGGTAGATTTGGTTTATTACCGGTTTATGATATCATGCTATCAAAAGATTTCAACCCTCATGAAAGAACTGGTTTAGAGTACCGGAAATCACTACCTAAATATTTATTGCCCGACGAATTGAACAGATGCATCATCTCGTATTATAGAAATAGTCTTAAAATGAATGCACCCAATAATGAAGAACCCATAATGCAATCTATAGCCTATGAATCAGAGTCCAATATCTATCAATGCCAGGTATGCAAGACCAGGTTTGAGGAGTTGAACGACATGTTTTCTGATGCATTGATATGCCCTACCTGTGGTGCCACTGGATCATCCATTAAGAAAGAAGAAAGCGAGGAAGCTGAGGATAAGATTTCTCTATAATTTATTTTCCAGCGTTTTAGCCTTATCCCAAAGAGTATCCATTTCCTCCAGGGTCATTTCAGCAAGTGGCTTTGGAGCATTAGATTCAATAAATTCAAATCTATTCTTAAACTTTTTATTTACTCTTTCCAGGGCTGTCTCAGCTTCCACACCTATAAATCTACCATAATTTATTAAAGCAAAAAGTACATCGCCAAATTCTTCTTCAATGTGTTGCTGATCATGATTTTCGGCAATACTTTCTTTTAATTCAAGAAGCTCTTCCTCCACTTTGTCCCATACTTGTTCTTTATTATCCCATTCGAATCCTACCTGTTTGGTCTTTTCCTGCATGCGATAAGCTTTTACCATAGCTGGAAGGGTAAGGGGCACTCCACTCAATACTGACATTTTGCCTTCTTTGAGTTTAAGCTTTTCCCAATTTTGTTTTACTTCTGCATCATCAGTTACTTTGGTGTCACCATATACATGAGGGTGCCGGTGAATGAGCTTTTCGCACTCCTGATTAATTGATTCAGCCAATGTAAAATCACCATTTTCGGCGGCTATCCTGGAGTAAAATATAAGATGAAGCATAAGATCACCTATTTCTTCTTTGATACCTTTTGTATCATTTTGCAGAATGGCATCGGCTAACTCATAGGTCTCTTCTATGGTTAGGTTTCGTAAAGATTCGTTAGTCTGTTTTTTATCCCATGGACATTTCTCTCTCAATTCATTCATGATATTTACTAATCTCAAAAATGCTTCTTGTGTTTCTTTTCCGTTATTCATGCTTTTAAAACCGTTATCTTTGCACGAAGATAATCAGTTCGCATGACACAATTTTTTTACCTGCTCGCTATCATATTTGGTTCATTTATGATTGCATTTACACTTATCAATTTGAGATATTGGGTAATAGGTAAAGAGTTTAGGGGTACATGTGCAAATGCTTCTGCACAACTAAAAAGTCAAATAGGGGAGTGTGTGGTTTGTGGCCGAAAACCTGGAGAGGATTGTGCTGCTCCTTCAAAAGCATAGTAATAAATAGTATTTACCAATCACCGAACGCTTTTAAAAGTCGCTTACTTCCTTTTTAGTAGAAGAATGAGCTGTACCATTCATTTTTGATTTGTAAGTTCAGGTCGGAGAACACATTACCACCCAGGTAATTTCAAAATAAAATTCAAAACATTCAGGTAAAAATCCTGAAGTGTTTTAAGATTCTGATTACCAATCACCAAATGCTTTATTAAAAATATCTTCAGCAATTTGATTCGATATCGTATTTACTAAAGTCTCCTGTACATCCAATAAGTTCTGGGTGCCGGAAAAATCTTGAAAAAATGAAAATGATTGACTCCAGTTTTTGGTATCATCATGTCGGTTTTCAAAATCTATTTTCACCCTTATAGTCAGTCTACTCAATGCACTAACATTTTCCGAAGTAGGTGCTTGCGAGGTAACATTAAAATCTTCTATGGTACCTGTAAAAGACAAATCAGGATCCGTGTCCAGATATCTAAGCCTGGATTGACTTCTGATCTTATCCTTTAATTTTTCGGTAAAAGTGATGGCTAAAGTAGCTGGTCCATTATCGACTCTCGATTCAAACATGGGCACATAAAATGAATTCGTATTGGCATCAATAGATGTACTTTTAAAAGAATAACACCCACTCAGGAGAATGCCTGAAACTAAAATGAAATAATTCAAATTTTTCATTCCAGATCGTATTGTTTGATTTTTCTATATAAAGTCCGCTCACTTATACCCAATTCATGGGAAGCTTCCTTGCGTCTGCTTTTGTGTTTGATCAATGCCCTACCGATAAGATCTTTCTCCATTTGCTCTATGGATAATGGCTCTTCTACTAGTATTGTCTTTGCATCTAGCATGGCTGCATCCTTTTTATCCAAAACCACGGGCTTGTGAAAATCTCCCTTTGCGTATTCCACTGGAATAGATCTTCTATCGTTGTCTTCCCGCAAAGATTTATTCATCCAATTCGAATCAGAAGATAATTGATCCATCACATGGCCTTTCATCTCAGGCATTTCCAAATTATTTTGCCTTATCAATTCGAAGAATAAGCTCTTCAAATCATTCATATCCTTCTTTAAATCGAATAACACTTTATATAAAATCTCTCTTTCATCCAGCTTTGATTCTGAAAATCTACCTGGTAATAATGCAAATTGGTTTTTATTGAAAGCAGGCATTAATTGCATCAAAACCGTCTTACTGATTATTCTATCTTCTGATAACACTGAAAGTTGTTCTGCAAAGTTTTTTAGTTCTCTCACATTCCCTGGCCACGAATATTTAAATAACATATCTTTGGCATCTTCATCCAGGTCGACCGGTGTAGTGGAATATTTTTCCGCAAAATCAATTGAAAATTTTCTAAAAAGCAGATATATATCATCGCGCCGCTCCTTGAGTGAGGGTACATGTATGGGAACAATGTTTAAACGGTAATACAAATCTTCTCTGAATCGATTCGTTTCGATGCGATCCAATAAATTAACATTAGTTGCTGCTATAATCCTCACATTGGTTCGCTGAGATTTGGAAGATCCTACCCGCAAGAATTCACCGCTTTCCAATACACGTAATAAATAAGCTTGTGTATCTAAAGGCATTTCACCTATTTCATCCAAAAAAATAGTACCGCCATCGGCAGTTTCAAAGTATCCTTTTCGCTCACCGGCAGCTCCCGTAAACGACCCTTTTTCGTGACCAAATAATTCTGAATTAATAGTGCCTGGAGGAATAGCTCCACAATTGACGGCGATAAATTTATTATGCTTTCTCTTACTCAATGAATGAATGATCTGAGAAAATATTTCTTTACCCGTTCCACTTTCTCCAGTAATCAAAACAGTAAGATCTGTATCTGCCACCCGGACTGCAGTCTCGAGGGCACGTTCCAGTTCCTTTGAATATCCTATGATACCAAATCGTTGTTTTACAGATTGAATATTGGAAACAGCCATAATTAAATAATATGACCTAATAGGGTAGCGCTATTAGCATGGTCTATTTGAACAAATACATAATCACCTTTGTGGTAACCCTGTTTTTTAGGAAATACTACTACCTTATTTTGAGTATTCCTTCCTTTAAATTCGAGTGTTGATTTTTTTGAATCTCCTTCGATTAGAACCTTAAATATTTTACCTATCTCCTTCAGATTATGACCAAGAGAGATTCTATTTTGCAATAATACTACTTCACTCAACCTTTTCTTTTTTATCTCCAAAGGAATATCATCAGGATATTTTTTTGCAGCCAAAGTACCGGGTCGCTCACTATAAAAGAACATATAGGACATACTGTAGTTACCTATCTTCAGAATGCTTAAAGTATCCGCATGTTCTTCATCTGTCTCGCTGCAAAACCCTGTGATCACATCGGACGATATAGCGCATTCCGGTAAAATTCTATTGATGGCTTTTACCCGATCTATGTACCAATCCCGATCATACGTTCTATTCATGAGATCCAGAATTCTGCTATTGCCAGACTGGACAGGTAAGTGTATGTACTTACATATATTTTCATAGGCCGCCATAGTGTATAGAACTTCATCCGTGATATCTTTGGGATGTGAAGTTGAAAACCTAACTCTCAAAAGGGGATTTATTTGAGCTACTTTCTCCAATAGATTGGCAAAGTTTACCAACTCTCCTGAGTCAGGATTTGCCCATTTATAGGAGTCTACATTTTGACCCAATAAAGTTACTTCTCTAAAGCCCTTTTGAAATAAATCTGAAGCCTCAGAAATTATACTAAACAAATCTCTGCTGCGTTCCCTGCCACGAGTAAAGGGTACTACACAAAATGAACACATATTGTCGCAGCCTCGCATAATGCTAATAAATGCACTCACACCATTACTATCTAACCGCACCGGTGAAATATCTGCGTAAGTCTCCTCTCTTGATAAATAAACATTTATACCTTTTTCACCATCTTCTGCTCCTTCAATTAGAGCAGGAAGGGTACGATACGCATCAGGGCCAACAACCAAATCAACCAATTTTTCTTCTTCGAGTAATTGCTTTTTCAAACGCTCAGCCATACACCCAAGGATACCTATCAATGTACCAGGTCTTTCATCTTTTATTTTATAAAATGTGCGCAGCCTTTTTCGAATGGTTTCTTCAGCCTTTTCCCGAATACTACATGTATTTAGAAGAATTAAATCAGCTTCTTCAAGATTGGAGGTGGACATAAATCCTTGATTGCCAAGTATGGATGCGACTATTTCACTGTCGGAAAAATTCATTTGACAACCATAGCTTTCTATATAAAACCGCTTTCCAGGTAAACTCTGCCCGATACGATTATTGTTATCAAATACTTCTCCTTGTCGAACTTCGATTATTTCCCTAGTTAAAGTAGCTTCTTCTTGCATCAGGTTTAATATAAAAAAGAATGCAAATGTAGTGGTTTTCGTGACAAAATGGCAGAAGGAATAGGAATACTATATTCATAAATTGCATGTAGATTTGTACCGTGAAAAAAACCGTTCGTATATTTTTAGTTTTTTCGATTATACTTTTGGTTTTAGGAGTCATGGATGCGCAATGCCCTATGTGTAGAATGACTGTAGAATCAAATCTGGAAAGTGGCCAGGCAAACTCCATTGGCAGAACTATAAATGCAGGTATTTTATACATGTTTATGATGCCTTATCTTTTGGTGGGTACCATAGGGTATATCTGGTATAAAAACAATAAAAAAGCTGAAATACAGGAAGCTGAAATGGAAGAAAATACTAAATGGAACTAAGCGGTCAACTGTTTTTCAGATTGCATCTGATCAAGAATTGTTTCCCAGCTAATATCTAAGTGTGAACATTCAAAAAAACAATCTCCATCTTTAATGAGCAAGATCTGAGGAGATTCGTGATAGACTTTATATCGTTCTGCAATAAGATTACTCAACTCTTTATACCTGATTAAATCTAAATAAAAACATTTTAAATTTGCTGGCAATTCCAGGAAGGACAAAGACTGAAGTCTGGCATAGGCTATATCACTAATAGAACACCTGGTACTATGCTTAAATACTAATACTATATTTTCTTTTGAAAGTCCATTTAATTCATCAAGTTGACTCAATGAATTAATTTCAGTCCAATGCATAAAATTTGTTTTAAAAATCACTAGGGCAACCAACTCCACGGTTGCAAGCTTCAATAGCTAAGAATAATAGAACAACTAATAGCCAACTTAGTTTATAAAAAATACGATTTTTCATTATTGTACTTTAATTAGGAATTACAAATATCAGTCATAACGGTAAATATAAAGCTTAAGTTTTAGAAGGAGTGTTAATTTTTAACAAATAAATTATATTAATATATGTAAGATGCTAAAAAACATATGTTTTAAAATTGAACTTAAAATTCTTTAAATGATACCTAAAATAATAATAGAAGATCGGCTTCTTATTAAAAGATAATCAATAAATTAGCATCCTCCCTAACAGTACTGAAATGAACATAATGTCAAAAATTCTTTTTTGGAATGTGATCTGGTGGATCAGTTTTTTTGGTTTTCTACAACCATCAGTAAAGCCCTCTTTTAATTCGAGTATAGGTTCCTTAGGTCCGGCATCGCCTCTTAGCCAAAACGGCCTTGTCTGCCAGGTAGGCCAGCATATAGTGAGCGTGGACGATGAGACCGCGTATTGCCTTGGCCAAACCAGCGATACTTTTAAAGTTTCCTTTATTAGGACTGACCCTAATCTTTTAAAGCCAGTCTATTCGACTTTTGTAATTAATGAGTTTGATCCAGACTCACCTGGAAATGATACCGCAGAATTTGTTGAAGTACTGGGACCACCTAATACAAGCCTAAAGGACTATGTGCTTGTATTTTTTAATGGAGGATCTACTCCTGCAACAGTAGATATTCAATATAGAATTATTGATTTAGATAAATTCAAGACCGATGACTGTGGTTATTTTTTAGTAAGAGGTCCTAAAATCGAAGACCCGCATCCAATGGACAATTTTTCAGATACATTAATTACCATTGGAAACGGATTTATTCAAAATGGTCAAGATGCCATTGCACTCTATCATAAAGCAAGTTATCCATTTAGCTTACCTACTTCTGACTCGTTAGTAGATGCAGTAGTTTATGATAATCAAAATCCGAGAATAGATACCGTTCTATTGGATAGTTTGAATCAAACCATTGAATATCGTGATAATACGGCTTCTTCGCTGGCACGAATACCAAATCATTCCGGGTTATTCACTAATGACAGTACGCCCACACCAGGGGCTGCAAATTCTGTGGAAGCTCCTTATCATTATATCTGGCTACTTACGAGCAATGACACTATCTCGGATATAGGAATGGGGGATTCGTCAACCAGTCATGGTGCTACCTTCACATTTAACCAAGAAGGAGAATTTTGTGTTTACGGACTCTCCTTTTTAGGAACTTTTGAGGAGTTCTCAGGGTGCCATTTTCTTACTATTTCTGAAATAATGGATAGTATTAGTAGCCAAGCCATATGCGCCTCCCTTAGTATGAATTGCCAGGACATCACGGTGCAGGGTGGCTTCAAACTGATCTCCGCAACTACCAATATATGTACTTCCTTTGATGAAAATGGCACGTATCAATTGATATTAAAATGGAAGGGATTAGCCGCCGGCCCATTCTCTTCCGCGATAGTGGATATTCCTTTAAATGGATCAGTTGTAACTAGTGCTGATACTTCCTGCTTTATAAGCGATCCTATACCAGGTGGAACTGTCACGATATACAGGTTATACGATGGATTTTGCCAGGATACCCTGATTGATTCTGCTTATCAGTTTTGTAATGTGTGTGCATCCATGACTCCTCCTGATCAACTGGGCAATATTCCAATTTGTGAAAGTGGGCCATTTACTTTAAGTCCAAGTGGAGGAGGACTTCCAGCAAGGAAACCAGCAGCGGATTTATTTTTCTCTGAGTATGTAGAAGGTTCTGGTTTTAATAAATGCCTGGAACTTTACAATGCGACTAATGATCCTATAGATTTATCAGCTGAAAATTACGTGATCAGTATTTATTTTAATGGGGATACCATTACCTTATTCTCTTCACCTCCTATTGAATTGACAGGCATTATTTCACCCTGGAGCGCTTTTGTAATATGTGATAATCAAGCGGCAGCAAATCTTTTGAACATAGCTGATCAAATTGATAATAATGTGGGATTTAACGGAGATGATGCCATAGTACTTACTCATAATGGAAAAATCATTGATGTGATCGGTCAGGTAGGTTTCGATCCAGGTAGTCAATGGGGTAGCGGTTTGACCTCTACTCAAGACAATAGTATTCGCAGGAAATCAACGGTATGTTCAGGTGATAGTTTACCTGGAAACGCATTTGATCCATCCATTGAATGGCAAGGTTATCCTATCGACGATAGTGTAAATCTTGGTAAACATGATTATAACGCTATCGAATATAGCGCTGACGCTTATCATTTTTATGACCAACATCCAGATTCTTCGGGAGTGCTATTAGCTAGTGGTGATTCCTATACTGCAAGTATTATCCCTGGAACTTCACAGAAAATTTATTATACAGCAATTCGCAATGATTTCGGATGTGAATCAACTGCCAGGTGCGTAATCATAGAATCCACGATCTCAAATTTAATTTGTATTGTTCAAGCAAATATTAGCTTATCAAAAGATAATTGCACTAAACTAATTACAGATAAAGATGTATTGAAGAATCCGGGTAATTGTGATTATTCCATCCATTTATCTTATCCATTTGGAACAAATCACCTAGCAAATAATATGATTGATAGATCCCATCTGGGGTACGAAATGGTGTATAAGGCTACAGACATATTTGGAAACTCATGCTGGGGAATCTTGAAAGTAGAAGATAAAGCAGCCGCGCCTTTAATTTGTAAAAAGGATACTATCTCTTGCTTTGAATTAAGCTACTACCTCCAGCATGTAGATACCGTAGTGGATGCCTGTTCAGGCACAATACGATATCATTTTGATTGGCAAATTATTGATTCTACCTGCGAAAATAGATATGCAGGGCTAGCCATTCAAAAAATTACCAACTGGGATCAATGGAATAATTCGTTTAATTGCACGGATACCTTTCTAATTGAAAAATCTAAGTTTTCAGATCTCCTGCCGCCGGATAATTTTATTCTCTCCTGTGAATCATTCGCAGGGAGTCCACTTGATTATATTAATCCGGATTCGCTATTAAGCTATCAAAAGCTAGGCATTATCAGTGAATCTCTACTGGCTGTGCCCTATATAGATACTTTTCCGGTCTATCCGGTAGGAAGTCCCCTTTGTAATCTCAAAGCCTTGTACAATGATGAAGTAGCCAATCTTTGTGGAAATGGAATGATTGTGCGCAGAGAATGGCGAGTGCTGGATTGGTGCACATTCCTGGATACTATTTTTATTCAGTACCTGCGAATAGAAGACACCCGCGCCCCACGAGCTTCTGTCGTTACTCCAATATTAAAAGCTAACACCCATCCTCATGATTGTTTCGGCACTATTACCAGGTACAGAACACAAAATTTTAGCGACTGCTCAGACTATGAAGTAACTATGTTTTACTCTTATGCTGATCCCGAAAATGGAAGAACCGTGCACGTGCAAGCCGCATTATTTGATGATATCATACTACCAGTTGGTTCTAATTTGGTTTATTTTACTGCAACTGATGCTTGTGGCCTTACTTCCATTAAAACAGTAGAAGCTACTGTAACAGATGCAAGTTACCCAAATGTAATCTGTGACGAAAAGACTACATTGACAGTAGATCCAGATAAATGCTGGAGTAGGCTCTACGCCATAGACTTGAATAATGATTCAAAAGATAACTGCCATACACACTTACATTTCGCTATTGCAAGAATGGATAGTTTAGAATACTGGCGAAATTATTTATCTGAAATAGTAAAGAAAAAATGTCCGAATACAGACCTGGCCAGTGATTCTGCCAGCACTGCACTCGTCAATCATTGGATTAACACGTATGCATTTAAAGATTACCTGGATCTTACAGCATGTGAAACTGTACAGATCGTATTACGAGCTTATGAAGCTGATGATTTGCCAAGATTTGATGATCATTTGTTTCCTTACTCGGAACATTTGTGGTTCTGTTTCAATTCTTACCCGTTAGCAAGATTAGAATTAAACTATAAATACTTTTCAAAAGCTTATACAGATGATTTCCCTAAAATTGATTGCCTGGACACGCTGAAATTTTTTTATACTAACCATTCTATTTTCAAAAGTGATAGCAATTATTTATATCAGCCTATAGTAGATCTTCCTTGTGGAAATATCCTGGATCGGGACTTTTCCATTTGCTTAGGCAGATTATACAATGATTGCATGTCATCAGTTTCAATCATAGATAAGTCTCCTCCCAAAGTAGAGCCATTGAAAGATTTGGTTTTCTTTTGTGATGGCTCAGAAATTGGCACTGCTGAAGGTTTGTGTTTTAAAATGAACGAATCTGAGTTCATAAATTATGAGAAGGGATGCGCTTTAATTAATGGAGGTGCATATCTTGAAATCGAGTGTACTAAAGAAAATGACAATGATCTGTCTGATGCATTTAATCATTTGGGAATCCCATTTGGCTACTATTCCTGCAGATCATATTACCCCATGGACGATGCTGATGTACAAATCAATTGCAAAATCGGTTCCTGGGCACCTCTTTATTGCAGGGATTGGCTATGCCTGGACAGTACCGATGGGACTTTTACAGGAGACATTACTTCTTTGTTTTATCAACCCATTTATCAATCTGAAAATAACCGGGAGAGGCAATTCGGCGTTTATGACAACTGTGAAATAGACAGTTCCAAATCACATTTTATAGATACAAAATATGTAGATCAATGCGGCACAGGCTGGTTTAAACGGGAATGGTATTTTAGTGATGGATGTAAAAATGAAACTACGGTTAGTCAAAAGATCATTATTAATCACCGATCAGATTTTGAAGTAATATTCCCGGAAGATGCATTGATGTATTGTAATGATATCTCCGATTTAAGTTTTTCAAACCTGGGTAAACCCATCATTTCGGACGATGAGTGCGAAATGGTTTCGGTTGCTTATAAAGATGAACAATTTGATATCGTTTCCGACGCATGCTTTAAAATAATACGCACCTGGTATATCCAGGATGAATGCATGCATGTACCTACGGGAAGTAAAATACGAACACCTGAAATTATCATAAATGACACGCTACTTGCAAATCAGACAGACAGGAATTGCATTTTAAGAAATTTAAAAGATGGTGGAGATGGTTATATGGAGTATGTGCAAATAATTAAAGTCATCGATACTTCTAGCCCAAAACTGGTGTTCAATGACACTACCTTCTGTGTTTATAACATAAATTGCGAATCAGGAAATTTAAATATTCCCTTTGAACTGTATAAAAATTGTGGCTTGAGTCTAAATTACAATGTCCGGGCATGGCTAGATTTTAATAATGAAAGTGTCTCTGATTTTACAGAAGACACCCTGGTAAATAGTTCTCAAAAATCTGTCAATTTGAATAATTTGCCCATTGGTGACCATTTGGTTAAATTATTTGTTGATGATCATTGTGGAAACTCCATAGAGAAAATTATACATTTAAAAATCAAAGATTGTAAACTTCCTACCCCTCTTTGTTTAGATCAATTAGCTATTGTGATCATGCCCTCTTCAGGTAATATTACGGTGTGGGCTAAGGACTTTAATGCAGGCAGTTATGACAATTGTTCATCTTCATCTAATTTGCACTTTTCATTGAGTGCTGATGTAAAAGATAGTTTCAAAATTATTACTTGTACTGAATTGCCTAATGGAGTAGGGAGTATCTTACCGTTAAATATGTACGTGATGGATGAGTTTGGAAATTCGGATCATTGTTCGGTTAATCTCTACCTGCAGGATGGAATCGGAAATATTTGCACTGACCTTCAACCAACTATTTTAACAACAAAGCTTATTCAAAACTTTTCTTCCAATCCGGTTGAACTTGAAATAATGCCTAATCCCATGTTTCAGGAAGCCCATGTCAGCTACAAGTCTGATTTAAAGCCGCAGATTAGTATTTTCAATTCAGCAGGAAAATTAATTAAAGAGTACCATATAGCTGAAACTGGAATTGGAAATTTCTCAGTTAAAGCTGATGAACTTGCAGGGGAAGGTGTTTATTATATCAAGTTACAGAGTGCTCAAGAATTTAGGACATTGAAATTTGTTCTGATAAAATAGCTGATTTAAAAAGCTATGCCGATACTTCCAATTAATCTTGCAGGAGATTTGTCAAATTGATATTGATTTCCAAAAAACCGAATGTGATCACCAAATTTTGAAAAATTATTTTCGTAGCGAACATCTATATACAATTTACCAATAACCAAAGCAATATTTCCCTGATATCCATAAGTAAATTCCTTGAACTTCTGGGAATATCCTGCCACATCAAATAGTTCTGAAGTGCTTCTCAGGAAAACATGCCCTACAGGCCCTGCACCTAATTGAAGTGGTCCAAATTTTACACCCAATAGAAAGGGGATATCTAAGTTTTGGTAGCTTTCTCTTTTAATGACACTTACAGGATCTTTCCCCAGGTCACTTATTTTATAGTCTGAACTATTTGAATTAAACATTAATTCAGGCTGAACAAAGAATCCCATTATTTTAAGTTGAGTAAAAATGCCTGCATGCACGCCATAATTTGCCTGAGCCAAACTTAGTTTAAAGTCGGAAATATCATTTACACTATGGACGGTAATAGGAGATGTAAGTAGGTTATTACTGGATGCCCCAAATTTCAAACCTACTCTAAACTGAGCTTGAATTGTATGAGCAAGTCCGAGGATCAGAATGATAAACACAAAAATTTTCTTCATATTGCATGATTATTTGATGTTACAACGACAAAATCGTGCCAATAACATTAAACAATAGTTTAATATGTCCTTATTTAACCCCTTTTTATATCAGATGTTAAAAGAATTAAAGCCATAGAATTGAAGCGACAGAAATTAAAAAATGAATGGGATGCAATTTATATAGGTAGTTATGTAAGTACGAAGGATTTACCTAAAAAGAAATTGCCTGGAATTGCGGTGATTGGAAGATCCAATGTGGGGAAATCGACTTTGATAAACGCACTCACAAAACAGAAAGGCCTTGCACGGGTATCTGCTAGTCCCGGTAAGACACAAACCTTGAATTTTTATGAAATTAATGAAGAATTCTACCTGGTAGATATGCCAGGTTATGGTTATGCTAAAGTCTCTAAGGAAAAAAGAGGAGATTGGTCCGATTTATCATCTACTTTTTTGGCAGAATTTGAACAGTTATTAACGCTGTTAATACTAATTGATAGCAATATTCCCTTTCAATCGATTGATCAAAAATTTATTGAATGGTGTGGTGAAAATCAGATTCCCTTTATAATTATTCGGACAAAATCTGATAAATCAAAACCCCGTGAACTGGAGCAACTGCAGCTTGATTTTGAAAAAACGCTCAAAGAATCATGGGAAGAATTACCTTTGATCATAAGACATTCTGGCACGAAAAATATTGGCCATGAGGACATTAAAAAAGAGTTACAAAGAATAGTAACCGAGTTTAAGATAACAGGTTAAATGGAATCAACCATTATACATAATACTACTATTGTCGATGGAATTGAGCAATCTCAAATCCAAAAACAATCACATATCATCGATGAGATTCAGGATTGGCCAATTTATAAACTATATGAAAAGAGAAGTGAATTTGTAGAAGAAATTATTAAAAATACCAGCCTTAGACTTAGATTAAAATATAAAGGAAAGCTTGATAAATTATTAGCCCGTACCATTTATATGGAAAAGATCAGGATGAAAGATGATCCATGGTCGGCTGATCCTCAAAACGAACCAATATTCTGGAAAAAGATTCAAAAATCGCTGTCTGACACGGGCGCTGATCAGGAAGAGATTCAGAATAGAAGCGATTATTTATTAAAAAAGATAGTAGAGCGATACGCTGAAGAAATAGCTGGTGGATTTAAAAAGAAGACTTTCTTATTTGCGAGAAAATTTCTGAGTTTTTTCTTCAGAACGCTTTTAAATGCGGCCAGTGCCAAAAATATTTTTTATATATTCAAATCCAAGCATCGAATAGAAGATCGTATCAAGCTCTTTGGTCCATTGGATAAAATCAGAAAATTGGCAAAGGATGGGGTATTAGTGATAGTGCCGACGCATTCTTCAAATATGGATAGTATCATGATTGGGTACGCTTTAGACGAGATAGCTGGATTACCGGCATTTTCATACGGGGCAGGCCTTAATCTTTACAATAATGAGCTCGTGGGGTATTTTATGAATAGGCTAGGGGCTTATAGGGTAGATAGAAGAAAAAAGAACCCAGTCTACCTGGAAACCTTAAAGACCATGTCTACTATATCTTTGCAATGGGGTACGAATACTCTTTTTTTTCCAGGGGGAACCCGAAGCAGATCTGGAGAAATAGAAACCAAATTAAAATTAGGATTATTGGGTACAGCAATTGAAGCCCAGCGTGAAATAATCAAGTCCGATGCCAACTATAAAAATATTTATATAGTACCAGTAGTCCTTAACTATCATTGTGTACTGGAAGCCAGATTTCTAATAGAACAACATCTGAGAATTGTGGGTAAAGATTCTTACATGTCATCTGGCAGAAAAGACGATTTTAGAAGTATTAAAAATGTATTTGTCTTTTTGTACAGGTTGCTTTCTCAAAGCTCAGAAATTGCATTATCCTTTGGAGAGCCATTAGATGTGATAGGAAACAGTGTAAATGAGACTGGCCAAAGCATAGATCAACATGGCAAACTGATAGATATTAAGGATTATTTTTTGCCTTTGGACGAGTCTGAAGATGTACAAAGCCAGCGGGATAATGTATATACCTCCGTATTGGCAGAAAAAATAGTGGAAAGCTATCTTAAGCACAATATGGTATTCAGCACTAACCTTGTCGCCTATGCCGCTTTTAAACTTATTAAGAAATTGAACTCCGGTCTGGATGTATTTAATTTACTCCGGCTCGATCCCAAAGAAATAGATATCAGTCTCGACGAATTAGTCCAAAAAGTAAATGCAGTGCAGGCCATACTTATTGAAAATTCTAAACTTGGTTTGATAAAATTAGATCATAGTGCATTGCTTATGGGTGATGAATGTGTAAATGACGCTATCAGGAAGCTTGGTGTGTTTCATGCCAGTAAACCTCTCCAATACCTTAAAACAGGGAAACTGGGGGTAGGGAGCCTCAAAATCTTGTTTTTTTACCATAACAGGCTAGAAAACTACGATTTTTTAAAGGCCTGATTGTATACTTGCAGGTATGAACTTTATAGTATTCGACCTTGAGCTCACGTGTTGGGAAGGTGATATGGCAGGCAGAAACCAGGAAATCATTGAAATAGGGGCCCTCAAAATCGATTCTTACGGGCACATCAGATCAAGATATAGTCGATTTGTAAAACCCATTTTGTATCCGATACTTTCTCCCTATTGTGCTCAATTGACATCTATCAAACAAGAAAATATAAATTCAGCCAAATCATTCAAATATATACTCCCCGAATTCATAGAATGGATTGAAAGAGAACCAGATCCATATTTCCTGGTGGCCTGGGGTCATCATGATCGCGAGTACTTAATCCAGGATTCCATCTTACATAAACTGGAAACCGACTGGATGAAAAATATTTACTTTGATTTAAATAAAAAATACCTGCAACTCAAAAAACTTCGTGAACCCATTGGATTGATTTCAGCACTTACCAAAGAAGGCTTCGAATTTGAAGGAACTCCGCACAGGGCAGATGATGATGCGTATAATCTGAGCAGAATTTTTTTGAAGTATTTCGGGGACTGGGATTTGTATAAGGGATAATTAAATTTTAATTTTTTTATTCCGAGAGCATTTTATATTTTTAAGGAAACTAAAGACCAAATGCGATGAAGAAAATTTTATGCCTTATAGTGTTTTTTCAATCTTTTCAAATTTCATTTGGGCAGCTTGATAGAATACAAATTCCTAGAGATTGGGTGAAAGTAGTTCAACCCGAAATGAAAAGAAATCACTTAATTATTCAATCCGACTCTATTATTTCTTCCAGAATAGTCACATTATTTGCAGTTGATAAAATAGTAAATCTTTCCATTAATAGAGGTAATAGAACTAAATTTAAAATTAAAAATGATGAGTTAAAAGCAGGAAAAAATAATGAAGTCTATATTTGGGCAATTTCTAATTATTCAAATTCAAATGATTCAAATCCTATTAATATTAATCCTAAAGAAATTCATTTTGGAAAAAATGGAGGGGAAAAAATTGATCAATCTGGAAGTCTTGTAAAATTTGATGCGGCAACTATAACTGTAAATCTCACCAGCAACAAGAAATCAGAAGTGATAAATTATAATTTTAATAAATATAGGGCGGATTTGGAGGAGAATGAAATTAGTGAAAATATTCTAACTCCAAGCCAAGGAATGAATTTAAAAGTTTCAGTATTGGGAATGAGTGAAAGAAAAGAAATAATTCTTTGCATTTATAATAAAAATGGGGATCTATTAAGGATTATGGATCCTACGCAAGATGGAGAATTTATTACTGACAAGCAGATAATAATTATTCCATTTATACTACCAACTACAAAATTTTCAATTACTAAAAATATTATTTTTGAAATAGGAGATCCGCTAAAAAATGGCTCTGTAGTAGTAACTGAAGAATCTCCTGACAATCCTTTTATGCTTTTTCTTGAAGAAATTATTGTATTATTTTTAATTGTTATTTCTTCATTATATTTCATATTTAAAAAGAAATAGTTCTCCTACTTTTCAACCATAACTTCAATTCCCGACCATTCAATATCTCGAATTTCATTTAATTGAATTGATTTCCTTAAAAAATATTGAGAAGCAATATCGTTAGCCATAGAAAGTGTTATTTTTTCAAATTTGATCTTCGATTGATCGAACTCACCATTTTGGTAATTTATGATACCCGCCCTAAATTTATCTAAATATCTTAATTTCAATTCCTTCATTTCATCATTCTCCCCCTCCAGGCACTCATACATAGTCAACACTTTAGTCTTTCCTTTTAATTGTATTTTCCCCAAGGATCTGAAATGATATTGCTCAGGATTTTCCAGCAAATTATAAGTATCCTCGCTAATCAAAATTTTACTACCGAAGTATTTCGTAAGCCCTTCTATGCGTGAGGCAACATTGACAGTATCAGCCAGAGTAGCAGGGTCGGCACGATCATCATCACCTATAATACCCATGATGAGATCACCTGTATGTAAGCCTACACCTATTTCTACTTTGAGTCGGCCTTTTTGAATTCTTTCTTCATTATAGGCATGCATGGTTTGCTGCATTTGTATGGCGGCATTGAGTGCATCATTGGCATTAGTAGGAAAGATAGACATGATAGCATCTCCCAGGTATTGATTTACAAATCCATGGTTGTTCCGAATGAGAGGACCCATACGTCCAACAAATCCATTGATAAATTTAAAATTGTCTTCCGGCGTAAATTGTTCAGCCAGGGTAGTGCTGTCTCTGATATCGCTAAACATGATGGTAAACCGATCAGCTGTAAAGTCTCCTATTTTGGCTTCTGTGATGGATTCTCTACCCAATGCTTTGAGAAACTCTATGGGAACAAATTTATCTGCTGCTACATAGAAGTTTTTGAGTCGCAAGTGCGTTCTTAGCCTGGAAAGTAATTCATCTTTAGAGAAAGGTTTGGTGAGATAATCATTAATGCCCGATTCAAATCCCTTTAATAAATCGGTAATACTATTTTTGGCTGTGAGCATGATCAGGGGGAGTTTATTCATCAAATGCGTTTCCCTGATTCTCCGGCAAAGCTCAAAGCCCGTCATATTGGGCATCATCACATCTACAATTACCAGGTCAAAGCGATTTGATTTAATTTTCTCCAGGGCTTCTGTACCTGTAAACGCTTTTTCTACCTGGTAACCACTTAATAATAAATGATTTTCCAAAACTTTGAGATTAAGTACTTCATCATCTACTATAAGTATTTTGAAGGACTCCAAATACGGAGTTTTGAGCGTTGGTTGTATCAAAGCGATTTGGCTCGAGTCTTGCAAAGGTTTTGAGGGAGTGAATGCATTGTTTACCGGTTCACGTTGGGTCTTACTCTCAGTAGAAATATTTTCAGAGAATATTGGAATGGTAAAAGAAAAAGTAGTGCCTTCATTTACTTTTGATTCCAGGTTAATAGTACCATGATGTAGTTCAACTAACAGCTTAGTAACGGCCAATCCCAATCCAGCACCACCATGCGTTCGTGTTTCTGTGCCGTCAAGTTGCTCAAATGATTTAAATATAGTTTCAAATTTATTATTTGGAATTCCTATTCCGGTATCGCTAATTCTGAACTCTACAAGATCGTTTTTCTCTTCTGCCTCCAACGAAATATTGCCTTTGTCTGTAAATTTGATCGCATTGCCTATCAAATTGAATAGAATTTGCTGCAATCTATTCTCATCGGCAGCTATAAAAGGCAGATCTACAGGCACTTTGTTCTCCAAATTAATTGGACGACTTCCTATTAAAACCGAAGATGATCTCATGACCAAATCTGCAACCACAGCCGGATCAACTGATTTTATATTTAAAATCAAGTCTTTATTTTTTGCCTTTGAAAAATCAAGAATATCATTTACCAGGCTCGCAAGCCTTTTACCGCTAGAAGAAATCAACTTTAAATTATTAATGGTTTCCACGGGCAATTCACCTGAGATACCATCTATCAGGGATTCTGAAAGTCCAATAATGCCATTTAATGGAGTCTTCAATTCATGTGATGTATTGGCTAAGAACTGATCTTTCAGTTGGTCTATTTGTAATAATTTTTGACTTTTTTCTTTTTCAAATTGAATTTGCTTTTGATTATTTCTTACTCTGAGTCCTAGATAAAGTCCTGTCAGAGTTAGCAAAAAGAGTAGGGAAGTGCCTAATATTTTATTTTGGGTCCTCTTCTGCTCGCTAATTTCCAATTCTTTACTTATTCTGTCAGTATTTAATCGTTGGATTTCACTTTCATTTTTCTCCTGATCATATTTTGACTGAATCAAGGTGATTTCTTTTGTTTTTTCAATATTGTCAATACTGTCTTTGAGGGCGGCATATTTAATTTGGTGCTGATAAGCAAGATCATATTTGCCTAGTCCTTTGTATGCCAGCGAAAGTTGGTTTTCTGCAGCTTCCTGCAATGGAATAGAATTTTGATCTTTTGAAACTTTAAGCCCTTTTGTGAGAAAGGGTATAGCAGCGGAGTAATTTTTTATTAAAACATTCAATCTGCCCAATTCAATATCTATATTGGCAATATCTACCGAGGATTCAATGTTCTCATAAATACAACGTGCCTGTAACAGATTTTTTAATGCTAGCGGATAATTTCCATAGTCTGCATAATTGATCCCCAGGTTAGTCATAAAATCAGCAGTACCCGAAGTATTACTTGCGGCCTGGGTGATTTCAAGGCCTTTACTTAAGTATTCAATATTTTTAACTTTCTCACCTTTAGCAGCGTATACATTTGCAAAATTTAAATAAATATTAGGCAATAGATCATCCAATTTATTATTTGTCGCAAGAACCAATGATTTCTGAAAATATGTAATAGCCTGTTCGTAATCCTTTTGTTGATAATAAATGATCCCAATATTATTGAGAGAGGCCGCAGTACCCCAAATACTTGAATCCTGCTCATATAATCGCAAGGCATTGAAATAATTTTTTGTGGCAATATCATAAGCACCCATTTTTAAGTTCATTTCGCCTACATTGATATAAGCATTGGCCAGCCTGTCCGGTGATACTTTTAGTTTCTCTCTGATGGCAAGGCTTTTTTCAAAGCATTCTTTTGCTTTCCTATAATCACCACTTTCCTGGTAAATTATACCTAAGTTGTTCAAGCTCCCAGACATGCCATCCAAATCCCCGATGGAATCTCTGATGGAAATACTATGAGAATAATAGTCGATAGCATTTGAAATTTGGCCACGGTTTTTAGTTATTATTCCAAGAAAATTATCTGCCCATCCAATTTCTTTCAGATTCTTAATTTCTTCCATGCATTTCAAATAAGCAATCGAATAATATTCAGCTGAATCCAATTTTTTTATCCTATAATATTCCCTGGCAAACATCTTCACAGCTAGCGAATAAACCGAATCAGTACAGTTATGGGAGTAGAGCTGGAGAATCTGAAAACTGTAAGATTTAGTTTTTAAATAATCTTTCTGATCATAACTCAATTGCAAAAGTTGACCCAATAGCTTTCGCTTATTGAAGTCGTCAGCTGTATTTAAGTTTTGCTTCAGTGGATCAATAGTTTGTGAACTGGAAGGAGATAGGAATAAAATATGGGACAGGCAAACAACAAAGCTGATTCTCTTGAAAGTTTTCATAAGGGAAGTGGGCTATGATGAAATTTAACAAGAAATGGTTTTCATCCAAAAAGGTAAGAAATAAGTATGGACTTTCAAAATTGCTACTTTACATAATATTAATTATGGGAATTAAATTTGAGCTTAGAATTCACCAAACATTGACAATCAGTTAATTATTAATGTCCTATATTATAATTAACTTTGGAATATGTGGCGAAAAGTAAAAATTATAAGTTTAACAATCATTATTTTATTTGGACTTTTTCTAATCGCAATTCCATTTATATACAGAGGTAAAATAGATGGAATAGTAAAAACCGAATCAAATAAAAGGATTAACGGAAAGCTGGATTATTCTGATCTTGATATTAGCCTGCTAAAAAGTTTTCCCAATCTTGGATTGAATATTAATAATCTAAGCCTTGAAGATTCTTCCCAAAATCTAATTTTTCGAGCGGATAGACTTGATTTGAGTTTTGATTTGAAGAAATTACTTTTCTCGGGATTTACGAAATTAGACCTGAAGAAAATTGAGCTAACTCATCCGGTTTTAAATTCTTTTATCGATAAATCAGGCAGTTATAATCTTACCAGCTTGCTTAAAGAAAGCAGCCCATCAACTTCAAATACCTTAAATCTGGAAACCAATCTCGATAAAATCATCATTACAGAAGGTCAGTTATCTCATATCGACTCCAGCAGTTTCTATTCAATAAGTTTAAATCATTTAAAAAGCATCAGCACTGGAAAGGTAAATAATGGCATGCTTAATCTTTTCTTAAACAATGATTTAGATAGTTTTAGTTACAATTTCAATGGAATAGAATACTTACGGAATATTAAAGCCAATTGGACGGCCAGTCTACAACTTGATTTAAATTCGAATGATTGGGTATTGAATGAAAATAAATTGAGTTTAAATGCGCTCAAAGCAAATATAGATGGAGACATAACTTCTCTATCAGGTGCTCAATTTTTTAATTTGAATATTATGACTCCCCAAAACGATCTGAAGCAATTGATCTCCATATTACCATCAATTTGGCGAAAACAATTTGATAATTTGCAAGCAGGAGGCAGTTTTGATCTAAATGCGACTATACACGGGGTAAGAGATGGTCTGGGTCGTTCGCCACTCGTTAATGTAAAATCTACTATAAAGGAGGGAAGTCTTCAATACAATAATCTCCCCTACTCTATGAAAAATATAAATTTTGATTTTAACATAAAAGGACTTGATTCCTTTGCTACAAAATACGAGGTAAATATTCCTCTTTTCAATGCTGTATTAAATAATGAACCATTCAAAGCTAATTTTAAAGCCTCATACGATAATGGATACATCGCCAATGCCAATGGATTTCTACAATCAAAAATCAAATTAAATGAGTTGAGTAAAATGCTTCCATTTGAGTCGACGAATATGTACGGTAAGGTGGATATAGATCTAAATTTTGATTTTAATGAAAATCAGGTTCGGAAAAAACAATTTGATCAAATCAAGTTTGACGGATTTATTACTGGGGATAAAATTGATATTACCAGTAAAGGTTATTTACCTGTTAAAATTGATTCGTTACACGCAGCATTTAGTCCTAAATCAAGTGCTATCTATTTATCGAACGCTTCCTATGGAAGATCAGATGCATCAGGCAATGTCAATATTAGTAACCCGGTAGCCTTACTTACTGCATATAAAGGCCTGGCTATAGTTGACATTAAATCGACTAGTCAGCTCCTGGACCTTAATGAAATGACAAAATCCAATTGTGATACCTGTACTGAAGTAAACACAATGAACACTACAATACCCGGGCTTAATATCAGCTTTAATTCTCAGGCAAATAATGTAAAATATAAAGACTATATCATAGGTGCTACCCATATTGCAGGCCAATTTAAATCAGATACTTTACTGATAAAAAGTCTCAACACAGAACTGAATCATTCAAAAATGGACATTACGGGCAAATTAAATAACCCGTACTCCTGGACTTATAACCAGTCAAAATTAACCGGCAATCTTAATATTAGTTCCCCTCTTTTTGATATTAATCCTTACTTAGATACTGCTACACAGACTATTGAAAATAATGCTGCTTATATTAAAATGATGCCAGCTAATACGAATATCAATATTGATTTTAATGCAAAACGTGCATTATATGAAAAGTTAAATCTTGTTAATCTTAAATCTGTCTTGAATATTGAAAATCAGGTCTTAGAAATCAAGCAAAGTGAAACTGACTTTGCAGGAGGTAAGATTCAACTGAATGGAATATTCTCAGAAGCAGAAACATTGCCTAAATTTGATTTGAAATTAGATCTGAATAAAATAAAGCTTGATGATGCGTTAAGGTCAACCGGCAGCTTTATCAAAATAGCACCACTTGCTGCATTTATGGAAGGCTTGTTTTCTACTTCTACAGTTTTTCAAGGTGGTTTGAATGCCAGCCTAGAACCTATTTGGTCTAAATTTGATGCTGCAGGTGTTTTGGAGTTGTTCAATGGTAAATTTTCTCAGTTTAAGCCGATCGAAGAAATTGCTAATAAAATAAAATTTCCTATCAGTAAATATCTCAATTGGGAAAGATCCAAAAATTGGTTTACTATTGAAAAAGGGAGCGTCATTATCAATCCATTCATCATACCCAATAAAGACATTTTTATTCAATTGGAAGGGAAACATCAAATCGAGCAAAATATTAACTATAACCTTATTCTAGGCATTCCGAAGTCAATTTTTGACAAGAATAAAATAAATCCCTACATCAGCACTGATTTGAATTGGATGCGACAGGAGTTAGAGAAAAAAGGTATACCCATAACTTCAATTGATACTTTCTATTTTCAAATTAATATTTCTGGTATGATCAATGCTCCATTGACTGACATCAAATGGATTGCAAATCCAGGTGGCAAGACTTTTTCAGATCAATTAAAAGAAGACATAGAAAAAGCCGTAAAAGCAAAAGCCGATTCTATAAAAGAAAGTCTGGAAACCAAAATAGAGGAGAAAAAGGATAGCCTCATAGATTTGATACAAAAGCAAGTTGATCTTAAAAAGGGTCAACTAGATAGTCTTACCCGGGTTATTCAAGATTCATTGAGAAAAATAGCCGATCAAAAATCAAAACAAATTTTAGACTCTGTACTAAGAAAAGAGACCGGCAAAATATTGGATTCTACCATACAAAACAAAATAGACACTTTATTAGGAGATAAAGCAAAAGAAGAAATAGATAAAATAAATGAAAAATTAAAAAACTGGAATCCTTTAAAGAAGAAGAAAAAGGATAATTAGAAGACATGTCTGGTCTCAAAAATAAATGGTGGTTTTATTTCCCGGTCATTCTATCCATAGTTACCGGTTGTTTTTCTCCAAGGCCCATTGAGCAAATAACAGCCAGAAAGTATCAGCAACATAAACTATTTGAGGACACTAGTTTTGTATATCAACTGCCGTATGAATCAGGCACAAAACATCGGGTAATCCAGGAATATTTTAGTCGATTCACTCATAAATACAAAGCGGCTACAGATTTTAGGATGAAAAAAGGAACACCGGTATTAGCTTCCAGAGATGGTATAGTTACAAGAATTAAAGATGATTCTAATATGGGTGGTTTCAATAAGAAATATAGGGCAGACGCAAATTTTGTGATCATTGATCACGGAGACAGCACCAGAGCCAGTTACAGGCATTTACAATATAAGTCAGTGCTTGTGCTCCCCGGACAATTGGTAACAAAAGGACAATTAATAGGATTAAGTGGAAATACCGGTTATACGTTTACTCCGCATTTACATTTTATGGTTAGCGAATATTTAGATGGAACATGGACTACCATTCCGGTTCGCTTCGAGAGCTCAAAATTCATTGGTTATTTACAACCTCTGCATCGGTACCAATCCGTCAATTCACTCCAGGGAAGCAGGTAAATGAATGGATAAAAAATCAATCCAATTCTGATGCATTATTTTCTTAATTTCTTCCTCAGTAAATCCTCTTTTAGAGAATATATCTATCAATAATTGAAGATCAGCTATAGTATTTAAATCACTTGGGCACTGTTCATATCCAAACGCACCATCCAGGTCAGAACCAATTCCTATATGATGTACATTGCCAGCCAGCGTACAAATATGAACCATATGATCAACTAGTCTTTCTAAATTGCAATTCAAGTCATCGGCCTTCGATATTCCTCTTTTCCAATCGGGGACTATCATCCAGGCATCCATAACACCTCCGATGATTGCATTTCTTTTGATGAGTGCTATTATTTGATCATCACTAAATTGGCGATTATGATTCACGAGTGTTCTGCAATTATTATGTGAAGCCCATATGGGACCTGAGTAAATTTCCAAAGCATCCCAAAAAGCATCGTCACATAAATGCGTGACATCCAAAATCATATTTAATGAATTCATTTCATGCAATAAAGACTTTCCCATTTCATTCAGACGACCAGTAGCATCAGTACCGTTTGCATATCTGCCCGGACCATAGTGGGCAGGACCAATTGCCCGTAAGCCATTTTGATGTGCGGCATGTAAATAATCAAGATTAACTATGGAATCGGCCCCTTCTAATGAAAGTATAAAACCTATTTTTTTTTGATTGGTTTCCTGTTTTTCATCAAGCCAATAATGAATCTGATTTGATAGATCATCTTTAGTTTTTATCATTTCCATTTCTCCCTTTTGCTCCATACTTATGTACCAAGCTAGCTGACCTTGAGTCTGAGCCCATGCTTGTTCAGGACTGTGCCATCCAGATAGTGGATTGCTTTCTTCGATAAATCGGGCAATCAAGGTAGCAACTACTATTCCAATATTGGCCTTTCTTAACTCTGGCAATGAGACCATATTATGCCCACGATCAGGTTTGTCTGTTTGATTTTTTTCTCTGTTACGGATAGAATCTATTGGCAAAGTGAGATCTCGATTCCATTCCATGGCATTCATAGACAAATCGAGATGAGCATCTACTATAAACATGATTTGTTTTTAAAAATTAATTTTACGTGACCTTGCCAAATTTGACCATTCACCCACTACCCTATTATTTTCAGCAATATAAAGTTTGTCATATAACGCTACGGTAGGACAAATATGATATGGTATTCCATATATTACATCACCTAAATGCACTTCCCTGTTTAACGTATTTTCCAATACAAGGTGCTCTTCACTTTGACTCTTTGGTATCAGACCATTCAGGTTTAGAATATGAATCCTGTTTAATATCATATTTTCTGAGGCAACCGCTTTATGCCCCAGATCCAAACAGATATTCCTTTCATTGATTGATATTACTCTTGAAACTAAAACGGCTGCTTGTAAAAAATTTCCGGTATCCGGAATATTAGAATATGTATAATCCCAATATACAAAAGTACCCGGACTACAGGTAACATTTTCTCGTTGGGCGTGCACTGTAAATGTAGGAGAGCCTCCACAAACAATTTCAACGGAATGCAATAATCCTATTGTATTTATCCATTCGGTCATTCGAAAAAATGAATCATCAGAATTTGATTTACGAATCGCTAGATTATTATCTCTAATATGTCCATCGTACCCATGAAATCCAATTAATTGAATGGATGGCTTGAAATGCATGGATTCAACTAAAATGGAGGCGAATGAATTGGGTTCGATTCCAGTCCGATGCATGCCTAAATCAATATCAACAAAAACGTTACATCTAATATTTTCACTAGCGGCTTTCGCTGACAATTCATCCAAAGCAATCTCATTATCTACTAAAGATGAAAATGATGTCTTGGGATAATGCTTTATTAGATTTAAATATCGGTCAATTTTGGGTCCTATGAGTTGATATGCCACCAATACATCCGGAGCATTTAATTGAGCTAACATTTCTGCCTCAGCAATAGTGGCACATTTAAATTTGGTGATACCTGCCTGGAGCATCAATTGAGTAACCTCTGGTGATTTATGGGTCTTTACATGTGGGCGCAGTCGATTTGCATGGCCAACAATTCGAATGGCATTCTCAATATTCGCTTGCACTCTTTCAGGGAAGACTATGAGTGCAGGAGAATCTATTTCATCTATATTCAATATTTCATACCATTCCATCACCACCATATTTATAATCCTTTAAATACCGGTTTTCTCTTCTCAAAAAATGCGCTTACTCCTTCCTTAAAATCCTCAGAGTTAGCACATGCATTAAATAAATCACCTTCATATTCAATTCCTTTGCTTAAGTCCCCGTTGCTTTTACTTACTGCACCGATAATGCTTTGTACTGAAAATGGTGCTTTTTGGATTAATCTGGAAGCAAGTTCCTTCGCTTTACTGATTAATTCAGCTTCATCAAAGACACTATTTATAAGGCCTATGCTTAGCGCTTTTTCAGCATTTATCATATCGCCAGTCAACATGATTTCCAGGGCTTTACTGCTACCAACTAATTTGGGTAATCTTTGGGTTCCACCATAGCCAGGCAATATGCCAAGATTGATCTCAGGCATACCAAATTTTGCGTTTTGAGATGCTAATCGAATATGACATGCCATTGCTAATTCACAACCGCCTCCCAATGCAAAACCATTTATGGCAGCAATGATAGGAATGTGATAATTCTCTATCGTGTTCATTACTTCATTTCCTAATGACAGGAATGATTTCGCTTCATTAGCTTTTATAGCTGAAAATTCCGAAATATCTGCTCCAGCTACAAAGGCTTTGGATCCTTCACCTGTGATAATAATACATCGAATGCCGGGTTTGGTCTTTACAAATTCCAAAAGCTCTTTTAACTGTGAGAATACTGATCTATTGAGTGCATTTAACGACTTAGGCCTATTAATTTTGATTAGTAGAATGTGCTCCTGTTCATCTAGTATTAAGTCCGTACAAATAATATCCAATGATGTATTCATGAATCTCCTATTTATTCTCCTCAAAGCTACAGGAAGCCCAATGATTATTTGTAATTTTAGACGCTTAAAATTAATTAATCGTGAACCAAAGTATTTAAGCAGGCTAAGAATATTTAAGTAAAGTATCCAAAGTCTGATGTAATATTAAGGAAGCTCATTGGCAGAAAATTTGAATTACTATTTTAAAATATATATTTATGAATGCTTCAGAATTTTTAAAAAATCTTCCTGCTAAGATTAAGCCTGAATTATTGGAAGGTCTGGAAACTATATTTCATTTTGATTTGGAAGAAGAAGGCCAGTATACGGTTTATATAAAGGACAATCAGGTCACTGTCGATCAGGGATTGTGCGACGAACCAAAATGTGTAGTAAAAGCAAAGCCTGAAACTCTAATGAAAATAGTGAATGGAGATATGAATCCTATGATGGCTGTAATGACTGGAAAAATCAAAATCAGCAATCCTGGTGAAATGATTAAATATGCTAAAGTTTTTGGCTTAATGTAGATTGTATACAAGCCCAATTCCGGCATTGCTGGGGCTAAGTTTTAGACTCAGATCCTCATCTATATTAAAATCTTTGAGATGGGCATCTACATAGGCTTCCAGGGCCACTAATAAATGCACTCCTACAAATGCAAAAATAGCTACATCTCTTCCATCTCTGAATTTGTCTCTGTACAATTTTATTTGTTTATCTGTCCAGTCAAGACCTGGTCTTACGCTAACAGGTTTTCCAGTACTTATAGCCTCTTCATAATAGCCGTTCCACTCTTTAAAAAGACCTTTGCGATAATTGTAAAAATAGACTAATCCACCATATCCTCCATAGACGAGTGGTAATTTCCACCATCTTTTATTATATATCTGGCCGCCACCCGGAATTCCCAATCCTAATAGGAAAGCCGTTCTGGGCTTATGATTAGGCAACATGGACAAACTATCTTTTATCGTATTTTTCTCATGCGCCGTACTATCAGTTTGTCCATAAATATTCATAGAGCAAAAAAAGACCCCTATTGCAATAATATATTTGTGGCACATAGTTATGACAACCTCTCTAATAGTTCTTCCAGATCAGCGTAGTTGCCAAAAGGTATAATGATTTGGCCGGCACCTTTTTGATTTGCTTTTATACTGGTTTTTCGTCCAAACAGAGCATTTGACTGAGAGACATATTTCCTCAGATTTCCATCCTCGTTAGATCTTTTTAAGTCCTCCAATGGAGCTTTTTTATTTTTACTGGTATAGGATTTTATCGTTTGCTCTAATTGCCTTACAGACCATTCTCTTAACAGGGTCTCCTTAAACAATTTAATTTGAAGGACAAGATTTTCTATTCCAGCCAATGCACGGGCATGCCCCATGCTTAAAGTCTTGTTTTTCACAGATTGTTGTACATCGGGAGGTAATTTCAACAGTCTAAGATAGTTGGTTACAGTACTCCTGTTTTTGCCGATTCGTTTAGACATATCTTCATGTGTAAGCTTACACTCTTCTATCAATCGAGCCATGGAAATACCTACTTCGATGGCATTGAGATTTTCACGCTGGATATTTTCTATTAAGGCCATTTCTAACATACCCTGATCATCTGCCGTACGAATATATGTTGGGATCTCCAATAATCCTGCCAGGCGAGCAGCTCTGGTCCGTCTCTCGCCAGAAATAAGCTGATACCTTTGATCATTAATTTTCCGTACAGTAATGGGCTGAATGATTCCCAGCGTCTTTATCGTGGCAGCTAATTCTTCCAATGATTCCTGGTCAAATTCCACCCTTGGCTGTGCAGGATTGGCTTCTATATATTTGAGCGGAATTGTTTGGATAGCAGCTAAAGCACCAGGGACTGATTTGCTTGTTTCCATATTCCCCAATAATGCCCTGATGCCTTTTCCCATTTCTTTTTTTTGATCCATGGTGGCTATAAATTAAGTTGTTTGAAGAGTTAATTGCCTTTCTAAAAATTCACTAGCTAGATTCAGGAAGTTTATAGTCCCTTTTCCACCAGCATCATAAAGCAGTACTGGCTTATGAACGCTGGGTGCCTCGCCTATTTTACTGTTTCTATGAATAATGGTCTTAAATATGAAATCCTGCGAATTAGTTCTTAATTCATTAACAACGATATTGGCTAGTCTCAGTCTTTGATCAAACATCGATAAGACAATACCTTCAATTTCTAATTCGGGGTTTAAATTTTCTTTTACTAAAGAAATAGTCTTCTTTAGCCTGCTAAGACCTTCTAATGCAAATATCTCGCATTGTATTGGAATCAATACGCTATCGGCTGCTGTAAGTGCATTTACAGTAATCAAACCCAGTGACGGTAAGCAATCAATGATAATAAAATCATATTGACTTCTTACTTGTTCAATAATATTCTTTAGTACAAATTCCCTGCGCTCTTTATAGACTAATTCTATCTCTGCTCCTACCAGATCGGGATGGGCCGGTAGTATATCCAAATTGGGCGTTTCCGTACGCAGAATCACTAGTTGCGGATCTATTTCATTGATCATGCAATCATAAAGTGACAATGGAAGATTTTCCACATCGATACCCAGACCAGAACCAGCATTAGACTGTGGATCGGCATCTACGAGTAATACTTTTTTTTCTAAAATAGCTAAACTTGCCGCCAGATTGATAGCTGTAGTGGTCTTTCCCACACCACCCTTCTGATTAGCTATAGTAAGTACTTTTCCCATTAAATACAAAAGTAACCCTTTCTTTTCCAAGTAACTAGCGTGATAAAATAATAATGATGATGAGTTAATATTCACCTGGAAAAGAATTCACTCTATTCTATTTAAAGTTGCTGAAACACACTACACGGTAAATCAATGAGGAGCCCTTTTTCAATCTCATCTATTACTTGTAATTTGAAAGCTAGACTGTAGTACCCCTGAGTTCGCTTCTTGAAATCTCTCTCTACTTTTCTTTCATATAAGTTGAATTTTGTGTCAACTTATTTTAGGACGAGGCATATTCAAAAAATAAAAAAGCGCCTTATCTGTGAGACGCTTTTTTATTTATATCGATCAGTTTATTTTCCCTAGTTTTTATTGTAGCTGGTAGCATTTTTTCCACCAGTATCTACCACTTCCAATCTTTTCTTAAATTCATTGGAAATATCGAATTCATTTTTACGAGCATATATTTCCTTTAATGCAATTAATGCATTTCTATCATTAGGGTTGAGCGCTTCAGATTTGTTGAAAAAAGGTAGGCTTTTATCAAACATACCGAAAACTTCTACTTTGATGGCCTCATACTTTTTGGTTCCTTCTTTAGAGTAATCGTCTGCTAATTTATTTAATATAGCCGTCATACGGGCTGCTACGTTGTAATAAAATGCTCCCATTCCATAATTAGCCTCACTGCTTTTAGTATCCATGCTTGTGGCTTTGCCAAAATATTCTTCAGCTGAATTGAAATTTTTATTTGAATGAATTGAATTGCTTAAAGTATAATTTCCAGCGGCATCTTTTTCTATCCACATACTATCTTTTGAATATAGATTGTCATATACATTGCCAAGGGTAGTATATAGAGAAATGTTATTTGGTTCTTTTGCAATAGCGGCTTTCAATTTGTCTACTAATTGGTCTAATTTTCCGGTACGAATAAAATGATTTATCTCTTTAAACATAAGCCCTACATCATCTGGCTTTTTTAGACGACCTTGTTCAAGAGCTGCTTCAGCACCTTTATCATCACCAGCATTTAACATGATTTCATACTGATTCTCGTAGATACCGCCATCATCATAGTCAGCAGCAAGTAATTTATCATTGTATTCTTTAGCGTCTTTAAATTTACCAGCTTTCACGGCTGCAGCAGCTATAATGAAGAGTTGGTTATTATAGTCTTCTGGTTTATCCAAAACACTGGGCAGGCCTGCTTCTTTTACTTTATCATGAATATTCAATGAATATATAAAATCATTGAACGCCTCTTCAAATTTTCCCTCATTATAGGCTTCATTACCAGCGTTATTTATTGGTCCTGTAAGGCCTTGCAATCCTTTTACAGCATCAGCCTTTTCAAATTTCTTTTGACTAAGCTCATATGCTTTGTAGAAGGCCTCATAGGCAATCGTCGCCGCGGGAAAATCTGTAGAACTTTTGAAATTTGTATCTAAAAGCTTTTGAGTTTGATCTCTTGCTATGAAACCGGCATAGATTTGACCTTTTGCTAAAAGAGCTCCAACATTAGATGCCATAGCAGTAGATTTAAATGCTTCATCAATCATTGACTTGGCTTCATCCAAGGAAGCAGATTTTGCCATTTGTTCTAAATTAAAAGCATTGAAGGCCTTCATTGCTTTTTTTACGAGCTTCTCAGGATCTTCCTGAGCATGACTTACAGCGAAGTTAACAACAGCTAATAAAGTCAGTAAAAAGAGTTTTTTCATTTTTATGGTTTTGATTATTTTTTGAAATTAGACGATCAAATTATAGTTACAAAGTTTATAAAAAGTTAAAACTTGTAAAAATATTGTTAAAGAAATGATTTTTAATTTTATTCCGGGTCAGTAAAATCTTCTATTTCATCGGTATCGGAGTCTATTGATTCCTCTGGTGCTTCATTCATCGGAGTACCTAATTCATCAATAATCAATTCATTATCAATAGCTTCTGATTCAATTTCTGTTTCTGTTTCCTTCGAAATTACTGTTACATCTGCTATTTCATCAGACCCATTTATTTTTATCAATCTCACCCCTTGAGTTGCCCTTCCCATTACTCTCAGCGTGGACATATCCATTCTGATCATGATTCCGTTCCTGGTGGTGATCATCAAATCGTCTTGATCAGTGACCGCTTTTATAGAAACTAAAGTACCCGTTTTTTCAGTAATATTTAATGTCTTTACACCTTTACCGCCTCTATTTGTGATGCGATAATCTTCTAAAGAAGATCTTTTTCCACTTCCTAATTCTGAGACAGCCAATACGGTAATTTTAGGATCATTTGGATCAACGCAGATCATTCCTACTACTTCATCATCAGTAGCATTTAGATTAATTCCCGTCACGCCAGCAGCGTTTCTACCCATTGACCTTACTTTAGATTCATTAAACCGGATGGCACGGCCTTGCTTATTTGCAATCAATATTTCATTTGACCCATTGGTAAGCCTGGCCTCTAGCAATTGATCACCTTCATTTATGGTAATAGCATTAATACCATTTACCCTTGGCCTGGAGAATTCTTCTACAAAAGTCTTTTTAATCACTCCCTTTTTTGTACAAAATATGATATAATTAGTAATGATAAAATCCTGATCATTCAGATCCTTTATAGATATGTATGCACGTACTTTATCTTCAGGAGGTAAGGATATAATATTTTGAATAGCCCTACCAGTACCTGTCTTGGCTGCCTCCGGAATTTCGTAAGTTCTTAACCAATAACATTTCCCAAGTTGAGTAAACAAAAGCATATAAGCATGCGTAGTAGATGTAAACATATGCTCTATAAAATCTTCGTCCCTTGTGTTGGATCCTTTGGATCCCCGGCCTCCCCTACCCTGAGCTTTATATTCAGAAACTTTAGTCCGTTTTACATATCCTAGATGCGAAATAGTAACTACAACCTCTTCATTAGGTATGATATCTTCTATATTTATTTCACCTTCATTGATACTGATTTCGGTGCGCCGGGCATCTCCATACTTACTTACCAGGTCATTCAGTTCAGTTTTAATAATTTCTTTCTGAAGCTGTATATCGCCCAGTATGGCTTTGTATTCATTTATTTGTTTTTGCAATGCTTCATATTCATCTTTTAATTTATCTCTTTCCAGACCAGTAAGCTGACGCAAAGTCATGGACAGAATTGCTCTGGCTTGAATTTCGCTAAGGGTAAATCTTGCCATTAATTGATCCTTGGCTTCGTCTGGTGTAGCTGACGCTCTTATTAGTTTAATTACTTCATCCAGATGATCAATAGCAATTAATAAGCCTTCCAGCACATGAGCTCTTTCTTCAGCTTTTCTCAATAAGAAACTAGTGCGTCTTACTATTACTTCCAAACGGAATTTAATAAACTCCTGAATCATTTGCTTTAGATTCAACAGCCTTGGTCTTCCGTTTACTAAAACAATATTGTTGACTCCAAAAGAGGACTGCAGTGGGGTGTATTTGTAAAGCTGATTTAATACCACCTGGGCCACCGCGTCTTTCTTAAGTGAAACTACCAGTCGTACTTTCAATTCATCACGAGCTGATTCATCTCTTACATCATGGATCCCTTCTACTTTATTATCAATTCTTAATTCTTGAATTTTTGCAAAAAGTGATGACTTGGTAAGCTGATACGGTATTTCTGTGATCACTATAGCTTCATGACCATGAACCGTCTCTATATCTGTTTTGCCTCTAAGAATTATTCTACCGCGGCCCGTCTCAAAAGCATCTACTATACCACTTGTGCCATATATAGTACCTCCTGTAGGAAAATCGGGACCTTTAACAAATTGCATCAACTCAGGGATAGTGATTTCCGGATTATCTATATGAGCTATAATTCCTGCTACGACCTCATTTAAATTGTGCGGGGGCATATTGGTAGCCATGCCCACAGCAATCCCTGAAGCTCCATTCAGAAGGAGGTTGGGCACTTTGGAGGGTAAAACGGTAGGCTCTTCTAATGAGTCATCAAAATTGGGTCTATAATCTACGGTGTCTTTGTCAAGATCTTCCAACATTTCATGACTCAATCTGGAAAGTCTGCCTTCTGTATATCTCATGGCAGCCGGCCCATCACCGTCTATATTACCATAGTTGCCTTGTTTGTCTACTAATGGATAGCGTAAACTCCAGGGCTGACCCATCCGGATCATAGCTTCGTAAACGGAGGAATCACCATGCGGGTGATATTTACCAAGTACTTCACCTACAATACGGGCTGTCTTTTTGAAAGGTTTGTTATAATCAAGTCCAAGATCGAACATTCCATATAAAACTCTTCTTTGCACAGGTTTGAGACCATCTCTTACATCTGGTAAAGCACGGGAAATGATCACTGACATCGAATAATCGATATAAGCAGTTTTCATTTGATCTTCTATGTTTACCGATATTATTTTTTCTGTTGACATGCTTCTTTAAAAATGTCTGCAAAAATACATTAATCAGGCTAGATTTTCTAATTATTCTAAAAGTTTATTACATTTATAATACGTTGTAATTGAATTACTTAGTATATTTATTTTATTAAAAGTCAGGACTATCTCTGGAATAAGTCCGGGTATCAATTTTACAAACTTTACTTTTGGGAAGAATATGGATTTAATGGATACTATAAAGCCGTATGAAGCTATTGGTTCAAAGAAGGCCCAGGTAAAAAAAATGTTTGATGGTATAGCTCCGACTTACGATTTTCTAAATAGATTTTTGTCCCTTGGTATTGATATCAGTTGGAGAAAAAAATCACTGTTATTATTAAAAGACTATCGCATTGAAAATTTGATCGACATAGCAACGGGAACAGGCGATTTTGCTATTCTGTCAAAGAAAATATTGTCTCCATCAAAAATCATCGGGCTGGATCTTTCACCCCAGATGTTAGAAATAGCCAGATCAAAAAAAAGTGTTGATGGCATTGAATTTATTGAAGGTGACAGTGAAGCTCTGCCTTTTATTGCAAATGTTTTTGATGGAGCTACTGTAGCATTTGGAGTAAGAAATTTTGAAAATCTGTCCCAGGGCCTGAAAGAAATATTTCGGGTACTAAAGCCAGGCTCACCGCTTATGGTATTGGAATTCAGCAGAATAGATAAATTCCCCATGAAGCAATTATTTTATATGTATTCGCGTTATATGATTCCATTGATAGGGAAATTGTTTTCCATGGACTTCAAAGCATACCATTATCTGCATGAGTCTATGCATGCATTTCCTTCAGGCATGGAATTTGCGAACCAACTCAAAGCTGCCGGCTTCAAATTTGTAAAACTTAAATCTTTTAGCTTAGGAATATGTACCGCTTATCTGGCCGAAAAATAATTGCAATTATAATCTTATGGCTTGCTATCCAGCCTGCTTTTGCACAAGACAAATACACGGGTAATAATTTTAGACAATTTTCAGGTAAAGACTATTATTTCGGCTTATCCTTAAGTTTTAATCGTTCTACTTACAAATTATATAGGTCCAATTATTTTGTTAAGCAGGATAGTTTATATTCTACAGAGTCTATACAAAATCCTGGATTTTCAGTGGGTATTATCACAAATGTAAAATTTGGAAACCATTTTGATTTTAGATTTATACCTACTTTTTCATTTGCTAACAGAAATATAAGATATAGTGATCGGGCTACAGAATTGGATCGTAGAATCGAATCCACTTTTTTGGAATTGCCTTTGCATGTACGATTTACCTCTCTGCCTTATAAAGACATGAAAGTATTTGTGGTAGGCGGAATAAAATATGACTATGATATTTCTAATAAATCCAGAACTAAGAAATTCTCTTCCTTAATTAAACTTTCACCGCACGATTTCCAGGCAGAGGTAGGTGCCGGAATGCAGTTTTTCTTTAAATACTTTATCTTTTCTCCCGAGATCAAATTTTCACAAGGATTGAATAATATCCTGATTTATAACGGCACAAACAATGAATCTTCAATACTTGAAAAGATCCTGTCGAGGGCATTCGTGATATCACTAAATTTTGAAGGATAAAATCTATCTATTTTCTGAAAGGGCAATAATCCTGCTGAAGGATGGACTTTGATTTGAAAAAAGAAATAGGATCATTATTAGAAATAGGATCATTGACAAAATACTTTTTATTACTTTTATAAAAAATCTTAATTATGGGAAAATTTGTAATTACCACGAGAAAAAATGGAGAATTCCAATTTAATTTGAAAGCCGATAATGGTCAAAATATTTTGAGTAGTGAGGGATATGCGGCAAAGGCCAGCTGTCTGAATGGCATTGAATCTGTAAAGAAAAACTCGCAAGAGGATGCCAGATTTGAATTGTTGACTTCAACCAATAATAAGTTTTATTTCAATCTAAAAGCTACCAATGGCCAGGTTATCGGAACTAGTGAGATGTATGAAGCAGCAGCATCCAGGTCTAATGGTGTCAATTCTGTAAAATCGAATGCGCCTAAAGCCTCCACTGAAGACAAAAGCGCAGGCTAAATTCTGGAAAGGTGAAACTTTTTTATTCATTTTATAGTTTTACTAACATTCTTTAATCAATTAAAAACAATATTAATTTATGGGACTATTTTCATTTTTAAAATCCGCCGGTGAAAAGTTATTTGGATCAAAGCCAGCACCGGTCGCTGTAGCTGAAGTAGATGCAGCCACTATTGAAAGAGAGCGAAAAATCGCTGCTATGACAAGCTATCTAACAGGTCTTGGCTTGAATGTAGAAAATCTTGACCTCGATATAGATGGTGATAAAGTGACTGTATACGGTCAGACTCAAACACAAGCAGAAAAGGAAAAACTTATTCTTGCATTAGGAAATGTAGAGGGAGTATCTTCTGTGGATGATAGAGTGTCTGTACTCAATCCTGAGCCTGAAGCAGATATGTACGAAGTAAAGTCTGGTGATTCATTATCAAAAATCGCAAAACATTTCTATGGCGATCCTATGAAATACAATCAGATCTTCGAAGCAAATCAGCCTATGCTTAAGCATCCTGATAAAATCTATCCAGGTCAAATACTTAGAATTCCTAAATAAGAATCTGTAAAAAGAATTTTGAAAGGCTTCTTCAGAAATGGTGAGGCCTTTTTTATTTTCGGTATTTTTTGTATTTATTCCATAGTTCTTTAAAGAAATTTTCTTCTTCCATACCTTGCATGTCGCTGAGTTCAAGCTCCAGTGCGTTGGTAGACTTGATGATTTCAATCAATGAAAAGACTAAAGAAACGGATAATGATACCAGACTGACAGCAAATAGTCCTTGTGCGAATGTCTGCCATCCCGAATATATACAATACATCGTCATCACGCACACCAGGAAACTAAATACGCCTAACCCCTGCATCCACCTTACATAGTACAATCTTTTCTTGAGACCCATTATTTGAAGTTTAATCATTTTTTCATCCTTACCAGCCTGGTATTCATCATGTAATTTTCTTATGAGCATGGAAAGCGCTAAGAATCTGTTGGTATAAGCCAGCATGAGCAGACTTATCGCCGGGAAAAGGACAGCTGGGGTATTAAATGTTATTTCCATTGGGAATAAAGTTGAAATGCAAAGATCAGTATTTGAATTATATCTTTTCAAACACTTATTCCTAATTCAAAATACGACACACAAATGACTTATTTGAAGTCCTTCCTCATGCAGTTAATTTACTTGAATTTTTGGGTCAATATGAAATGTTCCATTAAACTTTTTGCCATTAATAAGTACTTTGAAAGATAGGGTATATTTATCCACATCCCCGGGTGCGCCTTGCCTTACTTCACCAGAAACCGTTTCATGATCCTGATTATTTCCAGCTAGCCTATTTACCCCAAATACATTGACCCCTCCCTGGTGATTAATAGCATCGATATTTATTACATCTGTTGATGGAGCATTAGTGGATACGCCACGCCAAATGATAATATCACCTTTATTTACCTGAATGGTATAGTCTTCATTTGAAATCCCCGGAGCTTGCCCAAAACTACAGGAAGCATTTACATCTTGTTTGTCAAGCTTAGATGTGTTGTTTACTTCGAGCGTAATTACGTGAGTCTGTTGCCCAAACAGCTGTTCATTAAGTAAGAAAAATAGCATTAATGAGTAAGAAAAATTGGTACTTTTTCATAATATTTTAATAAGATGGATTAGTCTCTTATAACGATAATACAATTTTTGAATTTTTACAAACCTTGTACCTAAAAACAATTTAAAAAGCTGGTAATCTAGCTTAAAACTTATAATCAATTTTTAAAGTGATGTTTCTTGGCGCCTCCAACAATGCAGGTCGTGAGGAGTACTCTGCATTCCAAATATTTTTACCAATGATATTGAAGGTAAAATGATCAACTTCCCTGGCAATACGAATATCTTGTAAGAAATACCCATTATGGGTTGATCTAAAGTCTTTCAGGCCTTTTATGACTAATTCAAATATAGCATCGATCGCTTCCATTTTGCTACTATATAAGAAACCCGAACCTATAATCCATTTTCCCACCTGATCTTCTACATCTAGTTTTAGTAAATGTTTGGATCTATATTTTAATATATTGTAATCAGCTGATGATCTTCTGTTTTCTTCTTCCGTAAAATGTTGGAACTTAGGATTGATATACGTATATCCTCCTAATATTGAAAATTTGTGATTCCTAATTGATGTATTACCCCCTACTGATAGCTCTATTCCCTTTATATCTGTATCTCCTATGTTTTGAGATTGAAATCCTTTTACAAATCCAGTGAATACAAATTCCATCATATCCCGGTAACGCGACCAAAATAGGGCTATATCTGCATAAGCATTGAATCCTGTTTTTGAGAAACCCCGTTTTAGGCCAATTTCTCCAGTCCAACCTGTTTCGCTTTTCAAAGTTGGATTGGGTGAAATAAATGTCGAGCCAAAAGTAGTTGCGATAAATTGCTCAGCCAAAGTAGGAAACCGAAACCCCTGACCCCATGAAGCTCTCAAAAATGTTTTATCAGCCAGCTTGGAGTTGAGACCAAATCTAAATAATGAATGATGATCTTTTTTGACCCCACCAATTGCGGTGTCACCTTTAAAAATTTCGGGCCTGTGTAGAATGTAACTTTCATATCTCCAACCAGCAGATAAGGTTGTTTTATCTCTAATTTTTTTTTCCACCTGAGCATAGACTGCTTTATTGTCAGATTTGAATGGGAGGCGGCTAAATAAATCGGAATTACTCACATTGTAAAGATCTACCAGGCCTGCAGATACAAACCAGCCAGAATGATCAAAAGTCCTTTGAAATTGGTATTCATTATAATACATAGTGCTGCTGTTGGATTGCCCACCAGAGACGATATTGTCTACGGTGTATATTCTGGAGCGCAATGCATGTTTGTTATTGAATTTATCAAAGAAATTTACGAAAGGATCAATGTGAAATCTAAAGGAATTGGAATGACTGATGGTAGAGCTATCGGGACGATAAATAGCATTCACTCCGTCTTTAAAATAAAAGAATCCATCGCTTTTCCTTTTATTACCATTAAAGTGAATACCCGCAGTGAACCTATCTGAAAATCTGTATTGCAGACTTCCATTGAGCCTTCCATATGCTGAGCCTGTAGATTGATTGTAGCTTTTATCTTTCTGCACAAAAGCCCCTAGTACCAGATCTAATTTGCCATATTTCTGTGCATGAGACATACTTAGCCCCGTCCCAAAAGGAGGTGAGGTCCACCATTCTTGGGATCTATTTTTTGGAGATAAGACGGAGTTGTAATAAATGGAGAATTTAGTTATGGGTTCTGACTTGGCATATTTAGTGCGTACGTGAATTAACCCATTTAACGCCGAAGAACCGTAGATCGCACTTGCGGCACCTTTTATCACTTCTATTTGCTCAATATTTTCTACTGGCACATCTGACCAATTAGAAGATCCTGCATCTGCTTGTAAGGCGGGCACCTCATTGATCATTAGCAATACCCGACTTCCCGCACCATAGCTGTATCCGGCTCCTCCCCTGATATTGGCCTGATCACCTACCATGATCATTCCGGGGACTTTATCGAGTACCCCAGTTACCGATGTAATATTTAAATGTTCCACCAGGTTTGACTTGATCACTTCCATTGAAATAGTAGCTGTAGAAATTGGTTTCTGATAGCGGGAATCACTAATTACCGCGGTTTCCAGGATATTTATTTGTGGATTCAAGGCTATATTTAATTCTAAAAACTCACCCGTAGTGATGGTGACATTTTTTTTCTCTGGTTCAAACCCGAGGTATGAAAATTCTACTATGTATTTTCCAACACCGAGATTCAATTGATACTCACCTTGATCATTTGAAATGGTTCCGTAATTATTAATTTTTATCGTTGCTGAGATCAGAATATCGCCATTAGTATTATCGATTATTTTCCCTTTTATACCACAGTTTTGAGTATAAATAACCAAAGGAAAAAACAAGAAGTATAAAACAATGCTTACATTAGTAATCGAATTTACCAACCATTTAAAACTCAAACCAAACCATGAAATACCGGCTGATATTGTTGATAAGTGCATCAATTCAAATGTACAATTTATTTGGTCAAAATCCTGTATGTATCCCTAATCCACTTTACAAAGACAGTACCGCAGGAATATACCCAAGGCCATACAATGATAGTACGAAGACCGGAGGTATAGACAGGGTTGCTTGTATAGATGAGGATTTTGAATTTCCACTGACAGTAAATATCCCAGACATGGTAACAGTTACTTTAGCAGGAGCACCTATTACACTTTCTCTGGAAAGTGCCAAATTGGATACCGTAAAGGCGGTAAAGGGACTGCCTGTCGGAATAAAATATTATTGCAATCCGGCTACCTGCGAAATGAAGAAAAATACATTGGGATGTGTAGTATTAAAAGGTAAGCCTACCGCTGCCAACCAACCCGGTGATTACAATTTGGAGATTACGCTGAGCCTGGTAACCTTTATTGGCACTATAGATGTACTTTTTCCAGGTGCACTATTTCCTGGAAAGTATTCCATTAAACTTGCTGCTAAGGGCAGCCTGGAATGCCTAAAAAGCAGTACTGCATCTGCCCAGGCTTTTGAAGGAATGGTTTCAGCTTTTCCAAATCCGACTGTAGAAAGTTTAAAAATTCAAATTATGGCCATGAAAAAAGGTGAGGCAATAATGTCCGTTTCTGATATTACCGGAAGGATCATTCGATCTCAAAAACTAAATTTATCACAAGGTGAAAACCAATTTTTAATTCCGGTAAACGAGCTGTCCAATGGTACCTATTTCTATACTATAAACCAGGGAGGATTAGGGGTGAGCAGGAAATTTTTAGTATGGCATGATTAAAATCTAAAATCTACTTTTTCATCTCACCCACCATTTCGTCTGGCTTTACCCATTGATCAAAATTTCTTTCTGAGACATATCCTAAACTTACTGCTGCTTGCTTTAAAGTGGTATTCTCTTTATGGGCTTTTTTGGCTATTTCAGCAGCTTTGTCATAGCCAATTTTGGTATTTAATGCAGTGACCAGCATTAATGAATTATCAAGGTTGTGCTTTATTCTTGCAAGATTAGGTTGAAGACCTTCGATGCAATGTTCTTTAAAGCTATAGCATGCGTCACCAATAAGCCTGGCAGAATTTAGAAAATTAAATATCATCATGGGCTTAAAAACATTCAATTCAAAATGTCCGTTCATGCCACCGATATTGATGGCCACATCATTACCCATCACTTGTGCCATAGCCATAGTCATGGCTTCCGATTGGGTAGGGTTTACTTTGCCTGGCATGATTGAAGATCCTGGTTCATTATCGGGTATGATTATTTCCCCTATTCCACTTCGTGGACCTGAAGCCATCAATCGAATATCACTGGCTATTTTGAATAATGAAGCGGCGACAGTTTTTAAAGCACCATGCGCTTCAACCACAGCATCGTGTGTCGCCAGAGATTCAAATTTATTGGGTGCAGTTACAAAAGGGTATCCAGTCAGTCTTGCGATTTCAGAAGCCACTTTTTTAGCATAACCTTTTGGTGTATTTAATCCAGTGCCCACTGCGGTGCCTCCTAAAGCTAATTCGGCGAGATGAGGCATAGTGTTTGTAATGGCTTTAATACCGTGATCCAGCATAGAAACATATCCACTCAATTCCTGTCCCAGGGTAAGGGGAGTTGCATCCATCAAGTGGGTTCGCCCAATTTTTACAACAGCCCTGTTTACTCTTGACTTTTTGGCCAGTTCGTTTCTTAGCTCCATCAGCCCGGGCAGCGTCACTTCCATGAGCATGGCATAGGCTGCAATATGCATGGCAGTAGGAAACGTATCATTGCTGGATTGGGATTTATTCACATCGTCATTAGGGTGTAAGATCTTTTTATCATCAGTGAGTTTTCCTCCTGACAGTACATGGGCTCTATTTGCAATTACCTCATTCACATTCATATTGCTTTGTGTACCTGATCCGGTTTGCCAAACTACTAATGGGAACTGTTCATCCAGTAGCCCATCTAAGATCTCATCACATACTTTGGCAATAATCAACATTTTCTCTTTGGGTAGAACTTTTAGAGATACATTGGTCTTAGCGGCAGCTTTTTTCAGAATTGCAAATGCGCGAATGATTTCTATGGGCATTCGCTGACCGCCAATTTTAAAATTTTGAACAGAACGCTGAGTCTGAGCAGCCCAATAGGCATCTACAGGAACATCAACAAAACCAAGTGAATCTTTTTCTTTGCGAAATGTCATACTTATAAATTTAGTGCAAAGATAATACCTCATGTACGTATTAAATCTTTTGTGTCTTACAAAAGGTGTAGGACAAAAGTCACTTCCTATATTTTTCGCCCCCTATCCTAAAGAGGAGAAAGACTGCATCACCAATTCGTTTCTCCTTTAAGGGTTAGGAGTTTCTGGAACAAAACACAAACTATAAACTTCATGGAATTATTTGACATTTGATCATCATGCCTTACAAAACTCATTTCCATTATTTCAAAATTTTAATAGGATTTTTTTGAAAGAGTAACAAAGAATTTGTAAGTTTCAGCAAATTATTTTCAATATGCGTATACTTATCTCATTATTATTATTCTTTTTGCTAAGTGGTCAAATCATTGGACAAAAAGGCTGGACTATGCTCTTTGACGGGAGTAATCTTTCACAATGGCATACTTATAAAAATAAAGATGCTTCAGGATGGATGATAGAAAATGGTGCTGTTACCTCCGATGGCAAAAGCGGTGATCTGGTAACCAATAAGGATTTTACAAATTTTATATTGGAATTCGATTTCAAGATACAGCCAAAAGGGAATAGCGGAGTTATTTATAAAGTTCTGGAAACAGATGACAAAGCGTTCTTTTCCACGTATGCCTCAGGACCTGAATACCAAATAATTGATGATACGGGCTATCCTGATAAGTTAAATGAAACGCAAAAAACGGGTTCCAATTATGATATTTATCCTCCATCTTCAATAGCCTCAAAACCTGCCGGAGAATGGAATCATGGTCTGATAAAAGTTAGTGGTAAAAAAGTCACTCACGTAGTGAATGGAGTAAACGTGGTGCACTATGAGTATGGTACACCCGCCTGGCAAACTGCGGTGGCGAAAAGCAAATTTGCTACATGGCCTTATGCACATAGTCATGCTGCAGGTAAAATCGCATTACAAGGGCATAATGACCCGGTTTATTTTAAAAATATTAAAATAAAGGAATTGAGATAGGCAAATGGATAATTAAAATTAAATGGTATGCAAAAAATAGCGATGTTAGGCTCTGGGTTTATCGGAAGGTTCTATGCGGATGCACTGCATGGTCAACGAAGTAAAGACAAAGTAATAGCCATATATGCTCGCCGGGAAGAAAGTGCTAAAAAATTTGCGGCTGACTATCAATGTGATTTTTGGTCTTCTAATATGGAAGAGGTTATAGCTCATAAAGATGTGAACATGGTCTGCATAGCTCTTCCTAATAATGTGCATCATGAAGCCGTAACCTTGTGCGTAAAACACAAAAAAAATGTTATTTGTACCAAACCGCTTGGAAGGAACGGCGACGAAGCTTATGAAATGATGAAAGCCGTAGAAGGTGCCAACATATTTGCCGGATACCTGGAAGATCTTTGTTACACACCTAAATTTTTAAAAGCAGTTGCCATGGTAAGAGCTGGCTCTTTAGGAACCATATTGTGGGCAAAATCCAGAGAAACTCACCCTGGTCCTCATAGTGATTGGTTTTGGGATAAAGAACAAGCAGGTGGTGGATGTATGCTCGACCTGGGCTGCCATTGTATTGAGATCGATCGGAATTATATTGGTAAAGATGTCAGACCGGTAAAGGCATTTTGTTGGGCGGCCACCCAAGCCAAACCAATCGAAGCCGAAGATCATGCCATTGGGCTGGTAGAATATGAAAACGGGGCCATAGGTCAATTTGAGACCAGCTGGTCATTCAGAGGTGGTATGGATCTGAGAGATGAAGTGATGGGCACCGAGGGTACGATATGGGTGAATAGCTTTTTGAGAACAGGATTCGAAGCATTTACCACTGGTAAAGGGGGCGATTATATTGCCGAAAAGTCTGAATCAAATTCCGGTTGGTTATTTCCAGTAGGTGATGAGATAAATGAATTAGGCTATAATCATATGTTTACCGATATGTTTTCGGCAGTCGAAAACCATACAGATCCAGCAGAGACCTTTTATGATGGCTATATTGTAAATGCCATAATAGATGCATGCTATAAGTCAGCGACATCAGGAAAATGGGAAGATATAGACTTGAAAGTATGGCGGGGTCAAACTGGTCTGAAAAAAATCTCGGGATATCAAGATTACGATGAAAATCACTATTTTATAAAAGAAGAAGTTACTCATGATGGTCGGCACAAGTTGATATTAAAAGATAAAAAAACAGGTAAATTCACTGAAAGGGATATTTAAAATCCTATGCTGGAATTGGGAATTAAAAAAAATATTTTGTTAACAATAAAATATTTTCTAAATTAGGATCACAAAACTTATTTGTTAATTTAAAACCTTAAATGTTATGGAATCACTTTTACCTATTTTGTTAAAAACGGTGCTTGGTGCAGGTGGCGGATGGCTCGCTAGCTTACTCAAGAAAAATGGTTTAGGTCTTATTGGCAACTTACTCTCTGGGGCAGTTGGTGGTAATGTATTACCATTGATTACTGCAGCATTAGGACTGTTTGGTGGCAGTGCCGCCAGCAGTGGTGGCATGGACATTGCCTCCATCCTTACCGCGCTTGTGGGCGGTGGGGCAGGCTCTTTATTAGGCGGCTTATTTAAAAAAGCAGCTTAAACCCAATTTTTGCAGTTGAAGCAAAAATTGCCAACGGTCGATGAAATAGGGAGATTGAAAACCAACTATTTATCGAGGTTAACCTCCTATGAGTCTGATACGACTATTGGAGTCATCAGACCTGAGTTTTGAAA
>JBBSBH010000041.1:0-44152 GCA_038251405.1 Chitinophagales bacterium
AATGCCATCTATAAAGAAATCATTTCAGACCCTATTCAGTTGGCCAATTTCATCAGCGAAGCACAAAAAAATGAAGAGGCCAAAAAGATATTGATGAAGACTCATATGGAACAGATGGAATCTGGAAATATGCAAATGATGATGGACAAAAATCCGGAAATGAAGGAAAAAATGCAAGCTCATATGCAAATGATGATGGACAAAAATCCGGAAATGGAGCAAAAGATGCAATCAAAAATGCTCGACAAAATGATGATGGACAAAAATCCGGAAATGAAGGAAAAAATGCAAGCCCATATGCAAATGATGATGGACAAAAATCCGGAAATGGAGCAAAAGATGCAATCAAAAATGCTCGACAAAATGATGATGGATAAAAACCCGGAAATGAAGGAAAAAATGCAAGCTCATATGCAAATGATGATGGACAAAAATCCTGAAATGAAGCAAAAGATGCAATCACAAATGCTCGATACTATGATGGAGAGTGAAATGGGGCGCAAAATACTGATGGATAAAATCCACACCAGCGATACGATGAAAAAAGAGATGAAAGAAAATCTGATGCAAATGATGAATGAAAATCCTGAAATGATGGAAGAAATGATGCAGAAAATGATTGAAAAAAATCCTGAAATGATGCAGAAAATGATGCAAAAAATGAAAGGGAAAATGAAAGGGAAAATGAAAAATAGAGGATAGTAAATACCTATTCTATAGATTGGGATAACTATTAAAAATATACAATTATGATGATGTGGTGGTTGATACTGATACCGGTTGCTCTTGTGTTCGTCTTATTTTTGTACAATGAAAGAAATAGACAAAATATTGTGAAAAGGGAAAATCCAATGAGTACTGTGGACAACCGGTTCGCCCATGGCGAATTTACCAAAGAAGAACATGAAGAACAGAAACGAATAAAATGAAAGCATGAACATTGGAAAAAAAATGAGTGAAGTCGAACTTGAAAAGCTTCAACATGAATCTTTCAATTACTTTTTGCATGAAACGAATCCAGCTAATGGATTGGTCATTGACAAAACTGAAACGGATTGGCCTGCAAGTATTGCCGCCACCGGCCTGGCATTGGCAGCCTATCCCGTGGGTGTTGAACGAGGATTTATGTCACGTTCCGCAGCAATAGAACGAACCTTAAATACGCTGCGGTTTTTCTGGAATAGCCCACAGGATACCGAACCTGATGCCACCGGCTACAAAGGCTTCTATTATCGTTTTCTTGACATGCAGACTGGTCGGCATGCCTGGCAGTGCGAACTGTCAACCATAGACAGCACCTTTCTGTTGGCAGGGGCATTGACGGCGGGAATTTATTTTGATGGTATAGAGCGACAGTTTTTTGATTACCTGGCACGGGGCGTACCCTATGGGCCTGATGATGGCACCATTGCGCCGTGGGCTATGGCGGCATCGCTGCCTTTTGAACCTGAAATTGTCCTGGTGGCACTTGACTATTGTATTCATCAGGCTAAACTGACAGAATTCAATTCCTACGGTTTCAAAGCTTCTTTTAACCCAACTCATCCGGGTGAGACGGGTAATCCTTATGGCTGGTGGGTATCGCCATGGCATTTCGGACTTAATCAGGGCCCGATTGTTTTAATGATTGAAAACTATCGTACAGGCTTGTTGTGGAAATGGATGCAAAAGTGCCCATACATCGCAACAGGTTTGCGAAGAGCGGATTTTACAGGAGGCTGGTTATGAAATAGAAAATCAACACATAAAAATGCAATCAACAAATATAACAACACTATTTCTCGACATTGGCGGAGTGCTGCTTACAAACGGGTGGGGTCATGAATCGCGACACCTTGCGGCAGAGAAATTCAATCTTGATTTCATCGATTTCAATCTCCGGCACGCTATTGCATTCGAAACTTATGAATCAGGCAAGCTTAGAATGGACGAGTATTTAGATATTGCTGTTTTTAATGAACCAAGAGATTTTACAAAGGATGCATTCCAGCAATTCATGTTTACTCAATCTAAGCCGTATCCGGAAATGATCGAATTAATAAAGAGGCTAAAAGAAAGATATGGTTTAAAGATCATTGCAGTAAGTAATGAAGCAAGGGAATTAAATACCTACAGAATTCAGGAATTTAAGTTAACAGGCTTTATCGATTTTTTTGTTTCCTCGACATATATACACATACGCAAACCCGACATAGACATTTACAAGCTGGCACTTGATATGGCTCAGGTGCAGACGGGTGAAGTAATTTACATAGACGATGTGCCTGTGTTTGTGACCGTGGCAGCAAGTCTGGGAATAAATGGTATTTGTCATATCAATTATGAATCTACCTGCAAAAAACTGCAATCATTCGGATTTGAAACAACAATATGAAAAATGAAAATGCAAATATTCTGGTAATTAATGGTGGTTCGTCCAGCATCAAATTCGCTTTGTATAGTATGGATGTAAATCCAAATAAAATATTTTCAGGGCAAATAAAAAGAATTGGGTTGAGCGGGCCTGCGTTTACTGTTATCAATAATACCCAGAAAAAAAATGAAATAATAATTGATGCAACAAATTTTAAAGAAGCTGCTGAAGTTTTAATTGAATGGTTAAAAAAACAGAAAGAATTTGAACAGACGATATGTATAGGCCATCGCATTGTACATGGCATGAAGCATACACAAGCTGAAATAATAAACGAAGATTTATTGAATGAATTAAATCAAATCATTGATTACGATCCCGATCATCTTCCTGCAGAAATTGAAATGGTTAGATTATTTAAAAAACATTTTCCGTCCTTAATGCATGTTGCCTGTTTTGATACGGCATTTCATACTACTATGCCTGCAGTGGCGAAAACATTTGCAATACCGAAAAGTTATTATGATGAAGGTATTCAGCGATATGGCTTTCATGGCATTTCTTATACTTATTTAATGCAGGAGCTTAAAAAGCAAAACGAAGCAGAAGAAAATGGAAAAATTATTCTGGCACATCTTGGTAACGGCGCCAGCCTTGCAGCAGTGAAAGCTGGTAAATGTATAGATACCAGCATGGGCTTTACACCTGCCGGCGGCATTCCTATGAGCACGAGGAGCGGCGATCTTGATCCCGGCGTCACATGGTATTTGATGCAGAAAGGGAATGCCCGCCTGAACGGAATGGGCAGGAATGCGAAAGATTTCAATGATTTGATCAATCATCAATCAGGTTTGCTTGGAATTTCAGGTATCAGTTCAGATATGCAGGACTTGCTACATCATGAAAAAGAAAATAATGATGCTGCATTGGCAATTGATATTTTCTGTTACCAGGTTAAAAAATTCATTGGTAGTTATACTGCAGCATTAGGTGGTTTGGATACGCTTGTTTTTTCTGGTGGCATTGGTGAGCACTCACCGGAAGTTCGAAGCAAAATATGCGACAACCTTGAGTTCTTAGGAATTGAATTAGACGAAATGAAAAATATGAATAATGAAGCTGTTATTGCAACGGAGACCAGTAAAGTGAAAGTTCATGTCATCAAAACCAATGAGGAGGAAATGATTGCCAAAACAACTGGTGAGATATATAAAAAAAGCATAAAGGATAAAAATGAAAAATAATAGAAAGGTTATAACAAGCCAGCGATTTGACTATTTCGTAGCTACCCTCTCACCGCCTTAAACAAAAGAAAAAGCCTGTGACAAGTAGAAGAACACTTGCAATATAGGCAGCTATTCCCCAATTGCAGGAAGTATGGGGACGTGAAAGAAAGTAAATTATCCTGTTGAGTTTTTTAATAATATAATATAATAGAACATGAAAGAAAGCTACGGCACATTATCACAAACGATTAACGGATTAAAAAAGGATGGTTATACACTGGACTTCAATATCAATAGAGAATTTGTGGTCTGTAATAAACCAAATATGACCTTATCTCCCGATGATTTTGAGATAGATAAGGTTTACCGCTTTGAAGGTGAATCAAATCCTGATGATCAGGCAATACTATATGCTATCTCCTCTCCAAAATTTAACGTGAAAGGAGTGCTGGTAAATGGTTATGGTATTTCCTCAGATGAAAAATCTGATGCCTTAATTTCAAAATTAAGAACACATCCCGGTAATCCCCTTAAAGTGGAAAGAACTGAAAATATAAAAGTTGAAAATAAGTCGAACGAAGCTACAGCAGTACGGCCAGAAGGAGACCGTATATTAGATGCTCCATTGGTGGAAATGGATCTGAATAATTTTATTGGTCAGATAAAAGATAAAATTGCCTGGGCAACAAAAGATCATCAATCCATCACCATTTTCAAATCAGAGAATACGACTATAGTTCTGATTGGAATGCATCAGCATGCAGAATTAAAAAAACATAAAGCATATGGAGCCATTCATGTGCAGGTATTGGAAGGGAAAATAAACTTCTGCACAGAGCAGCAGACGGTCTCACTGAAGAAAGGGCAAATGATTGCTTTAAAGGCAGATATTCCACATAGTGTATTGGCTTTAGAGGATAGCTTTTTTCTGCTTACCGTGATAATTAATAGTAATTCATGAGAATGGCCATTCCAAAAAGAAACATGGTTTATCTGCCTTATATAGGTAAGGCAACCTCAATAATATAAATGGGTAGAGATAGAATTTTTAATCACTCAAAAAAATAATATTATGGAAACACAAACTATTGAAACAGACAAAGCCCGCCTAAATGATCCCGATAGCTATCAGGACGGGAAGGAACAGTTATCCCCCGAACTTTTAAATAAAATAAATGCTTATTGGCGTGCTGCCAATTACCTTTCAGTGGGGCAGATTTATTTGTATGAGAACCCGCTGTTAAGGAAACCACTGAAACCGGAAAACATCAAGAACATGCTACTTGGCCATTGGGGCACCACTCCCGGACAAAATTTTATTTATGTGCATCTAAATCGCATCATAAAAAAGTATGATCTGGATATGATCTATATTTCAGGACCCGGTCATGGCGGCCCGGCAATTGTTGGCAATGTCTACCTGGAGGGAACTTACAGTGAAGTATATCCGAACATCAGCCAGGACGAAGAGGGGTTACAAAAATTATTTAAGCAGTTTTCCTTTCCAGGCGGTATTCCGAGCCATGTTTCACCTGAATGCCCAGGCTCTATACATGAAGGTGGTGAGCTTGGGTATTCACTCAGCCATGCTTTCGGGGCGGCTTTTGATAATCCTGATTTAGTGGTTAGTTGTGTTGTAGGTGATGGTGAAGCAGAAACCGGACCTTTGGCGACAGCTTGGCATTCCAACAAATTCCTTAACCCGATAACTGATGGCGTGGTGCTTCCCATTCTTCATCTGAACGGATATAAGATTGCCAATCCAACGGTGCTTGCCCGTATCAGCACTAAAGAATTGGATCAACTGTTTATAGGGTATGGCTGGAAGCCTTACCTGATTGAAGGTGACGACCCATTGGAAATGCACCAAAAAATGGCGCAGTTGATGGATAAAGTGATTGAAGAAATACAAGCGATAAAACTGCATGCACTTGAAAACAATGATGCTGAACGCCCCATTTGGCCTATGATTATTTTAAAGTCACCCAAAGGATGGACGGGGCCAAAATATGTGAATGGTTTAAAGGTAGAAGGCAATTTTAGGGCCCACCAGGTGCCAATAACAGACCCGGCAACAAACCCTGAGCATTTACAACAATTAGAAGACTGGCTTAGGAGTTATAAGCCCGAAGAACTCTTTGACGAAAATGGCCGGTTCATTACGGAACTCGCTGAATTAGCTCCAAAAGGTGAGCGACGAATGGGAGCTAATCCGCATGCAAATGGGGGCTTACTGCTGCATGATCTTCGTATGCCCGATTTTCGGGATTACGGAAATGGCTTTAAAATTCGTGGAGAAAAAGGCCCCGGTGATACACTGGCCTTAGGAACCTATATGAGGGATATAATAAAATTGAATTCCGATAAAAGAAACTTTCGTGTTTTTGGTCCTGATGAAACGTTGTCAAACAAATTGAATGCAGTGTTTGAAGCGACGGACCGCCAGTGGGAAGCACCCATCATTGATACGGATGAATTTTTGAAAAAAGAGGGTCGCGTCGTAGAAATGTTGAGCGAACACCAATGTGAAGGCTGGCTGGAAGGGTATCTTTTAACAGGAAGGCATGGATTGTTCAATTGCTATGAAGCGTTTATACACATCATTGATTCCATGTTCAACCAACATGCAAAATGGCTAAAAGTAACATCAGGACTTCCCTGGCGCAGGAAAATCGCCTCACTCAATATTCTTTTGGCTTCACATGTATGGCGGCAGGATCATAATGGGTTTACCCACCAGGACCCCGGTTTTATTGACCATGTAGTAAATAAAAAAGCATCTATTGTACGTGTGTATTTACCACCGGATGCAAATTGCCTGTTATCAGTTATGGATCACTGTTTTCGCAGCAGGCATTATGTAAATGTGATAATAGCAGGCAAGCATCCTGCCCCACAATGGCTTTCAATGGAAGAAGCCGTAATTCATTGCACGAAGGGAATCGGAATCTGGGAATGGGCGGGCAATGATAAAGGCACTGAACCTGATGTGGTAATGGTATGCGCCGGTGATGTGCCTACGCTTGAAACATTGGCAGCAGTATCCATATTAAGAGAAAAATTACCTGACTTAAAAGTGCGGGTTGTGAATGTGGTTGATCTTATGAAATTGCAACCTGAAACAGAACACCCTCATGGATTAAACGATGCAGATTTTGATACATTATTCACTAAAGACAAACCGGTAATTTTTGCATTTCATGGCTATCCCTGGCTTATTCATAGACTCACCTACAGACGCACTAATCACAGCAATATTCATGTGCGGGGATATAAGGAAGAAGGTACCATTACCACCGCTTTTGATATGACTGTACTGAATGATCTTGACCGGTTCCATTTGGTGATGGATACCATTGACAGGTTACCACAATTAAAAGATAAAACTACGTACCTGAAACAAGAGCTGCAGGATAAGCTTATTGAACACAAATATTATATCCGAAAAAATGGCATTGACATGCCGGAAATAAGAGATTGGAAATGGAAAGTAGAAGAATCAAATAAATAGATAGTAAGAAGCTGACTGCATTGTATTGTTGAAAACCAATGAATGAATGGTAGACAGCTTCTAACATCACCACTAAATAAATAAATTATGGCAAGTGAAAAAAAATTAGGGATATGGATGGATCATGCAAATGCGCATTTGATGGAATATGCAGACCCGATCGTTACGAAGATTATTTCATCAGAATCTACCCATGAAGAAAAGGAATTTACATTACAAAAGGGCGAAAGTTTTATGCAGCGAAAAAACCAACAGCAGGAAGCGGCATATTATAAAAACATTGCAGAATCTATTAAAGGTTACGACGAGGTTTTGGTGTTTGGTCCGACCAATGCGAGAGTTGAACTACTCAATATTTTAGAAGCTGATCTTCATTTTTCAAAAATAAAAATTGAAACAAAACCAAGTGATAAAATGACAGAAAACCAGGAGCATGCTTTTGTAAGAAATTATTTTTCCAAAAGCTGACTTTGTATTTTATTAATAGTAGAGGGATTAATCGGGTGGTGTTTTTCATGGGGTAAAAAAGCATGGATAAAAGTAACAATCATTGCGCTAAACCAGGCACCGGGCAGGTAAGCACAAAATAAAAACATGGCAGCATTAAATGATAATATATATCCAATTGAACATGCGCTTTCAATAAAGGCTGATGACATTGCGAAGCTGATGCATGTAAATATGCAAACCGGGTTAAAGGAAAGTAGTATTAATGAAAGGATTACAAAATATGGTTTAAACAGTTATGCTGCGCAAAAGCAAAAAAGTATTTGGCTTATTTTATTTGAACAATTTAAAAGCCCGATAATAGTATTGCTGGTAGTTGCCGCCGGCTTTTCTTTTTTCTTTGAAGATTGGCTGGAAGGGTTTTCCATAATAGTAGTAATTTTTATTACCGCCGTGCTGGGATTCTTTATGGAATTACAAGCCCGTAATTCTATGAAGGCATTAAAGGAAATGGACATCAGCGTTTCAAAAGTATGGAGAGACAATGCCCTTAAAGAAATTCCCTCTGAAAGAATTGTACCCGGTGATGTCTTGGAGTTAGAAGCTGGTGATATGGTAATGGCCGATGCAAGATTAATAGAAGTAAATCAATTTGAAGTTGATGAATCGACCCTTACGGGCGAATCATTAGCAGTAGAAAAAAATATTGAAGTTATAGAAAAAGATGTTTCCCTTGCTGACGAAATAAATTCAATATTTAAAGGTACTTCTGTTGTAAAAGGCAATGCCAAAGCCATCGTTACCGGTACAGGGCTTCATACAGAATTAGGAAAAATTACGCAGCTTGTAGAAGCAGCAAATCAGGATGATACCCCTTTAGAAAAAAAATTGCAGGGCCTTGCAAAAGTATTAATGTGGATTACGGCTGCATTTGCGAGCATATTTATTATAACAGGATTGCTACAGGGCAAACAGTTTTACCTTATTGTAGAAACAGCTTTGGCATTGGCTGTGGCTGCTATACCGGAAGGGCTACCTATTGTAAGTATTATTGCACTTACTTATGGCATGTTGCGCCTGGCAAAGAAGAAAGTACTTATTAAAAGACTGGCATCCGTAGAAACACTTGGTGGCATTAACACCATTTTTACTGACAAAACAGGTACACTAACAGAAAATAAAATTGATGTAAACAGCCTGATATTTTTTGATGAAGACATAGCGATTGATAAAAATGGCAAAGTCGTAAGTGTGGCAATTAAAAAAAATAAGGATGCGTTTGAGAAGCTATTAATCATTTCCACTTTAAGTAACAATGCTGCAAGTAATCAGGAAGAAGATAAGAAAAAATATTTGGGCGACCCTATTGAAATCGCACTATTGCAATTTGTAAATTCCAGCAAAACAAATGCGGTAGATATAAACGCGTGGTATCCCCGTATTGCAGAAGAACCATTTAATTCTGAAACAAAATTAATGGCCACTTTACATAAAACTGCTACCGGCAACTTTGTAGCGGCAAAAGGAGCAGTAGAAGAATTAATAACTAAATGCAGTTTTTATTGCGCAGGCGATAGGGTAGTGCCTTTAGCAGATGCAGACAAAAAAATATTTCTACATAAAGCCGAAGTTATCGAGGCACAAGGCTCAAAAGTATTGGCATTTGCTTTTAAGGAAGCTACCAATATCGCCACCAATAATTTTTTATCAGACTTAACTCTTGCAGGCCTGATTGGGTTTTTAGATCCTCCCCGAATGGAAGTGGTGGATGCGTTGCAGTCATGCAGGGATGCAGGCATTAAGGTTATTATGATTACAGGCGACCATCCGGCAACGGCACTCAATATTGCTGAAAAAATAAAGCTATCAGAAAAAGATAATGTTGTTATCAATGGCAAAGAATTAGACAGCAAATTATCTGAAGAAAAATTATTCGCCGCTACTATTTTTGCAAGGGTTACACCAAAGCAAAAGTTAGACATGATAAGCCTTTATCAGAAGCAGGGCAATATTGTTGCTATGACGGGTGATGGAATAAACGATGCCCCTGCACTAAAAAAAGCAGACATTGGTATTGCCATGGGAATTCGAGGCACACAGGTGGCAAAGGAAACGGCTGCGATGATTTTAAAAGATGATTCGTTTACTTCTATTGTTGCAGCCATTATGCAAGGCAGGGTAATTTTTAAAAACATTAAAAACTTTTTAATGTACCTCCTCTCCTGCAACCTTAGTGAAATATTTATTGTATTTTTTTACGGATTATTAAACTTCCCGTTTTCGCTACTACCCTTACAAATACTCTTCCTCAATTTGGTCACAGATATTTTTCCGGCGCTGGCATTGGGATTTGGTAAAGGCAATAAATTAATTATGAAAATCCCACCACGAAATCCGCAGCAGCCTATTGTAAGTAAAAAAGATTGGTTTACAATAAATGTGTATGCGGTTTTATTAGCCTTGCCTATTCTGCTAGTAACCTGGTATTGCAGCTATTATTTAAAGTACGATGCAGAATTGTGTAATAATATTACCTTCTTCAGTCTTGCTTTTTCACAATTGTGGCATGTACTAAATTTATCTTCCCGTAAAATTTCCTTGATTAATAATGAAATTACCCGAAATAAATTTACCTGGGCAGCCCTGCTGTTATGTATTGCAATCATGGCTGTTTTCTATTTTGTTAGTCCGCTTAATAAATATATTGGACTTCAAATGCTAAATAAAGACATATGGTTAATTATAGCTGTTACCAGTATTGCACCTGTTTTTTTAATTCAACTGTTTAAAAGGGCTTTTAAAATTATTGATTAAGATGAATAAGCAAATATTAAAAGATACTATACAGCAACTCTTTTCCGGCAATAAAGGTTTGCTTGCCATGGATGAAAGCAACGGCACCTGCAACAAACGCTTTGCCGCAGCAGGCATTCCACAAACAATTGAAATGCGGCGCAAGTATCGTGAATTGATCGTTACAACCCCCGGTTTGAATGAAAGCATTGGCGGCGCCATATTATATGATGAGACCATCAGGCAGCAAACAACCATCGGGGTGCCAATGGCTGATGTACTGGTAAAAGCCGGAATCATCCCTGGGATAAAAGTTGATACGGGCGCTAAACCAATGGCGGGTTTTCCCAATGAAAAAATTACAGAAGGTCTGGATGGCCTGCGTGATCGTTTAGCAGAATATAAAGGGATGGGTGCCCGTTTTGCCAAGTGGCGGGGCGTAATTACAATTGGAGATGGCATTCCAAGTAATGCATGTATTGAAGCCAATATAAATGCACTTGCAAGATATGCAGCTCTATGCCAGGAAGCAGGGATTGTACCAATTGTAGAGCCAGAAGTTCTGATGAGCGGTGATCATACCATTCAACGATGTTATGATGTAACAGAACAGGTTTTGAAATCACTTTTTTATCAGTTGTATCAATTTAACATTGATTTAGAAGGATTGATCCTAAAACCAAATATGGTAATTGCTGGAACAGAAAGTACTCATCAAAATAGCATTGATGAAGTGGCTGAAGCCACTGTAAATTGCTTGCTTGGTTCCGTCCCTGCTGCTGTGCCAGCTATCGCATTTTTATCTGGCGGACAATCGCCTGATGATGCGGCTGCACATTTGAATGCGATCAATAAGAATTATAAGAACCGACTGCCGTGGATAGTTACATTTTCTTATGCAAGAGCTATTCAACAACCTGCCTTAGATATGTGGAAGGGAAAGGATGCAAATGTAGAGGAAGCGCAGAAATTACTATATAAGCGAGCAACACTTAACTCCGCTGCACAGCGTGGTGAATACAATGCAGCATTGGAACTTTCATTTATTTAACAATTAAAATCTATAGAACAATTAAATTATCGACATGGAACTTAAAACAGAAAGGCTAGAACAGCAGGGGATCAATACCGTTCGAATACTTGCTGCAGATGCAGTACAAAAAGCAAATTCCGGTCATCCCGGAACACCAATGGGACTTGCATCCGTTGGTCATGTTCTATGGGCGGAAAGCATGAATTATAATCCCCGAAACCCAGAATGGGCAAACAGGGATCGCTTTATTCTATCCTGCGGCCATGCCTGCATGTTGCAGTATAGTTTTTTATTCTTAACAGGTTATCCCATCACACTGGACGATATTAAAAAATTCCGGCAATTGCATAGTAAAACGGCGGGGCATCCTGAATACGGATTGTTACCCGGTATTGAAGTAACAACTGGCCCATTAGGGCAGGGATTTGCCAACGGTGTAGGGTTTGCCATTGCACAAAAATATTTGGCAGCTCGGTATAATAAACCTGGCTTTGACATTTTCAATTATAAGATTTATGCTATTTGCAGTGACGGCGATATGATGGAAGGTATAAGTTCCGAAGCTGCTTCTTTAGCTGGGCATCTGCAGCTAGGCAACATGATTTATTTGTATGATGATAACCATATAAGTATTGAAGGAAATACCAACATTACATTTGATGAAGACCTGTCGCAACGCTTTGAAGCGTATGGCTGGCATGTACAGGTACTTGCAGATGGCAATGATTTAGATGCTTTATCAGAAGCAATAAAAAATGCGCAAAAGGAAACCCATCGTCCTTCCCTGATAAAAGTGCGTACACATATTGGTTATGGTAGCCCCAATAAAGAAGATACGGCTGCTGCACATGGTTCACCATTAGGTGAATCGGAAGTGAAGCTGGTGAAGGAAAATTTTGGTTTTGACCCAGATAAATATTTTGTAGTGCCTGACGAAGTATTGCATTATTATCGTGAAGCAGGTACAAAAGGAATAGATAAAGAAAAGGATTGGAACGATCTCTATAAAAGGTACAAAGAAAAGTATCCGGAACTGGCCAATGAATATGAATTATTAGGCAGCAGTAAATTACCGGAAGGATGGAAAGAGAAATTGCCGGTTTTTAAAGCTGGGGAAGAAATGGCAACACGCAAAGCCTCGGGTACGGTATTAAATGCAGTGGCTGATTATTTGCCAAATTTAATAGGAGGTTCTGCGGATCTTTCACCATCAACCGATACCAACCTGGAAAATTACAAATCATTTTCAGCAGAAAACCAGGATGGCCGTAATTTTCATTTTGGAATCAGGGAACACGCCATGGGCGCTATCTTAAATGGATTAGCACTAAGTAAATACATCATTCCTTACGGCGCTACATTTCTGATATTTTCTGATTATATGCGGCCCCCAATCCGGCTGGCGGCGATTATGAAAATCCGTACCATATATGTTTTTACACACGATAGTATAGCTTTAGGAGAAGACGGTACCACTCACCAGCCTGTAGAACAATTGATCGGTTTACGATCTGTTCCCAATATAACTGTGATCCGTCCGGCTGATGCCAATGAAACCGTGCAAGCATGGCGGGTCGCCATTGAACATACCGGCGGCCCGGTCGCATTAATACTAACCCGCCAGAAAATTCCGGTAATTGACCAGGAAAAATATACAAATGCCATTGAATTGGAAAAGGGGGCTTACATTCTTTCGGAATCAGAAAAGCAGCCGGGCATTATTTTGATTGGTACGGGTTCTGAAGTTCAATTATTGCTGGCGGCTCAGCAAAAATTAAAAGAACAAAACATAGCCGCACGAGTGGTGAGTATGCCATCGTGGGAACTATTTGAAATACAGGATAAAGCGTATAAAGAAAAAATATTTCCAGGGTCAATACGGAAACGATTAGCAGTAGAAGCAGGATCGCCACTGGGCTGGCATAAATATGTAACGGATGAAGGCGATGTAATTGGCATTACTGGATTTGGGGAATCTGCGCCAGGAGAAGAACTGATGGCAGCGTATGGCTTTGCGGTTGAAAATGTAATAAAGAGAGCGAAAGCCTTGATTGCAAAGTGATGCAAACGAAATACCGTAAACGAATATTAATTATATTACAAAAAAAAATTATACAAAATGAATAAACTAATCAAACTGTTAAAATACTTGAAAATTTATTTTTCACCCGCAATGGAATCAAAATAATAATTAACATGGAACCTACAGCAAGAATCAAACCTGGTCCAACTGTCATCATCATCCTAGGTGCTACGGGTGACCTTACCTGGCGGAAACTGATACCGGCCATCTATAATCTTTACCTGGACAACTGGATACCGGACCAATTTGCATTGATCGGGGTAAGCCGTACGAAATTGACTGGCGAAGCCTTTCATAAACGTTTGCATGAAGGTGTAAATAAATTTTCGCGTAGGGGAAAATCAAAGAAAGCTGAATGGGACAAATTTTCAAAATATCTTAATTACCAGGCTGGTGATTTCAGTAAAAACACTACCTATACTGCAATAGAAAAGCAGGTAAAAGCATTCGAGAAAGAATGGAAGGTTACTGTAAACAGGATATTCTACCTGGCAGTTCCGCCCAATTCATTTGAAGAAATCGCCTGCAAAATAGCAGCCTCAGGGCTTGCAAAAAATAAATTGCAGAGCCGTATCGTGATAGAAAAACCTTTTGGTCATGACCTTGACAGCGCCAAAAAACTAAATGACCTCTTGCATGGCATTTTTGATGAGTCGCAGATATACCGCATTGATCATTATCTCGGTAAGGAAACCGTGCAGAATATCCTGGCCTTTCGTTTTGCCAACGCATTGTTTGAACCCATTTGGAACCGCAATTATATCGACAGTGTGCAGATAACGGTATCGGAACAATTAGGCGTGGAGAACAGGGGCAATTATTATGAAACCGCAGGCGCCTTGCGTGACATGATACAGAACCATCTTTTTCAACTGCTTTGTTTAATTGCAATGGAACCACCGGTTTCATTTGAAGCAGATGAAGTACGCAACCGAAAAGTGGATGTGTTGAATGCATTAAGGAAAATTCATCCCGATGAAGTATACGAATATGCGGTTCGTGGCCAGTATGGCGCAGGATGGATACAAGGTAAAAAAGTAATTGGTTACCGGCAGGAGCCTGATGTAAATAAAGAATCAAATAAAGAAACTTTCGCGGCCGTAAAATTATTTATTGATAATTGGCGATGGCAAGGTGTACCATTTTACCTCCGTACCGGCAAGCGGATGAATGAAACCATTTCCATCATCACCATTAAATTCCAACCAGTGCCGCATCAATCTTTTCCGGCAGAAGCCAGAGGGCACTGGCAACCGAATACACTGATGCTGCATATTCAGCCACATATGGGCATTCACCTGCAATTCCAGGCAAAGCGCCCCGGGCTTAAAATGCTACTTTATCCGGTTGATATGCAATTCAATTATGATGATTCCTATACTTCCGGAACGCCCGAAGCATACGAAACTTTACTGCTGGACATTATGGAAGGTGACTCTACTCTATTCATGCGTGCCGACCAGGTGGAATCTGCCTGGAAAGCATTGATGCCAATCATCAACATCTGGGAAAATAATCCTTCCGTAAACTTCCCCAATTATGCAGCCGGTATGCAGGGGCCCGAAGATGCAGAAGCATTGATTGCAAAAGACGGGCATAGCTGGGTAATAATTCCTCCCGATAAAAAATGACACCACGATCAACATTTAAACTGGAAGTCTTCCAAACCGCAGATGCTGTTAATATAGCAGCGGCCGAATTTATAATTGCAACAGCAAGCAGAGCCATTATTGCAAGAGGTCGCTTCATCCTCTCACTTTCAGGGGGACAAACGCCGGGGAATTTATATAAGCTTCTGGCTGAACCTGCATACAATGAACGCATGCCTTGGAAAGATACCTTTATTTTTTGGGGAGATGAACGTTGTGTGCCTTTGAACGATGAACGTAATAATGCGCACCAGGCAAAGGTTTTACTGCTTGATAAAATTGGTATTCCTTTATCAAATGTGCATAGAGTCCCTGTTGACTTATCACCGGCAGAAGCAGCTCTGCAATATGAAAAAGAAATATCTGTTTTTTTTGGAGAAGAACCCATTCGGTTTGATTTGATACTGCTTGGCCTTGGTGAGAATGGCCATACGGCGTCATTATTTCCCGGAAGTGAAGTTGTTTTTGAAAATAACCGGCTAATAAGAAATGTGTTTGTAGCGGAACAAAATATGTTTCGCATTACTATGACGCCACTTTTAATTAACAAAGCACGTAATATTATTTTTTTGGTAGAAGGAGAAAATAAGGCAGAAATTTTAAAGAGTGTTCTAAATGGTTCGCAGCAGCCGGATAAATTTCCTGCACAGGTGATCCATGCGGAAAAAGGCAATTTATATTGGTTTGTTGATAAAAAGGCCGCAGCATTATTACCTGCTTACATGAGCAATAGCGTGATCTAAATATGAATGTACCTGCGAATAATTTTGCTTTATTAAAACAAAATGATAATGATTAAAGCTTGGGGAAATACAACCGCTCCACAGGCGAGGATTGGTATCGCTGCTGATCATGGAGGGTTTAAATTGAAAGAATTCCTGGTAAAAATGCTGCTCGAAGCAAACTATGATGTAATTGATTTTGGCAACAAAGAGCTTAAAAACGGTGATGACTACCCGGATTTTGTAATTCCCCTGGCTGATGCGATAGCAAATGATACCTTGCAACGCGGCATTGCTGTTTGCGGCAGCGGAGTTGGAGCCTGTATTGCAGCAAACAAAGTAGCTGGTGTAAGAGGCTGCCTGATTACAGAAAAATTCTCTGCGCAACAAGGTGTTGAAGATGATAATATGAATATGATCTGCCTTGGCGGCCGTGTGATTTCAGAGTCTTTGGCCGGGGAATTGGTAAATATTTTCCTGAAAGCAAAATTTAGCAACGCGGAAAGACACCATCGCCGCCTGGCAAAAGTGACTGCTATTGAAAACAGAAATAAATAAATGAAAAGATGATAATAAATCCCCGCGCTGGAAAGCAGGCAGAACAAGACATGTTAGTAAATATTCCCCGTCTTGTTACTGACTATTACGCAGGAAAACCTGATCCTGCTTTGTCAAGCCAACGTGTTGCATTCGGCACCTCCGGTCATCGTGGTTCTTCATTAAATAATTCGTTTAATGAAAATCATATCCTTGCAGTTACACAGGCTATTTGCTTTTACCGCAGAGAACAAAAAATTGACGGCCCCCTGTATCTTGGCTTTGATACACATGCCCTTTCAGCGTCTGCTTTTGCGACTACCATGGAAGTACTGGCGGCAAACAATGTTGAAGTGATGATTGCTATGAGAGATGAATACACACCTACACCGGTAATTTCTCATGCCATTTTACAATACAATTCCGGCCGAAAAACCGGTCTGGCAGATGGTATTGTTATTACACCTTCGCATAATCCACCGGATGATGGCGGCTTTAAATATAATCCTCCGAATGGTGGACCTGCGTCAAGTACTGTTACCAATTGGATTGAAACTAAAGCAAATGAATTGTTGCAAAATAATCTTCAATCTGTAAAAAGAATTATATTAAAAAAAGCTTTAGCTGCTGATACCACTCACCGCCACGATTATTTGAATACATACATCAGCGATCTTGGCGATGTCATTGATATGAATATTATCCATAATGTACAAATCAATATTGGTGTTGATCCCCTTGGTGGGGCAGGCGTTCATTATTGGGAACCGATTGCAGATCGCTATAAACTCAACCTGACAGTTGTGAATAAAATGGTTGACCCAACTTTCAGTTTCATGACGGTAGATTGGGATGGACAAATCCGCATGGATCCATCTTCTCCATATGCTATGCAACGACTCATTGCAATGAAAGACCGTTTTGATATTTCTTTTGCATGCGATACAGATCATGACCGGCATGGAATTGTCACCAAAAGTTCAGGCCTCTTAAACCCGAATCATTATTTATCCGTGGCGATTTTTTACTTGCTGCAGCATCGCCCGGATTGGAATAAAAAATCCTCTGTTGGCAAGACCGTCGTCACTACTCAACTCATTGATCGCATTGCAAAAAAATGGCGGCGACAAATTAATGATGTACCGGTAGGATTCAAATGGTTCGTTGATGGCTTATTGGATTCGTCGCTTTGCTTTGGCTGCGAAGAAAGTGCAGGAGCCTCTTTTTCGAGATTGGATGGAAGCGTTTGGACTACAGATAAAGATGGATTTATACCGGCATTGCTCTCGGCAGAGATGACTGCAAAAACAGGTAACGACCCTGGCATCCTGTATAATGAACTTACAAATGAATTTGGCAAACCTTTTTATGACCGTATTGAAGCAAAAGCAACGGCTGAACAAAAGGACAAATTAAAAAATCTATCTGAATCACAAATAAGACACAAAGACCTCGCAGGAGAGAAAATAGAAAATATATTCACAAATGCTCCCGGAAACAATGCGCCGATTGGAGGTATGAAAGTGGTAACAGAAAACGGATGGTTTGCAGCACGCCCTTCTGGAACTGAAGATATTTATAAGATCTATGCTGAAAGTTTTTTAAGCAAAAACCATTTGAAAAAAATTATTGATGAGGCACAAATCATTGTCAATGCTGCATTACAGTTGAAATAAACAAAGGAATGAAATTGAAATTGATTCCTGCAGCACATGAGCTCATTTCCAATAGAGAGACTTCTTCCAGGTAAGTAATGCTTGACGCCGATGTGTATTCAAGGGAGCCTCACACCGGAAATTACATCCTGTACTTTTTAAGTCAAAAGATACTTTAATGAAAATTTACACTTAAAAAGACAGTATCTATTTCACCTTTACAATTTTCTATCGTACCTGTAATGCCCACTCCACCGCTTACAAACTGTTTTCCTGCACCGCATTGCATGTACTGTCCCAGATTTTCAATTTTCATATTTTGCGAGATCAGGCAACAGGTAGTTAAAGGAAGGCATTGAGATTTGATGGATAAGATTCCATCGATAGCAATAGCACCTGTGCCTCCATTAGAGCAAGTAACACCATAACCTCCTTTAAATGATAGACACTTAATTCCTGCCAGCGAATCTATACCTACTAAATGGATACTGGTAGTCACACTATCAGCCGCCACTGAATTGATACTAGTGGTTCCCGGGGATACCATCGAAATAGAGCTGGTAGCGGTGCCATTGGAATGCTGAACGGCTTGTACAAATTCCCAATAGTAGTGCAGTGACCCTATGCCTGTCGCAGGTACCGATACTAATTTTGGATCATTACAAGGATTACACTTTTTGCAGGAATGACTTACACCCATGACTAAGGTCAGAAGTATAATAATAGATAAATGTTTCATAAACCAGTATTTCAATAAGTATGTAATACTGCTATGAAATGTCAGGTTTAAATAGATACTTTAACCCAATTTTTGCAGTTGAAGCAAAAATTGCCGAATGGTCGATGAAATAGTTGAATTGAAAACCAACTATTTATCGAGGTTAAACCTCCTATGAGTCTGATACGACTATTGGAGTCATCAGACCTGAGTCTTGAAAATGAAATTATTTCTTACCATTTTAAATATATATAATTAATTCATTTTCAACACCTCAGATTTTGCATAGAAATTCTAATTCAAAATTTCGGTTTAACACGAGTAGCATTACTCTGCAAGTGCCAGCCATTCATTTTCTTTAACTTCTATTTGAGATACTACTTCTTTTAATTCAGTGGACCATTTAATGAGATCATCTGTGGAAATGTTTGCAATTTCAAATCTGTTTTGTAATTCTTTTCTTTTTGCATTTAGTTTTTCCAGATCTTTTTCAAGGCGGCTAAGGGCTTTTTGTGATTCGCGATTTTGTTGCGAGGCACTTAGTGAAGCATTTTCCTTAGGCTTTAGATCATCGTATTTTTTTGATTCTTGTTCAAGGCGGTATTGGGTATAGTTTCCATTATAGTCTTTAATCACACCCTCTCCTTCGAATACAAAAAGATGATCTACTATTTTATCTAAGAAAAATCGATCATGTGATACCACTATAAGACAACCTGGGTATTCATTGAGGTATTCTTCGATTACTTGTAATGTAAAAATATCCAGGTCATTAGTAGGCTCGTCCAGTATCAGGAAATTAGGCTGCTGCATCAATATAGTAAGCAAGTACAATCGCCTTTTTTCGCCACCACTGATTTTGCTTACATACACTTGTTGCTTTTTGCGATCAAACATGAATCGCTCCAGCAATTGTGCTACACTGATCACGGTACCATCAGGCTGCTTAAAATTATCTGCTAAGTCCTGGATCACTTCTATCACCCGCTTATCATCGTCCAATGCCATACCAGATTGCTCATAGTAGGCATATTTTACTGTGGAGCCAGAAACTATTTTACCATGATCAGGCTGTAATTTTCCCATGATGATATTGAGCAAGGTAGATTTACCAGCGCCATTAGCTCCCACTATACCTATTCGTTCCCCTTTTTTAAAATTGTAGTGAAAGTCTTTAATTAATATCTTTTCACCGTATGCTTTATTGATATAGTTTAGTTCCAGGATCTTACTTCCTAGTCGGGCAGAAGAAAATTCAAGCCTTAATTTTTGTTCTGCTTTACTGGCATTGAGTGCATCATCTATTACAGCAAATTGATCTACCCTGCTTTTGGACTTGGTAGTTCTTGCTTTGGGTTGCCTTCTTACCCAGGCCAGTTCTTTCTTATACAGTTGCCTTAATTTATCAAATTTTATAGCCTCGTTTCCCTGAAGCGCTTCCTTTTTTTCCAGAAATGATGAATAATTTCCAGTATATCTATGCAACTTACCATTGTATAGCTCGAGGATGATATTACAGACATTATCCAGAAAATATCTATCGTGGGTAACCATCAATGCCGTAAGTGATTCAGCACGGAGATATTCTTCCAGCCATTCTATCATGTCCAGATCAAGGTGGTTACTCGGCTCGTCCAATATGATCAGGTCAGCCTGCTCTAGAAGAACGTGAGCTAATGCTAGCCTTTTCACCTGGCCCCCAGACAAAGTCTTTACTTTTTGTTCCAGATCAGTCAGATTTAGTTTAAAAAGTATTTCTTTTACTTTGACTTCTATATCCCAGGCTTTGTGAAGATCCATTTCATGAAGAGCCTCTTCCAATAGTTTGGGGTTTTGCTCACTGTGTAATTGCGCTATTTCATACTTTTTCACAGCCTTGATAGCAGGCAAATCTGAATCAAGTACACTGTCCAATACAGAAGTCTCAGGGTTGAATGATGGATCCTGGTCTAAAAAAGCAAGTTTTATATTTTTTGAAAGCAGGTAAGTTGCATTTTCTCCTTCTGGTGGTTCTATGCCAGCTATCATCCTTAGTAAGCAGCTTTTTCCACTGCCGTTGGGAGCTATCAAAGCTATTTTTTCGCCTTTATTGATCATTAAGGACACATCTTCAAATAAGATTTTTTCTCCGAAAGATTTATCCGCGTGGTCGAGGGTAAGGTAATGCATGGATTCAATTAGGAATTAGGAATAAGGGAAAGAATTATTTCAGATGAGTTAATTTTTCTCCCTGGTTAATTTTGTATAAACTATAAATGAAAAATCGAATTTATTTTTTGAATCAGCTAAAAAATCATTTTTTGATTCGATAGTCCATTCAGACCATTTGATTGCAGGGAAAAAAGCATCAGCATTTTTAGCTTCGGTGTGCACTTTAGTTAAATAGATTTTGTCCCACAAATGAGTACTCTGAGTATAAATCTGAGCTCCACCGATAATGAAGGCTTCCTGCTCACCATGATCGTGTGCAATCGACAATGCTTCTTCAATAGAATGAGCTATCAAACAACCGGTACTTAAATAATAGACATCACGGGTAATCACTATATTGATGCGATGCGGTAATGGCTTACCAATGCTTTCATAAGTTTGCCTACCCATGATCACATGATGGGGTGTTGTGATTTTTCTAAAATATTTTAGGTCACCTGGAAGATGCCAGGGGATTTGACCTTTTTCGCCAATGGCTCCAAGAATATCTGTGGCTACTATGCAGGATACTAACATTAACTACAAAGGTAGGAATTAAAGCAAGTTAAACTTGCATAAATCAGACTATTAGATATTTACTTGTTTCGTTCTATTTTTACTTCTTATCTTCATTTCAGATGCGTATTGCCTTATTCATACCTTGCTATGTAAATCAATTTTATCCCCAGGTGGGAATTGCAACTTATGAATTGCTTACCAAATTAGGTTGTTTACCCGATGTGCCCTTAGGTCAGACTTGTTGCGGTCAGCCGATGGCCAATAGTGGTTTTGAGTCTAATGCAAAAGATACTTATCATCACTTTGTAAGTACATTCTCTGGGTATGACTATATAGTAGCTCCATCAGCAAGTTGTGTGTATCATGTGCGCAAGCATTATGATATTATACCTCAAAGTCAGGAGGTATTGGATATTAGAGAACGTACACTTGACCTTACTGAATTTTTGCATGATGTATTGAAAGTAGAGGCACTCGAGGCTAGATTTCCATATAAAGTGAGTATACACCAAAGTTGTCATGGATTGCGTGGGCTGCGTTTGGCGCAGGGTAGCGAAAGGACAGTGCCTGTGTATAGTAAATGGGAAGATCTATTGATAAAAGTGAAAGATATTCAATTGGTTCACACTTCTTTACCAGATGAATGCTGTGGATTCGGTGGTACTTTTGCTGTTACGGAAGAAGCCCTTTCTGTAAAAATGGGTAAAGACAAAATCACAGACTCTATCCAGTCAAATGCATCGTATATTACTTCCGGCGATATGTCATGTCTGATGCACCTGGATGGAATCATTCGTAGAAATAATTATCCTGTAAAGGTGATACATATGGCCGAAATCTTAAATGCCGGATTATGACAAATCATGTAGATCTTGGCACAGAATATTTAAAAGATGAACCGCGGGTAGACTGGCACAACAAAGCTGTCTTTAATTTTCGGAAGAAAAGAGATATTGTTGCCAAAAGCATTCCTGAATGGGAAGAACTGCGCGACCACGCATCAGCTATCAAAAATCATGTGCTGGCCAACCTGGATGAATATTTGGAAATGTTTGAATCCAATGCCCAGGCTAATGGAGTGCAGGTTCATTGGGCAGCAGATGCTAAAGAACATAATGAAATAGTACATAGTATTATCCAAAAGCACCATGCGGTCAGGGTAGTGAAAAGTAAGTCGATGCTGACTGAAGAATGTGGTCTCAATCATTTTTTAGAAGATAAAGGGATAGAAATTATTGATACAGACCTGGGAGAAAGAATAGTGCAAATGCGTCATGAACCACCTAGTCATATAGTGGCCCCGGCAATACATCTGAAAAAGGAGGAAATCAGTGAATTATTCCACAAGGAATTGGCTACTGAAAAAGGAAATAATGATCCTACTTACCTTACCAGGGCTGCCAGGGAGCACCTTCGTGAAAAATTTCTGGCAGCTGAAATAGGTATCACAGGTGTAAACTTTGCGGTAGCTGAAAATGGAGCAGTAGTAGTAGTTACTAATGAAGGCAATGCCGATTTAGGATGTCATATCCCCCCCGTACAGATCCATTGTATGGGTATAGAAAAGTTAATTCCCAGATGGCAGGATTTGGGCGTATTTGTAAGATTACTGGCTCCTAACGGGTCTGGTCAGAAAATATCAGTCTATACTTCGCATTTTAAAAGACCTAAACCGGGATGCGAAATGCATATAATCCTTGTCGATAATGGTCGCAGCCAGCAATTAAAAAGTAAAGACTATTTTAGATCGCTTAAGTGTATTCGTTGTTCAGCCTGTTTAAATACTTGTCCAGTGTACCGGCGTACGGGAGGATTTAGCTATCATACACCAGTAGGTGGTCCCATAGGATCTATTTTAATGCCCAATAGAGATGTGAAGGCTTACAGTGATTTGCCATTTGCATCTTCTCTTTGTGGTTCATGCAGTGATGTTTGCCCTGTCAAAATTGATATTCATGCCCAGCTTTATAAATGGAGACAAAATATAATAACGCAGAATGGGGCAACAACCATAAAGACTTTTGCAATGGATAGAGCCGCATCGGTTTTGCAATCTCCCGAACAAATGAACAGGTGGACTAAGCTGATGCGCTGGTCAATGAAGAAATTACCTCGATGGATGTTGTACAATAGATGGAATGCCTGGGGAAAACAAAGAGAATTGCCACCTATACCCCAACAAACTTTTATGGAATGGTATCAGCACGATCAAAAAAAGAAATAGTCATTTTTTAAAAAATCATAGAATTTTGAAAAACGTTAAATCAAATAAAAGCCGCCGTAATTTTATTAAAAATATAAGTGCGGGGACACTGGCTGTCGGCGCAGCTCCCCTGTCTGATTTGCATGGTGTAAAAAATAGCGAAGCTTTTGAAAAAGATGATAAGACACCAGTTTCCAATAGTACTTATACAGATGAAAGACTCAATAGGATTGCATTTCCAATAGGCGGCATTGGTGCTGGCATGATATGTATGGAAGGTACCGGTGCTCTATCTCATGTATCGGTAAGGAATAAACCTGAGATTTTTAATGAGCCTGCATGGTTTGCTGGGATTCATATTAAAGGCTTAAAAAATGGAGCTAAAGTGATAGAAGGGCCAGTACCTGATTGGAAAAAATTTGGACTTAAAGATGCAGGGAATGGCCTTGCAGGTTCTACTACTGGTTTGCCCCGATTTCAAAAAGCAAGTTTTATCAATAGATTTCCGTTTTGTCAAATTGATTTATCCGATGCGGATATTCCCATGCGTGTAAAAATTCTTGGGTGGAGTCCATTTATTCCTACAGATGATCACAATTCAAGTTTGCCATTGGGAGCTATAGAATATGAATTTAAAAATACGGGCACCAAAACCTTGGAAGGAACTTTTTCTTTTAATTCATCTAATTTCCTCAAAGTGGATAAAGGGAAGAATTCGATTTTGTCCATGGAAAAAGGATTTATTTTACATGAAGAGGGTACCGATGATAAAAGACTACCTGGTTCATTTGCCATATTTACTGATGCGGACAATGCAATTGTCGATCATTGTTGGTTCCGTGGCGGGTGGTGGGATCCATTGACTATGGCCTGGAATGCAGTGAAAGAAGGGAATATATTGGAGGTGCCTCCCGTGCCTGATAGTGCGCCTGGTGCTTCCCTGTATATTCCATTTTCTATTGGTGTGGGAAAATCGCATACCATAAAATTAATGATGGCCTGGTATACACCTGAGTCGGATTTATCTGCCGGAAAGGTGGGGCCTGAGAAGACAGATTGTGATCCGGCTAATGGGTGCTGTCCTTCCCCGGATTTTATTGGATTAGATATTTATGATGGTAACTTCAAAGAAAAATATTACAAGCCCTACTATAGTAATAAGTATAAGTCTATTGATGAAATAGTCAGCTACTGGAAATCGAATTACAGTGATCTAAAGCAAAAAACTTCATTATTCAAAGATGCATTTTACGCTAGTACTTTGCCAACTGTAGTGATAGAAGCTGTTGCATGTAATCTTTCCATTCTCAAATCGCCTACTATGATGCGACAATACGATGGCCGCCTTTGGAATTGGGAGGGCTGTGGTGATAGTGGTGGATGCTGCCATGGATCTTGTACCCATGTTTGGAACTATGCCCAGGCAGTTGCCCATTTATTTCCAGCATTGGAAAGGTCATTGCGGCATACTGAATTTTGTGAAAATCAAGATAGAATAGGCCACCAGACTTTTAGAGCTACATTGCCCATTATGCCAACTATGCATGATTTCCATGCCGCTGCTGACGGGCAGTTGGGAGGGATCATGAAAGCATATCGCGAGTGGCGTATTTCGGGTGACCATGAATGGCTAAGCAAGATGTACCCAATGGTAAAGACCAGTATGGATTACTGTATCGAGACATGGGATCCGAAGCATAAAGGAGTGATAGAAGAGCCACATCACAATACCTATGATATCGAGTTTTGGGGAGCAGATGGTATGCATTGCAGTTTTTATTTAGGTGCTTTAAGTGCCATGATGGTAATGGGAAAATATTTGAAAAAAGATACGGTGCATTATGAAGATTTATATACAAAAGGGAAAGGTATCATTGAAACTGAATTATTTGATGGGGAGTACTTCATTCAAAATATTGAATATAAAACGCTGAATGCCCCCAATCCGGTGGAAGCATCAGCGAAATCATATGGTGGTCAATATTCTGATGAAGCTAAAAAATTACTGGAGCACGAAGGCCCTAAATACCAGTACGGCAAAGGTTGTTTGTCAGATGGGGTATTAGGAGCCTGGATAGCCAGCATGTGTGGTTTGCCTGATCCATTTGATCGGAAGAAAATTACCAGTCATCTGAAGGCGGTCTATAAATACAATCTTAAGCACAATTTGAGCGATCACGCTAATCCGCAGCGACCTGCCTTTGCATTGGGAAATGAAGGTGGACTATTATTATGCAGCTGGCCAAAAGGTGGAAAGTTGTCACTCCCATTTGTATACAGTGATGAAGTATGGACAGGTATAGAACATCAGGTAGCTTCTCATTTGATGATGATGGGGGGTGTCACTGAAGGTTTGGATATTGTAAAGACCTCACGCAGTAGGTACAGCGGCAAAATCAGAAACCCTTTCAATGAATATGAATGCGGACATTGGTATGCAAGGGCACTCTCCAGCTATGGGTATTTACAAGCTTTGACCGGAGTGAGGTATGATGCGGTAGATAAATCATTATCCGTAGAATCTAAAATTGGAGATTTTACTTCTTTCATTAGTACTGCCACCGGTTTCGGTACCGTGAGTCTTAAAGCCGGAAAGGTAACATACAAAATGTTTTATGGGGATTTGAAAGTAGATAAGATAAATATTGTTTAGAATTTTTTAATTCGACATGTAGTTTTTATCCATTAGGATTTTATTGACGGGATTTCTATAGATACACAGATGGATAGCTACTGAGAATGTATGTATCTTATTTTATTATATCTGCTGCGATGCTCACCCGATTATTCAGTGATTTCATCTAAATTTGATTCGATATCATTCAGGTCATATTGCTTTCCAAAATAGTTGAATACATAAAAAATAATTGTTCCTGAAATTACGGCTACATTCAAGTTAAAAACTATCGTAAGAAAGGTAGTTATCAACATAATGAATAATTGAAAATTTCGCCTTCGATTGCCAAACCATTTACGATTGAAATATTGACTTATAAATTGCCTTTCAGCTACATCCCAGCCTACTTTGATTAATATCCCCGCAAAAACTGCTTGTGGTACTAATGTAATAAGATCTTTAAGTCCTACTAGGAATATAAGAACAAAGACACCAATAAACACCCCGGCTAATCGAGTCTGAGCATGCTCCTTTAAGAGTAAGACTGATCGGATAGTAGCTTGCGCACCGGGTATCCCTTGTAACAATCCGGAGACAAAATTGGCAGCACCCTGAGCCATTAATTCTTTATTCTTTTTGGTAGTTTCCTTATTCATTTTATCAATGATAACTGCAGTAAGAAGGCTATCCAGGTAGGCTAATAAACTCAGTTGAAGTACAAAAGGCAGTGCTTTCATTATATAATCAAAGCCAAACATTTCAGCCGAAGGAAAATAATTTTTTAAAGAAGCAAAATAATCGCTCATGGAGCCTGATACCTTACCCAAACTTACTTTCCCGACATTTAGATCGAGCAAATGAGTTTTTAATGTAATTAAAAAAATGGCTATCAATATGGCAGAAAAGAATGGCCTGTATTCCTCCTTTATCTTCACTCGTTTTAAAATGGAGGGTATAGCAAATATGAGTACTACCGTAATTAATGTGAGCCAAATATTTTGCCCCAAATGACCTGGAATGGGTTGACTGCCTCCTAATCCGAGTAATTTCTTTGACTGATCAAACCAAATTAATACCGCTATGCCATTCATAAAACCAAGCACTACGGCATGAGGAATATAAGTAATCAATTTACCTAGTCTTACTATACCCATTACTGCGATCAGAATGCCACTAAGTAAAATTATAAGTGTAATAAATTGTTCAGCCATCACTTTATCTGCGAATGATTCATAAGCATGGGCAACCATTACGGCAGTCACCGCCGTCATGGGAGCAGTAGGTCCGGAAGCCTGTATACGCGTACCTCCAAATAGGGAAGTAATAATAGGAATGATCGCGGCCCCTATCATGCCTGCCAATGCACCACGACCAGACATGGTGCCAAATGCCGCACCTAACGATAATGCTGCAAAACTCACGGTAAGGCCCGCTAATACATCTTTGAGAAAAGTATTTTTATTCATAAGTTTTTATCTAAATTGAATGGAGAGAATTATTTGAAAATCCAAAAGGGCATTCACTGCATTATGGTTCACTACAGTATAAAAAATAAAATAGAAAGGAATGTGCTATTGAATACTACAAAAAATCAGGCGGATCTATCAATCTCTTAATATAACCTTTAGAATAAATACTATAATCGGAGGAAATAATCTCTTTTATGCTAGAGATAGAAATTGCATTGAATAAAAGTGAGATGTAAAAAAATTGATCTTTTGATATTTCTTCTTCGGTATTATCTTCCTTCTCAGAATTCGGTTTTTTTTCTTGCCACTCACTCTTGACTAGCTTTTTATTTAACAAATTATAGACTTCACCAAATGGATTGAAAACCAGGCTTGTTAAAATTAATAGGGCAAATAATTTATTCAAAATGATTATAGTTATTCAAATTAATACATGTAAGAATTATCAAAGAACAACTGGTACACTATGATTATTTTCAATGGGTACTTCTGGCTCAATAGATTTATTGTTTCTATGCAATGAATAAAAGTCAAGTCTTCTATCCTTAAGATTCCTTACGCTTCCATATTTATGCAGCTTGTCTAAGGCTTTAATATCAACATCGGCGATGAGCACCATTTCGGTATTGGGCGTCGCTTCGCTTTTTACACCCATGGAAGGAAATGCAAAATCACAGGGAGTCAAAACCGCCGCTTGAGAGTAATGTATATCCAGATTTTCTACCTGCGGTAAATTTCCTACGCTGCCCGTAATAGCTACATAACATTCATTTTCGATGGCGCGCGCTTGTGCGCAGTGACGCACACGCATGTACGCATTTTGGGTGTCGGTTAAATACGGAACGAATAGTATTTTCATCCCTTCCTCTGCCAATAATCTGGATAATTCAGGAAATTCAACATCATAGCATATTAATACTCCTATTTTCCCGGCATCTGTATTAAAAGTTTTAAGTGAAGTACCTCCTTTTAAACCCCAGTATTTTTCTTCATCAGGAGTGATATGCAGTTTTTCGTAGCGTTCTACTTTTCCATTTCGATGACATACAAACCCCACATTTTTCAATACTCCATTTTCATAGGAAGGCATACTGCCTGCGATAATATTCACATTGTATTGCATAGCCAACTGACAGAATTTTTCCTTGATATCTTCTGTATATTTTGCCATTTCACGCATGGCTTTCGCTTCAGAGATATTCATAAACTCATACATCAATGGGCCATTGAAGTATTCAGGAAAAACTGCAAAATCTGCTTTGTAACTTGAGATCGTATCCACGAAATATTCGACCTGGTGAAAAAGATCTTCTAACGAATGAAATAAGCGCATTTTCCATTGAATCAAACCTAGTCTCACACTTACTTTGGAGGATTTGCCTTCTGCTAAATCTACTTCGTAGTAAACATTGTCCCACTGCAGTAAGGTGGCAAACTCTTCGCTTTGCGCATCATCAGGCATATAATGTTTCAGTATTTTTTTTACGTGAAATTCATTGCTTAATTGAAAAGTAAGGACAGGATCATAGATCTCTTTTGTTTTTACTTTTTGAATGTATTCTTTTGGTTTTAATTGTTCTGAATACGTATGATAATTAGGAATGCGCCCTCCAAAAACAATGGCTCTTAAGTTTAAATTTTCACAAAGCTCTTTGCGGGCATCATATAGCCTGCGACCCAGCCGCAATCCTCTATAATCAGGATGTATGAAAACTTCAATTCCGTACAACACATCACCTTCATCATCGTGGGTAGAAAAAGTAAAATTTCCTGTGATGTCTTTATACGTATGAAAATCTCCAAAATTTTCATAGTTAACAATCAACGTAAGAGCGCAACCAACCACTTTTCCATCTGCAATTACAATCAATTGACCTTGAGGAAATAAATGAATCAACTTTTCTATTGCATTTCTACTCCACCAGCTTCCAGTCCAGTTTTTATAGGCGGCTTTCATACTGTCAATTAATTGGTCATAGTGACCCAGCTCCAGTTGTTTTATTTCAATGGTATTGATAATCATAAAATATAAATATAGTAAACGAATAAGGGTGGAATAGATATTGGTGTAAATAATATACACCAAAACAATACTGCAAATTTAGGAAAAAAAGCAATATTCTCCAAAATGGGGCATGATGTATTTTGAAAAAACAGAGTTTACTCTTTTGCTTTGAGTTTATTATAATACTCCCAAAGCAATTTTAAATCTTCTTCATTTTCTTTCAGTTTCCTTCTGGAAATCATGGAGAGGAGATCTTTTTTATGATCTGGAAAATCAGCCATGATCTTTTTTAAATTGTAGATAGGTTTAGCGGCTTCTTGCTTTGTTCGATAGTAGAATATATCTTTTGCTGGGACATATTTGGCCGGAGTAGCCCGGTCTTGCAAAGCCTGAGCCGGAACAGACTCTTTAAAAATAATGACTCGCTTTTTTAATAGCAATATAGCTCCGGTGTCTAATGCCACAAAGTATCCAAGTTTAATGTTTCCTTTATTGTCATATGGTTGCACCAGTAACACTTCATTATTTATTTCTACTTTACTTATTTCTGGTTTGGGATCTAATATTAAAGTGACCTCTTTATCCTTAAATTCGACATAATCTCCGTAAATGTTATATCTCATTTTAACGCCGGAGTATAACAGGTTATGAGTATATACTTTTCCAGAAATAAATGAATCATTTAGATAGGGAGAGCCATCAATTTCGGCTGGATTTATACGGCCAAACAGGTCGCGCTGCTTGATCAATAAATGATCTGAAATATCACTGCCATAAATGGATAAATCATGGTTTTGAGAGAAGCCAATCAAAGTAAAGCATAAAGAAAATAGGCAGGTGGTCGTAATTCTATATTCCATGTATTAAAGTTATATGATTTTGAGAGAATGAATAATTGTTTCATTGATTGCAACATAATTTCTACATTCGATCCCTGTTTAAATTCTATTTGCCATGCTGAAGTATTCCTTGCTAGTTATAATATTATCACTTTTGACAAGCACTACTGCTTTTGTTCAAACTACAGTGCCGCTCTACGAGGATGGAAAAGTTCCAAATCTGAAGGCTGGTGTACATACCGCTGAAATCGTCAATACTTTTAAAACCGCATCGGGAGGTGAAGTAAGGTTTATAAAAAATATTACCAAGCCTGAGATCTATGTATATCTTCCTTCAAAAAAAATAAATACCGGAAAAGCAGTTATCATTTGCCCGGGAGGAGGTTATTCTGGTTTGGCTATTGATCACGAAGGGCATGATATTGCGAAAAAATTTGCTGCCAATGGTATTGCCGGCATAGTGCTTAAAAACAGATGTCCATCCGATGATTTGTTTAATAATAAATCAATTGTGCCTTTACAGGATGCTCAACGGTCTTTGGAAATTGTAAGAATCAATGCAAAAAAATGGAAGATCAAATCAAATCAGATTGGCATCATGGGGTCAAGTGCCGGCGGGCATTTAGCTTCCACTGTAGGAACACATTTCCTAAAGTCTGAAACTTCTAATCCAACGAATATTAGTTTGCGCCCTGATTTTATGATCCTCAATTATCCGGTGATAAGTTTTGCTGATAGTATCGGTCACATCGGTTCCCGCAATAATTTAATCATGACTCATGGCACTATAGATCCTGAACTGGTAAAATACTTTAGCAATGAATTGCAGGTAACGGATAATACGCCTCCTACATTTATAATACATGCCCTCGATGATAAAACAGTACCTATTGCAAATAGTATTGTCTTTATATCGGCTTGCTTACAGCATGATATTCCGGTAGAAACATTTTTTTACTCGCATGGAGGACATGGATTTGGTATGGATAATCCAACTGCTGACAAGGAATGGATCGATGCCTGCATGGGATGGATTAAAAAATTTTAATATAGACTTTTTCATACATGCTAAATAAAGTCTTGGTAGTTAGATTTAGTTCTTTAGGTGATGTAGTTCTGACTTCTTTAGCCGTTAGATGCCTTAAAAAGCAACTGGGTTGTGAAATTCATTACCTTACTAAAAAAAGTTTCCATGGTGTTCTCAAAGCAAATCCTTATATAGACAAAATTTATCTCATCGACCATTCTGTGAATGAAATAATTTCTGATCTTAGAAATGAGAAATATGATTTGATTGTTGATTTACATAAAAACCTGCGTTCCTTAATTTTAAAAGCAAAATTTTGGAATATTCCCTCTGTCACTTACCAAAAGGGAAATATGGCAAAATGGCTATCTGTATATTTTAAAGTCAATCGGTTTTCTAAAACTCATATAGCCTTAAAGTACTTAAAGAGTGTAGAAAAATATAAAGTAAAAGATGATGGTGAAGGGTTGGACTATTTTATTCCTGATGATGAAAAAGTTTCACTGGAAAGTTTTAATATTAATTCTCCATATGTAGCCTTGGTTATAGGAGCTGCCCATTTCACTAAACGAATACCCGAAATTAAACTATTCGAAATAGTTGAAATAATTAAGCCAAATTTTAAAATTGTAGTAATCGGTGGTAAAGCTGAAAAGGAGCTAGGGGAAAAATTAGTTCAGAAGGGTGTATTCAATACTTGTGGGATGCTATCTATCAGTCAGTCGGCTTCATTGCTAAACCAGAGCCATATGGTTATTACTCCAGACACAGGTATGATGCATATTGCTGCAGCATTGAAAAAACCTATTCGTAGTATTTGGGGAAGCACATTGGCAGAATTTGGTTTTTGGCCTCTGTATGGGGAAAATCATAACGATTTAAACAAATCTTTTGAGGTAAGACTTCCATGCCGGCCATGTGCCAGATTTGGTAAAGAATTTTGCCCTAAAGGACATTTTGATTGCATGTTAAAACAAGATTTTACTAATATATTGGCTTAATGAATGTTGATATCACTATTCATTAATCTTTGTCTCCAAATCTATTTTTCTGGAAACATACATAACTATTCCTAAGATGACAAATAAGCTGATACTACCAATAAGTAATGCTTTTTCCTGCAATTGAATTAATACAAAAATGAAGCTGTACAATAAGGCGATTACTCCAGTAAATAGTCCCGCTATTTTTAAATTCTTAAAAATCGAAAGGGTATACCATGCGACCATTGACACTATGGCTAGTGCAGCAATGGCATAGGCTTTATCGAATAGTAAATATTCTGATATGGAAAGTAGTAATAGGTAGAAAAGGCAAAGCGCCAAACCAAGTAAAATGTATTGAGAACTGTGTACTTTTTTCTTTTGAAAAATTTCCATTATAAAATATAATCCAAATGTGAGTGCAATGAAAAGAAATGCATATTTTATAGATCTGTCCGTCTTTACATACAAGTCTCCTAATTGTTTAAAATCTACACCAAAAGAGGACTCTTGAATGGCATACTTCGTATCCTTAAATACCTGAGGATAATTTCTATTGAGATCTAACACATTCCATTGAGCTTCAAAGCCTTTGTCTGAAATAGTAGAAGTTTCTGAAGGAAGGAAATTACCTGCGAACTTTGGACTTGGCCAGGTTGAAGTCATGTGAACACGGGTAACCTTTCCAAAAGGTGTAAAAAATAAGTATTCCGAGCCTCTTAATTTTAATTCTATGATATAGTTATTCTTATTTTTCAACTCAGATTTTGTCATTGTTACCTGAACGCCATTAGATATTACATCATTACCCAGCACCCCTGCTCCAAAGAATTTTGGTTGCTCATTCCAGCTTAGCTTGATTTGATCAGAAATACCTCTAAAGTCGGTAAGACCCATTTGCAGTTTAATTTCGTTTTCTATTATTTGAGAAGAATCTATCTCTAAACCAGCAAAAGAAATATTCCCAAAATTTCCTTTCATAGTAATTAAAGAATTGTAAACTACCACATCAAAAATGCCCCGGTGCCTGATTTCGGGGTCTACTTTTGTTTCAATATTCAATTGATCTGGAAGAAAATAGGCAGATCTTTTATATTTAGTTTTAAGGTCTGCAGCATATTCAAAGTAGGGAACTACCAGCACTGGACCTGTAACGGTTTGATTGGATGCCCATTTTTGACTTACATCTTTGGCTGTTTCTGTTTGTCTGCCTTGCCTCTCATGGACCAGGCTATTTACTTGACTAATGGGAAGCATCAATATTAATACCAAAAAGCCTATCCAGAGACCCTTGAAAGTGATATTGTCTGATTTGCTAAATGGGTTTTTAATTTCCATTTCTATTATTTTTTAAATATAAAAGGTTAATTGCTTGTTTTTTCTGCGATCCATTTCCACCAGAATGCGGTGCAAGTACCATAAATGAAGAGATGATACAAGTCATCGCTCACTGAATGACCATTTCGAACTATAGCCATACAAATAGGTGTCATAAATACAATGGCAAGGAATGAGATGGTATAACCCATCACATGATCAGGTATATACATCCAGCCTAATTTTTTAAACCAATTAGTTTTCATTTAGCTCTTTATTAAAATATTATTTCATGTTCTGGATCATTTTTTCTAAACCATCCAGGTGAGCCCTAAAAGCTTTTTCACCTGCTGTTGTCGCCATATAAGTGGTATTTGTCTTTCTGCCTATAAATCCCTTTTTTACTTTGATATAGCCGTTCAGTTCTAGTGTTTTTATATGAGAAGCCAGGTTGCCGTCCGTCACTTCAGTAAGTTCTTTTAATTGATTAAAATTTACATCCTCATTTACTAATAGTGCACTCATAATACCCAGGCGAACGCGGCTATCAAAGACTTTATTTAATTGTGAGATTGGATTTTTCACTTAATCGACTTTATCATATTTGTTCCATAAAATCATTCCGTACATGATGTGGGCGAGACCAAAGCCTATAGCCCAGAACCAAAGCCCAAAACTCACCCAAAAGAGATTGAACAATCCCAGTATGATTTCAATAATACCCAGGTACCGAATATCTCCCAGGGTATATTTGCTGGCATGGATAAGAGCTAGTCCATAAAAGATAAGGCAACTGGGTGTGAGCAATTCTACATAGCCTATATCTAATAATTTCAATAGATAAATACCTCCTGCCAATAGTGGGATAAATAAATTTATCAACATCCTTCGGCTCGTGTTATCCAATAGTGGTAATCGAAGTTTTTTTGCCTTTTTTATGGTGAAGAATAACCCCACTGCTAAAGCTATTATAAGAGTTGCAACTGCCAGAATAAGGAGAGACTTCGTCATGTATTCAGGGTAAGAAGGATAACTTCCATCCTTAGAAAATCTGCTGGCTCCTTTAATAATATTATTTGCTGAGAAAGCAGCTGCTAAAGCAATAATGCCCATTCCTATGCCACTCAATCCACTCAGGCTTAGAAATCTGCTACTTTTCTCCATCATGGATTTGATGTCTGATAAAGTATTTAACGGGTCCGTTTTTCTTGTCATAAAAAGTACTTTGAAATACAAAGTAAGTTCTTTTTTTACTATTTTTCAAGAAAAATATTGGGAAAGGTAAAACTGTATCTTTGTCTGCGCAGAAATGAAATTTATAACCACTTACTTTTTACTTCTTTTTAGTATTATCGCCGCAGCACAGTCCTGGGATATTGCCATTCCTGGCAGGGGTACCTTTTCCTCGCCCAGAGTAGCAGACCTCAATGGTGATGGGATAGATGATATCGTTTTGGGAGCAGGCAGAGAAGAGTTTGTTCCATGTGATTCGGCGGTGATAGCCTTGGACGGCAAGACTGGAAAAATGCTTTGGCAAGTATATTCCAGTGATCAAATGTTTGGGTCTGCGATTTTTCAGGATATTGACAAAGACGGTCACCCTGATGCTTTGATCTCGGGTAGATCCAGTGAATTAATTTTAATTTCTGGGTATACTGGTAAAGTCATCTGGCGCTTTAATGCCAAAGACAAAAAGTATAAGAAAAAAAGATTTTTTAATTTTTACAATCCACAGTGGATACCAGATGAAGATGGTGATGGATTGAAGGATATTTTAGTCTCCAATGGAGGTGATGTTAAAGTAGCTGCTTACGATCCTCACCGTGACCCGGGATATTTAATGATAATGAGCAGTCTTACTGGTGAAATCTTACATGCTGCAACCATGCCTGATGGTAAAGAAATATATATGTCTATTACGGTAAGCCCTTCCATTGATAAAAATGATTTTGATATCCTGTTTGGTACAGGCGGGGAGACATTAGGCGGGTATTTGTATAAAGGTAATCTCTCCATGGTACGGAAAGAAGACTTGTCAGAAGCCATAATATTAGATAGCACCGCAGACCGGGGATATATAGGCCCTGCTGCCCGGGCTGATGTGAATGAAGATGGAATTACAGATGTGATAGTCAATTCGGTCAATGGTAAGATGATGGCTTTTGACGGGAAGAGTTATCAAAAAATATGGGAGGTCAAACGACCTTCTACCGAGACTTATAGTGCTATTGCAGTGGGTCAGTTTACGGATGATAATATACCGGATTTTTTTGCTTCTTATGCGATGGGATCCTGGCCACAATTGGATTGGAGTACTCAGTTTTTAGCTGACGGGAAAACGGGCAAAATTCTCTTTGTCGATTCACTTGGCTTTTATCAAAATAGTACAGGTATAGCAGTAGACTGGGATGGAGATGGTAAAGATGAAATATTGTTTAGTGTAAATTTTCAGGAGATAAAAAATGGCTTTCAAAAGTTCTTTTACAATATGCTTGTTTTGATCGATTTTAAAACCAATATGGTATCTCAGATCGGTAATACCTTTAATGGGAATAATATTTCATCTACGCCCTGGTGTGGTGATTTGGATCATGATGGGTTTTTGGATATTATTTATTTACATGGCTCTAATCTGAGACATACCTATACTTTTGACGGAATGGAAGTCCATCGTCTCGCTACGCAAATTCCGATTAAAAAGAATATTAAATGGGGTGCATACCAGGGATCCAACTATACCGGCATCTATGAAGAATCAAAAAATAAATAAAATAGAAAAATGAAAACTGACTTGCCTTCATTGATCGAATGTGTTCCAAATTTTAGTGAAGGCCGCAACTCTAAAATTATAGATGATATCGTCTTAGCTATTGAATCAGTTCCAGGTGTAAAAGTATTACATGTAGACATGGGCTATGATGCAAATCGCACGGTAATCACATTTGTAGGTGATGGAAATTCATGCCAGGAAGCAGCTTTTAGATCCATTTTACGGGCATACCAATTAATAGACATGACCTTACATCATGGAACACATCCGAGATTAGGAGCAGTGGATGTATTTCCATTTATTCCACTCGGTAGTACCAAAATGCAGGAAGCTATTGACAGATCTGTTTTAGTAGGTAAACGAGTAGCTGATGAACTGAATGTTCCGGTATTTCTTTATAATGAATCTGCGACCATTAAATCCAGGAGAAGTATTGCTACGATTAGAAAGGGCGAGTATGAAGGCCTGGCTGATAAATTGAATACAGATGAAGGCAAGCCTGATTTTGGATCAAATATATTTAACCCCGGTACAGGTGCTTTAATTATAGGTGCCCGCAAAATATTAGTAGCCTATAATTTTAATCTCAACACGAAAGATAAAACGATCGCAAAAAAAATAGCTGAAAAATTAAGAGGTAAGAATAGTGGATTGAAAGGAGTCCGGGCTATAGGCTGGTATATGGATCAATTTAAATGCGCTCAGGTATCCACTAACCTCATTGATTTAAATAGTACTCCACTTTACAAAACATATGAGTATTGCAACCGTTTAGCAAATGACATGGGTGTACAGATAACGGGATCTGAATTGGTAGGAATGATTCCTTTGATAGCGCTGACTTCATTTACAGATTATTTTAAACCAAAGAATGGCCTGGATGATAGAGCTAAAGTAAATTTTGCAGCGGAGACATTAGGACTAAACAGTGTGAAGGCGTTTGTTGCTGAAAACCAAATTATGGAATGGGCAATAGCTGGTGAAATAAACTAAGCTAATTTGTTTTCATTGAATTATTCCTTGCTAACTACCCGCTGAACAGCATTATTATTTATTGATGAACCCCAAAAAATCGCATTCAGGAATACTTTATTGGTACCATACCAGAAAGCTCTGAAATTTGGATTATCTGGGATGCAAATTACTTTACCACTTCCATTGCCGTTAATAACCACAGCAGCAGAATTTTTTATTTGATCCAGATTTACTTTTGAAATATATCCACTCATTAATGGATTACTGGTATATCGAAAAGGAGCGGCGTAGGCATTTTTAGGAATTTCTAAAAATACTTTGGTAGGCTTGAAGAAGGGGATTGTATCGCCAGGCAAACCAAAGGCTAATGGATGCGTATGGTCAAATTTTGTTTCGAAAATGGCTCCGGCTATTAAATCGGTTCCCATATCAGCTGAAATATTGGTATATGACCTCATCGGAGTGTCGCCTTTAGAGCTTTCAAAAGAACCCGGATTTGGTTTTATAGTCACTTCTGCTATTCCTTGAGCATTTAACCAATTTATTGCCCGCCCCATTCCTATTAATGTACCTCCGTTCTGTACCCATGCTTTCAGCTTATTTACTTGACTAGTGGATAATCCTCCATATTGTCCATCTACCATTACTATAGTATTGTAGTTCTCTATATCAAATGCACTAAAATGGAGTATATCAGCCAATCCTAATGGCATAGCCATTCTTGTATCCATTAAATGCCACACTTCACCTGCATCGTTGTAATCAACTCCTTGGCCTACCAGTAAGGCTACCTTTGGGGTTTCTATTACATTAGATGATGGACTGCCTAAATCAATTCCTTTCCTGGAGTATCCTGTTGATAGAGCGAAGATATTGACTTTACTTTCTATGGCTGTTTTTTGCAAACTGCTATATAATTGGTCAGCACTTAATGTTTGGTTTTGAACTGGTATGATTACCGTGCCTCTGTTAAACTTTTTAATACCAGATGACACTTCAATTTCAAATTCTTCATTCATGACCTTAGCACGTATCCCACCGCTGAGTATGGCGTAAAGAGCTTTTGGGGCATAATATCCATTCCAATCTAAAGCATAAGCATAACTTGCTTTTGAAAAATGGGTAGCCGATATGGCAGGTACTTCATTTATTTCATCGCCGAGTAATCTATTGATATTATCAGTTGAGCTCAATTCCTGGTAATTCAAATTGAAAGCAAGTGGATAGGTCCAGGCACTGATATCATAAAATAAACTGTCCTCGAATGTGGTGCGTTTTTCAAACATTCCTTTAATTAAATGAAACTGAAGTTGACTGCAGGGTACTACATAACTATCTTCTTTGGTAAATTGATTTTTATTATCTTTCAATGAATACACTTTTATTTTATTTGCCAATAAAATATCAATAAAAGCATTCATTTTTGCCTGGTCTCCATTTGCATTCAATACATATCCTTTTACGGGATCTTTGTCTGCATCCGTGGCAAACGATTTGTAGTAATCTCTTTGATAATTTAATAGTTTATTTCTCAGCTCCAACGAGGCTTTATAAGTAGAAAGAGCAGCTCGCACATGATTTCGAATCGCAAATGGGAAAGTCAGAATTCCATTCACCGTATTTTGCGCATGACCTCTGGCACTGGCTTGTTCAAACAATATTCCTACACAACCATTGACATCCGGATAAGTAGATCCTTTCCCGTAGTAATAATCATCGTAACCTTCTTCTGAATAATATAAAGAACCTATTTCATCGAGCGATTGAGCATGAAATTTGGCAATGTCTTTAGTCAGTTCCTGGTTCAATTTAGGTGTATTGGGATTTACTCTCGTGGGCTCTCCAGGCATAAAAAAGAAACTCGAATTGGATCCCATTTCATGATGATCAGTAAGTATATTAGGTTTCCATTCCTGGAACAATTTTACTCTGCCTTTTGATTCAGGAAGCTGCTGCGGCATCCAGTCTCTGTTCAGATCAAACCAATAATGATTAGTTCTTCCCCCTGGCCAGGTTTCATTGAATTCCCTTGTTCTGGGGTCAGTCACTGCCGTCATACTTTTATTGGAATTTACCCAGGTAGAAAATCGTTGCATGCCATCCGGATTAAAACTTGGATCAAAAAGTACGATCGTCTTAGAAAGAAAATTTTCAATTTCTGGCCCTTGCCCTGCTGCTAAATAATAAGCCATGGCCAATGATGCATTACTACCGCTGGCTTCGTTACCATGAATACTGTACCCCTGGTAAAGCACCATCGGTATTTGATCTGCTGAGGAGGCATTTCCTTTCCCTTCGGCCCATTCCACATGCATGGCTTTTAATTTATCCAATTGACTATGATTGGATTTACTGGTTACTATCAGGCAGATCAATGGCCTGTTTTCAAAACTACGGGCATACTCTACTAACTTCATGCGTTCACTTTGCATTGAAATATGCTTCATATAAGCGTAGAGTTGATCGTGACTGGCATGCTGTTCTCCCACTTCAAATCCTAAAAAATCATGAGGTGTGGTAATTGCGGGGTCATACTTAATATGGGGTAAATAATAACCTAAGTCGATCTTTTGACCGCGTAAGAGAAAAGCACCTAAAAAGAGGAAAAGAACAGAGAGTTTTATTTTCATGCTACTTGATTTTATCCTCAAATATAGTTCCTTGATTCTATTTTTATTCATCGGGTAATGATTCACTTTGCCTACTTTTGCAAAATGGAGAAAATATTGATGTACATCATCATATTATTGTTTGTAATACTCTTGATTGTGAATGTTTATTATCGGTTAAAAGTGATAAGGACCCTTAAAATTCTTCGTCAAAAAAATATTCAATTTGATGCTGACATGGTATACAATGAAAAGAAATTGCAATCCTTATTAGCCGATAGCTCCGCCGATAGCCAACAGTCTATTTCTGACTTTGCAAAGTATATACGATATTCTATGGTAATGGCCATATTATTGATTTTATTAATTACACTATTTGGAGGTGTTTTAATGTATTTTAGAAAAAATGGATAAACAGAAAGTTAAAATAGGAGTCATTGGTTTAGGTCATTTGGGCAAGATTCATATTAAATGTATTAAACAAATTTCCTCACTGGAATTAAAAGCTGTTTGGGATATAGATAAATCCATTGAACAGAAAGTTGCAGAAGATGAAAACTTGATATGCTGCGATTCAATTCAAAATTTTTTTGAGGCCATCGAAGCAGTGATCATTGTAAGCCCTACCAGTACTCATAAAGAATGGGCCGTTCAGTGTATTACTGCCGGAAAACATATATTTATTGAAAAACCTGTGACGGCCACTGTAGCAGAGGCAGAGGCAATAAAGGTTACTTTAGCAAACAGTAAATTAAAGGTTCAAATAGGCCACGTAGAAAGATTTAATCCAGCATTTCTGGCAGTGCAAAACTTGATTGATACTCCTATGTTTATAGAAGGACATAGGCTTGCTGAGTTTAAACCCAGAGGCACCGATGTCTCTGTAGTAATGGATTTGATGATACATGATCTGGACCTTATTTTGTCCATGATAAAAAGCCCCATTAAAGAAATTAGAGCCAGTGGGCTCTCCGTAATGTCGCCTACACCTGATATTTGTAATGCAAGACTTGAATTTGAAAATGGTGCCGTTGCCAATCTCACTGCGAGTAGAATTTCAATGAAACAAATGCGAAAGCTTAGAGTATTTCAGGCTAGTCAGTATATCAGTATGGATTTATTGAAAAAGGAAAGCCAGGTGGTCAAAATTTCTGATGCAGCCCCAATTGACCATCCTTTTTCATGGACGGTAGAAACCGGAACAGGAACTAAACATATCCAGGTAGACATGCCTATTCCGCCAGATAATAATGCGATTGTAGATGAGTTGACCTCATTCGCAGATTCAATTCTTAAAGATAAATCCACGGCAGTAACATTAGATGATGGTATTTCAGCATTAAAGGTGGCCAGTTTGATTCAATCTCAAATCGAAAGTACTTCAATTCAAATGGCATGAAAATCCTAAGTTTACTTTCTTTCATCCTTTTATTGACGAATTGCGAAAAATTTAAAGATCGTGTTTTAGATCCTGCTTTTTTACAAGTGGAATCCTTACAAGTGATCAGCGCTGCCCATCAACCCCTTAGAAATAGTGTTAGAGATATTTGGGTGTATATTGATGACTACTATTATGGAACTTTTACACCCCCTTTTTCAATCCCTGTATTAGAATCCGGCAAAAGAAATGTCAAACTGTATCCAGGTATTAGATATTATGGGATTTTATCCAAACCGGAAATTTATACGATGATGAATGAATTTACGGAGTCAGTGGAATTCAAAGCAGGGCAGACGATTACCCTTACTCCGGCTTTTAGTTACAAAAGCAATATCATTATAGGGTTTGATGAAAGTTTTGAATTGGGTAATTCTTTTAATAATGATTTAGACTCTCTTCCGGAAACTAAAATTGTCCGATCAGAGGCGAATCCTTCAGAAGGAAATTATAGTGGACAAGTACATCTGACTTCACAGAATAATAAAATCGAAGTATCCTCGACTGCATTTACAGTGGCTCAAAAGAAAAATGTTTTTTTGGAAATGGATATAAAGTCTGATATCAATCTAAGTGTCGGCCTTTCCATTAACCGTACCGGCCCATTCTATTATTTTTTTACGATTAAACCTATAGCTGATTGGAAAAAAATATATATCCCTATTTTTGAAATCATCGGTGAAGAAACCTCCAATAGTTTTCAGCTCGCCTTAAAAAGTGAATTGCCAGTTGGTCTTTCTGCCGGATCTTTCTCAATAGACAATATCCGGATAATAAGTCTTCCATGAAAAGAATACGCTATAGGGATACATTGATTTATCATTTGTTATCTGTGATAGCCTGGGGTCTTGCCATTGGGTTAATAGTAAATCTTACAAAAGTCGATATTGATTATGGACATGGGGCCATTTTTTTAGTAATAGCCTTTATTGATTCTTTTCTATTAGAGTCCACCCAGGATATATATAGAGCTTCCAGGATGAAAGTTTTTTTGAATTGGGCTCTGCGCAGCCTGGTATATTCGATTTTTATTTGGTTTTACTTAAATAGTTATGTAATCAAAGAACTCCAGGATTCAGCCATTCTATTTATTTATTTCTATTTATTTTCTATACCTGCATTCACCAGGATGATGGTGCTTTCCTGGAGTGCCCGCAGATTAAAAAGTAATAAAGTAAATTATAATACACTGATCCTCGGTGATGAGGAAAAAGCCATTCAGCTTGCCTCCGTAATTCAAAAGGGTTTAAAAATTCCGGGTCAAAATATTTTGGGAACAGTAGGGGCATCTAGTTTACCCAATTACCCATACCTCGGCCATTTTGAACAGCTCGATCAAATTTTAGTAAAAGAGAAAATAGAAGAAGTGATTATTGCCTTGAATTATCATGAAAGTGCTATTCTTAATATGGTTTTAAATAAGCTTCGTTCCAATTTTCCTAATGTCTTGATTCGCATTACGCCGGACGCATACGATTTCTTGATGGGTCATATAAAGTTAGATGCACTCTATGCAGAACCTTTAATGGAATTACCTTCTGGAAAAATGGTGCAATGGCAATATTTGGTGAAGCGAATGCTGGATATTGCAGTATCCATTCTTTTATTGATAGTTCTCATTCCTTTGATCCTTTGGATTATATTCAGAACCAAATGGTCTTCCAAAGGGAAAATATTCTATCAGCAAGAGAGAATTGGAAAATTAGGAAAACCATTTAATATACTCAAATTCAGATCTATGCTTGAAAACGCAGAGACTTCCTCTCCTGAGCTTTCATTTGAGGGCGACCCCAGGTGTACTCCCTGGGGTACATTTATGCGTAAGTGGAGATTAGATGAAATTCCTCAATTTTTTAATGTAATCAGGGGTGATATGTCCATTGTAGGCCCAAGACCTGAAAGGCAATTTTTTATAGATCAGATAAAGATGCAAGCTCCATTCTATTCAAGAATTCTCACGGTTCATCCTGGAATTACTTCGTGGGGACAAGTTAAATATGGATATGCTTCCACGGTTAAACAGATGGTGGAAAGACTCAAATTTGACCTGATTTATGTTGAAAATCAGTCATTAAGCCTAGATATTAAAATAATATTATATACAATACTCGTTCTGTTTCAAGGGAAAGGAAAATAATTGAAAAAATCTTTAAAAAAATGTGAAAATTATTTTTTAAAAGTGAAAGTGTGCTTTATATTTACGCTTCGAAAAGGTTCCCCCCCTTTTGAAATTCCCCCATTTCATTAGACTGTTTTCAAAGGTCTTATCCAATTTGAATTTTTAAACCAGAACTAAACAATAAACGAATCTTTTATGAAAAAGACGAATTTTACTATTCATTCAATTTCCCGAGTGGCAACCTGGTGTATGTCGCTCTTACTGCTGTTTGCGCTAAGCACTTCCGCCCAAGCTCAAACTTGTAACTTGGTCTGTAATGACCATGTAAATGCTTCAATACCAGCA
>JBBSBH010000042.1:0-42421 GCA_038251405.1 Chitinophagales bacterium
GCAGGAACCAATCCGTTGGGTTTCTCACCGTAAATATAAAATATACCACCTACCCTCATTCTATAGTAGATGTTTTGAATGTGTTTTCTCCAATGACATATTGGAAATTTGTCATAATTTTAGTCGGACAACAATGATTCTTTTTATGTCTTGGGCTTCAAAACCTGGGAGAAGATTTTCTAAATTACTCTAAAACACTCCATATAAAGAGTTTATCCTACATTGTAATTCCTTGCCGCCATTATTTTGTTCTTGATTTCAGATTTTTTCTTATACTTCAATTCATCTCCAATTCATGCATTAGGTATGAATTTCACAAAGTGCCGACACAATGAAAATTGCATTTAGGCGTCAGCTTCAGGGACGAATCGTGGCAGTTCCTTGATTTAGGTTAATTTCCATTCTCAAATTATTGTATCCAAACATTGAAACGCCTTTATATAAAGTGATCCAGGTTCTGATTAAACTAAAGCGTTTTTGTCTTTCTATGCTTAGACATTGTTTACAGGACCTTCAAATTACGTGATCAGGCATTTAGGACCTCGTCCCAATGTGTTTGATAAAATGCAATTTTAAAGTAATCCCCCCGACTCCTAAAGGGGAGAAAAGCCTTCAAAAATGATTGCATCTGTTTAAGGGCAGTGGGGAAAAGATAGTAACTTTTCCAAATCATAGATGATATTCCAGCATTTTATCATACACGCCTGACTAAAATTGTATCTCATTTTTACATAATAATTATTAATTTCGAGCACTCAATCAACCATGCCCAAAAAAATAGCTTTCTTACCTGTTTTTTTATTCATTCTGTTGACCTATTCATGTCGGCAGAAACCCGAATTTAGCCTGGTAGATCGTTGGAAAATGATAGGTGATTCACAAGTGATGTACTTTGACTCAGATACCAGCCTGATTTGGCTGATTCAAAATGAATTTTTAGAGGATACTTTTATTGCAGAATACAAAATAGACACCAACAAGCTACCCATGACATTGGATGTTTACAATTTTAATAGAGGTATATTGAAAGACAAAATTCTGGTAGGTATAGTAAAGCCGTATGGAAATGATACTTTGCTCATCGATTTTACACCGATTGATGATTGGCCACAGGCGGATAGTATAAGGCCAAAATCGTTTAATCCCGAAGAAATGAAGTATTTGGTACGTATAAAATAATCTAGACTCGTTTAGGATCATAGCCACAAACCATGTGCAGAGCTACGGTTCTGGCTAGTCTTATTACATATGTAAAGCTAATCAGTCCACAAATCACCGCTAAAAATATAGATAGATTAATTCCAATATTAAATACCAGGTAAAAAACTGCTATCAGACCCAGCATACCCCAGGTGAATACACCATAAGAAATAAACATAGAACCCATATAAAAGCCCGGCTCAGGAGTAAAATGCAAGCCACAATGTTCGCATTTTTCAGGCATGTTTAGAAACTTAGAGAACTCAAACAATCCTGACGAAAACATTTTTCCTTTCTCGCATCGAGGACATTTAGCACCAAAGACAGCCCGCAGCTTCTCAAAAATTCTTGCCATAAATTGATGTAAAGATACAATGCCTCTAATAGTTAATATCAATTTTTTATTTGTCCGTTTATGACACCTGTCTGTCCTTTTAAGCGATTTCCTACGTGTCAACTTTACATGGTCAATGATGACAAACTAAAATTAAAACAAGTATGAAAAAAAAAGTATCCAGGTTTAATGTAAACCATGTAATTGCCTTTACACTTATACTGGCAATATTGCAAAGCTCTTGCAAAAAAGAAGAATTTAGTCCTTCACTCACCAGTGAGTTTGAAGTACAATCGAAAGCAAATGGAGCAACCTATAAAATTAAAGTAGGCTTACCTGAAAATTACAAAAAAGGTGATGGAAGATATGCTTCCATATATGTTTTAGATGGTGAGGAAAATTTCGATTTTGTCTCCAAACAATGTAAAGAAATTTCAGGAAAACTTGGCGTCCCAAATGTAGTAGTGATCAGTATTGGATATGGCCATGATAGAAGTATAGATTACACACCTACAAAAGTTAGTTCTATGACAGGTGGTGGACCCCTATTTATTAATTTTATTGAAACAGAACTAATCCCATTAGTGGAGGATAATATTGATGTAGATACAAGTCGTAGCAGCCGGGTAATTCTTGGCCACTCATATGGGGGATTATTTGGTACTTACGCCTTTACAAATAGGAACAAATTGTTTGGCAACTACATTCTATTAAGTCCTTCTCTTTGGTTTGATGACCTTATTACATTGCAATTTGAAAAAGAGAATAGGGAAGAAAATAAAGGCATCTCACAATTAGTATTTATGGGTATAGGTGAAGCTGAAAACTTTGGCAGAATGCAGGCTCCTTTTGAAGCATTTTACCAAATACTGCGCGATCACTATGCACCTATTAGATTGGAAAAGAATAATGAGAAAAACCTGGGACATAGAGGATCAGAGGATCCTAATATCATAAAAGGGCTGGCTTTTTATTTTAAAAACAGATAACACCAAATACCATCAATTTATAAATTTCTTTAAATAAATAATTATGAAAACAATAAAATATCTATTCCTTCTGATTTCCATATTAGCAGGTAATGCAGGCAGTGCTCAAAAAGCAACCCCGATCTTCAATACTGAACCATCAAAAATACGGGCACTAACGGTAGAGCCAGGGGTTGGAATTCATACAAATTTTGGTATAGATTTTCTTATATCTAACCTGGTACAATGGACCCCAAAGGACCATCTAAGCTTTGCATCACATACCTCTTTCAATATTAATAATATAACACAACGTTATTTTAATGGAATAAAAACCAATTACAACTATTCAATAAATCAAAAATTTGGCATTGGTACTACATTCTACACTAAAAAAAGGTCTCATACATTTTTGTTTATGGTTGGTGCCAAATACACCACATTTAAAGAAACACTGGATGATGCGAGATTTGAAAAAGTAGGGAAAATAATTAAGGCTCTAAGCCCTGACTATGGAATAATGTATAGTAGAAAAGTGGGATGGAAAAAATATTTTTATACCTTTCGGATGTATGTACCACTATACCCATTTCCGATTAAAGGTTCCAACATTTTATATCTTGATAGCAATTCAGATAATATTGCCCTGGAGTTTGGTATTGGAATAAAAATAATATAGAAAAAGAGCCTCATTTAACTCTATTTTACTATTCTGCGTAAAGCAGATACTTGATTAAACGTTACCTGATTACATCTATCTCTAATTTGACACCTTACAAAAAAATAAATAATGAAAAAATTAGCATTTATAATTCCTCCCACTGTCGAACTCTTAGATCTGGCTGGTCCTGTGCAAGTATTTACCGAAGCTAAATTTTACGGCTTCGAAGTGGATTTAGAATTCTATCAATTTCAAGAATCTCCCGTAAGTACTTCAGGTCTGGGCTTTGGAAAAATTAAAAATTTTAAAGACGCCAAATTAAAGGAAGGTGATTTTGTATTTGTACCTGGTATGCACGATGCCTATGTCAGAAGCATTTCATTTAAAGCCCAAAGAGCGTTTTTCAATTGGTTAAAAGAATGTTCTGATAGGCGAATAATTGTTTGCTCTATCTGTAACGGAGCATTCGCATTAGGCCATGCAGGATTATTAACCAATACGGAGTGTACCACACATTGGCGAAGAGTGAATGAATTACAAATGGAATTTCCACTGGCAAAAGTAGCTACAGACATTCTATTTATAAAAAGCAATAATGTGTATACGAGCGCAGGGATTAGTGCCGGTATTGATTTGTCTTTAGCAATACTTGAAGATTTAAAAGGTGCGCTTTTTACGCATAAAGTAGCACGTGGGCTTGTAGTATATCATAGGAGAAGTGGAAAACACAAACAAGAAAGTGTCTACCTGGACTATAGAAATCATATTAATCCACAGATCCATCAAGTACAAGACTACCTGATAGATAATCTTTCAAAAGAAAATAGCATTGAAATACTTGCTTTCAATGTTGGTATGAGTCCCAGAAACCTTAGTAGAGTTTTTAAAGAAAAGACTGGTTCCACAGTTCTGGAATACCTGACCATGTTGCGTATTGAATATGCCAAAACAATGATCAATAATCCAGAATATACGCTGGAATATATTGCCTCTAAATGTGGATTTAAAACCACCCGGCAATTGCAAAGGATATTAAAAAAATGATTACCAGTAAAGTCAATTAGCATGAATTAACCGTTACCGGATTGCCTGCTAAACAAGCACCAGTGAACAATAATTAGTACTCCCTTCATTAAATAATTTCCTAATTCTTAATAAAATGAAAATGAAAACTCAAAAAAAAGTAATTGAATATCATCTTGAAGCAAGCAAATTTAACTGGGATATTGCACCCGGAAAAACAATTGAGGCATGGGGGTTTAACAATCAAATTCCTGGCCCTACGCTGGAAGCAAACGTAGGAGATACTTTTGCGATCATCGTTACCAATAATCTTGAAGAACCAACCACTGTACATTGGCACGGACTATGTCTACCAGCTCATATGGATGGAACAGACGAAGCACAAAAATTAATCGCCCCTGGAGAAGTATTTGAGTATCGCTTTGATGTTCACCAGGCAGGAACATTCTGGTATCACTCACACACAAATGAAACCCTTCAAATGGAAAGAGGTATGTATGGAGCACTTGTAGTAAAAGGAGAAGCCGATCCGATAACAGATGGAGATCGAATATTTATGATTGACGATATGAAACTCGATGAACAAAATAAATTCACATCACCTACCTGGTACATTCCCCGCGTTATAGAAAGGCATGATGGCCGTGAAGGCAACACCCTATTAATAAACGGAAAAGAAAATCCAACGATAAATATTCATTCAGGGCAAATTGAAAGGTGGCGTTTTATTAATTCATCCAGTGCTAGATATTTTATGCTGCATCCTGGAGGTAAAGAATTTAAATTGATCGGTACCGATGGTGGTCTAATAGAACACCCAAGGACTATGTCGCAGATACTAATAACACCTGGTGAAAGAGTAGATATCGCAGTAGGGCCTTTCGATGAAGGAGATACCTTTATAATAGAATCATTACCCTATAACAGAACTACTTTTTTAAGGCCAAAACGACAAGCCTTTGCATCCGTGATGGTTGGTGAGCGAAAGGATTCAGTTGCCTATATTCCTGATACGTTAACTAAGATTGAGCCACTCGCTTTACAAAATGCTCCAATAACAAGAAAAATAAAATTATCGGTAACGCCTTCACTGAAAGAAGGGATGAACTTTAAAGTGAACGATCACATACATGAAAATGATAAACCAGTAGTGATTGGGGAATTACAAATCTGGGAGATCGATAATATTAGTCGAATGGATCATCCATTTCACTTACATGGCTTTTTCTTCCAGGTTATTGAAGAAAACGGCAATGCCCCTGAATATTTAGCATGGAAGGACACCTATAATCTTAAACCTCGAACGAAAATTAAGATCGCATGGATGCCAGATGATCGTCCTGGAACATGGATGTACCATTGCCATATACTAGAACACCATGCTGCTGGAATGATGGCATACTTTAAAGTGGTTGAAGACATGAAATTTAATGAAGAAAAATCGATTCAACATTTCCATCAACACTGATTTTGAAATATGAATAAAATTAAAAATCATAAAAAATAATCTATTTTGTGATTTGTATTACTCATGTCTCAGTCCCGCCAGTTAGCTGCCATCATGTTTACCGATATCGTCGGTTATACTGAGCTCATGGGGCAAGACGAACAAAAAGCATTCGAATTTCTGAATAAAAACAGGGCCCTTCAAAAGCCAATTATTGAACAATATCATGGACGCTGGATTAAAGAACTGGGCGATGGAGTAATGGCAAGTTTCTTTTCTGTATCCGATGCAGCCACAGCAGCTATAAAAATCCAGGAAGCCTGCAGTGCTATGAATGAATTCCGGCTACGTATAGGAATTCATGTCGGTGAAGTCGTATTTGAAAATGATGATGTATTCGGGGATGGTGTTAATATCGCTGCCCGAATTCAGGCTCTGGCTTCTATCGGTGGTATATGGATATCTGAAGCAGTGCATCATAATCTTGTCAATAAAAATGATATTTCCACTTCATTCGTAAAAACTATAGAACTGAAAAATGTAAGAGAGCCTGTGAGGATTTATAAAATCAATTTGAAAGGACAAGAACCTGTAGTATCCAATGATGTTATTGAATCTTTAGATGTAGGAAATAAAACTGCCGCACAATACACAATAAAGGCAAGAATGTTGTTTATAGCAGCTATAATCATTCTTCTTTTAGGCAGTTATTTACTCTTCAATAAATTTAGTCCTTCAGGTCAAGTCAAAGCCTTATCTGATCCTTTGGATAAATCTATCGCCGTATTACCATTTACCGACATGAGTCCCGGAAAAGATCAGGAATATCTCGGGGACGGGTTGGCAGAAGGCATTATTTCCAAATTAGCCGAAATCAAGGACTTCAAAGTTATAGGCCGGACATCCTCTTTTCAATTTAAAGGCGAAAAACTAGATTTAAGAAATATTGGAGAAAGACTAAATGTGGGTACTATCCTGGAGGGAAGTGTACAAAAATCAAACAACAAAATCCGGATCACCGCACAATTGATCAATGTAAAAGAAAATATTCATTTATGGTCGCAACAATACGACCGTGAAATGGATGATTTGTTTAAAATTCAGGATGAAATTTCCGCCCGCATTGCAGATTTATTAAAGATTTCGCTGTCAGGTTCTCGTAATCAATCCAATGCTGAAATATCTCCTGAATCATATAATATTTACCTTAAAGGCCTGTATGCCTATCGTACGCAAAAATACGATCAAAGTATTGACTATAATCTTCAGGCTATTAAATCAGATCCTGCTAACGCACTTGCCTATGCATATATCGCTCTGGCCAAAGCATGGATCATCTCACGAAACAGGGATATCAGAAATTCAAATGCGTTAAAAGAGGCGCAGCATTATGCCGAAGAGGCAATAAAATTAAATCCAAGACAAGCTGAGGCTTATTCCGCATTGGCACTGATGGCCTGGCAAATCGAACTTGATTTTGTAAAAGCTAAAGAAAATTTTGAAAAATCCATTTTGTATGATCCGAATGCTTCTCTTATTAGTAACCGTTATGCCTATTTCCTCATTTGGATGGGGGATTTTGATAAGGCAGCTACATTGGCAAAAAAAGCTATAAAATCTGATCCGGTAGATAACAATGGATATGTCATTCTATCCTGGGTTAATCTTTATACTGGAAAAATAGAAGAAGCGAATGAAATAATCCTCGAGGGTATTCGTTTGTTTCCGGATAATAAACAATTCCAATCGCTGTATATCCAAAAAGACTTCAGGGCGGGATCATACAAAGAAGTAATTAATAAATGCAACGACCTTTTAATAGCAAATGAAATACTCAATGATTCAGAATTGGCCTTTTTAAGCATTTCGTATTTTAAAACAGGTCAGCCAGCAAAAAGTAATGAATATGTAGCTCAGTTACAAAAACAAGCATCCGAAAACAAAGGAAGTGCCTATTATTATTTAGCTGTGGTCTATGCTGAAATACATCAAACAGATTCTTGTTTTTCGAATCTGAATAAATCTTTTGATAACCTTGAGCCAGCATTAAGTTTATTAAAAATCGATCCAGCGTTTAGTTCCTTAAAAAATAATCCAGCGTATCAACGATTATATAAGCTTTATGGATTTGATAAATATTAATGGAGCTAGTGCATGATTTTTTTTGGCCTACCCATTGCTAACCCAAATTTAGGCAGTCTTACCATCCATTGATTATAAAATGAATATTCCAGTTCAAAATCAAGAAGGATCGCCTTAGGTTTGTTTGGCTTTATTATGGAAGTTTTTCTCTACCTGGTTCACTTCAAATCATAACACAGTTAGAGTTGATTATCTTATATTGAGTACTATTTCGTCATCACCACTGACTCAAAAAATATCCTTAATCATGCAACTTGAAATACAAAATCTTTCCAAAAAATATAATAAGGAAAAATATGGATTGAAAGACTTTTCTTTAACCATTGAAAAAGGAATCCTTGGATTACTTGGGCCTAATGGTGCCGGAAAATCCACCCTCATGAAGATTATAGCCACCATTTCGAAACCAACAGATGGTCGGGTGCTTTTAAATGGTGCTGACATCTCAAAGGAACCAAATCTGATAAGGAAAATTTTAGGTTACCTGCCCCAGGATTTCGGTGTCTATCCCAACCTAAATGCTTATGAATTTTTAGAATATATCGCTGCAATGAAGGGCGTCGGCGGGCCTAATCTCCGACCAAGGATTGATCAATTATTAGAAGGGGTGAATCTGACCGAATCTGCAAAAAAATCAATCGGCACTTACTCCGGTGGAATGAAACAACGTATTGGTATCGCCCAGGCATTACTCAATGATCCAAAGATTTTGATTTTTGATGAACCTACCGTCGGCCTGGATCCAGAGGAAAGGGTGAGATTCAGGAATTTAATTTCAGACCTGGCTATAAATAGTATCGTCATTTTATCCTCTCACATAGTCTCGGACATTGAGACCATTGCCGACGAAGTTGCCATTATGAAAAATGGTCAACTGATCGTGAAGGGTTTACAGACGGACATCATGGACAAAGTACATGGAAAAGTATTTGAATTACCAATGAATGGTGATGATCTCATTGCTTTTAAAGACAAATACAGGGTTGTCAATACCATCCGTCAAAAAGACAAGGTCCTGGTTAGATATATTTCAGATGATGCTGAATCAATGGGAGTACCATGTACGGCTTCCCTTGAAGATGCTTATTTATCTATTACCAAATAAACTGAAAAATATGTCATCACTGCACAGTATTATTAAAGCGGATTATCTGCAACGTACCCGGAGTTATATTTTTTTAATTACTATGTTGGTAAGTGTCGCCATGGCTTATACGTTAGTGCCACCGGTTGGTGCCCAATATTCTACCGTCAGGATTGGTGATTACATTGGAGAAAATAATTCAGCCTGGATCGGCCATGTTACCGCCATCATGGCAAGCATATTTTTGTGGTTGATTGGATTTTACCTTGTAAATAATGGGATTAAAAGAGACAGGGAATCCGGAGTCGGGCAAATCATTGCAACTACGACCATCAGCAATTTCAATTATCTTTTAGCTAAAGCCTGTAGCAATTTCTTAGTGTTGCTCACCATAGTTTTCATCATCATGGGAATGGCTTTTGGCCTCGTGTTATTCCGTGGCAGTCAATATCCTTTCGAATTAAAACAATTTTTATTCCCTTACTTTTTTGCAACGATACCCAGCATATTTTGTGTATCGGTATTGGCTGTTATTGCTGAAGTCATTTTCGGCAAGTATACCAATTTGCAAAATGTAGTTTTCTTCTTTTTATTTCCTGTAATCATAGGATTGCAAAGCAAAAGCAGCAATTCCATCATCGCACAATTTGATGTATTAGGAATAAAACAACTGACAGATGGCATGGTGCATGTGGTCAATACCCATTTTAGTCAAAGCGTAGAACAAGTATCTTCCGGCTTCATATTTAGTGACCTCGTAAAGAATAAATATTTTTTATTCGAAGGTTCAACCTGGCCGGCCATATATATTTTAAGCAGGTTTATATGGATCAGTTTATTCTTGTTATTGCTATTTATCTCTTCTTTTTCATTTCATCGCTTTGATGTAAAAGAAGGAGCAGTAAATAAAATAAAAAAGAAATCCAACCATCCGTCTGAACCTAATCTTCCATTAAAAGAAATTCACCTCTCCACCATGGCGGTAGCAAGCACAGACTATAGGATCTGGCCATTTGTAAAAACCGAATTGTTGATGCTTTTCAGAACGGGTCCCAACTGGTTTTGGTTAATCAACCTGGGTGGTTTTATTGCATTATTTCTATTACCATTGACCCTGGCACATACTATTGCCTTGCCTGTATTGTGGTTCTTACAAGTAAATAGATGGTCGACAATTTCCACTAAAGAGAAATCCTTTAACACCCATTACTTTACCTATGCTGCTTACAAGCCATTACAAAGATTATTATCAGCACAGATCATGGCAGGAAGTTTATTGGCTATAATATTGGCTAGTCCACTCCTGATTCGACATATGCTTAACAATCACTATTCGTCAGTGATCAGTATCATTTTAGGTGCTGTTTTTGTTATAGTTTTGTCCGTTTCCAGTGGAATACTTTTCGGAGGAAAACGATTTTTTGAAATCGTTTTTTTCATGCTTACCTATATGAATGTCAATGGTGCCATACCGTTGGACTATTTTGGTGGATTCCATCAGGGGATTTCTTATATTATGGTCATGGCCATTATTATTTCTGCTTTATTGTTTGGGGCGTATGCGGTAAGAGGATATGAGATAAGGAATCAATAAGGCTTAGGTACTGCCCACGTATTTACAGATATCGCAGGTCTTTTAAAACAGATAGCGGAAGGCATTACAATCATGTTTTGCACCTTCACTTATTTTCAGCTCAGCTTCCCGATCAGATCACTTATCCCAAGATAATTCCAGATCATTTTACGCTTAGTTTTCATTATTTGGGTCAAATCCCTTTTATTTGCACTTTTTCAATTCGTAAATATGTCCAATCCTATAAATTCAAAGCTTGTATTCAAAGCAACTGATATCCATATTCCTTTTCAAAAGTTTACCCTTTCCAATGGGCTAAGACTCATTGTTCATGAGGACTTCAAAGCGCCTATCGTAGCTGTAAATGTCTGGTATCATGTAGGTTCCAAAAACGAGCGCGCTGGCAAAAGTGGGTTTGCACATCTTTTTGAGCACCTGATGTTCAATGGAAGTGAAAATTTTAACACTGATTATTTTCAAGCCCTGGAAGCCATCGGTGCCACCAATTTAAATGGCACCACCAGTAATGATCGTACCAATTACTTTCAAAATGTACCTGTTGGAGCTTTGGATCAAGTATTGTGGCTGGAATCTGATCGTATGGGCCATTTATTAGGAGCCATAGACCAGGGTAAATTGGACGAGCAAAGAGGCGTAGTAATCAATGAAAAAAAACAAGGTGAGACCCAACCCTATTCTCAGGAGGATGATTTGTTTACTGAGGCGATGTTTCCCAAAGGACATCCTTATTCCTGGACGGTGATTGGCTCTATAGAAGATTTAGAAAGTGCCTCTGTAAAAGATGTACATGACTGGTTTACCCATTATTATGGTGCAGCCAATGCTGTAATCGTAATTGCTGGTGCCATCACAGGAGAAGAAGCTCTTGAAAAAGTAAAGAAAAATTTCGGACATATAGTCAGTGGCCCTACCATTTCAAGAACAGAAAAAGATATACCTGTACGCAAAGGACATACCAGGCAAATATACGAAGATCGGGTGCCCGAAGCTAAGATCACCATTGCCTGGAACATACCTCAGTGGGGTACTAAAGAAGCTGCCATATTTGACAATATAGCTGCCATTATTGGTTCTGATAAAAATTCCAGATTATACAAAGAATTAGTCTATAAAAACCAATTTGCTACCTCTATCACTGCATTTAATTATTCCAGAGAAATATGTGGGAATTTCCTGATAGAATGCAGAATAAAGCCTGGCCACGAAATTCAGAAAGTTGAAAATCTAATTCATGAAGTACTGCTGGATTTTTTTGAAAATGGCCCCACAGCGGAGGAGCTCTATAGGGTGAAATCCAAATATTTTGCCGGATCAATTAAAAATGTTGAACGCATTGGTGGTTTTGGAGGTAAGTCCGATGTATTGGCAGAAAGTGAAATTTTCGGAAACAGACCCGATTATTATCAAACTTATAATGAATACATGGAGCTCACTACTGAAGAGGAGATTTTAGAGGTCTGCAGAAAATGGTTATTGGATGGATCGCATACTATTATTGCAAAACCATTCCCTGAGTATGAGGTAGATGATCAAATAGTCGATCGCAGTAAATTGCCTGATCTGGGATATACACCACCTTCAGCATTTCCTGAAATAGAATATTCTAATCTGGAAAATGGTTTAAAAATAGCTTTAGCCCGAAGACCCAATTCGCCAACAGTAGTCGTAAACCTGATGATGCAAGGGGGTACCCGCAGTGACCATTTAACAGGAAAAGCTGGTCTTGCCTCCATCGCCATGAACATGATGGACGAAGGGACATCCAATTTATCTGCATTGGATATTAGTGAAAAGCTGAGTTTACTAGGTGCATCCATTGCTTCTTATGCTGACCTGGATAAATCATATCTCACACTGGAATGTTTGAGGCAAAGTCTTGATCCGAGCCTGGATCTTTTTTCAGAGGTACTTTTACATCCATCCTTCCCACCGGAAGACTTCGAAAGGATAAAATCATTACAGATATCAGGTATACAACGTGAAAAAATGAATCCAGCTCAGATGGCCATGAGAGTAATGCCTAAGTTTTTGTTTGGGGAAGGTCATCCTTATAGCCTCCCATTATCCGGGGCTGGATTTGAAAAGACAGTCGCTTTGTTAACTATCGAAGATGTAAAATCATACTATAAAAAGTGGATTATTCCTCCACATGCGACGCTATCCGTTGTGGGCGATTTGAGTATGCAGGAAGTGCAGGAAAAATTAAATTCAAGATTGTGTACATGGAATGGGACATCCAATGAATTAGTTGCTATGTCTGGAAAGTCACTGAATAAAAATGATTCTTCTGTTATCTATCTCATGCACAAACCCGAAGTACAACAATCAGTAGTATTAGCCGGATACACGCTCCCTCCCTATGGCGCGATCTCAGAAATTGCAAAAGAACCTTTGATAAATGTATTGGGTGGTGACTTTACATCCAGGATCAATCTCAATCTTAGAGAAGACAAACATTGGACCTATGGTGCCGGTGCTTTCGTAAAAGAATCTATTGGGGACAGAGCTTTTATGGTGTACACCCAGGTACAAATCGATAAGACCAAAGAAACGATTCAAGAAATCATAAAAGAGTTTGATGCTATTAATACTGATCGCACCATCACTATGCATGAATTCGAAAAAACAAAAAGTAATCAAGTACTGGCATTGCCTGGTATTTGGGAAACCAATATTGCTGTGTCTGGCTCCCTGAGTGCATTGCTTAAATACAATCTTGAGAATGACTATTGGAACACCTATTCTGATAAAGTCAGAGGGTTAAGTTTAAATGAAGTTCATGCTTTATCAATGGAAATAGTTGATTCAAAAAAACTAAAATGGTTTGTGGTTACTAATGTGGATATCAGCCTGCCGGAGATTGAAAAATTGGGGTTCGATCAAATAATTTTAGTTGATGCTGATGGAAATATAGTTTCCAGGTAAGTATACGATATTCTAATTATGAAAATTGGATTTGATGCGAAAAGGCTTTTCCATAATAAGACTGGTCTTGGGTATTATAGCAGAACACTGGTACAATCTCTTTTGAAGGAAGATGACTCTTTGGAGGTTTGTTTGTATGATGCTCAATCAAATCACTCCGATCATTCTCTACTTTTTTTAGCTGAAAGCAAAGCAAAAATCATAACTACAGGAAAGCCCCATTGGTATTACAGATCGGTGGATATGAACAAATATGTGAGGAAGCCACAAATTGATATTTTTCATGGTTTGAGTAATGAATTACCCTTGCGAAAATGGAATCGAAGACTGCCCACTCTCGTCACCATACATGATATTCTCTATAAGTACTTTCCAGCTGATTTCCCATGGCTCGATCGGCAGATCTATCAATTTAAAACAAAAAACGCACTTGAAAAAGCTGATAGAGTCATCGCTATAAGTGAAGCTACTAAAAATGCCATCTTACAAAACTTTAAAGTGGCAGAAAATAAGATCCAGGTCATCTACCAGTCTTACGACCCTATTTTCAATCAGCCAACTGGCAAAGAAGAAATAGACCAAATCTTAAAAGAATATAGGGTTCCTGCAGAGTACCTGCTTTATGTGGGTTCCATTACGCATAGAAAGAATCTGATGGTAATACTACAAGCACTGAAAAGCCTACCTGCTGAAAAAAGAATTCCTCTTATAGTAGCTGGGGATGGGACTAGCTATCTACAACTGGTGAAAGAATATATTGCATCACATCAATTAAATAAATGGGTTTACTTTCTACCAAACCTGCCAAGAATGGCGATAAAAATTTTATATGCAGGGGCGCAAGCGGTTATTTACCCATCATTGGGTGAAGGATTTGGATTGCCCGTATTAGAAAGTATTGCTTCTAATATACCTGTAATTACATCCTCTTTATCCTCATTACCAGAAGCTGGAGGAAAACTAGCTTATTATTTTAACCCTACTTCTTCCGAGGAACTGTTAGAGATACTAAAAAAATTAAACAAAGCAATCTGGCAGGAAAAAAACGCAATTTTGAGATTAGACCATTTGAAGAAATTTAGCCAGGATATCATGGCTAAAAATTATTTAACAATATATAAAAGCCTGTAAAATCGCATTTTAGCCGCAGCTAAAACCGAAATTTTGCATTAGAATTTCTATGCAAAATCTGAGGTGTTGAAAATGAATTATTTATATTGATTTAAAATGGTAAGAAATAATTACAGTTTCAAAACTCCGGGATAACCTCGATAAATAGTTGGTTTTCAATTCAACTATTTCATCGACCATTGGCAATTTTTGCTTCCGGTGCAAAAATTGGGTTAAAGTAGAAACAGCTAAAATTTCTATATTCATTCACTACCTTTAAAGCTTAATTAACTCAAGATGGTAGTAAAGATATTTTCCGGTACCAGTTCCAGGTATTTATCCGATAAGATTTCTTTGGCTTATGGCCAATCATTAGGCGATCTTTCATTACAAAGATTTAGTGACGGCGAATTTCATCCCATCATCAATGAGTCAGTCCGTGGAGCTTTTGTATTCTTTATTCAATCCACTAATGCTCCGGTAGAAAATATATTTGAAACATTACTCTTTATGGATACTGCCAGGCGGGCTAGTGCAGATTATATTACAGCAGTAATTCCCTATTTTGGTTTTGCGAGGCAAGATCGGAAAGACAAAAGCAGAGTGCCTATCACTGCAAAATTAATGGCTAATCTATTGGTGACGGCTGGTGCAAATAGAGTAATGACTATGGATCTGCATGCCGATCAGATACAAGGATTTTTTGATATCCCTGTTGACCATTTGCGCAGTGAAGCTATATTCAAACCATATCTTAAGCAATTAGTAAATGAAAAAACAGTCTTTTCATGTGCTGATGTGGGGGGTGTGAAGCGAGCAAGAAACTATGCCAAGTATTTTGAAACGGAGTTAGTGATATGTGATAAATCAAGGAACCGGCCAAATGAAATTAGTTCAATGATGGTGATTGGTGAAGTGGAAGGCAAAGATGTGATATTGGTAGATGATATCGTAGATACTGGTGGTACTTTAGCCTCAGCAGCAAAAGCCATGACTGACAAAGGCGCAAACTCTGTACGCGTAATTTGTACACACGCCGTATTATCCGGCAATGCCTATGAAAAAATCGAGGATTCTTCCATACTGGAATTGATCGTTACGGATACTTTACCATTGAAGCAGCATTCCAGTAAAATAAAAGTACTTTCCTCAGCAGAATTATTCGCAAAAGCCATTCGTACGGTACATGAATACAAATCCATTGCTAAGCTATATGTAGATTGAACCCGAAATTTTGCATTAGAATTTCTATGCAAAATCTGAGGTGTTGAAAATGAATTATTTATATTGATTTAAAATGGTAAGAAATAATTACATTTTCAAAACTCATGGTTAACCTCGATAAATAGTTGGTTTTCAATTCAACTATTTCATCGACCATGGGCAATTTTTGCTTCTACTGCAAAAATTGGGTTGAACCTTACTCCCTCCATGCAGCTCTACTTTGACTCATTGCCCAAACACTTCCATTATTTTCAAGGCTATTAAACATAGAGGTCCAACTAGCAGGTCCTTTGGACTGCGTTAGTATTTCGTATCGTCTAAGCTCCAATATGGGCTCTAATGGATTGATTAAAACAGGGCAAGCTTCTACGCAGGCCTGGCATGTAGTACAGGCGTTAATTTCTTCTGATGAAATATAATTAAACAAGGATTTTCCATCATCATATTTATCCTTATCAAATGCTCCACCTGATATATTTTTGGACACTTCTTCACATCTGTCTCTGATATCCATCATTATTTTTCTTGGAGATAGTTTTTTACCCGTGATATTAGCAGGGCAAACCGAAGTACATCTTCCACATTCCGTACAACTGTAAGCACCCAATAAGACTCGTTTTGGTAAATCGAAAATGTCTTTTGCTCCAAATTCAATATTTGCATCAACACTGGTGGCATTTTCAGGTTGGAGTCCCATCATAGATTTCACTTCATTCATGATTTCCGGGATATTTTCCATTTCACCACGAGGGCCATTTTTTGCAAAATAAGTATTGGGGAAAGCAAAGAAAATATGAAGATGCTTTGAAAATGGAAGATAATTGAGAAACCCAAGTACTACCAGGTAATGAAGCCACCAACCACCTCTTTCGAGGACATGCAGCGAGGCTTCTGACTTTGCTCCAAACAATGCAGGACCCAGCCAACTACTTATGGCAAAGGAGTGAGATAATTCAGTGAATGAATAGTTTTTGGCTAGTGCCTGTTCTGCACCATTCATGGTAAAAACGCCAATGATAAGTAAAAGTTCTCCAACTAAAATGAGATTAGCATCAAGTTTTGGCCAGGTGGTCATTTCCGGCTTTTGAAATCGGGCAATCTTTAATATATTCCTTCTATATAAAAATATGAACGTTGCTATAAACGCTAAAACAGATAAGACTTCGAGAAAGGAAATAATAAAAGTGTATAGTCCTCCCAATGGTTTAGAGAACAATCTATGTTGATGAAACAAGCCATCAAACATAATTTCGATTAATTCCAATTGAGTGATCAGAAAGGCGATATAAATAAATAAATGCAATAAAGCTGGCTTCCACAATTTGAACATTTTTTTTTGCCCAAATGCAACTAAGAAAACATTTCGCCAACGAGCTAACTTTTCTCCCGTGACATCTTCAGATTTACCCAATTGAATCGCGAAATAAATTCTCTTAAAATTTTTAAAAGCCATTCTAAAGCCAAGTGCTGAAACCAATATAAAAAACAAGATCGACCACATAAATTTTAAAAATTCTATCTTGCATAAAAATACAAATTCAAAATGCCAATACCATGAAAATTTTGAATGAAAGTCAAATAAGACAAAAAATAAAAAGGCTTGCAATCGAAATTCTTGAAAAGAATACGGATGTAGATGAAATCATTTTTGCAGGCATTAATAATAAAGGTTATGCTTTTGCAGAAGTACTAAAAAAGGAAATTAATCAATTTGGGCCGTTAAATATCACCCTCACGCACCTTAAAATCAATCCTGCTGCTCCTTTATCCCAAGATGTATCAATAGGTTTGTCTCCCGAGCATTTGACCAAAAAGGGAATCGTAATAGTGGACGATGTGGCGAATACTGGTCGCACGATTTTTTATGCTCTTTCTCCACTTCTTAAGGTACTAACCCAAAAAATTGAAGTAGCCGTATTAATAGATCGAATGCATAAATCATTTCCCATCCATGTAGATTATGTAGGCCTGACCCTTTCTACTACAATGGAAGAAAATATAGAGGTAACAATGACAGGCCCCGAATGGAGCGTCGATTTAAATTAATCTAAGCTGCTTTTTCCTTTTCATGTTTAAATCTTAATCCTATTGTATCAATAATCATAGATGCCGTAGCAGGATTGGTCGCCAGGGGAATATTATGAACATCGCAGAGTCTCATCAACATTTGTACATCCGGCTCATGGGGATGGGCATTGAGCGGGTCCCTGAAAAATATTACTGCATCTATTTTTTCTTCAGCCACCATCGCTGCAATTTGAGCATCTCCTCCTTGTGGGCCTGAAAGCAATTTTAACACCGGAATTCCTTCTCTTTCAATATAGGTACCAGTGGTGCGAGTGGCATAAAGGGTCATATTTTTCAGAAGCTCATGGTGCTTAAAAATAAAAGAGGCCATGTCCAGTTTTTTACCGTCGTGAGCTATCAGGGCTATACTATTATTTTTCATAATTATCATGTTACAATGTTACGGCTGTCCAAAGTGTTTAAATAGCTTTGTATTATCCACTATAAACGCTGCATTAACTCTTACTGGTGGTTTTTTTGGCATTCGGCTCAGTAGAAATAAATGGCACTTGATTTTGTTGAATCAGTTGATTTAGATCCTTTACATCTTCATTTAATATTTTATTAACTGCTTTTTTTTGTTCTACCCATTCCTTTATCAGGTCATTGGCGCGCACTTTTTGTCCCTGAGTTAGCGGCGGGCTCGATTCATCTATGACATCCAGAATATGTTTGAGTTTTCCATCTAATTGACTTTCAAAGTTAACCACATCCTGAAAGGTCTTTATTTTTGACTGCACCAATTTTGATTCGATACTGTCTATGGTTTTATTTATAGTAGTAATCCTATCCGTTATTATTTTGTTTTCCAAATCACCTCTTTTATTAAATGCATTTACCTGATCTTTTACAAAGCGCAATTTTTTTACCTGATCATAAATATCATCTAGAGAAGTTTTGACCTGACTCAATACATTTTGCTGTTCCTGATACTGTTCAGCAGTGGTAGTTTGACGGGGATCGTCAATAATTTCAAACACTTTTGTAGCTGATTCTTTGCCATAAGTCACGGTGACTTTGTATTTACCAGGTGCTACTTTATAGCCATTATTTCCTCCACCGCCAACCAGTCCATCAGGCAACGGTTGATTTTCAGTACGCATATCCCAGATCAATACATTCATGGCCGTATCACGTGTAACCTTTTTGATGGCCAATTTTTCATTTGAAGCATAGGAGCGAATTTCTTTGCCCGTTTCATCTACCACTTTTATAATCACTTGTTCAGATGTATCAGAAGGATTCAGTAAATAAAAAATCGATACTCCTCCCGGAGGATTTTGACCAAGTGATCCGGAGCTCCTGCCCCCGCCAAACCCAAATCGATACGTTTTCTCCGGCTGATACACAAACAGTTTTTTATTTGTTTCTTCAGGTCTATACTCTTGAATTGGCTTCAAATTATCCAAAATCCAAAAAGCCCGCCCTTGCGTAGATACCAATAAATCTCCCTGGTGAACACGCATATCAGTAATAGGAACTATGGGTAAATTCAATTGAAATTTTTGCCAGTAATCCCCGCCAGTATATGAAATATAAAATCCAGTTTCAGTCCCGGCGTATAAAAGATTTTTCCTGGTAGGATCTTCTATGACCACTTTTACATGTGCTTCTTTATCAATACCAAAGTTTTTATCTGCCCATGTTTTTCCATAATCATGGGTGATATAAACATGCGGATTAAAATCATTAAATTTATATCGGGAGTAAGCAATATAAGCAGTGCCTGAATCATGAGGTGAGACATCGATTCTATTAACAAGACCTTCTTTTAAATTCGGAGGAGTCACATTTAACCATGTTTTTCCACCGTCTCTTGTCATTTGTACTAATCCATCATCGGTACCAACCCATAAAACACCTTTTTCTATTGGCGACTCTATCATACATGCGATGGTATTGTAATTTTCACCACCTGCTGATTCATTAGTGATTGGACCTCCACCTTTGCCCTGCTTTGCAATTTCATTGCGGGTGAGATCTTCACTTATTTCAGTCCAGGACACACCTCTGTCCGTGGATTTAAGCACTTTATTTCCTCCATGAAAAATTTCTTTGGGATCAAATTTGGAAACGATAATAGGCGCATTCCAATTGAATCTGTACTTCATTTCACCTGGTTGGGAGCCAAGTCCCAAATAGGGATAAGCCATAACATCCTTTGAAGTACGAGTTTCCCAGTCGAATTCTTCAATTATTCCCTGATAACATCCTGAATAAATATACCTGGGGTTATTGGGATCAAATGCAGGCCAGGCACTTTCACAGCCCGAGATATTGATCCAATCTTTATCACTAATACCCGCTCCATCAGTACGACTCATCACAGCTACTGCCGAATTATCTTGTTGTCCACCATATACCCAATATGGAAATCTATTGTCTGCAATCACTCTATAAAACTGGGCGGTGGGCTGATTTTCCTGGGTACTCCATGCAAGGCCTCCATTATACGATATATTAGCTCCTCCATCGTTGGAGTTAGCCATGATCATATTATTTGCAGGATTAATCCACAAATCATGATTATCCCCATGGGGCACAGCAATATTTTTAAAAGTCTTTCCTCCATCCGTTGATTCCAAATAAGGAGCATTCAATACGATTACCCGATCTTCATTTTGAGGATCAGCAAATACATGCATATAATACCATGCCCTGGCTCTCAAAATCCGATCACTATTGATCAAAGCCCAGGTATTACCTCCATCGTCAGATCTATACAGACCACCTTCATCAGATTCTATTATGGCATACACTCTTTGAGGATTAGCCATTGAAACCGATATGCCGATTTTGCCCATGATAGCTTTAGGTAAGCCATTTGTAAGCTTATTCCAAGTTTCTCCACCATCCGATGATTTCCAAATAGAACTTCCCTTGCCGCCACTGCGTACATACCAGGGTAGTCTTTGCATATCCCAAAATGCAGCATACAATACTCTAGGATTTTTCATATCCATACTGAGATCACTGGCTCCACTATTTTCATCTACAAATAGTTTTTTCTCCCAGGTTTTGCCTCCATCATTAGATTTATAAATACCCCGATCTTGCGTTGGCTGGTAGGGGCTTCCCTGGGCGGCCACAAAAATTTGATCTGGATTAGTGGGATGAATTCTGACTTTAGAAATATGACGAACATTATTCAAACCCATGTTTTTCCAGGAATTGCCAGCATCAGTAGATTTGTATATTCCATCCCCGTGAGAAGTCATTACGCCCCTCACCGGAGCTTCACCCATTCCTACCAAAACAACATTTGGATCTGACCAACTTACCTGGATAGCTCCTACAGACCCTGTATTAAAAAAGCCATCAGAAACATTTTTCCAGGACTGCCCTCCATCAAATGTCTTCCATACTCCACCGCCGGTACTACCCATATAAAACGTATTTATTTGATCGGGAATACCGCAAATGGCAGTAGATCTTCCACCGCGAAATGGACCAATATTTCTCCATTTTAAGCTTTTAAACTTATTTTTATCAATAGTGTCTTTATAATTTATGGAGGATACTGGTGCTGGTGGAGCGCTGATTTTTACATTCTTCGTTTTTTGGCTAAAAGCAAACAGTGAACCTGTGAGTAGAGCGAGGGTAAAAAGCCTTTTCATCTGGTAATTATTTGTCTCAAGATAATGAAAGACTTCAAGTTTTAAATACTAATATTCAATTTCCAATCCCATTCGGGCACCGAAATTTAGTTAAATATAGGTAGTGCAATAATTAATATTCAGGTAATATAAAAAGGCTCTTCTTTACTAAGAAATGTGTTTTATTTTGACTCAAGGTCAATTTTTATTTTTGCTAAATTCAAGGCTAATTTGTTAACTAAGAGCAAATCCATTTGATAAATAGTAAATAATAATCTAACTTTGAGTCAAATAATATAAAACTTTAATATATGGCAACTGAAGCAATGTCAAAATGGATCAATGGCGGAGAGTTCTTAGTAAAAGACTTAGATTTTGAATCAACTTTTATACCTGAGGAATTTGGGGAAGAAGCTTTGATGGTAGCCCGCAGTGCTCAGGACTTTTTGAATAATGATATCAGAGCTAATACAGATAAAATCGAAAAGCAAGAGCCAGGCTTTTCAGTGGGTCTGATGAAAAAAATGGGAGATCTGGGTTTTTTGGGAATTCATATGCCCGAAGCTTACGGAGGATCTGATTTGGATACTAATACGAATACACTTGCAACAGAAGTTTTGGGACCCATGGGTTCCTTTTCTACTACTTATGCGGCTCATACTGGTATTGGCATGCTTCCCATTTTATATTTTGGTACAGAAGAGCAAAAGAATACATATTTACCGGGTCTCATTTCCGGAGAAACTATTGCAAGCTATTGTCTCACAGAACCCGGATCGGGATCGGATGCGTTAGCTGCGAAGACTAAAGCAGAACTTACCAGTGACGGCAACCATTTTTTGATTAGTGGACAAAAAATGTGGATATCCAATGCTGGCTGGGCTCACTTGTTTATCGTATTTGCGCAGGCCAGCGGACAGGAATGGCCCAATGGCAAAGGAGGCTTTTCATGTTTTCTGGTAGATTCCAATATTCCAGGAATTACTTTGGGTGAAGAGGAAAAAAAGATGGGTATCAAAGGCTCCTCCACGAGGCAAGTATTTTTTGAAAATGTAAAAATACCTCGTGAGGCACTACTTGGAGAAGTAGGTAAGGGTCATAAAATTGCTTTCAACGCTTTAAATATCGGGAGATTTAAACTCGGTGTTTTTTGCATTGGGGGATCAAAAGCATTGATTGATAAAAGTGTACAATACGCCAATGAAAGAGTCCAATTCGGCAAGTCCATTGGAAATTTTGGAGCTATACAGTACAAGCTGGCCGAACAGTTTATTCGAACCTATGCCGGAGAAAGTACATTATACCGGGTCTCCAATTTGATGCAAAATAAAATCGAACAACTAATTAGTGATGGAGCTAAGCCATCAGATGCAAAATTGCAAGCAGCCGAGGAATACGCTATAGAATGTTCAGTACTTAAAGTGAATGCATCTGATGTTCTCAGCTATGTGGTAGATGAAGCAGTACAGATACACGGTGGTATAGGATTTTCTGAAGAAAATCCTGTCGCCAGAGCTTATAGGGATGCCCGAATCAATAAAATCTACGAAGGCACTAATGAAATCAATCGATTATTGATCTTCGACATGCTCATGAAAAGAGCCATGAAAGGTCATATCAATATCACCGATGCCGCCTGGGCTGTTCAGAAAGAGCTAACCTCTATGCCATCTATGGAAAGCCCTTCAGGTAAATGGGGTGTTGAAATGACAGCCCTTAAAGACTTTAAAAAACTAGCTCTATTAGTAGCAGGTGCTGCGGTAAAATATCAAATGGATGGTAAAATTAATCTGCAGGATGAGCAGGAAATAATCACTAATTGCTCTGATATGCTCATTGATATTTTAAATGCAGAATCTTTGCTTTTGAGAGTGCAGAAGCAAGAAAGCCTGGGATTAAAATCAGAGCAATCAGCACTGCAGCAAGCCACTATAAAAGTTTTCTTTCATGATGCAAATGCGAGACTCCATAAAAATGCCCTGGATGCTCTGGCTAGCTTTTGTGAAGGAGATGTACTCAAAACACTGGCTATGGGTGTAAAACGATTTACTAAATACCCTTTGGTCAACGTAAAAGAGAATAGAAGACTCATTGCACAGACTATATTAAAAGCAAATCAATTTCCGACCAATATTTATTAATCATCTAACAAGACAAATTATCATGAGCAAAAATGAAATTTTAGAACAAGAGCGAATCGAAACTGCTGCTGACAATTGGTTCAACCAATGGGTAGAGACAATGTCGGGCGATTTTGACCAGGTCGAACTGGACGAATTTATTCTAATAGATTAATCAACTTTCAGATTCCAATTGAAGTCGCATTACTTTTAATACATAGTTTTTCCATTCAGACTTATTTATCTTCAATAAAGTAGTTCTGTGTTTTCCTGAAGCATTTGTCACTTTGAGATACCCTACAATGGTAGCCCAGGCTGTAATGAAAAGCAATTCTGGTTTGTTTTTATTTTTTACGCTACCATCGTATTTTCCTCGTTCTATTTCTTTAATAGCCAATGTAATAGGTACATTTTGGATGTCCTGAATTTTTAGGTAGTATATACTTTCTTTCATTGCTTCGGTCATTCTGGCCTCATCCATACCAGAAGAAGAAGAACGATTAATAGCCATGTAATTAAGCAAGCACTCTATGTACAGTGGAAAATCTTCCGCAAAATCAAGGTAGATCTCTAATAGTCCTACTACTGATTGAGCGCCATTTTCGTTTTTATGTTCATTGATACTGGTATACATCAAATCGTTCAATTTGTGCATACCCCTGTAAGTGATGGCCATATATAAATTCTCCTTACTTTGAAAATAAAAATAAATGCTGCCTTTGCTCATATTAACTTCTTTGGCAACATCGTCCATTTTCGTATTTTCAAAGCCTACCGACTCAAATATTTTCTCAGCGGCATTTAAAATCATCACTTCTTTTAAATCTCTTTTTCCCATCGGGGGCTAAAATAATTAAATAAAGAATGCTCCCACTAAAAATTGACAGTTTGTCAATGAATTATTTTTCATTAAAACTCCTTTTTGAATAGCACTTTGGTTATATTAAATGCGGCATATATTAAATATTTAATCTTTAATTTTGAATTTGATTAAATTTATATTAACAAACAGATTATTATTTTATCATTTAGATTGAAAAGAGAGCTCGTATCTTTGCTTCAATTTTTATGGCTATTAGAATTACTGATGAATGTATAAACTGTGGAGCATGCGAGCCAGAGTGTCCTAACAATGCTATTTATGAAGGGGGAATTGAATGGGCTATTGGAGATGGCAACACAGTGGCCGGAATGTATACACTTGAAGACGGAAGTGTAGTAGATGCTGCATTTAAAAACAAACCCGTAGAAGCAGATTATTATTTCATAGTGCCCGATAAATGTACAGAATGTAAAGGTTTCCATGAAGAACCTCAGTGCGCAGCAGTATGCCCTGTAGATTGTTGTATTCTGGATGATGATCGGGTAGAATCTGAAGAAGTATTACTAGCTAGAAAGGCCAGATTGCATTTGTAGGTCTTTCAGTACTTGGTAAAATACCATCCACATCTATCTGAAAGATCCGATCAAAGGTAGTCCCACTTTCACAAAGAACCTGCAAAGAAATAAACCCAAATTAAAGCTAAACTTGGATCAATAAGCCACTTCAACCTTAGTCTCCATCATTCTGCGAAGATTAATCAAAGCATAGCGCATTCTACCCAGCGCGGTATTGATACTTACCCTGGTAAGCATTGAAATTTCTTTAAAGCTCATATCGGCATAAAGTCTCAAAATAACCACCTCACGCTGCTCATCAGGTAGTTGATCCACTAATGATTTTATGCGATTCGTATTTTGTTCTTTTATAAGTGATTGCTCCATATTATCATCGTGTGCGGGAATGATATTGAAGACATCAAATGTTTGACCAGAATAGACATGAGCATTTCGCTTTGATCTTCTAAATTGATCTACGCACATATTATAGGCAATACGTAGAGCCCACTGTAGAAACTTGCCTTCATGATTGTAATTTCCTTTTCGAAGAGTATCAATAATTTTGATAAATACTTCCTGGAAAATGTCTTCTGCCGCTTCTGAGTCCCGGGTAAAGAGATAAATCGAAGTGTAGATCTTCGTTTTATGTCTGGTAAGTAATGTTTGGAATGAGCGATCATCGCCACCAAGGTAATTCTGGATTAATTCCTGATCTGAGAGCATAACTTGCATAACTATAATGTTTTTGATTGGTCCGTAAATAAAATTATAGTGTAGAAGTTATGTATCTATAGGCGAAAGCTATTTGTTGAATGAATTAATGACTCAAATATACACCAAAATTGGTTTTAGTATCTATCAGGTCTTTTTTTTTTCAACAAAGCTACCTTTTTTAACAAACTTTAAGATAAAGCAACCTAATGGTTTGTAGGACAGCAGTAAAAATCGACTAAATAAATTTGGTCGCACACAAAAAGAGGCTGCCCCACCATTGTGAGACAGCCTCTCAGATTTGATATGATTAGGAAACTTAGATTTCTTTGATCAAATTCTATATCTTAATAACAAGGATTTTGCTTCAAATTCTTGTTAGAGTTTAACTGTGGAAGCGGAATAGGGAAGATATCAAAACAAGTTTTGGTATCTGCAGGTTTGAATCTTCTGGCAGCGGTATACTTATCAAAACGAATAAGGTCTTGTCTTCTCCAACCTTCTGCAAACATTTCACGGCCACGCTCAGCTAACAAATTGTCAGCAGTAAGAGATGCCAAAGGAGTAGCCAATGCACGAGCTCTTACCTGGTTTACAATGGCCAATGCCGTAGCATCTCCAGCATTCTTTCGCCAAAGAGCTTCAGCTTTTACAAGCATGATGTCTGCTAATCTGAAAATTGGGAAGTCATTACTCAAATTAGGAGTAGCACCTGATGCATATTCAAATTTACCAATACGAGTTCCTGCCTGGCGAATGGCATTTGGGAAATGCTCATTAATCTCAGGCGTGAAAGTAAGTGGCTGACCATCTGGATCATTGGCTTCAGCACCAGGATCCATTAATCGAGCACCCGAAGCAGCGAACTGAGGGCCTGCTAATAACTCCTTTTTACGAACATCGGCATTGTCAAATGATTCGTAAAATTCCTGTACTGAACAATAGCCATTCCAGGGTTGATCTGTAAGGTTGAAGGTTTTTTGGCTTTCATAATGCAAAGTCATCATAGGAAGATTAAACCCACCCGCAAATACTTTATCATATGGTATAGCAAAAATGGTTTCCTTTGATCCGGCATTATCCGTCTTGAAATTGGCAAAGAAATTATCTTCTAAACTAAATTTACCAGAATTGATCACTGCATCTGATGCAGCAATAGCTTTGTCCAACTGTGCTGTACCTGTATATCGCTGAGCATTAATGTACAATTTAGCTAAAAGGGCATTGGCGGCATACTTCGTCATACGTGCATAAGTTGCTCCTGATACTTCGTCCGTGATATTAGGAAGACTTTCAGTAAGCTCTTTCTCTACAAATGCATAGACTTCGGCCCTCGTGTTATTAGCTGGAGCCGCATCGGCAGAAGAGAAGGAAGTCACAATCGGTACATTCCCAAATAAGTCCAAAAGCCAATAGTAGAATAAGGCACGAACACCTCTTAGTTCAGATACGAAGGCTTTTGCTTTGTCACTCTGAATTGCGGAGAATTGCTCTATCAGTCGATTACAAGCCGATACACCACCGAATAACTGACCCCATGAATTATTAAAAGATTCTTCGTTAGGAGTATACTCATGACGGAACATGCGTAGCCATTGGCCACCATCATACCAGTCACCACCTCTTTGAGGAATCATTAATTCGTCAGAAGATACTTCCTGGATAGACCAGGTAGCATTGTGACTACCCATCACTCCAATGAGAGAGGAGTAGGCTGCCCCAAGAGCTGAAATAAACTCTTCGTCTGATTTAAAGAAATTGTCGAAAGAAACAGTCGAATATAATTCTTCATCCAGATTGGTGCATGAATTACTGAAGCCAAGTATCATACCTGCTATCAGTAACATTTTTGAATATTTAAATAGTTTTTTCATATTACTATGATTGTATATTTTTTAAATTTTAAAAATTAGAATCCAAGATTTACGCCCAATGAGAATGAACGAGTAGTAAAATAATTAGTCCTTCTGTCAATACCAGGTGCTAATGGATTGCCATTATCCTCTGAATCTCCAAACCGCACTTCCGGATCCACTCCTGTATATTTAGTGATGGTGAATAAATTATTACCAGCTAAAAATACTTTGGCATTACTAAACCCACCTATTACTGGTAATTTATATCCAATTTGCATATTGTCTAATCTCAAAAAATCTCCTTTCTCAACATGTAAACTTGAGTATTTTGCATCCTTCACAGCTGGGTTTGCAAGGCTAGTATTTATACGATTGTAATTTCTTATAGAACCTGGATTTAGATCTTCATAGAATACTCTGTTTTGATTCACTAATGAATGACCGAAAGCACCTCTTAAAAAAATAGAAGCATCAAAACTGCCAAATGAGAATGAATTATTAAAACCAAGTGTAAAGTTTGGCAAACCATTTCCTACTACGGCTCTGTCATCGGTAGTACCTTTTCCATCTCCATTAATATCTTTAAATGTAGGGTTACCTTTATCATCAGTACCTGTAAAAATAGGAGCCCAGATCTGACCAAGCTTTTGTCCTTCTTCTACCCTGATCATATAGAAATTATTTTGACCTGGTGAACCTACACCGGCTAAGTCAATACCTCCACCTGATCCAAATTTCAAGTCACCTTGTGATAAGCTTACTAATTTATTGTCCAGATAGAAAGTTGCATTCAAGCTAGGATTCCATGAAACTCCACCTAATTTCAAATTATTAAAATTTACAGATGCTTCCAGACCTGAAGATCTCAATTCACCGACATTTGCCCAAGTAGTTCCAAATGCATTGGGTGGTACCGGTACTGGAAAATTGTACAACAAATCTTTTACTGACCGATTGAAAAAATCAAACGAACCTGTGATTTTATAATCAAGCATTCCATAATCTACACCAATATTGGTCTCATTCTTTGTCTCCCACTGAAGATCAGGATTTGGGTTTGAAATTGGACCGTAAGTAGGTACATAATTTCCGTTATAGTAAAATGAACCAGTAGGACCATATCTGAATAAGGAAAGGTAATCCTGGTTTATATTAGTACCAGTGACACCGTAACCCACTCTCAATTTCAAATTATCAAACATACCTAAATCAGCCAATTTGGTCAAGTTTACACCAGCTGAAATAGCAGGAAATACGCCCCATTTGTTATTAGCACCAAATCTTGAAGATCCTTCTCTTCTTACTGAAGCGCTGGCAAAGTAAGTATCTTTAATATTGGCATTCAGACGACCAAAAAAGGCGATCAATTTATTACTATTCTTGCCACTTCCTACGCCACCAAGACCTCTTGGAAAATCAAGCGAAGCTCCGATATTATTACTAGAAAAAAAGTCTGTCAGGAAATTACCACCCTGAATTCCAAATCCCTGAGAAGTAAATTTTTGATAGTCATAACCACCCAGGGCTGCGAAATCAATTCCACTAAAATTAAACGCATAATTCAATGTAGTGGATAAATAATCATTTTGATTTTGGCTGCTACTTAATGAGGCCAGCCCATTTCTACCAATACCTTGGCCATATTGACTTTGCTTTGAAATATATGTTTGTGTGGCACCTACACCATCGCCACCATTATCCCGACCTAAAGTATAAGCAATTGAATATTTTAACCCCTTTAATAATTCATAGGTTGCACTGATAGTACTTAGAATATTATTCGAAGTACCAGTCCGGGTATTTTGATTAATAATGGCAAGTGGATTGAAATAGTTAAATCCTCCGGGTTCAAAATATCCTCCGTTTACTGTATTTTTCGCATCGTAAACAGGAGCAGTTGGATTAAAAGTAACTGCATATTGGAATGCATCAGCAAAACCAATGTTTGCATTTCTGTTTGTAGCAGTTAAATTGAAATTGATATCTAATTTATCATTTAATGCCTTTTGGTTTAAATTAATACGACCATTCAATTGCTTGAAACCTGAATTCAATAAAACTCCAGGTACATCTCTATAGTTGAAAGCTACTCTATAACCCATTCCTTTTCCTCCTCCAGCTAATGAAAGATTGTGCTGTTGCTGTACAACACCTCGAGTAATGACATCAAACCAATCCGTATTACTACCCTGATCAAGTCCACCAGCTGCTTTATATTGAGAAGCAGTCATTACTTTTGGTACTCTGTCAATATTAGTAGCAGAAAACAGGCCATTGTATTCCACCTGGGTACGACCTTCATGACCTTTTTTAGAAGAAATGATGATTACACCATTTGAACCACGAGTACCATATATAGCAGCTGCAGATCCATCTCTCAGCACATCCATAGACTCAATGTCATTGGGATCGATACTGTTCAAGCTAGCTCCAGGCACACCATCGATGATGATCAGAGGCTCAGTATTTCCACCGACAGTAGAAAGACCACGCAAACGGATATTGAATCCACCATTGGGATCACCATTTGGTTTCGCAATAATTAAACCAGGTACTTTACCTGCTAATAACTGAGCGGGATTAGTAATAGCTCCCTTATTGAAGTCTTCATTTTTTATTGAAGCTACAGCAGAAGTTACTTCTTTTGCTCTTTGAGTACCATATCCTGTAACAACTACTTCTTCCAGTGTCTTACCAGGAGTCAAGGTAATTTCGAATTCACTCATAGAAGTTTCCACACTTACTAATTCAGTACCGAATCCTGTGTAAGTAATCTCCAAATACGTTTTTTGAGATGGCACTTCTAAAGAAAAGCGACCATCGATATCAGTAATTGTACCATTGCTGGTGCCTCGTATTAGTACATTGGCTCCTATCAATGGCTCATTGGTACCAGCTTCTTTCACAGTACCAGTAATCGTTCGTTGTGCAAAAGCAAATGACTGCATTCCGAGAAGAAGAAGCAATACAGCCAAAGATTTGAGCACACTTGTAAAAAGTCTATTCATAATCATCCAAAGTTTTCAAGATTTGAAATATAAAATTATTTAACAATCATAGATACATGAAAGATTAAGATTTTAACATTTAAAAATCACAAAATCTTTCAAGTATTACTGACTATTAACGTTTCAAAAATACTAAATGCAAGCTCATTTAAGTACCTTTTTACCCGTTACTAGGTATAATTTATCTTCGCAATCCTTACCGCAAACGATTGTTGTTGATAAATGCCATATATTTGTTAATAAAATATTTGCTCTATAGTCCTTTTACTTTTATTAAGAGATCGTGAAAAAAACAACCATTAAAGATATAGCTGTTAAAATCGGAGTTAGTCCATCCACTATATCCAGGGCTTTAAGTGACCATCCGGATATTTCAGATTCTCTTAAAATCAAGATTCAAGAGATAGCCAGGAAATTAAAATACAGACCGAGTGCTGCAGCATTGCATCTCAAAAGAGGCACTAATAAAAATATTGCATTGATTCTTCCTCAGATTACATCATTTTTTTATCCCTCTGTAATCCATGGTATGGAAGAGATCTTACATCAGCAGGGATATACGCTTATAATATTACCTACCAACGATTTATATGAGCGTGAGATAGAAAATATTGATATCGCTTTAGACCAAAATGTGGCTGGTGTGATAATAGCCGTTTCAAAAGAAACAAATAATACAGATCATTTCGTGGTATTGCAGGAGGCTGCTATTCCGATCATTTTAATAGATAAAATTATAGAGAATGCCAATATTACCACCATTACTATAGATGATTTCAAAGTGTCCTATCAAATGGTTCAGCATTTATATAAAACAGGCTGCAGAAACATTGCGGGAATTTTCGGAAAAGCCAGGCAATCTATTACTCATCAACGATATAATGGGTATGCTCAGGCTTTGAGAGATTTGAATCTGAATATTCTGGAAGATCAGGTATTTTTTGTAAACAGCAGCTCGGATGCGTACCAAAAATGTGACCTTTTATTATCAAACTATTCTCCGGACGGTCTTTACCTCATGACCGATGAAATAATGCTTGGAGCTATGCCTGCTATTAATAAAAACGGGTTGAAAGTGCCTGATGATATCTCCGTAATAGCGATAAGTGATGGTTACCTCGCCCAATATATGTTGCCCAGAGTAAGTCATATGAAACATGATGGGTATGAATTAGGCAATCTCAGTGCACAAAAAATAATTCAATACATTAATAATAAGCAGCATAATATTCCTATTAATAGTACTGAGAAAATAATGATGAATACCAATATTGTACTTTTTGAGAGTACGAGGTAAAGTTTTGAATTACGATTTTAGATTTACAATTTACGAATCCTTCCATTGGGTTTCAGATTAGAATAATAATAAGAAATATTCTTGTCCCGGACATTTACATTTTCACTTCATTTACCCAATCAACAAATCGATCAAGCCAGGTAGAAACGGCACCTTTGGCAGTGGATCGAAGCCCAAAACCATGACCAGCATTTGCATAAATGTGTAATTCGGCCGGCACATTCTTCTTTTTATATTTTAAGTATACTTCTGCTATCCCGACAGCGATATCCGTTCTATCTTCATAGCCGCCTAAAATAAAAAGTGGTGGGGCATTGGGCACTACTTCAAAACGCTGAGCATTTCCCGGATAAATCAACGCCTGAAAGGCAGGCCGGGAACTGAATTTTTCTAATGGGTCAGATGCTGCTACATTGCCATCAGTAAATTTCATGGCCGCCAAAGCAGCCACTTCTCCCCCAGCGGAGAATCCCATTACACCTAATTTATTAGGATTTATTTTCCATTTTTCAGCTCTACTTTTTACCAATTGAATCGCTCTTTGAATGTCTGCCAGCTCATCCACATCAATAGAATAAGTAGAACTGGAGTCTTTGGCTAATCGGTATTTCAAAACAAAGGCTGCAATACCACGCTGTTGCAGCTTTTTAGCAATATTATAGCCTTCATGATCTATCCAAAGTTCCCGATGCCCACCACCCGGAGCAACGATTACAGCAATCCCGGTATTTGTTTCAATGGCTGGGATAAATGGTGTTATCGAAGGATGATGAATTTGGCTCACGACATGGTCACCAGTGGGCTCGTTGATACGAACATGTTCAGGCGTGCTTTTCCCTTCAGAGCCCGGGGCTCCATTGGGCCACAGTAAAATTTCTGATTGAGCATAAATATGATTCATTGAAAGGAAAATAATTATCGTTCCTATTGATTTAATCATCATTTTAATTTTTTTTATTTATTTAAATACATTTTACTGATCTCGTCATATTTTTTGAGTTGATCATTTGCTTTGCCATCGTGTTCAAAGACCGACTCCCAGGTACTGAGTGGCTCCCAGATACAGGTGCCCTTGCCTTTACCATTTTGCACTTCAAAAGCAATTTTATTCACTTCATTTTTTAGCTGAGAATATTCGACCACTATAATATCTCTATCGTATCGTCGGGCAAGATCATTGAGATTATCCCTAAGATCCTCCAGTGTGCCATGCCATTTTGGATAATATGACTCCCCTATCACATCAAAATGTACTCCTCTTGCCAGCATATTATCTATAAAGAAAACCGATTCATTATTTTGCCCGCCGAGAGCAACATGCAACATCATGATGATATTTGGATCTGTTTCTTTCACTGCTGCAGTGCCAGCACGTAATAGTTCAGCCAGTTGATCCAATTCAGTAATATTTCCATCGGGCCAAATGATGCCATGATTAATTTCATTACCTATTTGCACCATATCTGGAGTGGTGCCCTGTTTTTTTAATTCGGTGATTACTTTTTTGGTATAGTCATACATGGCTTTTTTCAAGCCATTGAAAGAAAGTCCTCGCCAGGCATAGGGTTTGTATTGTTTTCCAGGATCAGCCCAGTAATCACTATAATGAAAATCAAGTAAGAGTTTAAGGCCCGCAGCTTTTACTCTTTTGGCCATTTGCTTCGTATAATTTAAATCACAGAATCCTCTTTGGGGAGAATAACCGCTATCGCGTGCGGGCTCATTGAAAATACGCAATCGAACATAGTTGATACCATGCTCTTTTAATATTTGAATGGCATCTTTCTCTACTCCGTTCTCAGAAAATTTTATTCCACGGTCTTCTAATTGAGGTAAAAATGAAATATCAGCACCTAACATTTTTGAAGTCTGAAGAACAGTAACGGCACTACCTTTAAGGTCGTAAGCAGGATCGCGCATACCGGTTTTTGGTTTATCAGGATCCACCATAATAATATCAGTAGAGGCAGTCCAAAGACCCGTTGATTTCGCTTCAAATTTCACTATGCCGGGAGTTCTACCGGCTTGTACTATTACCTGGCATTTGCCATTGAATAAATGTCGCTCCCATGCTCCATCTAAGCATTTGTCAGGCTCGTGACTACTTGGATCTCCGTTACCTACACCGATAATTTTCGCATCACCTTGCAGCGAAAATTTGATCAGATTTTCAGCATCAGGAACTTCACGACCTGCCCGATCGATTACATGTACATTTATGATGGTTACATCTCCACCATTGGCGAGTGTAGTGGTTTTATATGGAGTGATTACCACTTCTGCAGGAGCATCAGTGGTTTCTATTTTCGATTCCAACATCTTTCCTTTTTTATAACCCAGGGCTTTCAATACGCCAGGTTCATATTTTACATCCCAGGTAAGGTGACTATTGCGCTGCATTATTTTTATGCCTTGAGATTTATTATTCAAAAACAATTCTACACTATCAGCATTACTATTCACCCATACTTCCACCTGTTGGCCGCGTTTGTCTCTTAAATTCCAATGAGGAGAAATGTGAAGTACATCTTTATCAGTCCACCAGCTTTGATAGTAATAATATAAATTTTTAGGAAAGCCGCACACATCCATTACCCCAAAATGCGAGCTAACATTTGGCCATCGGAAAGGAGTGGTTTCGCCCCTGTAATCAAAGCCGGTCCAAATGTATCCACCCAGCCAAAAATCATTTTCTGCAGCAAGGGGCCACCAGGTTTCTGCTTTACTTGCCCACCAGGGAAAAGTAATGTCTTGATCTGGCAAATATCCCCTGATGGAATCCTTATCTACAATCCCTCTGGTCGATAATGTACTGCCCATTTCTGTACCAATGATAGGTTGATTGGGATGATCTTTGTGATAAGCTGCTACACCGAATTGTCTATAATTAAAACTGCGGACAGGAATCACTTCATTTATGCCCTTATATACATTGGCCAGATCTGCTGCATAGGTACAGGTGCGCGTAGGGTCCCATATCATTAATTTATTGATAAATGTCTGTGCTATTTTTTTGCCATAATCATTGGTATGAATCCAACCTTCTTCGTTTCCAATAGACCACATAAAAACGGAAGCACGGCTTCGATCTCGCTTTACTAATCGCTCAAACTGATCAAGATATTCAACACTGCTATTTAATAACCTTGTTTCATCCAAGACCAGCATGCCTAAACTATCACAGGCATCTAATAACTCAGGCGTAGGAGCATGATGACTGGTCCGATATGAATTCACTCCCATATTTTTCAGTAAAGAAATACGATAATATTGAAGATAGTCTGGAAGGGCACTACCTACTCCCGCATGATCCTGATGATTATTTGTACCTAAAAGTTTGATAGGTTTTCCATTTAATAAAACTGAATTCGCTTTTATCTCTATAGACCTCACTCCAAATCTAATTATCTTTTTATCTATCACCTGTGTCCCTGATTTTAATTCTACGACTATTCTATGCAGATATGGATCATCCAATGACCATAAACGAGGATTGATTACCTGGATAGATTGTGTAATTGATTTCGTTTCCTGGCTTGGCAGTGAAATGATTTGATCCCGGGCTCTGCCAAGTTCTTTTCCATCTCTATCCAAAAAATATGCAGATACCGTGCAGAGGGAGAAACTGGCATTTTCATTCGTCAATGTTGTTTCTATATTAATGGTGGCTTTATTATTTTGAATGGCAGCACTGGCAAATATTCCATCTGTAGCAATATGGGTATTATTATATGTATTCAACCAAACATGCCGATATATACCTGCTCCTTCGTAAAACCAACCTTCATACTGGGTAGCATCTACCCTTACAACTAAGCTATTTTCCCGATCAAAATTGATAAAATCAGTAATGTCGTAAGAAGCTCCTATATATCCACTTTTATTATTTCCTACAAAAAATCCATTCACCCAAATATTGGCATCTCTAAATATTCCATCAAACTGAATTTGAAATCTGGCAATAGAATCCTTTTTATCAACTGTAAAATGCTTTCGATACCAACCAATACTAGTCTCCGGGAATAAACCTCCGACGGGTTTGAATCCATGATTATTCACCTGGAAATTATCAACTTCCACAAAGGGTAATTCTACTGCCCAATCATGTGGCAAATCCAATGATCGCCAGGCACTATCTTCAAACCTGGAATCAATAGCAGTCCCAAATGCGCCGCCAGATTTAGAATAAATAGTGGCCAGGCCATAACTGAAGTCTTTTTCCGGATTGGCCGCATTACCAAAATGAAATTTCCAATCTTCGTCCATATTAATATGTTCTCTTTGGGAGGCCAGATTAGTAAATGTCATTAAAATAAGAATACCTAAACTCAAAATAAATTTAACCTCATACTTCATCTTAAACTTTATTTGATTTAATAAAATAATTAGCCGGATTTCATCTAATAATTGTCTCTGATAAATTCCAATGTTTTCTGCATTTCAATCACTATAGGCATGCTGCTTCCTACAAAGTTTGAATGTAAAAAAGAAAATATAAGCCAATGGTCTTTTTTCGTATGAATATACCCGCTGAGTGCCCTGTTATTGGACAATGAACCGGTTTTAGCATAAATGTATGGCTCGCTTGATTTGTACCAATTTTTTATGGTACCACTCTGGCCACCGGCAGGAAATATTTTAGTAATCCATTCTATTCCTTTCATAGATAGAATTTTATTTAGTGCAAAGATTATTTGATCAAATGAAAATAAATTGTACCGGCTCAGACCGCTGCCATCCTCCCATTGAAAGGATTGCAACGTGTCGGGAAACAGACTTGATTTTATTTTTTTTAATGTAGCTGTAGTATGGCAGCTGTCCGATGTATAAGAACCAATTTGTAATATGAGTTGCTCTGCAATAAAATTGTCACTTACTTTCATCATTTGTGCATAAACAGAATCAGCAGCAACACTTTTCTGAATAGACCATTGGATGTCTATTGGAAGATCTTTTAAGCTGATCATATCAATTTGCTTCCTTAGTGTATCAGCAAGCATTTTCATAAGCGTAACATGATCTGCTTTAAAAGGTAATTGAAGAGAATCTTTAAATGAAGTATCTACATAGAATTCATTATTATCAATAGATCTGCTTACTTTTCTTTCATCGTGCTTCATTTGCCAAAACCATCGATTCGAAAAATAATCTGGATATGTTTGCACGGTATTTTTTACCGTGTCATATACAAATTCTACCAGATTTCCATATAAGGGAAAATCAGATATTTCGGCCTGATAATCATCCTGGTAGTCATTCCATGCCCATCCGGGGCCAAAAGCAGCGTCCATATATTGATCATAGACAAAGTGAATCCTTTTTTCTGTTTGTAATAATTTTTGAAAACCAGGATGGTCAATCCATAAGGGATGCAAGAATGTAGGATCGCCCATTCCTTTTATATAAATATCTCGATCCGTCTCAAAATACTTAAAGGATGGGAGAGTATCAGGTAAAAAAGTAAGTGCACTATACAAGGTTAGAATCTTAGTATTGGAGGCTGGGGTGAAATATTTGTTTGCATTTTGTTTAAAAAGGTATTGGGTGGTGACCGGGTCATATAAAGCAAAACCTGTAAAATGATTATTAAAAATAGCGGAGCTTTCCATAAGGCTATTTAAACCAGGCGTCTCTTTGGCCAACTTTCTGGATGATCTACAAGAGATAGTCATACATAAAATGACCAAATATCCACTTACCTTTAATTTATTCAATTTCAATTTCATATTTTGGCTTAATACTTTCATAAAGGTGGTAATTTCAAGACTAGAAGTGATGAAAATTTTAAGGAAAATTTACCTGTTATTGATATGGAGTAGTTTATTAAGCTCAATAACTTCTACCGCACAATCAATAGACGCTATTAAGAGAGCATATGCTGACGCTGGCATGCATGTGGCAGTACTTACTAACCCGAAAAATTATATTCCTATCCAACATTTGGATAAAACCAAAGCTGCCTATATAGGAGGCAGCTTTAATTCGACTGGTTTGACAGAATATCTCCATCATTACCAACAAATACCCTTAATAGGTTTTCACTATTTCAAGGATGATACCTGGGACCGATCATTCAATCTTCTCATGCTGGACATTGACTTTAATAAAACCAGTACAGATGATCTGGTAATACTTTCTGCTGAAATAGAAAAACAGAATACCGCTTACCTGGTCATACTAAATCACGCATCGACTGGCATATTGCCTCCAAATTTGTTTCCATCTGCTTCTGCAACGATTTGTACCTGGGGCGATTCTGAATACTTGCCCCATCATGTCGCACAAATAATCTATGGCGCTGAAAATTCTATAGGCAAACTTCCTTTCTTTTTAAATCATGAATACAGATCAGGACATGGATTAGAAACTACTGGCATTTACCGACTTCGGTATGGCCCTCCCGAGCTGGTTGATATTGAAGGAGAGCGCTTCCAATACGCATTACAACTTCAGGTAGAGGACGCAATACGAGAGGGAGTATTTCCCGGAGCCAATCTTCTGGTTGCCAAAGATGGTATCGTTATTTATAATGAGGCCTTTGGTAAAAACAAATACGATGATTCTGCATCATTGACCCAAGATGAAATGTATGATCTGGCATCCATTACTAAAATATTTTCCGCTACCATCAGCAGTATGTGGCTACATAGTCACGGCCAGTTCGATCCTGATAAAACCCTGTCCCATTATTGGCCCTATTTAAAACGAAGTAATAAAACTGACCTGATATGGAAGGATGTACTTACCCATAGGGCAAGACTGCAAGCATCTATTGTCTACTATAAACATGTGCTAAATAGCAAAAATCAGTTCCTCCCTCGCACCTTGCGATCCATGTACAAAGCGAGGTATTCTATTCCAGTTACTGAATCCTGGTATGCAAATAAAAATATTCCTGGAAAAATATTAAAAACTATTAAGGAGACACCCCTGCTCAGTATGGAAAACTACGTTTATTCAGATCTTTCGATGATCATGCTCGGTAAAACTATTGAAGAAATAAGTAAAATGCCGTTGAATAAATTTGTACAAAAAAAATTTTATCAATCGTTAGGTGCAGATAATACTACTTACTTACCCATGCATTCATTTACTAAAGATCAACTAGTGCCTACAGAAGTAGACACCATTTTCAGGAAAGAATTAATACGGGGTTATGTGCATGATGAAAATGCATCGTTACTGGGTGGTATTTCTGGTCATGCCGGACTCTTTAGCAATGCGAATGATATGGCCAAAATCGCTCAAATGCTACTAAACAAAGGGAGTTATGGAGGAATAGAATACATAAAACCTGAAACCATACAATTATATACCAGGTATCAATATCCTGAATTGGGTAACAGAAGAGGACTGGGCTTTGATAAACCGCTTTTAAAATACGATGTTAATCAAGCTCATACAGCTCGTGATGCTTCTGATGAAAGTTTTGGGCATTCCGGATTTACCGGCACATTTGTTTGGATGGATCCCAAGTACAATCTTACTTATATTCTACTTACCAACAGAGTATATCCTACCCGGGCAAATAATAAAATCAGTCAATATTCTATACGACCTTGCATTCAGCAAACTATTTACGATCATATGCTGCATGCCATGCAAAGTAAATCTCTATCCATTGTTAGATAATAAATTTATAGAAAAGACCATTGAGTTTGTAAAGTCAAAATTAATAGGTTTTGATTCCGGACATGATTGGTGGCATATTCAAAGAGTATGGCAGAATGCTATCTATATAAATCAATTTGAAAAAGGTAATCCTGAGATTGTAATGCTTGGAGCTTTACTCCATGATATTGCAGATGCCAAGTTTCATGATGGAGACGAAAAAATAGGTCCTAAAATAGCAAGAGAATATTTGAAAAAAAACCATATAGATGATGCGACAATTGAGCAGGTAACGAAAATTATTGATCATATTTCTTATAAGTCTAATCTTGGACAAGTACATTTTAAATCAAAAGAGCTAGACATTGAACAAGATGCCGACAGGCTTGATGCAATAGGTGCTATAGGTATTGCGAGGGCATTTCACTATGGTGGATTTAAAAATCGGGAGATTTACAATCCCGATATTCCTTCTGCAGCAAACATTTCAGAAGAAGAATATAAAAAGAGCAACGCACCCACCATCAATCATTTCTACGAGAAACTACTATTACTAAAAGATAAAATGAACACTAAAACAGGAAAACAATTGGCAGAGGGAAGGCATCAATTTTTAGAGCAGTATCTCGACCAGTTTTTCAATGAATGGTATGTAGATAAAAATAGGCTACCTCCAATCAGAAGCAGCCTTTATCAAGAGTGAGTTATTTTCAGGATTTATTAAAAACCTAAACCAATTGCAAAACCATTAACTTTTTCAGGGAAGTCTCTTAGTATATTGGGTAAACCCACATTAAGATTGATGCTATACACATATCTATTTGAATAGAAATCTGAGATGGCATATCCTTTATTACTTTGACCTCCAATATCAAATCCATTTCCGAATGCGAATGGATAACCTAAGTAACCTACTTTTACCAAGGTACCCGCATTGGCAGGATCCTGCTTATACAGCGTATTAGTCTTAATATCTATATCGTACAAGGTGGTGGTAGTGGCACCTGCAAAACTATTGGTATATGCTACCGCGTCCACCATTGGACTTTCAGGATTCAGAGAAGGATCTACCACTGCTACAAGCCCTGTTACAGGATGTAGTCTTAAATTTTGACCAGTGTTACTTACTACTCTTATTCTATCCACTGTCGGATTAAAATCAAATCCAAATGATGTACCTTGTAAAGCTGGGGAGAATGGGCCAGTTCCTAAGGCTACTGAAGCACCATTTGACATATTGATGGTGTATATTCTACTTGATTTTCCTAAGCCATAAAGCTGCCCGGTAGCGGGTCTCATATCAATACCCACCAAATGATCACCTGCAACTAAACCTGAAAGTTTTTTATTAATGATGGCTGACCTGGTAAATGGATTGAATATCAATAAATTATCCATGGTATCTACTGCATAAGCTACAGCAGCTGTAGGGATAGCCACACCTATAGTGTTTTGCTTAGAGGGACCAATTAAGCTAGCTGTTCCAGTAGCTAAATCAATGCGATAAAAATTGTTTCCTAGTGTTGCCAAAGCCAATCCATTATTGTAGGAAATATCAAATCCCGTCTCGCCTTCAGCGTTGATTCCTAAAGGACCTACTGCAACCAATGTACCTGCATTAGGTGGGGTCTGCATGAAAAGCATATCTGTTTTAGTATCGATATCATAAAGTGTAGTGATCGTCGTTCCAGCATAGCTATCTGAATATGCTACAGAAGTAATTTCTGCATCAGAAGGATTAATAGTACCATCTATCGCAACAACCAATCCGGTTTCCGGATTTAGTCTCAAATCCTGATCTGTACTAGTAACTAATCGGATTCTATCTACCGTAGGATTAAAATCGAATCCGACATTTTTACCATCAATAGCTGGAGTAAAAGGCGTATCCGACATTGCCGTAGCTTTACCTGTAATGGTATTGATAACATATATTTTACTTGCATCTGATACACCGTATAATTGACCTGTAGCAGGCCTGAAGTCAATCGCTAACATTTTTTCACTATTCGCCAGGCCAGAAATCGCAACGGCATATAGTTCCTTAGAATAAAAAATAGAATGCTCAGAAAGAACATTATTATTGGATAGTGCATAAAACTCGGTGACACTATTGTGATTTCTTTCCTCAAGCAGATTGGGAACATCAGGAACATTATAACTGACATCGTTTTTAGAGCATGAAGTCCAAAAAATTACTGTAAATGCACTGATAATAAGCAGTGCTAGCATTAAATTTTTATTTTTCATTTGATAGTTTTAAAAGAAATTAATACCTCATGTACGGATAGCCATCTACGCTGGATGCAAAAGGATTAGAAATATTTTAATCTCCTGAAAAATATTTAGCAAAATTGTACAAAACTTGCATAAATTAATATTTCAAATTATTGGACTCTGGTTCGTTAAGAAGAATTTATGACTCGAATGTTTTGGTTTTGCTATATCACCAGCTTTTTAGTGATGGTGGTATTTTTTATCTTTTTTGTTATCGGTATAATGGATAAAAGTGTTTCCAGTTTTAATATCACCACCTGGGTTACGATTTTACTTATCGGCTTTGGGGTTTTATTAGGAGCTTATTTATTATACAAAGCTCAAAGGCCTGGATTGGCAATTACCTTTTTATTTATCCCAACCTTATTCGGGGTAATCGCGCTGCTTTATATTTTGGTAATTGTGTTTTTGGGCAATAAAAATATGTGGAGATGATTTTCCCAGTATAAAAAAATATGCACCATTCACCACTTAAAGCTTAGGTGTTAAAGATCAGGTTTAAATCGGCAGTTAACTTGCACCCTGAGGGTAAGCTAATATTTATGCGATTACCTGTTAATTTTTTTGGCTTTTGATGTAAAGTATTTTTCTTGTCAAAATAATCAAACAGAAGTATGGAATCACTCTCAGGATCTGCTATTAGATAAAAACCAACCCCAGCCTCTTTGTACAATATAGATTTTAATTCCAGATCTTTTTTTCTGGTGGATGGCGAAAGAATTTCGACTACTAATTCAGGTATTTTGGAAAGCTTTTTCTTGTTCGTATCGTTACAAACTATTGTCA
>JBBSBH010000043.1:0-40282 GCA_038251405.1 Chitinophagales bacterium
TAATGCCACATCCGGAATATTTGATATGAAACTGCGGAAAGGAAATGATGAAAGAAAAGAATACACTTTTCAATTGGGTATTCTAGGTGCTGATATCTCCACGGAAGGTCCTATAAATAAGGCAAAAGGAAGCTCTTATCTTGTAAATTATAGGTATTCTACCCTGGGGCTTCTTAAAGAAATTGGCATTGATTTAGGAGAAGATAACACAAAATTTCAGGATCTTTCTTTTAATGTCTCTTTACCTACTCCCAAGACAGGAGACTTTACTTTCTTTGGTTTGGGTGGCATCAGCAATAACACCACATTACCGACAGGTATCAGAAGGTTTGGAAGTATTGGCATTGATAATAAAGGTGTACTTGGTATAACAAATACCTTGCAATTAAAAAAATCAGGGTTTATTAAAACTGCTATTGCCGCCTATGGTTTAAAAAATGAGGCGATAGATGAACTTAAACAGGACAATGGAACAATCACTTACCTGAATGATGACAGGTATTTACAATCAGGTATTACTTTAAATAGCGTACTTAATAAAAGGCTTTCTCGAAAATGGCAAATCCGTACGGGCATCACAGGTAATATTATTGCATACCGATTAAAAAGTGAAGAGAAGCTCCCTCCCCTGTTTTTAAACCATACAACATTAAATGCAAATGGTAGAACAAACTCTCTGCAAGCATTTGCCCAGGTGAAACACTATATTTCTGAAAAAATATCAATACTGGGCGGGCTGTATTCGCAGTATTTATTCTTAAACAATAAAAAAACAATTGAACCAAGGGCTTCAATTAAATGGCAGTTTAATAACAAAAACGCAATTGCTCTTTCGTATGGGCATCATACCCAGCAATTGCCTTTGGGCATTTATCTATCAGAATATGAAGACATCTCTGGTAACTTAATTCAACCGAATAAAAATCTTGATTTCTATACTTCAGACCATTTTCTTTTCAGTTTTGACAGAATGATGACTCCTTACTTGCACATTAAGGCAGAATTATATTATCAATATCTAACAAAGATTCCTGTAAATAATACGGAGGATAATACATTTTCTCTTATTAACCTAACCGATTTTTTTTATACAGAACCGTTGGTTAGCCTCGGCATGGGGAAAAATAAAGGGGTAGAGATTACATTGGAGCAATACCTCCATAATAATTTTTACTTCCTGGCTTCTACTTCAATATATAATTCGACTTATTCAACCATACTCAGCCAGTGGTTTAATACAAAATTTAACCGCCATTACACTTTTTCTCTTACCAGCGGTAGAGATTTCGTGCTCAATAAAAAAAGAAAACAACAAGTATTAGGAATAAATGTAAGGCTATTATATAGTGGTGGCCTCCGGGATACACCAGTTGATATTCCAGCAACTATTTCATCGGGTGGACAGGTTTTATATGAATATACTAAAAAAAACAGAGACCAGCTATTACCTTATTTCAGACCCGATATCAAGATAACTTTTAAATCAAATCATAAGAAATTTACAGGAACATTTGTAATTGAAATTGAAGATTTTATTGATCGCCAAAACATTTATAAACGGTCTTTCAGCCCTATTTTCCGCACATACGAATACAGCTATTCATCCACATTAATTCCGGTTATGAGTTACAAACTTGAATTTTAAATAGTTAATCTAAAGTGCTATTCATAAAATTTTAAAAAATTTCCTTTCTCTTCCAAAAATTGATAGTAAAAAAAGCTTACTATAACTAATTATTAAGAATCTAGTAAACTTATTCTCTTCCTCCATTACATTTGCCACAAATTTCTTATGAATAAATCCTTTTTCCAGGAAATAGCAAACTACAATATTTGGGCAAATACTATTGTTCATTCGTGGCTTAATGACCTATCTGAAGATCAATGGAATAGCCCACTAGTCTCCAGTTTTGGATCTATAGGAGCCACTGCATTACATATTGTAGCCGCTGAATCCATTTGGCTCGATCGATTAAATCAGCTTGAAAGTCCAATCTGGTTGCCTAATACTATAAAACACCCTGTACAGGAGATGACGCTAGCTTCCTGGAAAAAATCTTCCAGTGGTATCCTGAAGTTTGTAAATACTATGAATGATGCCAACTTGAATGAAACTTTGACCTTTAAGCGAATTAATGGAGAAATAAATTCAATGAAAATCTACCATGTTTTAGCTCATATATTCAATCACTCTACTTATCACAGGGGTCAATTGACAACTATGTGCAGGCAAGTCGGTTATGAAAATGTTGGTAGCACAGATATGCTCGGCTTTTTCAGGAAATAAACTTATTGTTGCTTTACTCTTCCTGAGCCAGACACTTTTGCATCTACTCTTGGATTTCCGTAGTAATAGACATCACCGCTTCCTGAAATATGAGCTTCTAAATATTCCGCTACATTCACCACTACTCTACCCGATCCACTGATATAAGATGTATTTTTCTTGGTAAGTACTTTTCCCAGATCAGTCTCTCCCGAGCCACTTACATAAATGCTGGTTGAATGAGCTCGACCATGATTCATATAAATTCGTCCGGAGCCACTGATCTCCGTCTTTATATTGTCATCAATTAGAACATCCTGCATTTTGATATTTCCCGAGCCGCTAATAGCCAGATCAAGATTTCTATGGGCGACCTCTCCTGTAACAATCAGGTCATTAGCGCCACTAATTTGCACATTGTCCAGATCAGGCCCGGTAATATTCACAGTAATGTCCTCGCAGTTGCGCACTCTTATCGGGTGATCCCACTTAATTGACAGATCATTACTTTCCATTTTGGTTACGATTTCATTCAAAATATTCTCCTGGGCAAGTAGTTCTACATGATAAACAGGTGAAACCTGAAAATTGATCTGACCACAGATACTTAATCGGAGGCCCTGATAGTTTTTCACATTCCGCACTTCTGATACGATGGGGCCAGTGCCTTCAATTTTTTCACACGAAGTTAAAAATCCAATGGTTATACATATGGATAAAAACAATTTGATATTTTTCATAAAATAAAATTTGGGTTATTAATTTTAGCTAAAGACATGAAAAGGGCATATATAGTTGCATTTTCTGGAATTAACTCCGATATAAATTGAATCTAATTCAAATTATTCATTGCCGCTGACGGAGTGGGTATATTTGTCAGAATCGCCAGACCAATTAGGGTAAATAATGCTAATTCCTTATTTGGGTTGATTAAATCAGGAATCCTATCAAATCGGATTGCGCTAGGTAAGCGCCATATTAAGTATCCTAGATTCTATTAGAAATAAAATGGAGATGCCAGCTATCCCGAAGTAATAATTAAATCCCTCCTATTCAATATCATTTGCTCCCTACGAAGTGCTGCGCAAAGAATAAAGGTTCTTTCCAAAATCACGAAGTGGTTTAAACAGTTGGTAAACTTAAGATTAAATTATATGAAATGGAAAAAGCAAGAACCTATTTCTGGCCCAAAGTAATTTTCGAAACTAAGTCATTCAAATAGACTTCAATATTTTCATAGCCAGTAGAAAGCTCATGCCCGTTAGCCCAATTTTTACTTGTATCAAGTCTTTTAATTTTTAACCAGGAATCAGGAATCCCATCCCCTGAAGAATCCTGATCAACATCATGTTGCTTGAGTATTGGATAACCTCCGGCATCGCTCTGTGAATCAATGATTCCAGAGGCACTTCCATTGCTTCCATTGGAATGAAAAGAATTTGTCTTTACATCGTCTATTATCCTTAAGTCAACCTCATCTCTGGAATAACTTGCTCCGGCAAATTCCAATACTTTATTATAAGCCATATAAGCCGATTGTGTGATTACATTATTAAAAATAGGGTGAGCGGTGTCTATCCTCATCTGGGCAAAATCTCCAGATGATACATTTCCATATTTAGAATGAATTTGATTTTTAACCCCATAAGTCCAATTATCCTGAGTAACCCGATCACTTCCTTCCATAACGTTACCTTCAATGAAAAATTTACCCCATTGGTTGTATATAGGAGATCCTTCCGTTAGGTTTTTATCTATAGCGATGATTCTTTCTTTTTTGAGGGTTGCAGGACCAGGCTTGTAATAACAATTTACAATATTTACATTCATACCTTCACCTCCGTAACAACTATTGTTTCCCCAGTTATAAATCACATTATTTCTCAAGTCTACCAAATCAGTAAGTGCAAAAACATCATCGGCTACTTCGCCTAATCTTGGGTTGCGACTATCGTGATGAGCTAATAAATTGTGATGAAAGGACGCTTTTTTACCGCCCCAAATACCACCATAACCGTGAGCGCCTTTTACATGAACAGAATTTCTGAGACTCTCACTAATGATACACCATTGCAGCGATGTATTTTCATTGGCATAAAAAGATGCCGTTTCATCAGAAGACCAGCTCATAGAGCAATGATCAATAATAATGTTCTTAATAAATCTGCCTTCCAGCGCATCTGCTTCTTGTTTTGCTTCATCACCCAGTCGAAACCGAACAAAACGTATGATAATATTACTTGCATTGAGCACCACAGGATAATCTCTTATACAGATTCCATCACCTGGTGCAGACTGCCCACCGATGGTAAGATCTCCATTTGAAATTACTAGCCTGGACTTTAATGAGATATTGCCGGAAACATGAAAAAGAATGTATCTCGGACCTTGCTGGAGGCACGCCTCTCTAAAGCTACCTGGGCCGTTATCATTCAAATTAGAAACAAAAATTATTTTACCGCCCCTTCCTCCAGATGCATCCTTACCAAATCCTTCCGCTCCGGGAAATGCAACGGCTGATTCTTTAATCTGAACCGGCAAGTCGTTAGATACTGGATCATCTAATCCGAGATCATCACCGCCATATATAGTAGTCTCTCTACACTGGAAAAAAATGAGTAATAAGAAAATATTAAAACGAATAAAGATAATCACGGTATACTATGGCTAAAGAAAATGATGAATTATTACAGTTTTACTCTCCATCTTGGATCCCCTGAATCAAACTTACCTGCAAATCCTCCGTCTTTGAATTGAAAATTTCCTGCATCAGGATTCACCCATAAATTCTCAGCTTTATTACTATAGTTTAGTGCAGGAAATCCAGAGAGCTCAGTACCTGCGGTAGCAGCAAAATCAGCGGTACTCCATGTATTTACTATTGAAACTGTTGTATTAGGTAAACCCGCCTTGAAAGTAACATTATAATTTCCTGAGCTGGCCTCATCCCATCCATGTCCCCATATTGAATTAGAAATGGTAAGGCCATTCAAAGCGTCATTTTTACCTGCAGCTCCTCTGAATCTAAAGACATTTTGGCCTGTAGAAGCAACCTCATTTAAAGTACAGCTATTTATCAACACTGACTGACAGTTTTGCCTGGTGGTCAAAAAGGTATTTACTTTATAAAATGTAGAATTTTCAAATTTCACATTATCTATAGAGGCTTTGTTGTCTCCATCGGTATCGCAGGTGAAAATTCCATATCCCCCTATATGATGTACGATAGAATTTGAAATGATGTAATTTTTCACAAAAACATCTGCCCTGGTTCTGATAATGCCTCTAAAATCATGCAGGATGCAATTCTCAAATTTCAATTCATTTATAGTGGTAGCACCACTATTATTTATATTAAAAACATAATCACCGCCAATGTCTTCACCAAATATTTCAAGGTCATCAAAAACGATATGATCAATTTGGGCACCTTTAGCTACATTCCAGTTGCCGGTAGTATGAAGTGAAGCTTTAGTTGGGGTAAATCCATAAGCGGCTTTTATCGTTATAGATTTATCTAATGAGCCATCCGGTAATTCATATTGAATTCCCTTTTGCAGAAGGATCAGAGATCCATCTGCAGCTGTAGCAACGGCATCTATAACTGCATTGGGATCTGTAATATGACTCAAGTCAATTACATTTCCAGCAGAAGGATCTACTCCCGCTACAAGAGTCTTATAATCTACCCAGCCTCTCAAAGTATTTCCACTATAAATAGCCACCTGATACTTTGTATCCGGAGCAAGTTTATCTATAATATATTCTCCGGCAACTTGCGCACTTTCTGGTACGTCATATTCAGTCAAAGGTGTCTTCAGTCTCAAGTCTGTGGCTGAAAATGTTTTGATTTTAGTAACCGCTGCACCGGCTACCCGCCAGGTAACTTTTGCCTTTGTATCCGTAACATAATACGCTAAGGGCAGATTAAGTATTGAAGGAAATCGTTCCGTTCTTACTGAACCTAAGTCTGCAGCCTTACTATCATATTCAGGACTCGTCGCATGAGCCGTAGCTCTGATTTGGTATAAGGTATTGTATAATAGTTCTTCTCCTATTAAATTTTCGTCTATTACAAATGCATTGGTATCAGTCATAAAAGTATAATCAACTACTTTAAAACTATCCCTGCTGACTTCTACGGTATAGGAAACGGCATCTTTAATTTTTCCAAGATTTACCATTATTTTATTTTCCTTTACTTCTAATTGGCTCCCAAGGACCGGTCTGAAAAGCCTTGTTTTATCATAAGTAATATCTTTTTCACAAGCAGTGTATACTATACAAATGGAAACTAAAAGTCCAAGAAAAAGGTAGTTTATATTTGATATTTTTAATTTCATTTTCTTTAATTGAATGGTATTATAATTGGATCATTAAAATTGATACCCGTCATTATTAATCTTTCCTTTACTCGCTGAAACCGCCTCCTGAGGGATTGGAAATATATATCTTGCTACTCCTGGTTTGGGGCCATTGATATAATTTTCCCAGTCTTTTGTAATCCATTGATCATAGGTATTTACATCGTCATGCATATCCAGTAAAAATGATTGTCTGTTCCAGGTGTCATCAGGAGCGGCATCTATTTTTGTATTTGGATTCAAAATTTGAAACTTACCGGAAGCATCTCTTTTCCAATACATATAATCGGGCAGGTTGGAATATTTTCCTGTGCCTGTAAATGCTCCATCCGTCATTTCCTTTAAAGTTTGTACCGTCTCTGCAGATTTTATTGAATATAGATTCCATCTGATCAATTCATACTTCCTGATCATTTCTCCACCAAATTCCCATGCTCTTTCATTTACAATTGCATTGAAGAAACTAGCTTTTGATGCGGATACAGTAGAGATATAATTATCGACTTTGTTAATCCAACTGCTTTCTCCAAAAGCTCTTCTTCGCACTCTGGCCAGTGCTTCCTTTGCGTCAGTAGTAGGACCGTTCAACTCATTTTCTGCTTCAGCAAACATCAACAGCACATCTGGATATCGCAACATAGGCCAGTTAATTCCAGTGCCTTTTGCTGAATTAGCACCAGGTGGATTATCCAGGAAATGTCGACTCCACTTACCTTGAGCAATATTGGTAGGTCCGGAAATAAATTCCTCTTCGAAACTGGTATTCACCTTATAAAATGCACAAGTCACATCTCTTCGGATATCGGTGGTATCGAAAGAAAAATAGTAGCTTGGTGGAATAGCCATATAATTATTGCCCGATCCGTAGGCATGAGAAGCCGTAGCACCACCTTGAACCGTGATACCAATATTCCAGGCTACATCCCCATTACCAATAGCAAATGGTACTTCAAATAAGATATCACTGTTTACCGGATCGATAAATTTACTTTCATTAAGAAAGACCTGCCGATAGTCTTTTGGCAACGCCCTGTCTTTTAATGCAATTAATTGGGCTGTATATTCCTTTGCCATTTTATAGTAATCTAAGTAATCAGCACTTCGTTCCATCGTTAGATCTGGCTTGAGAAAATATCCACCTCTTTGCAGAGCTATTCTCGCTATCAGGCCCAGAGTATATTCTCTGTTCACTTGCTCTATTCCATATGGTGCCTGATCAGCCCACAACATTTTTTCTTCAATATTTTTCATATCATCTATCACCTGACTCAAAATCACATTTCGGTCTTCTTTCGGCAGATAAAACTCGATGCCGGCTTTCGGCGCCTGTCTTACATTGGGCACATCTCCAAAGTAAAATACCAACATGCTGTACCAATAAGCTCTCAATGTGTAAGCTTCACCTAACATATTATTCATTAAAGCAACTTCCGGAGTACTAAATGTATTTACTAAAAGGCTTGCCTCAATACCTTCTATAGAAATATTGGCGTCTCTGATAGCGGTATAGGCAGCATTCCAAAATTGCCTCAAATCTCCATTGGTAGACAAGGCATTCAAATCCCAGATTTGATATCTGTCAGCCGAACTGGTCCAACCACTTTGATGTTCGATATCTGTATTTCCCGTCATATTGTTTGATAGTCTTGACCTGAAACCATCTACACCAAACTGAACATAAATCGCATTTACACCTCGTCGGGTATCATCAACATTTGAAAAAACATAATTCGTATCAAAAGTTGAGAGAGAGTCCGGCTCTAAAAATTTTTCGCATGATGCAAAAAATATAATGAGTGTGAATAAAAAATATCTTGATTTCATTTTTAGTTTCATTTTAAACGATTCAAAAAAAATTAAAATGTTACGTTTACTCCAAAAGTATAAGATCTGCTTCTGGGAAATGATGAATAGTCTACGCCCGGCGTAAGCCCTGAGAAACTGCCACCACCTCGTTGCGTGCTTACTTCAGGATCATATCCAGTATAGTTTGTCCAAAGTTTTAAATTATTACCTGTTGCATAAAACCGTACCTGACCGATCTTCATTTTTGATATCAAAGACCTCGGCAAAGAGTATCCTATATTCAAATTATTCAATCGGATAAACGAGCCATCTTCTACAGCCCATGAATGAATAACCGCTTGCGCTACACCATAACTTCCATGTGACCAGATAGTCTTATTGGCATTCAATTGAGCCAGCTGATTCAGATCTGTAACCAATTCTCCCGGGGTGCCCGTAATGCTACCGTCTATATCTAAATAACTGAAGCGTTGATCCAGGCTCATGGTAGTAAGCATATTACCATAACTTACTCTTCTGAACTGGTTGTATTGGATCTTTCCCGTATTATAGACATCGTTACCATAGGACCAATTGAAAAAAGCTGAAGCATCAAAACCTTTAAATGTAGCATTCAATCCAAAGCCTCCTTGTGCTTTGGGTAAAGCATTACCAATTACCGTCCTGTCCTGGCTATTAATGACATTATCTCCATTTAGATCTTTTAACTTTAAAAATCCAGGTCGGATATTTGTATTTCCAACGGTGCTACCTGAATTAGGAACACCATCTTTCAGTACATAGGATTTAGTGGTAGTATTGTAAGATGCAAAATCTGTGGTACTGTAAAAGCCATCGGTAACATACCCATAAATATCCCCTACCTTACCGCCTACCTGTATAAAATAATCATCTCTGTCTTTCAAATCAGTGCTCGCCCAATTAGATTGAAAGAACCTGGAGTCAGTACCATCCAATTCTTCGATTTTGGCTACATTTTTACCAATATTAAAATTCGCACTTAATGTAAAGTCCTTGTTGTTAATCAAATAAGCATTTAATCCTAATTCTACTCCTTTATTGGAAGTACTACCAATATTACCCCACTGCGTACTAAAACCAGTATTGGAGGGGATGGCAGATTGTAATAAGAGGTTTCGAGTGGTATTTTTATAAAGGTCAAAGCTACCTGTTAGCCGGGATCCAAATAATGAAAAGTCAAGCCCAAGATTTCGATTGACAGTAGTTTCCCATACAATATCCGGATTATATAAAGTAGAGCCTGTAGGAGTATAATAAGCGTTATCAACATTGCCAAATCCAGGACCTTTATTAGTGGAACCAACAAATAAAAATTGAGTTGCTGTAGGATCTATTCTGTCATTCCCTGTTTGGCCTATACTCATTCTCAATTTTAATTCGTCCAACCATTTTGAATTTTTCAAAAATCCTTCTTCAGAAATTTTCCAACCTAATGCAAACGCAGGGAAGACACCGACTCTATTGGCTTTTGAAAACTTACTGGAAGCATCCTGACGAATGGTGATCGTGGCTAAATACTTATCAAATAATTGATAATCTGCTCTACCAAAAAAAGATACCCGATTTGAGTTTGTAAAGTTAGATGTCTCCAACCTATCTGTTCTACCAAAAGTCATGTTGGCGAATAATTCCTCAGGAGTTATAGATAATCTGAAATCTTCAGATCTGATAAATGCATAATTACCACCACTGGAATAGACCTCATGCCCTACAAGCAGATCTAATTTTTGATTTTTTAAATTCTGAATTTTATAATTTAAAGTATTTAACCATCGATAAGAGTCTCTTACGTAATTTGTTCGTTCACCCAAAGGAAGATTACCTCCGTTATTATATGACTCACCAGTTAAAGGTCCATAGTATCTCAGGTTATTATCAAACTGCTTGGATGTAGTGAAAGTAGAGCTAGCCCTTAGATTATTTAAAATATCATAATTAATAGCGCCATTAAGAATATAGTCATTGGTTGTACGCTTTCTCCAATCCTGTTTTGTCAACTCTAAAGGGCTCACCAAACTTCTGACAAATGCCGCAAAGTCATCATTAGGGTCTACCGTACTGGCTGAAAGATCCAATTCGTCAGCAAGACCATTTACGGGACGAGTTTGTACCGCCTCCTTGATGGAAAGCTGCGCATTTCCTGAAGTTCCTGCGCCATCAACAATGGTATTGGTAAGTCTGGCACTTGCGGTTAAGGAAAGTTTTTTTATAATAGTTTGATCGAGCTTGAAATTGATTACATTTCTATTGAAACCATTATTTATTAATAGACCAGCATCTTTATTAGTAGTGAGACTTAGACTCAGTTTAGTCGTTTCTGTTCCTCCACTCAGACTCAGATTGTGGTACTGCGAAGGGGTTGGAGCACCAAATAGTATTTCCTGCCAATCATTCGGCTTTTTTTGTTTGTACAATTCCAAATCGTCATATACGCCATAGTATCTTTCAAAACTTCTTACCGCGGCATCAGAATTCAATTTAGCATATTCATAGTTGGCCAAAACGAATTCATAGGGGCTTAGTACATCATACTTTCTATCTTTTGGAAGTTGTTTGAGCTGGTAAAATCCATTATAAGAAACAGATACTTTCCCTGCTTTTGGCTTTTTAGTAGTGATCACCACCACTCCATTCGCCGCCTGGGCTCCATATATGGCTGTCGCTGAGGCATCCTTCAGAACATTGATACTCTCTATATCGGTAGGAGGAATATCCCTAATACTGCTTACAATAAAACCATCTACCACAAACAGGGGAGAATTGTCCTGGGTAATAGATCCGCCACCTCTGACTCTGATGACCACCTCTGCATCCGGCGATCCGTCCGTTGTCAGCACATTCACTCCGGGTAACCTCCCCGTCATGGCCTGCGCTGCATTGGATATTGGAATCTTTCCTAAATCTCTACTTGAAAGGGTGGCCACTGATCCCGTCATATCGGTCTTTTTTATGCTGCCATATCCATATTCTACTACTACTACTTCATCGAGCATATTGGCATCCGGTGACAATTGAACATTGATTATTGATCTGCCGTTTACAGCAACTTCTTGTTTAGTCATCCCGATGTATGTAAATACAAGGGTCGCTGCTGGGTCAACATTTAATTCATAATTTCCATCAATGTCGGATACCACACCGGTAGAGCCACCTGCAATTAAAACAGAGACTCCAATCAAAGGCTCACCATCATTAGAGGTAATAACACCTTTTACAGCAAGTTGTCCGAAAGTAAATGAAAAAAAGAAGCTAGTAACTATAAGAAAAAAAAGTTTCAGAAGGCTTTTATTAGTCATAACTAATTCAATTAGAATTATTTAAATAAAGGTTTTATAAAATATTATAAACACTTTACCTTAGAAAATAAAAAAAATCATAAGGTAAGCGGCTAATAATATATTATGAAATTCTAATTATTTATTGGCTTGGCCAATTTATTTGTAAACTTTATTTACGCAATCGTTATCGGGAACGATCCCAATGATTTATTTATCAAAAGATGACAATCTTTTCAATTTATTTATATTTCTTTGAAAGTAATATGGATTTAGTATTCTTAATTTTATAACAGATCTATTTTTGAAAAACGCCATTCTACTTTATATTATTTTCTCACTTTCTATTCTAACGTGTAAAGCTTTACCCGTTGATTCTACGGCTGAAAAAATACTCCTCTACCAACGAGATAATGGTGGCTGGCCGCAATATCATGGTGACCCTACTGACTATAGTAAAACACTGAGTCCTGAGTTTACCCTCATATTAATTAATGACAAGAAGAAAAATGATGCAACCATAGATGATGGTTCTACTACTTTTGAAATTGAGTATCTTTTGAAAAAATCTGAAGCCTTGCATCAGAGAAAGTATTTGATGGCCGCAGAAAAGGGAATTAATTATTTAATGGAATCGCAAAATGCAGCCGGAGGTTTCCCTCAAAAATTTCCTGACACCAGTGGCTATCATAAGCATATCACTTATAATGATGAGGCTATGATTTCTGTCCTGTGGATTATTAAACATATTGCTGAAATGGATAAACCATTTGATCAGGTATCAAATGAAATAAAATCAAAAGCAAGTATAAGTTTACAAAAAGGTATAGATTGTATTCTCAGGACCCAATATGTGCAACATGACAGACTTACGGTTTGGTGTGCCCAACATGATGCAACTACATTGGCACCGGCCTCCGCCAGAAAATTTGAGCCAGCATCTTTAAGTGGAAAAGAATCAGTAGGTATCGTAATATTTTTAATGTCAATAAAAAATCCAGACAAAGAAATTATACATTCTATTCAGGCTGCAAAAGAATGGTTTCGAACAGCGGGCATACAAGATAAATCAATTGCCATAATCAAAGATCCATCGCTTCCAAAAGGAAGAGATATTCAAATGGTAGAAAAACCAGGAAGTATCATCTGGGCCCGGTTCTATGACCTGGATACCAATGAACCAGTTTTTACAGGTAGAGATGGAATCAAAAGAAAGGCGCTCGCTGATATCGAATATGAACGAAGAAATGGGTATGCATATCTTGGCACCTGGCCTAAAAAAATAGCAGATTAAACACCATCATTAAATGAAATTTTCGATCTATTTAATTATCATTGCATTTACCTTTTGTAGCCCTCTCTCTTTTGCTCAAAACAGATCTGGTATTACGCATATTCAAGATACTTCATACACAAACCTATCTTCACTGAGAAGTATCTCAAAAAACTACCCCAATGCCTATATAAGGGAAGCAGATAAAGATCTGTCAATAAAATCCTGGTATAATGAAATATATAGTAAACAGGGGAAACTCAAACTAACTATAGACGCTTTCGCCCCTTCCCATCCAAAATCAAACCTAAATCCAGCTATTATTTTTATTCATGGTGGTGGTTGGCGGACAGGTAATAAATCTCAACACCAGGCCCTGGCTAAAATGTTAGCAGCACGGGGCTATATCGTTTTTACTCCAGCCTACAGACTATCTACAGAAGCTTTGTATCCCGCCGCCGTAATAGATGTGAAGAATTCAATAAAATGGGTAAAGAAAAATTGCAAAAAATGGAAAATTGACACTACAAAAATTGCAATCGCAGGATTCTCAGCAGGAGGCCAATTAGCAGCACTCACAGGAGTCACCCCCGATGACCCTATTTATCAGGATAAATTAAACTGGAAAAAAATTTCTTCAAGAGTGCAAGCAATTATTGATATTGATGGAATTCTTGCTTTTATTCATCCGGAAAGCGGCGAAGGAGATGATAGAAAGAGTACCTCCGCTGCAACCTATTTCTTTGGATATTCCAAAAGTGAAAATCCAACTCTTTGGAATGAAGGAAGCGCGCTATACCATGTAACTGCTGATGATCCTCCCATATTATTTTTAAATAGTAGTGTAGAAAGGATGCATGCCGGAAGAACTGATTTTATAGAAAAATACAGCAACCTTGGTATTTATGCTGATTATTATACTTTCAATGATGCACCACATGTATTTCCACTCATGTTTCCCTGGTTTGATGATACTTTAGATCGAATGGATAAATTTTTACAAAAAATTTTTAAAAGATAATTTGTTATGAATCAGACACTGATAAAAGATGCAAAAATAGAATGGACCGATCTGGGAAATGGTCTGCATCGAAAAATCATGGCTTACAATAGTGATATGATGATGGTGAAAGTAGCATTTACTACCGGAGGTATTGGGGCCATACACAGCCATATTCATACACAGGCAAGTTATATAGAAAGTGGAGTATTTAAAATTTGCATTGGAGAAGATGTCTCTGTATTGCACGCAGGTGATGCTTATTTTGTACCCACCGGTATTTTACATGGTGCCGAATGCCTGGAAGCTGGCATATTAATAGATGTATTTAATCCATTACGCGAAGATTTTATTAACTAGATTAAAAATAAAGTATGCCTTCTTATGTATTCAACTTTTTAATTGTAGTTTTTACACTGAATTATTCACATCTTTTTGGAAAAAATATAGTAGTAGCCAAAGATGGGTCGGGTGATTTTACTTCTATCCAGGAGGGAATAAATCATTGTTTATCACTTTCAGATAAGTATCAAATTATTCGAATAAAAAATGGTACCTATCTGGAAAAAATTTTTATTGATAGTACAAAACATCATCTGAAAATTAGAGGTGAAAGTAAAGAAGGTGTGATTATTACGTGTACACAAGCGCGAGATATATGGCGATGCGAAAGTGATGACGACTATGGGGCAGCTACTATAAATATAAAAGGTCACGATATTCAATTTCAGAATATTACTATCATTAATGACTATGGTTTTACTGTACATGAAAATAAGACCATACCATGCTCTAATGCTGCCGGAAAGGTAACCACTTCTACGGTGCAAAATTTTCAGCTGCCTCGAGAAGAGGGTGAAAAAGAGGGTGAAAAAATAGTAAGAAAAGATGGTCATCAATTTGCTTTACGTTCAATGCCCGGAGCAACCAGGTTAAAATTTATAAATTGTATTTTTAGATCAGGAGGAGGTGATACGGTAAGTCCATGGGATGTAGAAAATGGAGCATATTATTTCGACAAATGTCTGATAGAAGGCCATGTTGATCTTTATTGTCCAAGGGGAAATGCAATTATTAAAAATTCACACTTTATTTGCCATAGTACGACAGCCGCCTTATGGCATGATGGATCTGGCAAAGCAAATGATAAATCTATTATAATCAACTGTACTTTTGAGGGCAGCCCGGGCTTTAAACTTGGCAGATATCATAGAGAAGCTCAGATGTTTTTATTTAATTGCAAATTTTCAAAAAACATGGCTGACGCCCCTATTTATCAATCAGGCGATAGAGTTTTAAAATGGGGACATCGAATATATTATAAAAATTGCCATAAAGTTGATGCAGATTTTGCCTGGCATAATGACAATACAACCTTATCGATAAAAGACTTTTCATTTAAAAAAGTGTTCGGGAAAATATGGTGACCTGAAATCCATATTAAAATAGTCGCACTTATTTTTTACCTTAGGATCTTAAAGTAAGTGAATTAAATCCTTCACTAAAAATATAATCCGTATGAAATCAAGAAGAGATTTCCTCAAAAATGCTAGTTTGTCTGCAAGTGCAGGAATCCTACTTCCATGGACCAGTTCAAAGCAAGCAACATTTACATATGATTTCTTCAAAGATTATGAGCATGCAGATGCAACTTCCCTTGCAACAGATGAAGATTTTTGGTCATTTATCCAACAGTCGTATGCCACCAGTTCCAATATTATAAATCTGAACAACGGAGGCGTAGCACCAGCCCCTAAATCTGTCCAGGATGCTGTCGAAAGAATGTCTCGTATGGCCAATGAAGCACCGTCATACTATATGTGGAGAATCATGGATCAGGGTAGAGAACCTCTGAGAAAAAAATTGGGAGACCTGGCTGGGGTATCCAACGAAGAAGTAGCTTTGCATAGAAATGCTACAGAGGCTTTGGAAAATATAATTTTTGGATTGAGACTACAAGCAGGTGACGAAGTAATACTCTGCAAGCAAGACTATCCAAATATGATTAACTCCTGGAAACAAAGAGAAAAAAGAGATGGTATAAAACTTGTTTGGTTAAATCATTCGCTCCCGGAAGAAAACAATGCGATCATAGTAAAAGCATATGTAGATGCCATTACGCCTAAAACAAAAGTGATCCATTTGACACATGTCATCAATTGGATGGGTCAGATAATGCCAGCCAAAGAAATTGCCGCTGAAGCCCATAAAAGAAATATTGAAGTAGTATTGGATGGTGCTCATTCATTTGGGCATATTACCTATAATGTCCGTGATCTAGGGTGTGATTATTTTGGTACCAGTCTGCATAAATGGATTAGTGCCCCCATTGGCACCGGGATGATGATTGTAAAAAAAGAAAAAATCAAAAATCTATTTCCTTTATTCGGAGCAGGAGACCCAGAAGCAGATGACATTCGCAAGTTTGAAAATATGGGCACCAGGCCATTTTACATAGAAGAAGCTACTGGACAAGCCATCCAATTTCATCAAATGATTGGTGGAGAAAGAAAGCAAAAGCGATTACATTATCTCAAAAACTACTGGGCTGAAAAAGCATTGCAGATTCCAGGTGTAAAAATAGGCACTTCGTTAAAACCTGAGTTTGGTTGCGCCATAGGTTTATTGCAAATTGAAGGGAAAACTCCGTCACAAATTGACTCATTCTTATTTGAAAAGTATAAAATTCATTCTGTAGGCATTGTATGGGAAAATATTAAAGGTGTGAGAATAACGCCTAATGTATACACTTTGCCAGCAGACTTGGATATTTTAGTAGAAGGGATTGGAAAACTGGCAAAAACTTAAGATCAACTATCTACTACATAAAATTTACAGTAAAACAAGTCGATGCCGCACAACTAATTTTTCATTTTAAAAGCCGTTGATCCAAATCCAGTTTACTTATCGATTTCGCCTTTATTTTTTTAAAATGCGAATGAGCTGGATTGATAAGATAGTTATATTCTATAGGCATTATCGCAGAGGGTAATTGAAGGGCAAGATATTTCTCCTCTTTTACAAATCGATCTCCAATAGCCGAAAGTTCTGCTGAGATTGGGTTTTTATACCAATTTGAAGGTAAATTTGTCTCGTCTAATTTCAAGACTAAATCAGTTTCACACTCAAGATGTATCAAGCAAAACTCATCGTCTGAAACTAAAGGTCTGATATGTACCAATAATTCCAATAAAGCTAAGGAAGCATTGGAGGCAGTATACAATACGCTTACTCCTTTGCTATTCCATCTACCGCCATAGGTAAATGCACCCACACCAGATAGATCTTCAATATACTTACAACGGGCACAACGGTAAAGATCTATCATGCCAAAACACCATGCTCAATACGACCTAACTCATCCTCCACAAGCTTTACTCCAATAGATGTATCCAGATAAGACAAAGGCGTGCGGTCACCTAATGCCCACGATGGGAAAATCACCCACTCTTTAAACCTATCCAGGGTACCCAATACTTGTGCACCACGAGTATAAATACGAGCTATCTCCAAAATCCTCTCACTGATTTCGGGATTGAGAATAGTATTTGCTTTATAACGATGCAAAGTACGCTCTGAGATATGCAAAAGACTAGAAGCTTCTGATAATGTGAGGCCTGTGGTACTCATCAAATGGTCTAAATGCTTCTTCGGCAAACCATTACGAATAATGGGGATCAAATCAGACTCATTAGGAACCTCTCGAATAGAAGTCTTTATCCAGCCGATCATTTCATATATGCCTTTGAATAAAATAGTAATCGGCAAAGAGGTCAACCCATATGGAACTGTAGATTCCCTGGCAACTAATTGCTCCTCAGATTGTCGTATGTATTGCTTTGATTTTGTCATCTGTCGCAAAGATACAGTCATTTGTCAGGTTTCTCAAATTTTCTTTACCTATTTTCCAGGTTTTATTTTTTCCTCATTTTTTCGAATACTTCAATTTCTTCCTGGTTGAGTGTGGTAGGAATTTTCACCTCGTAGGTCACAATGAGGTCACCTTTACTATCTGATTTGTAGATTGGCATGCCCTTTCCACGCAGCCTTATTTTTGTTCCTGGCTGGGTCCCTGGTTTCACTTTGACTTTTACAGAACCATATAAAGTATTGACATTAACCTCTCCCCCTAGCAAAGCATCATACAAATCCAAAGATTGATTGCAATACAAATCTTCTCCCTGCCTTCTAAAAATAGGATGAGCTGCTATATCAAATTCAATAAAAAGATCACCTTTAGCTCCAGCGCCTTGTGGATCACCACCTTGCCCTTTTACTTTGATGGTCTGCCCGGTTTCTACACCAGCCGGAATCTTTATTCTGATTTTTTTACCATTTACCTCCAGGACATGACTTTGTTCCTGTAAAATATCCTCAAGCCTGAGCTTTAGTAAAGACTTGTAATCAACTCCTCTGCGAGCCGATACATTCGATCTTTTACCAGCATTTGCTCTTGATCCTGCACCAAAAATATCTTCCTGATCAAAAAACATAGTTTGGAAAAAATCTGAAAACATTTCTGGATCTACCTCTTCACCATTTACTGTAAATCGTTGACCACCAGACCGTCCCCCATTTCTTGCAAAACCTCTTCCGCCACCGCTTGCCTGCTCTCGTGCTTTTGCTTGCTCAAAAGCATCAGCATGTTCCCAATCTTTACCATAAGTATCGTATTTTTTTCTCTTTTCAGGGTCGCTCAGAACAGTATTAGCTTCATTTAATTCCTTAAATTTTCGTTCAGAATCTACACCGGGGTTTACATCAGGGTGATATTTTCTTGCTAGCTTTCTATAAGCTTTCCGAATTTCTTCCTCAGAAGCTGTTTTATTTACGCCTAGAATTTGATAATAGTCTATATAGTTCATATACTTTTCTACATTTTATACAAGGATGTAACCATTTTCCTTGATCCATTGTTCCTATTTAAAAGGTGAATTTATAAATTGTTTAAAATAAAATTATATGAAAAAATTTTCATTGCTTATAATTTTGGTCTTTGCACTGCTATTCCAAAGTTGTGCAAGATATACCGGAGATTTGGCACCTTGTCTTAGTGGCCATTTATATGGTTTCTGGTATGGCCTGTTACATGGTCTTATAGCTCCAATAGGACTTTTTGTTTCTCTTTTTGATCATTCTGTGCATATGTTTGCTCCCAACAATAATGGTGGATGGTATGCATTAGGATTTCTTTTTGGAAGTGGAGGTTGGGGAATTTTGGCAAGCCAATCCTCAAAAAGGAGAAAAAAAGGCTAAAGGCTTGATAAATAAATTGAACTTCTAGAAATTTAAACTTTTCACAACAGTTCATATTGTTATTTTTGCCTCGATATGCAATTTCTCCACCCGTGGTTTCTTGCGGCCTTAGGAACACTGGCTATACCCATTATTATACATCTCTTTTATTTCAGAAGATTTAAGAAAGTATACTTTTCATCCGTACGATTCTTAAAAGAAGTAAAAGATGAAACCAGTGCCCGATCTAAGTTGAAAAATTTACTAGTTCTGATTGCTCGTTTATTGGCGCTGGCTTTTTTAGTTATGGCCTTTGCTCAACCCTTTGTAAGTAAAAAGACAAAAGAAAAGTTTGCCAAAACGCAAGTAGGTCTTTTTGTTGATAATTCATACAGTATGAATGCATTAAGTCAGGAAGTACCTTTGGTTACCCTGGCAAAGCAAAGGGCTCGCACTGTAGTAGAATCCTATAACGTAGAAGATCAGTTTATGATCCTGACTCACGAATTCGCAGGAAAACAATTTAGGTTAGTACCTCAGGAAGAAGCACTTTCGTTAATAGATGAAATCAGGCCTACACCAGCCGTTCATACTTTAGAAGATGCCCTTTTGAAAATAAAATATACCATTTCTAAAAATGAAGGCAACAAACACATTTATTTGATCAGTGATTTTCAGCAGTCTATTACTGATTTGACTAATGTAGTCGATTCCAATTACAATCTCCATTTAATACCATTGCAAAGTGTCCAGGAAAAAAATTTGTCCATTGACTCAGCATGGTTTGATTCTCCTACTCAATTCTTGAACAGACCGAATTTATTAAAATACCGAATTCGAAATTTTGGAGACCAACCAGTCCAGGATGCGAGAATTTCACTCACTCAAAACAATCAAAGTAAACCGATTGGACTCGTCAATCTGACCGCGGGGGAAAGTAAAATAGATACCGCACAAATCATGCTTACCCAACCTGGATGGCAAAACTTACAACTTGAAGTTACCGATTACCCTATACAATTTGATGACAAACTATTCATATCTTTCCAGGTAAAGGATAAAATCAATATTTTACTCATAGCTAATGGTATCGCTGATGAAAATTTACAAACTGCCATAAAAAGCTTGCCCTCAGTAAACCTGGCCATTCAACAATCAAATAATATTGATTACAAATCATTGTCACAATTTCAATTGATCATTTTAGATGATCTGAATAATATATCAACAGGTCTTGCCAATGAGCTCACCTCCAATCTTAAGCAAGGATTGAATGTATTAGTATTTCCCGGGATTGCTGCTGACCTAAACTCTTACAATAATTTTTGCACCAATCTTGGTGCAGGTGCCTTTGCTGCATTCGACAAAAAACAAAGCACAGCATCTTATATCAATACCAATGAATTCATATTTAATGATGTATTCCTCAGAGTCACCAGCAATATGAAACTACCCACTGTACAGGGAAAGTATAAAAGAGTGAAAGGTGCAAAAGGCGAAGAGTCCATCCTGGCCTTTCCAGATGAAACAAATCTGATCTCAAAAATAAAAATAGATAATGGATCCTTGTATTTGGTAACAAGTCCGCTCAATTCCGAATATTCAGACTTAAGTAAAAATGCGGAAATATTTGTGCCTATGATTTACCGGATGGCCTTGAATAAAAATCAGAATGAAAAAATTGCATTGTTCATCGGGAACGATCAGAATTATGAAATTTCAGCTCAGAAAAAATCACCTGACGATGTCATTCATCTTATCGGGACAACTAATGATGACTTGATTCCGCAGCAAAGAACTTTAGGGAGCAAAATAATATTAGATGTCACCGGAGCTATTCAAAATGCAGGTATCTATAGTGCCATGCTGAAAGACTCCTTGATTGCAAAGCTCCCATTTAATTTCAATCGTAAAGAGTCTGATCTCAAAACTTTCACAATGGATGAACTGAAACTGAAATATCCTGATTTGGATATTATTCAGGCAGCCAATAGCACTGCCTTCGACTCGTATTTTAAATCAAATAATAAAGGAACTACCTATTGGAAATGGTTTGTAATTGCTACTTTATTATTTTTACTGATAGAATCTTTATTACTTAGGTTTTGGAAATTGTAAACGTATAATATGGAATTTGTAATTGAGCAGGCAAAAATTATTTCTCCGGGAGATGCATTTGATACAAAAACAATAAGTATAAAAATTAAAGATGGCTTTGTCCACACCATCAGTTCAAAAAAAATAAGCTGTGAAAAGGTAATTAAGAGCCAAAATCTGCATCTTTCCCCCGGATGGATAGATATAGGAAGTCAATGTGGAGAACCAGGATTTGAACATCGCGAGACGCTGGCTACTTTAGCTAAATCAGCTGGTTTGGGAGGTTATACTACAGTAGCCGTATTTCCAAACACCTTGCCTGTAATTCAGTCAAAATCTGAAATTGAATATATAAAGCAAAAAACAAAATCCCTTCCTGCCAATATCATCCCGGTGGGAGCATTGAGTAAGCAATGTGAAGGAAAGGAAATCGCAGAATTAATAGATATGTATCAAAATGGGGCTATTGCATTTTCAGATGGTAAAAGTCCTGTTCAAGACACAGGCGTAATCTTAAGGGCCATGCTTTATTCAAGGCACTTCAATGGTTTAATTATAAATCAACCTGAGGATAGTGCAATCGCTGCTTTGGGTCAGATTCATGAAGGTATGATATCTCAACGCCTTGGGCTCAAAGGTATTTCTGAGATTGCTGAAACCATTATGCTGCGTCGTGATCTTGACTTAGCCAAATACACAGAAGTAAATTTACTTTCTCATCTCCTTTCAACCCAGGAAGGAGTCTCCTTACTGAAACAGCACAAAAAAGTAAATAAGAAAATATTCTCATCAGTTGGTTATCTCAATCTTGTTTTTACGGATGAAGCTTTGGAAGATTTTGATTCAGTGTACAAGCAGTCTCCTCCTCTACGTGACATAAAGCATCAGAAAGCATTGATTAAAGGGGTTAAAGATGGTACCATAGATATTATAAGCTCAAATCATAGGGCATTAGAAATTGAAAAAAAAGACCTTGAATTCGCATATGCTACTCCTGGCGCTATTGGCCTTCAAACATCTTTTGCTGCTGTAAACACTTTTACTGAAATTTCATTACTTGATTGGGTGAAATCAGTATCCACTAATCCGTCGAGAATTTTTAATATCCCCAATACCCCTATCAAAGTTGGTAATCCGGCAAATTTTACATTTTTTGATCCTACTATTGAATGGACATTTGATGAAAGTAGAATTGTATCATTAACGAAAAATTCTCCATTCATTGGCAAAAATTTTAAAGGAAAAGTGATCGGTACGGCATTCAATCAGCACCTCACATTAAATAATTAAATAGTTTTATTAAATTAGTAGTTGAAAAATTTTATCTATTATGAATCAATCACAATTGGGACCCACTATAGCCAGGTATGGCTTGTTTGGTGGATTAATTTTAAGCGTTGTTTTTTTAATTTCAAGTATTACGGGTTTAAACGCTGGCGGATCTCAAGTTGCCGGCATAATGATGGGTCTCTTATCATTTGGAATTTGTATTGTTTTAGTGGTGGCTGCAATTAAAAAACAACGGGATGAGATGCAAGATGGTCATATCACCCTGGGCCAGTGTGTATTGCTTGGTACCGGAATATTAGTTTTAGCTGGATTGATCTCTACGGTCGTATCACTTATTTATACAAATTTCATTGATCCTGGATATATGGAAAGAGTAATTGCTGCAGCTGAAGAAAAATGGGAAGCTGCCGGTATGTCGCAGGAGCAGATTGAAAAAGCCAAAAGTATGACTATGAGTTTTAAGAATCCAATTTTAAGTTCAGCTACATCAATGGCGTGTTATGGAATAGGAGGTGCCATAGTTTCGCTCATCGTAGGGCTAATCATGAAAAAAGAGAAACCTGAATTCAGCTAATTATATTAAATTATTTTATCATATAATTTTGACTTAGCTTTGCTCTACTAAAATTGTCTGGCATTTGGATCTATCTATCGTAATACCACTCAAAGATGAAGCTGAATCTCTCCCTGAATTAGAATCATGGCTAAGAAAAGTTGTTGAGGAAAATAAACTGACCTATGAAATCATTTTTGTAGACGATGGCAGCACCGATACTTCATGGAGTGTTATAGAAAAATTAGCTGAAACTAATCCAAATCTAAAAGCAATCAAATTTAGAAGGAACTATGGCAAAGCTGCTGCACTCAATACAGGCTTTCACGCAAGCATGGGTGATTTTGTAATGAGTATGGACGCCGATCTACAGGATAGTCCTGATGAAATTCCTTCATTATTAAAAATGATAAAAGATGAAAAATTAGATCTTATTTCAGGATGGAAGAAAAAAAGATACGATAATGCAATTACCAAAAACCTTCCTTCAAAACTGTACAATTGGGCTACAGGAAAAATGTCAGGAATAAAGCTACACGATATGAATTGTGGTCTTAAAATCTACAGATCAGAAGTGGTAAAAAATATAGAAGTAGATGGTGAGATGCATCGATACATTCCTGTAATTGCAAAATGGGCTGGTTTCAATAAAATAGGAGAGAAAATAGTTACTCATCAACCTCGCAAATATGGTACGACCAAGTTTGGTCTGGAGCGATTTATCAATGGTTTTTTAGATTTAGCTACCATTATGTTTGTTGGCAAATTTGGTAAAAGACCTATGCATCTTTTTGGCACCTTTGGGATTCTCATTTTTATTATTGGGTTTGGAATATTGGGGTGGTTAACAATAGGCAAATTTTTCTTTGACTATGTCTCGATTGCGAATCGACCAATATTCTATTTGGGAATATTGCTACTTATAGTTGGACTTCAACTATTTATGTCTGGATTTATTGCAGAATTAATTACAAGAAATTCAATTCATAAATCCGTGTACTCTATTGATAAGGAAATCAGATTATGAAACGAATTCTGATTATTGGTGCGGCCTATCCATATAGGGGCGGTTTGGCTGCCTTCAATGAAAGATTAGCTTTCGAACTAATTCAAATGGGGCATGAAGTGCAGTTGATTACGTTCACCGTGCAATATCCCAGGATTTTGTTTCCCGGGAAATCACAATTCAGTGATGACCCAGCTCCAGATTTAAATATAACAAGATGGATGCACGCATTTAATCCCTTCAATTGGTTCTTAGTTGGTAGAAAAATTAAAGCTATAAAACCAGACATCATTGTTTGTAAATTTTGGTTGCCTGCCATGGCACCTTGCTTTGGTACTATTCTTCGAATGTCGAAATCAAATACCACTTCTCTTGTCAGTATTTTAGATAATGTCATTCCTCATGAACATCGTACAGGTGATAGACTATTTACAAAATACTTTCTTTCCATTATAGACCGATTTATATATATGTCTCATCAGGTAGGCGAAGAACTCAAATTATTTAATCAACATAAACCGGCTATTTTCATTCCCCATCCGATTTATGACAACTATGGCCAACGGGTCTCCCGGGAAATTGCACTCACTCAACTAAAATTATCTGATCATTTTAGATATGTGCTTTTTTTTGGATTTATCCGGGAGTATAAAGGACTAGACCTATTATATCATTCCATTCATACACTGGGAAATGATCTGCAAAACATAAAATTTATCATAGCCGGAGAATACTATACTGATGCAAGACCTTATGAGAGCCTTGTCCAGGAGTTAAATATATCAGATCGACTCATCCTCAGGACAAACTTTATCAGCAATAATGAAGTAAAATATTATTTTTCAGTTGCTGACATTATAGTCCAGCCTTACAAATCTGCCACCCAAAGTGGCATTGCTCAGATTGCAATTCATTTTTCTAAGCCGGCTATTGTGACGAAAGTAGGTGGCTTACATGAAATAGTCTATAATGGAAAGACAGGTTATGTGGTGAATCCAGATGCTAATGAAATTGCTCAAGCATTAAGGACATTTTATTCTATACCCAATTTTCAGGAAATGGAAATCGAAGTATCCGGGGAAAAGGAAAAATATAATTGGAGTCATATGGCAAAAGGAGTATTGAACGAAATTTAATTCATATGGCACATAAATATAATATGTACAGGGATCGTATATTTACATCATGATAATAAGAGCGCGTGCTCCTTTACGAATTGGATTAGCTGGAGGCGGTACGGATGTTTCTCCGTATTCTGATTTATATGGAGGCGCTATTTTAAATGCGACAATTAGCATTTTTGCCCATGCCTCTATATTTCCTACTAATCTTGACAAAGTAAAACTGGAATCCTTAGATCTCGATGAAATTAAGGTATTCAGGAAAACAAAAAATATTAGAATTAATGGAGAATTAGACCTTTTAAAAGGATGTCATAACCATGTCTTTTCAAATTTCAAAGGCAGACTTCCGGGATATTCAATTAGTTCACATGTAGATGTTCCGAAAGGATCCGGTTTAGGGGCTTCTTCTACCGTGACAGTAGCTATGTTGGGAGCATATCGGGAGTGGCTAAAGCTTCCTTATGGAGAATATGATCTGGCGAAAGCAGCTTATGATATTGAAAGAAAGGATCTTAAAATAGCCGGTGGTAAACAAGATCAGTATGCGGCTACTTTTGGCGGATTTAATTTTATGGAATTCTATAATGATGATAAAGTCATTGTAAACCCGCTCCGGATAAGGCCGGAGTATATCAATGAATTGGAATTGAATATTTTGCTTTATTATACTGGCACTTCCAGGCTTTCCTCCACTATTATTGAAAAACAATCACACAATTTCACAGGAAAAAAAGAACAATCATTAGAAGCGGCCCATAGACTAAAGGAGCAAGCTATTTTTATGAAGGAAGCATTACTAACAGGAAAATTGGGCCAAATAGGAGAATTATTAGATTATGGTTGGCAACAGAAAAAAAAGACTGCATCGGGTATTACCAACCCCTTAATAGATGAAATCTATGCCACGGCTTTAAAGGCAGGGGCTACCGGAGGTAAAATTTCAGGTGCTGGAGGTGGAGGATTCATCATGTTATATGCTCCAGGAAATGCCCGATATAAAGTAATTAAAGCTTTGGAACCTATGGGGGGAGTTTTCAAACCGTTTAATTTCGTTCAGCAAGGAATGACCTCCTGGATCATCAAATAAATAAACTTTATAAAATGTTTGAATCAAATATCAAATCCATTCTTAGTGAAAGTATAAATACCAAAGTTCAGATTTTGGAAGATGATCAGCTATTAAAAAAAATAAATGATGCTACCCTGGCTTGCATCCATGCCTTTCAGCATGATCACAAAGTACTGTTCTGCGGCAATGGTGGAAGCGCAGCGGATGCGCAGCACCTTGCAGCTGAGTTTTCGGGAAGATTTTACAAAGATAGACCTCCTTTGTATTCAGAGGCTTTACATGCCAACACTTCCTATATCACCGCAGTCAGTAATGACTATGGCTATGAGCATATATATTCCCGATTACTAAAAGGCATTGGTCGATCTGGTGATATTTTATTTGGATTGAGCACTTCAGGGAATTCTAAAAATATTATACATGCATTTGAAATTGCTAAAGAAAAATCAATTTTGTGCATAGCTATGACCGGCCAGTCTGGAGGAAAGATGGCTTCTATAGCTGATATACTTATTAATGTCCCATCTGGAGATACACCTCGCATTCAGGAAAGTCATATTACCATAGGTCATATCATCTGTGAATTAGTAGAGAAAACGCTTTTCCCTTGAGAACGGCAATCATTTTAGCTGGTGGCTTAGGTATAAGGCTTCGCTCCATTACCAAAGATTTGATACCAAAACCTATGGTCAATGTGCAAGGCCTACCATTTTTACACTGGCAACTAAGGTATTTGAGACATCAAAAAATAGATAAAATCATTATGGCAGTGTCCCATCAGCCTGATATAATTATCAATTATTTCGGGGATCGTTTTTTATCTATGCCTATACGATATTCTAAAGAAAATAAACCTTTAGGAACGGGTGGAGCAATAGCATTGGCATTAGATCAATGTGAAGAATCAAGTGCTCTCATTATAAATGGAGACACTTATTTCCCGGTAGATTTATTTGAAATGGCAGAAACCCACCGAAAAAGAAAAAATGATATCACTATAGCATTAAAGCTTATGAAAGAATTTGACAGGTACGGATCTATTGAAATCAATGCTAAAAATGAAATAACCAATTTTTATGAAAAAGCCTGGAAAGCAAAAGGATATATTAATGGTGGAATATACCTGGTTAATAAATCTGCATTTAATAATTACGCTCGCTTTGAACCCTTTTCTATAGAAAAAAATGTATTTGAAAAAAACCTGGCCAATCTTCAAATAGGTGGATTTAAGTCCAAGGCTGGCTTCATTGATATTGGCATACCTGAGGAATATAACCGCATTCAAGCCATGAAATTAAGATGAAAAAAGGAGTACACAAATGGAGTCTTTTTCTGGATAGAGATGGAGTCATAAATGAACGAATTCCGAATGATTATGTAAAAGATTGGGAAGAATTTAAGTTTTTACCAGAAGTACTTTCAACCTTAAAATTGTTGAGCCCATTATTTGAATATATCGTAGTAGTAACGAATCAGGCTGGAATTGGAAAGGATATCATGACTGAACATGACCTTTCTACTATTCATAAAAAGCTAAAGAAAATAATTAGGAAGAATGGTGGTAAAATCCATTCGATATACCATTGTCCAAATAAAGCAGAAGATATCCCTAATTGTCGCAAACCCGATACTACTTTAGGCAAAATGGCTAAAAGAGACTTTCCTAAAATTGATTTTAGTCAAACCATAATGGTGGGGGATTCCTGTTCGGATATCGAATTTGGAAAAAACTTGAATATGGTAACTGTTCTGATAGAAGGAAAAGAAAAATCAAACTGTTCTGCTGATTATGTTTGTAAAAATCTGAAAGAGTTTTACCGTATTTTTGTCAATCAGATTTCAGAATTTCAACGCTGATTACCATTCCTTAGTAATCGTGTGTGACTTGGGAATTAAAATAATTTTATCAATGAAAAGACAACATATTTCTTCAGGATCTAAATGGGAAGAAATCGTCGGTTATAGTCGGGCTGTAAGAATTGGTAATTGTATTGAAGTTTCAGGTACTACGGCCATTCGCGAGGGTGAACTGCAAGGTAAAGGGGATGTCTATACTCAATCAAAAGTTTGTCTTGAAATTATTACAGAAGCCATAAATAAAGCGGGAGGCACATTAAATGATGTAACCAGAACCCGCATATATGTAACTGACATTTCAAAATGGGAGCTCGTGGGCAAAGCACATGGGGAAGTATTTGGGCTTATAAAACCAGCTACTACTATGATACAGGTATCCGCATTAATAGATCCTGAAATTCTTGTAGAAATAGAAGCCACCGCAGTAATATCATAACCACAAAATAGATTTTTACTATTCATGTATTCTCTTAAAGAAATATTTTACACCATTCAGGGAGAAGGATTACACACTGGTAGACCAGCGGTGTTTATTCGTTTTGCAGGCTGTAATCTATGGTCTGGTCATGAAAAACATAGGGCTAGTGCTATATGTAAGTTTTGTGATACAGAATTCGTAGGCACTAATGGAAATTTAGGCGGGAAATATACGGTCTTTCAATTAATTGAAATAATTCAAAAGCTTTGGCCATCTACCTCTGTGGTACCATTTATTGTGCTTACAGGAGGTGAGCCGGCAATGCAAATCGATAGAGAATTAATTGATGGTTTTAAAAAATCTGGCTTTTATATTTCGATAGAAACTAATGGTACTTTGGCATTGCCTGAAGGAATCGATTGGGTATGCGTCAGTCCAAAGTCTGATACTACATTGGAAGTCATAAAAGGGGATGAATTAAAATTCGTTTTCCCTCAGGCTGATGTGTCTCCAGATCGTTTTGAAAAGCTGGATTTCAAGAGACATAGCCTTCAACCCATGGATGGTATTGATATTGTACCAAACACCAAATTAGTTATAGATTATTGTAAGGCACATCCAAAATGGAATGTAAGCCTGCAAACACATAAAATATTGCAAATTCCTTAATCAATAATTTTAGAGGAAAAAATTTTAGTTTAATATACGTAGCTGATCGCGTCCCCAGATCTAAAAATAGGTTTTTGGAACTTTCCTTTATCCTCAATTGTACTACCTACATGTCGGTATATATTGATATTGGTCGAATTTTAATCCGGGGTGGTAAATCTGCATATAAATTTGGTAAAAAAATAGAATTAATGATGGATAATAGTAATACGAAAGATGATAAAGAAATAATGGCTCAGGAAATAGTCAAGACCCATTTATTGCTGGCTGTTGGTGGAGGCTTAATTCCAATTCCATTTGTAGATTTTGCAGCTGTTACCGGAGTACAAATAAACATGATACGTATACTGGCTAAACTATATGGTAAGGATTTTAATGAACAAATGGGTAAAAGTATAGTAACCTCATTAGTAGGTACTTCTTTAGCAAGAATGGCCGCCAGTGCGGTAAAAACTATTCCCATTATAGGAACTATTTTGGGAACTGCAACTCAAAGCGTTTTATCTGGTGCCAGTACATATGCCGTTGGTCAAGTTTTTATACATCACTTTGATAAAGGAGGATCATTATATGACTTTGATCCTGAGACAGCTAAAGCCAAGTACAAAGAAGAATTTGAAAAAGGTAAAGAGTTCAGCATCCGAGCTGAAAAAGATCAAAAATCCAGCTCCGCACAATCGAAGGAAGAAATATTCTCTGCTTTGGAAAAAATAAAAGAATTTAAAGAAAAAGGTATTCTCTCTGAAGAAGAATATCAAACACAAAAGGCCAAGTTATTAAGCAGAATATAACTATCTATAAACAGTAGAAGTAACTTACATTAGATATGAATAGGTGGTATTTTGCAAAAAGCAATTAGTTCTTTGTAAACAGAATAATTGCTGAGTATATCTTCATTTCCTATTATTACTAGATGTTTCCGTGCCCGGGTTAGCGCTACATTTAATTTTCTATCTACTCCATCATCTGAAAGCGATATCATATTTTGCACCTGGCTAAATCTATTCGTACAGAGTGATAAGATGATAACTTCTCTTGCGCCACCCTGATATCTTTCTACGGTATCTATAGTATATTTATCAGGATCCATGCCCCGATCCTGCATAGACTTTCTGATTTGAGCTATCTGAGCCCGGTAAGGTGTGATCACTCCTATGGTCTCATGCTGCACAACGATATGATTTAACTTGAATAGTTTTTCAAACGATAAAATACAATCTATCACTTGCTCCGCTTCGTAAATATTTATTTTCGACTTTCCCTGATCATCTGGAATGGTGTTAATAAAAATCATTCTTTTTGATGCTAAAAGACCTGACAGGCTATCCGCAGTATTGTCTAATTTATAATTTAATGGCTCCTCTAATTCTTTTTTCACCTGAGATTGATTCAATATTTTCAATTGACTCTGATAAAAATGAGTGCTGGGGAATTCCATGATATCCTTATGCATACGACCTTGTTCCCGAAGAATATCATAAGCCCAATGATAATTATTTTCTTTGCAGATATTTACCAACCTTTCAAATAGCGAATTCCTCAAATTAGTCAGCCCGACGGCTTGCAAAGATTTTAATTTTACAGCGCTATCTTCACTCCTTTGTACTACTACCGCGGGCATTTGACGATGATCACCGATCAAAACCCATTTTTTAACTTTGGTCAGTAGCCCTGCTAACATGGGCTCCAAAATCTGTGAAGCTTCATCTACAATTACCCAATCAAATGTCTTGATCTGAAATAATTCAGACTTACCATTGATAGAAGATAATGTACCCACTATGATTCTGTGATTAACCAAGAGATTTTTAAAGTCTGAGCGCTTTTCTATACTACTAGCCTGTTCATCTAAAAAACTCTTCCAAAATTTCTTTTGGGCAGTATACCTCGATCCAATTCTTAAAAAATCCAGATTCACAGAATTTAGGGCTTCACATATTTCATCCACCGCTCTATTAGTATATGCCAATAATAAAATCTGTTCCTGGGAATGATCAATAATATATTTACTCAGTGATCTGAGCATTATACTTGTTTTACCGGTGCCTGGAGGCCCCCAAAGAAGGAAATAATCTTTTGTCTGAATGATTTTTGATAAAATTATTTTCTGCTCTTCAATTAAATCATCCGGTAATTTAGTATTAATATTTTCATATTCCGGAATAGCAGGGATTCTCAGTCCAAAAAGCAATTTCTTCTTCTCTTCTTGACCGGTAAGAAAATCAAAAACACCCCGGTAAAGCACTTGAAAACTACTATCAATGAGATCATGTTCCAGGTTCCATTGAGGCCACTGCTTGAATACTGAGTTTTTTCTTTGCTTATTTCGCAATCGCAAAGTAATGGTCTTGTCCTTTATTTCAATTATACTGCATTTAAAAATTTGATGTTCCAAAGCCGAGACACCTGATGTAGTATGTGGATATAAAACCCCAATATCGCCTTGTCTGAAATTTGCCAGCTCATTCGATTCACTAGTTCGCTTGAATACCAGGAGTTGGTCTTCACTGTTGTCTTTATTATCAAAAAAAACTAATTGACTGAGAATATTGAAATTTTCCTCTTTTTCCAACCGGTTATTGAGCCATAGAGCAGCCATCCCATTATTAAATTCTTCAGTATGCTCCCCTACTTTTGCCAGGTGGTGTTCGCGGGCAATAAAACCGGTATACTCTAATAAATAATCCCTTTCCAATTCAGAAAGTCCAGTATAAAAATTTTGAAAATTTTGCAGATCATTGGCAATAAATCCTTGCTGAAAAGGCAAAATTCCAGGATGCAGCTGGGCAAGCATTCCCCCCAGTAATTCGTTTTTCGTGAGTTTTAACTCCATTAAGACCAATTCATTCCTCACCGCAAGGGCTTCCATTTGCAGTGCTTTTATAGGAGGAGCATATCTAAGTGCTTTGTGATCCAATTGCGAATATAATATGTAGGAAGAAAGCTTTCTACCATTCTTATATACAGACCTTATCAGTAAATCATACAATAATGTCTGGATATAATTATTAGCATTTATACCATAAGCATTCGTTTTATAAGGCTTACTGCTTTTTAATTCGACAATATGCGCTTGTATTTTATTTGGTTCTTCATGAAATAAATCTAATCGACCTTGTAATCCGTATAATGCAGAAATAAATGTAGGTTCCAGGTAGACTCCATCTTGCTCAATACCTACATTTTTAAAATCTTCTGCCACTACTCTTTTTAGATTTTGAAAATGCATTTTAGCTTTAACATTCAAGTCGATCACTTCACTATCCTTTAGCAATGTACATTCCAGTGGATACATTTTAAAAAATTGCCTCATCAAATAATTAAATGGGACATCATTATCAACTAACACTTCGTCCAAAAAATAATTTGCTGCATTTCCTAATAAAATACTTGGATTAGAGGGCTTCGGTTTGAATTTATTTAAAAGATATGACCAGGTAAGCACTCCAAAATCTTTGAAACACTCTGCCACTGCTGTCACATCCACCAAATAATCTGGTTCTACCACAAACTGATGAGGTACCCATGCACCGCCCGTCTCTATTTCGATATCTATCAATTGTAATGAGATGGGCAATGCCTGCAATTGCAGATATGATTTTAAGATTTCAGTCTGCATATCATTTATACCCGCTATATGATATTTGATATGGACAGCATGATGTGGATACTCCTCACTAACGCCTACCAGTACAGACTCATTTTCTTCTATATGAGTAATCAATACACGACAGGTAGGTACCAGTTTTTCAAAATGAGGTTCCTTAAATAAAATATCCCATTTGTTTTCCTCCCAGGTCATAAACACTAATGGCGAGGGCACCTGACAAATAAAAATTACAATATTATTGAGGCTATAAAGCCCCAATTGCACTAATTCCTGATCTGAAAAGAGCAATTTACCCTGGTCCTTATAAATTGATTGGTATGCCATTTTTCTGAAATGGTGCAATAATGACAGCTCTCTTCTTGGAATTTTATAATTTAAACCTGCGAATACCATGCGGGCAAATAAGGTGGTGAAGTAAATTTTTTCATTTAATGTGATCCTGCTGAAAAAATAATTAACCGCCTGATAAAGCCTGGAGACCGACCTGGTGGCATCCTGTTCACCGATAGCCTGGATTTCTTCCAATTCTCTATAAATAAGGGTTGCTATGGCCTCTTTGCCTTCGATCATAAGTAAGTAAAAATATAATTTTTATACTTCTTATCAATAATAAATAAATTCGGAAATTAATTGCCTTTCCAGCTATTGAAATCCTGCAACTTGTTTTGTATATTTGCGTGATATATTATAATAATCTTTAATATCTCATGAATTTGTTCCGACTCGTTGTTTTTTGCCTGGGATTTTTATTCATTGCTTGTAATGAAAAAAATAAGCTTGATCGGGATGGGGAAGATGAGAAACAATCCGGGGCTGGAATTGCAATGGACGAATGGGTAAATGTAAGATTTTCCAACTCAGATCAGGTTTCTTCAAACGCGTTAATTGATGCTCAACAAAAAGTAAAAACCAATTTTAGGGCAGCTGATAAAGCTAAATGGAAAGCGTTAGGTCCTATGAATATTGGTGGTCGTACTTTATGCCTGGCTTTTCACCCTACCGATCCGGATGTAATCTTTGCCGGTTCTGCCAGTGGTGGTTTATGGAAGACTTCTTCCTCAGGTAAAGGATACCATGGATGGATACAAGTTCCCATTAATTTTCCGGTTTATTCTATAGCTTCAATTTTGATTAGCCCTAAAAATCCAAAAATCATTTTTTTAGGCACAGGGGAGGTTTATAACAAAGATATTTCTATACCCGGGATTATAGACCGGACGACCAGAGGTACCTATGGAATGGGAATATTAAAATCTGAAGACGGAGGTTTGTCCTGGAGCCAGGTATTGCAACTATCTAAAAGCATTATTTCAGGTGTACAAGATTTGAAATTTGATCCCTATGATGATCAAATTATTTATGCAGCCACCACAGAGGGCCTATATAAAACCACTAGCCAGGGCCGGCATTGGATCTTAGTACAGGATGTGCCCATGGCCGTTGATATTGAAATAAACCCAAACAACCCTGAAATAATATATGTTACTCATGGAAGTCTCAACGATGAATCAATTAGTGGTATATATAAATCAAATAATTCGGGAGCAAGTTTTGTAAAATTATCCAATGGACTACCCGCAGAATATACTGGAAAAGCCAAAATAGCTATCAGTAAGACTAATCCTGATATTTTATATGCATCCATCGCAAATCATGATAAATCTATTGGTTTGTTTATGACGGTAGATGGTGGGGCAAGTTGGGACCTGATGAACGCTCAGGATGCCGCCAATGTACAAGGGTGGTATTCTCACGATATTGCAATAGATCCATCAGATCCATCGGTCGTTTCATACGTAGGACAAAATGCCTATTTCTCATCCAACAGTGGTCGATATTTTACCAATGCTACATCATGGGATGCCGGAGATATGGGTCGCATTCCAGTAGGTGGAAAAGAAGGCGATGAGTCTATTTATGTTCACGCGGATATACATGCTACCTATTTTCATCCGCTACGGCCAAATGAAATATATTTTGCTACAGATGGAGGTATATTTGTTTCTCCTGACAGAGGACTTACATTTCAAGGTCGGAATGGCGGCTATCAGACTACCCAATTTTATGCTAATTTCTCAGCCTCTAAACAGGATCCAAAATTCGCTATTGGTGGTATGCAAGATAATGGCACTGCCATTTATGATGGTCAGGATGGCTGGATTAAAGTGATCGGAGGAGATGGAATGTCTACCGCTATCCTTGGTACCAATGAAAATATTATTTATGGCACCTATCAGTATTTTGGATTAAACAAATCTACCGACCATGGTAAATCTTTTGAGATAATACGGCCTTCGAACAATGCATTTTTATCTGAAACAAAAGCCTTTAATACTCCTTTTGAAATAACAATTTCAAATCCAAGTGCCCTATATGCCGGAGCTCAACGAGTATACATCAATGAAAATAATGGAGATCCCAATGGATGGAAAGCCCTCCACGCCAATCCATTGGATGCCAATGCAGCAGTATTAGCGCTGACGGTTTCTCCTGCAGATCCCACTTTATTGATGGCTAGCACATCTCCAATAAATAATACTAGTATTCCTAAAGTATTCCGAAGTACAAATGGTGGAGGAAATTGGCAAACTATCACTGGCTTACCTACCAGGGCGGCAATGGACATAAGTTTCGATCCCAATAATACCAATATTGTCTATACTGTATTCTCAGGCTTTGGTGCTAATACCCATGTTTACAAATCTATTGATGCAGGACTCAATTGGAATTCAATAGAAAACGGACTACCTGATGTGCCTACTAATAGTATAGTCGTGAATCCAAAAAATTCAAAACAAGTATATGTAGGGAATGATCTCGGAGTATTTGTCTCCAATAATGGAGGAGCCAGTTGGGAAAAGTTCATGGCAGGTTTGCCCAATGCAGTCTTAGCTATGAGTTTGAGCATATCGGCTGAGGCTGGTCTGATAAAAGTAGCTACTCACGGTAATGGTGTATATGAAAGCCCATTGGCTGACCTTACAATTGCGACTAAAGAAATCACAAATCCAGACTTGAAAAAATTTCTTGTCTCCCCTAATCCTGCTGTAAATAATATAAAAATAAATACACAATTTTCTCAAAAGGCTAATTACTCAGTTCAATTGATAGATATGAATGGCAAAATGCTTTCTAAAGCAACTGGATTAAATGCCAGTTTAGGAGAAAATAATACCAGTCTGGATATTTCTGCCTTACCATCTGGAGTTTATACCATCATAGTAGAAGGCAAAATTATTTCGAATCAATCTGGGTTTTACTTAAATAAAAGGGTAATTAAGAATTAAATCCACGCTCCCTTTTCAATCTTATCGCAGCTCTCCTTTTTTCAAACCATTTACCTATTATCTCCAAAGCATTAGCCATAAAATTGGATGACATATCTTTCGATGCCCGATAAGTAAGAAAAATCCCCACGATTCCCAATAACAAACTGGTCAGCCACATTCCAATGCCAACAGGCAATACAAATGAATCAGTCAGCTTTTCAAACATTTTTGAAGCCATGATATACACTATGAAGAAAATAATTGCGATCAATAAGGGATACCCAAAGCCTCCTTTTCTTACTATGGCTCCCATGGAGCTACCGATAAATAGAAAAATCAGACACGCCAAAGCCAAGGTGAATTTTTGATAAAACTGTTGCCAATACAATATTTGCTTTTTCTTGAAAGACCTTAAGGTGTACAAAACATTTATAATTTCAGACTGTACCAAATTAGCTGCAGAGCCGGTCTCTTTAAATAATTTTGCTTTTTTATCATTCCTTATTAACTCATAAAAATGATTTACTTGCTGTAGAGCTTGCAAATCCAACACTATAGAATCCTGGCTTTCAGGAGATTGGTTAAAACTGGAAACTACTCCTCTTGCTTTGTTAATACTGTCAATCATAATAGTAGCCAAATTGATTTTGGGAGCCTGCAGACTTTTTACTTGAATTTTTTTTGAAACCGAATCTTCCGATGGTATTTTGCCGTCCACCGGGATGCTATCGTTTACAATATCGGTGGTATCAGGAATTTCAATGGCAAAACTATCCTGAACAACTGGTTTATCCAGTTTTTTTGAAAAAGAAGTGTCAAACAATTTACTCACTCCTAAGCCAACCTTCTTTTCACCATTTTCAATCTGTTTGTCTATAGTATCTATTTGTACTAATAACTGGCCATTTGTGAGCATTTTTTGATTATCACTAAATCTATTTTCGTCGGTATTATTTATCTCGAATTCTTCCAAATCAAATGATTTAATATACTTATCAAACCTGGTTCGCATCAGTGGGTAATTTTTCCTCCCCCCCTCTTTATATTGCGGGGCTTGCTCCTCTACCTCTTCACCATTATACAATTCCATTACGAAGCGTTTGCCTTTATCGGTAGTATACATTTTACCCCTATTCGCCCGCGTTACTTTTAGCAGATCACTAGCTTTATTCTGGTCATATATAATAACATTTTCAATAGTATTTTTATCAGATTGCTTTTTTCCTACAAATATACTATAGCCATAAAAATCATCATTAAACACCCCTTCTTCAATTGCTAAAGCAGGTTTCTGCCTTCTGATATCATATAGCCGGGTCAGGAACTTAAGATTGGCCTTTGGAATTACATAATTAGAAGCAGCATATGAAATAATAGATATAAACAATGTCAAAAAAACAAGCGGTAACATGATCCTTATAAGACTTATCCCAGCTGATTTGATGCTGGACAATTCATAACGCTCGCCCATATTTCCAAAGACCATTACCGATGCCAATAGCACGCCCATAGGCAAAGCCAGCGGGACAAAAGATACTGTCAGATAGCTAATCAATTCAATGATCTGAAAAAATCCCACTCCTTTGCCCATGATCTCGTCGATATACAACCAAAAAAATTGCATGGTAAGCACAAAAAGGGCTATCAGAAATGATAATACCATTGGTGGAATAAAAGCTGAAATAAGCATACGGTCGATCTTTTTTAATCGACCGAATAGAAAATTCATATTGCAAAAATACATGATAAAGTTTCATGAATTTTATATCCAGCAATTAACTAATCCCAATCATTCCAAAACAGCTCAAATAATACCAAAATCAGTATCTTGTATTAAAATAGCTGGAATGCAAGCCCGAATAACTTCAAATTTTATAAAATAAAAGATTTTAGACACCCAAGTGTTAAAATGTGAAGATAATAACAGCGGGCTGTAACCTAAATTTGTTAAAAACCGTCAACTCAATCGTACAATGGATCAGCTGGAATTCCGAGACTTTGTCCGGGCCAACCAAAACAAAATATTCAGATTTGCTTTGCGCCTGATACCAAAGGAAGATGATGCAAAAGACATTGTACAAGATGTTTTGATCAAAATATGGGATCGGAGGGACGAACTTGCCAAGATTGAGAATATTGATGGATGGATGTATACAGTTACAAGAAATCTTTGTATCGACCGGATAAGAGCTAAAAAAGTGCATCTCGATATCAATACTCAAGTGCAAGTAGCAGACAAGACGGATTCTCCATATGAGCAGACCTCTAAATCACAATTGTTGAAACTAATGAGAAAATTGATTGACGAAATGCCGGAAAAACAAAAACTAGTGATCCATCTCAGGGATATCGAAGGCCTTTCCTATGATGAGATAGCTCAGTCAATAGGAATTCCACTGGCACAGGTAAAAGTCAATCTTCACAGAGCAAGATTAAGTCTAAAAGACAAAATCATAAAATCAGGACTACATGGACAGATCTAAAGAAAATATTAAATCAATACTCGACAAATATTGGGCGGGTGAATCTACTTTGCAAGAAGAAAAGATAATCTATCAATACTTTGAGGACGGGCAAGTAGATGAGGCCTTTAAAGAAGTAGCCCCTTTATTTTCGTATTTAAAAGATGAAAGAGATATAAAAATAGATTTGGAGGAGGTGGTCATGCGAAAAATTTCTTCTAGCCATACTTCCGGTAAAATATTAAAGCTTAATTGGCAGCGAGCAATAGCTATAGCAGCTTCACTTTTACTAGTGCTTAGTTTAGGGGTAAGTACCTATAAGTATCAAATATCGAAAAGAACCGAACTGATGACTATGGATACTTTCCAAAGCCCTGATGAAGCATTAGCCCAAACTAAAGCGGCGCTCGCTTACTTGAGTGCCCGTATGAATAAAGGCACTGAGAAAGTCTCTGAATCACTTAATAAAGCAGAATCACTTGACATTCTAAATCAATAACCATATTTCAATTAAAATAACCATGAAAAAAGTATTAATATTTTTGGCTTTCATCATAGCTGTAAAAGCAAGTGCACAAGATGACGCTCTGAATAAATTTTTTAAAACCTATATGGATGATCAACGGTTTTCTACAGTATATATCAGCCCTAAAATGTTTCAGCTAGTCTCTAAAATTAAAATCAATGATATGGATGCTGATTTGCAAGAGACTTTAAAAAACCTAACGGCTCTTCATATTCTAAGTACCCATGACTCCCCTAGGTCTTTTTACAAAGAAGCGCTTGGCAAAATAAATACTAAAGAGTATGATGAATTAATGAAAGTACGTGATGATGGCGAAGATGTGATTTTTCTTACTAAAGCCATCGCTGGCAAGCCTGATAGCATTGGTGAATTGCTCATGCTAGTAGGAGGCGATGATGAATTCACTGCAGTTTCTTTTGTGGGTAATATAGATCTCAACACCATTGGTAAACTGGGTAAAACCCTGAAAATAGATGGCGCTGATCATTTAGAAAAAATAAAGAAAAATTAATTTATGAAATCAAGTATTCTCTCCGTTTTATTCATAATGGGACTTAGTGCCTTGTCCACCGCACAGGAAGAAAGTTTTAATGATTTTAAAAGAGAGTTTAATCGCCGGGATGGTATACATAGTATTTCCGTCCCGGGGTTTTTAGTACGATTAGCAGGTAGCATTGCCATAAATGAAAATGCTGCTTTGGATAAAGAAGCTGTAAGACCACTGATTAGAAATCTGGGCTCGGTGTCTATAATATATACAGAAGATCACATGAGTCTTTCACAAAATGATATACTGGATTTCAAATCAAGCTTATTGAATGAAGGGTTCGAACCATTGCTTGAAGTAAGAGACAATAACGATCATGTGGAGATTCTAAGCTGGGGCAAAAAAGATATTATTAAAAGACTTATGATCATTATCAATGATGATATTTCTGAAAATCTAATAATTAGGGTCTGCTGAGAAACTCCTAACATATTAAGGAATAAAGATATAGAAGATTAACTTGTGATAACAAACGCAAGGAAAAATGGCGATAGCAAGGAAAAGCCGTGCATCTAAACGGAGATATCTAAGTCAAAATCAATTAA
>JBBSBH010000044.1:0-39890 GCA_038251405.1 Chitinophagales bacterium
TGACTAAAAGAATGCTCGATCATAATTCCGGTATTTCAAAATTTACCTCCAAAGCCAATGATTGGGTACTCGTCTTTTCAAAGACCTTTCCATCCAGGGAAGAAGCCTATGCTTTTGAACAATCGATCAAGAAAATGAAAAGCAGAAAGTTTATTCTCTACTTGATTAGTGCTGATTCCTAAGCTTGCATACCTGCATGCTTGCATGCTTGCATGCTCCGAAAGCCTTCGGAGAAGAGGTCATCGGTTCGACTCCGATATGCTCCACTTTATCCTCAATGATTGTTTTACACCTATATTATTTATAGTGCCCATTTAGATAAATTTTATACTGGTCATAGCAGTGACATGACTAAAAGAATGCTCGAGCATAATTCCGGTATTTCAAAATTTACCTCCAAATCCAATGATTGGGTACTCGTCTTTTCAAAGACCTTTCCTTCCAGGGAAGAAGCCTTTGCTTTTGAACAATCGATCAAGAAAAAGAAAAGCAGGAAGTTTATTCTCTACTTGATTAGTGCTGATTCCTAAGCTTGCATACCTGCATGCTTGCATGCTCCGAAAGCCTTCGGAGAAGAAGTCATCGGTTCGACTCCGATATGCTCCACTTTATCCTCAATGATTGTTTTACACCTATATTATTTATAGTGCCCATTTAGATAAATTTTTACTGGTCATAGCAGTGACCTAGTTATATGACAAAAAAAGAGCTGGACAAAGTCCAACTCTTTTTGTAAATTATTTAAAATATAAATCCCTCCAGCTAGTATCCTGAATTCACATTTCCGCTGTACTTTGATCCTGGCCTTGAAGATCCCGGCGTATTTTTTCCAGCGTCTGGACCTGCAGGTCTTTCCATATTGGCATCGCCCGATGTGGCCACTCTAAACTCCACCCTTCTATTTATATATTGTTCCATTTCAATTTGCTTTGGAATGGAATGATTATCAGGTAACCCAGCGACCATAGGCATTTCTTCACCACCAAATTGCAAAATAAATCTATCTCTAGGCAGATCATACTTTGAGATTAGATAATTAATAGCAGCATCTGCTCTTTTATAGGCGAGAACTTTATTATAGTCATCTGATTGTCTAACATCAGTATAACCAATAGCTGCAATTTTCAATTCTGGATGTGATTTCATCACAGTAGCAACGTGGTGTAATTGACCATAAAATTCAGGTTTTACAAAGTATTTATCCAAATCAAAATGAATCATTGGCAAAAACCAATCGGTCTTGATTCCGGCCATTCTTCGATTAATCAAGTTTACTACATCGTCTTCGGAAAGTATTTTTTCCTTTTCCGTTTTTGCAACACCTATACCATCTACTGTAAATCCTGGAGGTGAAAAGGGCTCTTTATCTAAATAATCTGGTACTCCGTCTTTATCACTATCTAAGCTTACTCCCTTCGTGTCAACTATCGCACCTGTAGGAGTATTTTTCTCCTGATCTATCATATCTATCACTCCGTCGCCATCCGTATCAGTAAGATCAAGGATAGGCCTTTGCTTTAGCTCGGCTACATCATTCATCACTCCATCTAATGGGTTTAACCAATAAAGTGGTTCAGTCCTCTTATTGAAATCACCAAGATTTATACCTAGGCGAAGAGATGTGTAATGATTCACATCATTATTATTTGATTGGTCTACAACACTTCGATATACAAAACCATCCAATAAATCATTATCTGAGGTCATTAATTGGTGCTCCAAACTGATATTAAATCTCTTATTAATTTTTCTTGATACCCCTGTACCAGCAGAAAACATGGCGTGAATATTTGTTTTATCACCAAGTCTGAAAATGGCTACTTTCTTGCGAGCTTCAGTTTCATATTTATGATCCAGAATATTATTTACTTGTTTTTTAATTGACTTTCTTCCAGCTCTACTATTTACATTTCCAGTAACAGAAGAAAAATCATAAGCTTGATTCCCTTTTAAAACATCCAAATCAGTAACATTTGAATCAAAGCCTACTCCCATATAAATATACCAATTCCATTTATTTCGCGGCTGATGGAAAAGTAAATTGCCCACATTTACAACTCCATTAAGATTCATGGAGAAATATTTCTCTTTAAAATTTCTATAGATCCCACCATGTATACCACCGGCAGTTGTCTGACTGAGGTCCTGAGCAGCTATTTCTTTACTTGTAAATTGAGGGTCAAGCCCTTTGGTGATTCCATAAAATACATCGCCTCTCAAAGAAAATACGTAATGGATAGCTTTTCTTAAATGCAGGCCCAATCCAAATCCTGCAGGTTGCAATGGATCAACATCGCCATCTGTAAAAAAATGACCGGTATGTATTCCCAATTCCCACATATTTTTGGGCTTAGCGGAGTATTTGCCCTCTCCCATTCTCCATTGTTTGTTTTGCTCAGGATTAACGGTCATTTCATCTGTTACCTTCGGTGCAGTCCAAGTATCATTTTGACTCCAAATCGCAGTACATAAAAAACAGAATGCAAGAATTAGCTTAATTTTTTTCATAAATAGAAAAATTAATGTTCAACAGTTAAAGTAAAATAGATTTGGTAGAAGGGTTTCTAAGCGCAAATTTAACCTAAATTTCCCTTATAACGTTAACAAATCCCATTTGTTTTTAATATTAATTTATTATTTCCAAAAAAGACTTATAATTGGTTAAATTTTAATGAATACCTAAGAGGATCTATAATAATGTTAAGAAAATAATCATGACAAATACTGAGTTAGCTATTTCTAATATTGACTTTTCTAATCTTAGACCAGACCTACTTGAGATCCTGTTAATTCATTATGATACAAGTACTTACAGTATAAATAACGAATTTTCAAAATTAGCAGGAATAGTTGGATCAAAGAAAATAACTTTTACTACATTACCTGAAGAGTGCTCTTTTACTGAATTCTCAAATGTTTTAAAGTTATTAACATCTGCAGAAGTTTTAACAGTGTTGTTAGGCGGAAAAAATGTTAATTTCTCATCTCAACACTTTGAAAGTATCAATTTTGATGCATTTTCTCAAAGTTGGATAATTGTTGACCCTAGACTTGCATTTGATGAACATTATAGAAAGAATTTAAATTTATTAATTGGTGAAGGCAATTGTAAAGTAAAGTTTTTAGGACATCAAACACATCTTGTCCCCTCATCAGAACTAGATTATTTATATAAATATACCATAGAAGCATTAAGACTTGGACAAATAAGACAAAATATAGATCGTGTGGAGCCATGGTGCAGAACTACTGATCATGCTATTATCAATCTGGAGTCATTAAGAAAATCAGATTTTAAAGCTAAGAAGGATACAAACCCTGGAGGTTTTTTTTATGAAGAAGCATGCAAAATTTGTCAATTTATTGGAGCATCTTCTCATCTGAAGACTATTGGATTTTATGGGTACGACGCATCAAAGGATCCGGAAAACCATGCTGCTGCTGTGGTGGCACAATTGATATGGTACCTACTGGATGGATATTTTAATTATAGAGAAGAAAAGCAAATAGAAAAATCTAAATTGATTCAATATATCGTGCATGCTTCTCACCGTGATTTGGATATCAATTTTTGGAAGAGTAATGAAACCGGAAGGTGGTGGATGGAAGTTCCTGGACATGAAAATTATTGGATTTCCTGCACTTATGATGATTATTTAGAAGCCTCTAAGGGAGAATTTTCTCCACGGTTGATTAGTGTTTTGAATCAGGGTTGATCTTTGAAATAAGTTGCTCGAGCTGTACACTTCTACTTGCTTTTAATAAGAAAGCCGTATCAGTAAAAGATTGATTTTGAAACCAACTTTTTAATAAAGCAACGTTCTCAAAATAAAGAAATCGATTTTCATATTTAAGTTCATTAAATGTCGGCCCTACTAATATCACCTGCTCCCAATTTGATTTTAACTCTGAAATCAGTTCTACTATCCTCTGATGTGCCTTTAGTCTTGCTTCGCCCAATTCGTTCATCTCACCAAGTAGCAGGATCTTTTTTTTAGAAGTATCATATTCACTAAAAGATTTTATAGCCTCCGTAGTACTTAATGGATTTGCATTATACGCATCCAGCAGAAATTCATTAGAGTCATGATAGATTATTTGAGATCTATTTGAATGAGGACGATAGGATTCAATTGCCTTTTTTTGTGCATCTGATGAAATTTTGAAAAATTCTCCTATTACCATTGCCGCTATAATATTTTCCAAATTGTACTTGCCCGGAATACGAGTGGTTAACTCTACCCATTGACTATTAACTTTTAGATTTGTGTGAATAAATGGATTAGCTGTTACCTGAACTACTTCAATTTCTTGATGAATAAAAATTTTGGTCATATCAAAGCCTTTTGAAATAGAGAATAAAATTGAATCACTATCATTCACAAAAGCAATGCCCTGGTGATCTCTTATATATCGGAACAAATCAGATTTAGCAATTATCACCCCCTCTAAAGAACCAAATCCTTCTAAATGAGCTTGCCCGATCCTGGTAATTATGCCATGGGTAGGTCGGGCGATTTCGCACAATTCAGCTATTTCCCCAATATGATTGGCACCCATTTCAATAACCGCAATTTCTACATCATCATTTATGGACAATATCGAAAGTGGAACCCCAATATGATTATTATAATTTCCTTCAGTAGAATATGTTTTATAGGTTGTTTTTAAAATGGTTGAAATCAATTCTCTGGTAGTGGTCTTACCTACTGATCCGGTGATTCCAATAATGGGAATGGTTAAAAGACCTCGACGAATTCCAGCAAGTTGCTGAAGTGCAACTAAACTATCAGGGAAATAAACACATTTATTATGCAGTTTAGCAATGTTTAAATCTGATACTACTACTAATCTAGCTCCTGATTCAATGGCCTTGATTGCATATTGATTACCATCGACATTTTCACCACGCAGTGCAAAAAAAATTTGATTATGCTTTAGTTTTCTGCTATCGATAGCAATGCCATCGCTTTTACAAAATTCTATATATAGATCTTGAATATCCATAAAAAAATATCCCTGCAAGGTAATCCATACAGGGATATTTATATTTTTTTAAAAATAAAGAATTGTTTACTTATACCTTCTTTTCACGGCTTTACTACTGATACCAAAATCATTTCCTTTCTGATCATTCATAGATTGTGCTCCCATTCGAGACATAGCACATCTAAAACCAATAGTCTTATCCCCCCTATCTTCATCTTTCCACCGTCGTGCACCTGGAGACAGCCAATAAGCACGATCGGCCCAGGAGCCTCCTTTTATTACCCTTGCTTTATTACTAATCAACGTATGAACTCCATAGTCATAAAACACGCCTGAAGTATCATCACCATCTTTATAATCGATTACATTGCCTTTATTATAATTTTCCCGACCTTCAATATCTTTTAGTTTAACGTTTCTATACTTAATCCTGCCCAGACTATCTTTTTGCACATTTCCAATGCTATCCAGATCTATTATTCTATAATCATTACCCCTGAATGGGTTCAGATCCTGTTGTTCTTCATCACGAAGTGTAGTACTTGTAAGAGGCCTATAAACATCCGCTACCCATTCACTCACATTTCCAGCCATATTGTATAGCCCAAAATCATTAGGTACATATGATTTTACTTTAGTAGGGATGTTTCCCTGGTCATTTAATTTTCCTGCAGTACCCATATAGTCGCCTCTTCCTCTTTTGAAATTGGCCATTATTTTTCCTTGATTTTTAGTATGTTTTTTATAACGAACTGTATTCCCATCCCATGGATAGATCCTTCTTTCAGCAATAAGCTCATCGTTTTTACTGATTTGATTTCCACTTAAACTTAAAGCCGCATATTCCCACTCGGCCTCTGTGGGTAATCTGTAACTGGGTAATAAAATTCCATCTTCAAATCTTACCGATCTTTCGCCTCCACTTTGAAGATCCTTAAGATTTTTGCGCACATTACCTTGATATTGACCAGTTAAATAAGCTTTAGAACTAAAATTTTCAGCATCTTTTTGTTCAGGGTTGGGATTTAATATTCCCTTTTCGATTAGCATCATTTCATTCACTCGGTCTGTTCTCCATTCTGTAAAATCATTTGCTTGCAGCCAATTTACACCCACCACTGGATAGTCGTCATAAGAAGGATGTCTGAAATAACTTTCTACAAATGGTTCATTAAATGACAATTCCTCTCTCCAGACTAATGTATCAGGAAGTGCTTTTTTAGCAACTTGCGGATATGAAACATACACTCTTGATAACCAATAAACGTATTCCCTGAAGTCAATATTGGTAACTTCAGTTTCGTCCATATAAAAAGAAGAAACGGTCACTCTTCTGGCTTCATTATTCCACTGGTAAGGAACATCTTCTTCAGTAAGACCCATAACAAAAGTTCCACCTTCCACAGGAACCAAATTGGGACCAGTTACCTGACCTTTGTAATCAAGTTTTTCAAATCCACCCCACTTTTGATCATTATATTTCCAGCCGGTAGAAGATGATCGTTCACCTCCTTTTTTAGAGCAAGAAGCAAGCAAAGAAAAAGATAGAAAAAGTATAAATATATTTTTCATGTTCATAAAATCAATAACTATGTTTTTAGATACAAAAACGCTGCCAAAGATAAGACAAATCCTTAGCAATCAACTATAAATGCATTTTCCATGTTAAAAATTGCTTAAGATCAAATAATATTTATCTAAATAATTGAAAACAGTCATTATAGTCCACTGTTTTTTTCAATGATTGATCATCCAGATTGATCACAATTCCTAGCTCGTGAGCTCCGCCGGATCTGATCGTAAGACTGGAAATAGTAGAATCAAAGGAGTATGAAATTTTCATATTTTTCACCCGGACTCCCACATTTATTATGGCAGCATCCAAGTTATGAGGTGTCAATCGACCCCATAATCCTGTAAAAAGAGGTCCTAAACCAATATATGCGCCTGCCAGGAGTTCACTAAAATTATTTTGTTTAGTGTATAAAATATTAGGGCTTACGAAAATATTAGATTTACCTGGCCGGGCATCCGTAATAGAAATCTGACTTCCAGCATGTAGCGTTAACCGAATAGGCAATCCACTGGATGTTCCATCAATTATCCTGGTAAACCGGACATCAGGATTATTGATATGATTAAGACTTAAACCTCCATAAAAGTGAGGATTGTAAAACATGGTACCCATCGCCAAATCCAGATAAGCCCTATTCGTTTTATCAGGTCTAATTTCATTACTCGGAATAGGCGAGCCACCGGGACTTACATCGCCATAAAGCGGATCTAATTGATCAGGGAAAATCAACTTATCCCATCCAACAGATGCGAGCACTCCACCCAATTCTAATCCGGTCTTGATAAAAGAATTTTTTCCAACTTTCAGACGATAAGAATATATCCCTGCTACTTTGGTGGTTTTATAAATTCCATGACCAGCATCATCGGTCAATATAGAAGCTCCCAACCCACTATTGAACGCTTCAAAAAATTGGTCATACGAAACCGCATAAGTTCGATATGCCTGAGATATGGCAGGCCATTGATTTCGGTAATTAAGCGCTATTCTCGGACTGGAAGTGTTTCCTGCAAAGGCTGGATTAAGTAATAAAGGTGCACTATAAAATTGGCTCAAAACCGGATCCTGACTGTATGTCTTATACCCAAATGTAAAGGTTATTAGCAAAAAAATAATATAATGGAATGATCTGTTCAATTTTGACCCTGGTTGGTTCGTTATAAAGAAATATAAATATACTTGTAACTTTGGAAAATACATGTTAAGGCAATCGTTAATTAGTTTATTCATCATCCTTTCATTTTCAAGTTTCAGTTTTGACACTGTCTTTTTTTCTCCTCTGTTAACTAATTCAATTTTAAGCGAAGGCGACATATTTAGAATATCAGTAAATCAATCCGGGGTATACAAAATAGACTACAATTTTCTTAAAAACGAATTGGGTGCTTCCAATATCGATACCAAAGACCCTAGAAATTTTCAACTATTTTCTATGGGAGCCGGGATGTTACCCGAGACAGTCACTGAAGAATTTGATAATGGGTTGAAAGAACACGCCATCATCGTATCTGGTGAACAGGATGGGAAATTTGATAGTAAAGACTATATTCTTTTTTATGCTGAAGGGCCAGATGTAAAGTACTATTCTGAAAAAGACACTATGTTTTTGGTGAGAAAAAATCTGTACTATAGAGCTACCAATCTTTATCTCAAAATCGGATCAGTTGCCGGGAAAAGAATTCAAAGCCTTCCCTATATCCCATTACCCAATGCAGAAAATATTTCAAACTATATTAAGGTTCAACATCTCGAAGATGAAAAAGTAAATTTATTATTTGGCCGTACTGTAACTTATGGCTCTGGAAAAGAATGGTATGGGGATTATTTCAAAACTGTAAGGAAGAAAGATTATTCCAATGCTTTTAATTTCGATGGTTTATCTTCAAATTCCAGTGCAAAAATCAAACTTGGATTTGCCGCCAGGTCAGACGAATACACCGATGCTTTTTTACAAATAAATGGTTCGTCCTTTAAAATTTCTATGTCGCGCACAAATACCGGAGATGTGGAGGATGATATTGCCAAGGAAACAGATCAGGTTTTCAACACCCGTATCAATCCTCAATCAAACATTATTTTAAACTATCCTCTTACAAACACTCCAAGCGAAGGCTGGTTAAATTACATCACTTTCAATTCACTTCATGACTTGACCTGGAATGAAAAAGAAATTGATTTAATAAGTCCTATGGGCATAAATAAAAATTTGCGATTTCAAATGTCCAATGCCAACAAGAATATTCAAGTGTGGAATATACAAGAATCAATTTGGCCTGTAAATCAAGAGTCTAATCTGACCGGATCCCTGTTGGAATTTTATACTACTCCAACATCATATTTACAAAACTTTTTTGCTTTTGATATTAATAAAATACGCTCACCCAATAAAGGTCAAAAAATTCCGAATCAAAATCTGGCTTCATTAAACGGTGCCCATGCAATTATCCTATATTTTCCTGAATTTGAGACGGCTGCACAAAGACTAGCTCTCCATCGTACTGAATATTCAAAAATAAAAACGATTGCTATTTCTATAGATAAGGTATATAATGAATACAGTACAGGTCAGCAAGATCCGACGGCAATCAGAAATTTTGCCCGTCATCAATATCTTTCAGATCCGGATTTTAAATATCTCATTTTATTGGGTGACGGTTCATTTGATTATTTAGCGCATGATAAAGAAGTAAAGGGTGAAAATTTTATTCCGGTGTATGAAACAGATGAATCTTTGTCTCCCATTTATGCATTTCCATCGGACGATTATTATGCTCTATTGGAGAAAGATGAAGGAGGGGCTGGCTTATATGGAGATCTGGATATTGCCATAGGAAGAATTCCCGCCCGCTCAAAAGAAGAGGCTGATGTTTTAATCGATAAAATTATAAATTACGATCTTGAAAATTCTACAAATGATGATTGGAAATTAAGAATAGCCTACGCTGCTGATGATGAAGACTCCAATGTACATCTGGAGCAATCTGAAGAAATTTCATCTATTACCAGTCAGCAATATCCAGCGTTCAATGTTCAAAAAATTTATTTAGATGCTTTCAAGCAGGAATCAGGTGCTGCCGGAGAAGTAATACCAGGAGCTAATCAAAGTTTATTCAATAATATCTATCAGGGTCTTCTGGTTTTCAATTATTTAGGTCATGGCGGACCAAAAGGGCTTTCTCAGGAAGGCCTTTTACGCAACTCAGATGTAGAAAGTTGGTCAAATAAATCAAAGCTTCCGCTGATCATTACTGCTACCTGTTCATTTGCGCCATATGATGATCCCAATGTTTCCTCTACCGGGGAAGCACTGTTCAGAAGTCCTTATGGAGGAGCAATAGCACTTCTTACGACCGTTAGAAATGTATATTCTTCGTCGAATAAAATTCTTACTCAGGCAGTTTTTGAGACATTATTCAACAGGGATTCATCTGGCATGCGATTTACACTGGGGGAAATCATGCAAAAAGCAAAAAACAAAATCACAGGAAATGGCTTTGATAGATTGAATACCCGAAAATTTGCTCTTTTGGGCGATCCTACCCAGCGCTTGTCGATTCCCTCGTTGCAGGTAAAAACTACCAAGATCTTGTCAAAACCAGTTTCAAAATCCGTTTTGGATACGGTAAAATCATTACAATTATTGAAAATTAATGGTGAAATTTCTGACGAAAAAGACAATAAAATTTCAAATTTTAATGGGATAGTAAATGTTACTTTATTTGATAAAAAATCTACTATCAAAACCTTAGGGCAAAATGCGACCAGTTATCCCCGGGATTTTCAAATTCAGAATAGTATCTTGTTTAAAGGTAGTGCGGTCGTAAAAAATGGAGATTTTGAAATAGAGTTTGTAGTCCCTAAAGATATAGACTATAAATATGGCCGAGGGAAAATAAGCTTCTTTGCAAGCAGTGATCAAAAAATAGAAGCCCAGGGTGCCTATGAAAATATAATAATTGGTGGATCTCAAGCAAATCTCGTAGATGATAAAGGTCCTCAATTAAATGTTTTTCTCAATCGCCGACTATTCAAAAATGGTGATATCACTCATGCCAATCCACTCCTGATCATAGATCTTTTTGATGATAATGGAATTAATGCCACCGGTAATAGTATAGGTCACGATCTTACTGTTAAACTGGATGATAAAACAGAATTTGTCCTGAATGACTTTTATGCAGCTATACAGGGAGATTTTAGAAAAGGTGTCGTAAACTTTCCTCTTAAAAATTTGACACCTGGCCATCATTTTCTAAAAGTAAAAGCCTGGGATGTAGCAAATAATTCAGCTGAAAGCACTGTCGATTTTATTGTAATTGATCCAAAGTCTGCTGGTCAAATTCTTTCCCTATCCGCTTTTCCTAATCCAGCCAAAGACCAGGTATTTATTGACTTTACACACAATATAAATATTGGCACTACCAATAAGGTAAGATATACCCTTATAAATCATTTAGGGCAAACTATCCTTGAAAAAGAAGAAACATTAGGACCATCACCCGTGACCAGATTACATTTAATCTTTCCGGAGCAATCCAATGGGGCGTCAGGTGTCTATTATATAAATATAGAGGTACTTTCAGGTGGAAAAAGGATAGATAGCAGAGGCGTAAGAGTATTAAGAATACCTTAAGAAGATGTTTATAATAATTTGGCCTTTAAAGCATTAAAGAGGTATTTGTATATTTGCGCTAATTTTTATAATATCCATACTTTACCAATAATGAGAAAGCATTTTATTTACACCCTTTTTACCACTTTTACTCTTGTCTTCTCTAGTCAATATTCTATTGCTCAATGTGTCTACGATCCGGGATGTAAATGTCAGAGAGATGCTATCACAGGCAATCCATGTATCAATACCATTGTTACAGCAGTTCCATTTCTTAGAATTACACCTGATTCCCGGGCTGGTGGAATGGGAGATGCCGGAATAGCTATTAATTCCGATGCTGGTTCAATGTACAATAATGCCTCTATGCTTGCCTTTGCTGAAAAGAAATCTTCCATCACTACTACCTATTCACCATGGCTTAGATCTCTGGGACTTACGGATGTCTACATGGCCTATGTGGCAGGTTATACCAAAATAGGGGATCTACAGGCAATTGGTGGAAGTCTTCGTTATTTTTCTATCGGAAATATCGATTATACTGATGAAAATGGGTCCCCATTGGGTACAGGCAGGCCCAATGAAATTGAATTAACAGGAGCTTATTCAAGAAAATTGAGTGATTACTTTTCTGCTGCAGTAAGCTTAAAATTTATTTATTCATTTTTGGCATCCGATTTAACCATCGGTGGTAATGTAATCAAACCGGGAATCGCCGGAGCTACTGATATCAGTTTTAGTTACAGAAAACCGGTGGGTAAAAATACATTTGCTGCTGGTCTGGCTTTGACTAATTTAGGTACCAAAATTTCATATACCAAGACTAATCAAGAATATATACCTGCCAATATTGGGATTGGGGCAGCTTATACATGGAATTTTGATGACTATAACAGCCTTACACTGACTGGTGATTTGACAAAATTAATGGTACCCAGCCCCTATTCTCCAGATAATCCCAAATATGATACAAATGGAGATGGTATCCCAGATTATAAACAGTACAATGTAGTGTCCTCCTGGTTTAAATCCTTTGGAGATGCACCTAATGGATTTAAGGAAGAACTCAAGGAAATAATGATGTCTATTGGTACAGAATACTGGTACAATAAGCAATTTGCTCTAAGAGCGGGTTATTTTAGAGAAAATCCCTTAAAAGGAAATCGTCAATATCTTACTCTTGGGATGGGCGTGAAATACAACGTATTTGGAATGAATTTATCCTATTTAGTACCCACTGCAAGATCTTTAGTAAACAGAGATCCGTTGGCTAATACTTTACGGTTTTCATTAATTTTTGATTTTAATGGTCCTCAAAATCAATAATTGGGGTTTATTTCTTTAAAAGATCTCTCATTGTTTCACCAATATCAGCAGGAGATTTCACTACTGTAATACCACACTCCTCCATAATTTTCATTTTAGCTTCGGCTGTATCCAAGGCACCTCCTATAATAGCACCGGCATGACCCATTTTGCGACCTTTAGGCGCCGTTTGTCCTGCTATGAAGCCAACTACTGGCTTAGTGCCATTCTCTTTAATCCAATACGCTGCATCAGCCTCCATACCTCCACCAATCTCACCGATCATAATAATTCCTTCTGTTTCAGGGTCATTCATTAAAAGCTGAACTGCTTCTTTGGTTGTAGTACCCACAATAGGATCTCCTCCTATGCCAATGCAGGTAGACTGCCCCAAACCGGCTTTAGTAACTTGATCTACCGCTTCGTATGTCAATGTCCCGGATCTGGAAACGATACCAACATGGCCTTTTCTATGAATAAAACCAGGCATAATACCCACCTTTGCTTCATCGGGGGTAATAATTCCAGGGCAATTAGGGCCAATTAAAATGCAGGAGAAATCTTTAATGTATTCTTTTACTTTGATCATATCCTGCACCGGAATGCCTTCTGTAATGCATACTATCACACCTATACCAGATGCTGCACTTTCCATAATTGCGTCTACAGCAAATGCTGGTGGAACAAAAATAATGGAGACATTGGCTCCTGCTTTTTTCACAGCATCCCCTACATTATTAAAGACTGGCAGATCCAAATGGGTTTGTCCACCTTTGCCGGGAGTTACGCCACCCACAACATGGGTTCCATATTCGATCATTTGAGCAGCGTGAAAAGTGCCCTCTTTGCCGGTAAAACCTTGAACTACAATTTTACTATTCTTATTTACTAATACACTCATTGTTTTTGTTTGAAAGATTCTTCAAAGATGTAAACATCCTCATTGGGTTTATGCATAAAATATTTTTCTCTTGCATACTTTTCCTTATTCTGATCCAAATCTAGTTTATCTTTTTTAGCATCTATGATCATTTCGGCAAGATTCTTCTTTTCCTTTTCCAATCTATAGATAGACTGAGAAAGTTGCCATTGATTGAGCCATTTATTTTTATCGAAAAAAAACATCCAAATAAAAAAAATCATTCCCGTGATGGTATATCTATTTACAAATGACTCGGGAACAAGCTTTTTCAATTGTTCTTTAATATTTAATCCTGGAAACATATATAGTATGATTATGAATTCTAGGTATAAATATATTAAATTTATTTGTTATATATCCATAAATGCTTTACCTGGATAAACAGCTGATTCTCCAAGTTCCTCTTCAATGCGAAGCAATTGATTATATTTTGCCACCCGATCGGATCTTGAAGCAGATCCTGTTTTTATTTGACCAGTATTGAGACCTACCGCTAAATCTGCAATAAAGGTGTCTTCAGTTTCTCCAGATCTATGGCTGATGATACTCGTATATGCATTTCTATTAGCTAGTTGTACAGCGTCTATAGTTTCAGACAGTGTACCTATTTGGTTTACCTTTATTAGTATGGAATTGGCGGCATCCGAGTCAATTCCCTTTTGCAACCTATCCGTATTGGTTACAAAAAAATCATCTCCCACTATTTGCACTTTTTGACCCAATTCTTTTGTCAATTTTGTCCAACCTGACCAATCGTCTTCATGAAGGCCATCTTCTATAGAAAGTATTGGATATTTTCCACACCAATCTTTCCAGAAAGCAATCATGCCATCTGAATCCATCTCGCGTTTATCAGATTTTTTAAAAATATACATTTGCTTTTCTTCGTTCCAAAGCTCCGAAGTAGCAGCGTCCATGGCAATGGCAATGTCTTCACCGGGCTTATAACCTGCTTTTATTATTGCTTCCAATACTATTTCTATTGCTTCTTCATTGGATTGCAAATTTGGTGCAAATCCTCCTTCATCCCCTACGTTGGTACTATATCCTTTTGATTTTAGAACTGTTTTTAGGTTATGGAACACTTCCACCCCCATGCGTAACGCTTCTGAGAAAAAATCAGCCCCAATAGGAATAATCATAAATTCTTGAAAATCAATTTTGTTATCGGCGTGAGCTCCTCCATTTAATATATTCATCAAAGGCACTGGCATCACGTGAGCATTTACTCCACCGAGGTAACGGTACAAAGGCTGTTTCATTTCAAGGGAAGCAGCTTTTGCGGCAGCAAGAGACACCCCTAGGGTAGCATTAGCACCTAATTTTGATTTATTAAATGTACCGTCTAATTCGATAAGCAATTGATCAATATACTTTTGGTCATTCACCTCTACACCAATCAATTCTTCTCTGATCAATTCCTCGATATTCTGACAGGCCTTTAATACTCCTTTGCCCATATATCTGTCTTTATTTCCATCGCGCAACTCTACAGCCTCATGCTTTCCTGTGGAGGCCCCGGATGGCACAGCGGCACGACCAATGGTCCCTTTTTCAGTTTCTAATTCTACTTCAACTGTAGGGTTTCCCCGAGAATCAAGTATTTCTCTTGATCTGATATCTACTATTACACTCATATTACTAATTTAATTCTTTTTTATAATCTTCTATTTCTTCTATGAATTGGTCAAATAAATAATGTGCATCATAAGGACCTGGAGAAGCTTCTGGATGGTACTGAACAGAAAATGCAGGTTGATTTTTTAGTCTTATTCCTTCTATTGTATCATCATTCAAATTTACATGGGTAATCTCTACTATATCTTTTCTTGTTCTAAGAATTTCCGGATCAACGCAAAAACCATGATTTTGAGAAGTAATCTCACATTTTCCACTCTTCAAATTTTTAACCGGATGATTTATTCCCCTATGGCCATGATGCATTTTAAAAGTAGGGATATCTAATGCCAACGCTAATATTTGGTGTCCAAGACAAATCCCGAATGTAGGTTTTTTAGTATTAAGGATAGCTTTTGTGATTTGAATCGCGTAGTCCATAGCTGCCGGATCACCCGGGCCATTAGATAAAAAATAACCATCCGCAGACCAAGATAATACCTTATCTATTGGTGTTTTAGCAGGAAAAATGTGTAAATAACAATCTCTATTAACTAGATTACTGAGAATATTTCTTTTGGTGCCAAAATCCATTACTGCAATTTTAAATTTAGCATTTGGTTCTCCTAAAAAGTATTCTTCCTCAGTACAAACTTTCGATGCCAATTCCAAACCATTCATATCGGGTATTGCCTCCAGTTTTTCTTGTAAAATATGGATATCAAATATTTCGGAAGAAATAATTCCGTTCATTGCACCTTTACTGCGAATATGTCTAACTAAAGCCCTGGTATCTATCTGGTGGATGCCTACCAGTCTTTCCTTTACCAAATAGTCCTGAATGGATAGATCAGCTTTGACTCTTGAATAATCATTAGTGAAATTCTTCACTATCAGACCGGCAATTTTGATTGATTCAGATTCAGATTCAGTCACTTTAGTACCATAGTTGCCAATGTGAACATTAGTAGAAATCAATAACTGACCAAAATATGAGGGATCAGTAAACACTTCCTGGTAACCGGTCATGCCGGTGTTAAAACACAGCTCACCAGTAGTTGTTCCTATAATTCCTATGGATTCACCACGAAAAATAGTACCATCTTGAAGCATTAAAATTGCACTCGACGCTTTTGAAGAAGTATCAATCATTCTAATAAGGAAACTTTAAAAGTCTACAAATATAGAATTTTACTCAAGTCTTAATACCATAGCTAAGCTAAAATAGATATAAAAAAAGATGGTAATTGTGGGGCTCAATCATAAAAAAAGAGGATCAATTGGGCAAATGATCCTCTTTTGTAAGGTTTTTAAACTATATTATTCAGTAGCGTCAGATGATTCAACAACTTCAGAGGAAGTAGTATCTTCTGCTGTAGTCGAAGCATCTGCTTCCGTAGTTGAAGATTTTGCTTTTTTAGAACTTCTTCTGGTACGTTTTTTCTTTTCTGTAGATGGCATAGCCTCGTTTTTAGTACCATTAACGTATATTTCGTTAAAATCTACTAATTCTATCAAAGCCATTTCAGCACTATCTCCGCCTCTCCAACCTGTTTTTACTATCCTTAAATAGCCACCAGGTCTGTTTAATATCTTCGGAGCTACAGCAGCGTAAAGCTCTTTAATGGCATCTTTGCTTTGTAGATAACTAAAAACTATTCTTCTGGAGTGAGTGGTATTGTTTTTAGATTTGGTAAGCAGTGGCTCCAGGTATTTTCTAAGCTCTTTAGCCTTAGCCAAAGTGGTATTAATCCGTTTGTGTATGATCAGGGAGCTTGCCATATTCTTCAATAAAGCATCTCTATGGGCAGTTTTTCTGCCTAAATGGTTTATTTTATTACCATGTCTCATGATGAAAAGTTTTTGTTATCCTCGCCACAGCTGTGCTATAAAGTATATACCAAGCTCAAAGCTAATTGGCAGTAGATGTTTTTGTTAAATAATTATTCTTCGTCCAATTTATATTTTGAAAGATCCATACCAAAGGAGAGGCCTTTTGTAGAAAGTAATTCTTCAATTTCTACTAATGATTTTTTACCAAAATTTCTGAATTTGAGCAATTCGTGGGTATCATATTTTACCATTTCTCCTAAAGAATTGATTTTAGCTGCTTTTAAGCAATTGTATGCTCTTACTGAAAGATCAAGATCTTCCAAAGAGGTCTTGAGCAATTTGCGCATATGCAATATATGCTCATCCACGATAGTATCTTCCTTGCGGGCAGAGTCATTGAAAGTAATATTTTCATCAGTGATAAGCATCAAATGCTGAATCATGATTCTACTTGCTTCTTTGATTGCTTCTTCAGGGTGTATGGTGCCATCAGTCCGCAGTTCGATGGTTAGCTTTTCGTAGTCAGTTCTCTGGCCAACCCGAGTGTTGGAAATAGAATAAGCGACATTCTTTACAGGCGTATAAATGGCATCTAAAGGAATTAATCCAATGGGTGCGTCTTTAGGATATACATCGTCTGCAGGCACATACCCTCTACCTTTTGTAACTTTCAACTCAATTTCTAAATTTACAAATGGCTCCATTCTGCAAATAAGCATATCCGGATTCATCACTTTATAAATATTGGTAAACTTTTCAATATCCCCTGCTTTAAACTCTTCTTTTCTATTGATCGTAAGATAGACTGTATCTTCCCCGCTTTCCTCTACATTATTGACTTTTTTAAGTCTTACTTGCTTTAAATTAAGAATAATATCAACCACATCTTCCACTACCCCTTTGATAGTTGAAAATTCGTGATCAACACCAGCAATTCTTACGCCTGAGATAGCAAATCCTTCTAGAGAAGAAAGCAATATTCTTCTTAAAGAGTTGCCAATAGTTTGACCAAATCCGGGTTCGAGGGGTTTAAACTCAAACACACCATCAAAATCATTTGCTTTTTGAAGAATGATTTTTTCTGGTTTTTGGAAATTTAGAATACTCATATATCTGATGACTTTTCTCTTGTGATTAAAAAATGGGTTTCTATTCTAGTGTTATTAGAATTGATTATTTAGAATATAATTCGACAATCAATTGCTCGTTTATTCTTTCTGGTATCATATCTCTTTCTGGGTAGATCAGGAATTTTCCTTCCAGTCTCTCAAGATTCCACTCCAGCCATGGAGATTTTCTTATATCCGATTTGGCATGTACCTGATTTTGAATATGCTCTAAATTAGATGATTTGCCTCTCACGGCTACTACACTACCTGGTTTCAGCAATGCTGAAGGGATATTTAAGATTTTGCCATCTACAGCGATATGCTTGTGCGACACTAATTGCCTGGCTGCTCTTCTGGTAGGTGCAATCCCCAATCTATAAACTGTATTATCGAGTCTGGATTCCAATAATTGCAATAACACGGTACCCGTAACTCCATGTTTCCTGGTAGCCAATTCAAAAGTCTTTCTAAATTGTCTTTCTAATAGACCGTAGGTGTGTTTTGCCTTTTGCTTTTCTTTTAATTGAATTGCATAATCAGACTTTTGTTTTCTCTTACGAGAAGGGCCGTGCTGACCCGGAGGATATTTTTTCTTATCCAGCACTTTATCCGGCCCAAAAATAGGCTCGCCAAATGTTCTAGCTATTTTAGAAACCGGTCCTGTATATCTTGCCATATTAAATTATATCGATATATTATTGAATATTAAACTCTTCGCTTTTTAGGAGGCCTGCATCCATTATGTGGAATTGGAGTAGTATCTGTAATAGTAAGCACTTTAATGCCCACATCATTTATCCCTCTGATTGCTGCTTCTCTTCCATTTCCTGGGCCTTTAACAAATACATCTGCTGATCGCACACCAGCTTCATGCGCTATAGTAGCCGCATGTGATGCGGCTTTTTGAGCTGCAAATGGTGTATTTTTCTTAGACCCTCTAAATCCTTCGCGGCCAGAGGTTGACCAGGAAACTACTTGTCCCTGTTTATTTGTAATCGTTACAATCACATTATTGAAACTAGCCAGTATATAAGCTATACCATCTGATTCGACATTTACTTTTCTTTTCTTTGCTTTTTTTACCTGTGACATGAAGCGGGATTATGAGCTATTATTTAGTTACTTTTTTCTTGTTGGCTACGGTTTTACGTTTTCCTTTTCGGGTACGGGAATTTGTCTGGGTATTTTGACCCCTTACAGGCAAGCCCTTTCTATGGCGAATACCTCTATAGCAACCGATATCCATCAGTCGTTTAATATTCAGTTGTACCTCTGATCGAAGCATACCTTCTACCTTATAATCTTCCTGAATGATTTTGGTAATCTTGTGAACATGTTCATCGCTCCATTCAGATACCTTCAATTCAGGATCAATATCAGCTTTGCTTAATATTGCTTTGGAGGAAGAAGTGCCAATGCCAAAAATATAAGTAAGGCCTATGTAGCCTTTTTTATTTTTAGGAAGATCAATACCAGAAATACGTGCCATATATTAGCCTTGTCTTTGTTTAAACTTTGGATTTTTTTTATTAATTACATAGAGTTTTCCCTTTCTACGCACAATCTTGCAATCTGCAGATCGTTTTTTTATTGAAGTTCTGACTTTCATAATATGATGAACTTTTACTTGTATCTATAAATAATCCTTCCTCTAGAAAGATCATAAGGAGACATTTCAACTGACACTTTATCACCGGGTAAAAGTCGAATGTAGTGCATTCTCATTTTGCCGGAAATAGTAGCTAAAATAACATGATCATTCTCAAGATGAACTCGAAACATTGCATTTGACATTGCTTCTTCTATAATCCCATCTTGTTTAATCAAGTCTTCCTTAGGCATCCTTTTAATTTTCGGAGTGCAAATATCTATATTTTTGACGAAATTTCGTTTAAATCTTTATTATTTTTAATTGCTTCCTCTATTAAGGTATGATTTGTGAGCACTTCTGCCCTGATTTTCCTGACTACAACAGTATGTTCGTAATGTGCGGATGGCTTTTTGTCTTTAGATACTATAGTCCAATTATCTTTCAGGGTTTTCACTTGCCTGGTCCCCAAGTTTACCATTGGTTCTATAGCTATCACCATTCCTTCCTTTAGAATAACTCCATTTCCGCGTTTACCATAATTAGCCACATCTGGTGCTTCGTGCAACTCCCTTCCCACACCATGTCCCACCAATTCACGCACTACACCATACTTTTTTTCCTTTTCGATATATTGATGAACTGCATATCCAATATCACCAACCCGATTTCCATGGAAGGCTTTGTCTACGGCAAGATCCAGTGAATGCTTTGTAGCTATACACAGATCAAGAACTGCCTGATCCGGCTTGCCTAATAATACGGTATAAGCAACATCGCCATGAAATCCGTTTAAATATGCCCCGCAATCAATTGAAATTACATCACCCTGTTCAAATGGCCGGTCAGAAGGCACTCCATGTACTACTGCCTCATTTATAGACAGGCACAATGAACCTGGAAATGGAGGCTCACCATATCCTTTGAAAGATGGTACTCCGCCTTTATCTTTTATATATTCTTCAGCAATTTTATCTATGAAAATCCCGGTCACACCAGGCTTGATATATTTAACGGCTTCGGCAATTGCCTCACATGCTACCTGACAACTGATTCTTATGAGATCAATTTCTTCTTCTGTTTTAAATATAATTTTTCCTTGAGTCATTACGATTAAGAGCTAGCTCCTATAGGTGCTAAACCACTTCCAGTACGACCTTTGATGTTCCCCGACTTAACCAGACCGTCATATTTTCTCATAAGCAAATAGCTTTCTACCTGCTGTAAAGTATCCAGCGCAACTCCCACCAGGATCAAAATAGTAGATCCTCCAAAGAAAGCTGCAAAAGAATTATTAATTCCAAAGGCTCTGGCCAAACCTGGTGTAATAGCTAATATGCCTAACATAAAAGCCCCGGGTAATGTGATCTTAGAAGTAATAGTATCTATGAATTCTGCTGTTGGAGACCCGGGCTTAACTCCCGGAACAAACGCATTTTGCCTTTTTAAGTACTCGGAGTATTGCTGGCTATTAACTATAAGTGCTACGTATACATAAGTAAAGGCTATTACAAGGAAAAAATAAATCATATTGTATATAAAAGAGGTATAATCATTTAGGGATCTTACCAGGGTACTAGTGGCGGCAACATTTCCGGCTAAGGATTGGGCGGCAAATCCCGGTAAAAACATAATAGCTTGTGCGAAAATAATAGGCATCACACCCGCAGCATTAAGCTTAATCGGCAAATAATCTCTATTGCTACTTACTGGAAGTCCGGTACGGCCTACCATTCTTTTGGCAAATTGTATTGGGATTTTTCGCACCCCCTGCACTAATAATATGGATCCTAGAACTACTAACATCAAAGCAGCTAATTCCAAAATCAATATAAACATACCACCAGAGCTGAATCGTGATTGCACTTCAAAAACCAAGGCCTGAGGAAGCCTTGCTATGATCCCAATCATAATCAATAATGACACCCCATTACCTATTCCTTTATCTGTTATTCTTTCACCTAGCCACATCGCCGCTACTGTTCCGGTCGCTAACAATATTGAATTTACAAAATAGAAAAGACTTTTTGGAACGGTAGGATCAATGGCATTAGAGGCATTGATATAAGCCAAATAGGTACCGCCTTGTAATAAGGTAATGATCACCGTAAGTACCCTTGTGATTTGATTAAGTTTTTTTCGTCCAGACTCTCCTTCGTGCTGCTGTAGCCTTTGAAAATAAGGTAGTGCAAAACCAAGTAATTGAACTATGATAGAAGCAGTGATATAGGGCATAATGCCTAATGCGAAAACAGATGCGTTATTAAATGCTCCTCCTGTATAAATGTTGATTAGGTTTAAAAGGTCATTGGCTCCTCTATTGCTTGCAGCTGCTTTTAATTGAGATGCTACCACACCTGGCATGACAACATAAGAACCAAATCTAAATACTGCTAGCACAATTAATGTAAATAGAATTCGCTTTCTAAGCTCATCTATTTTCCAAATGTTTTTTAAAGTCTGTATTAAGTTATTCATGAGCTAAATTAAATAATGGTGATGGTACCACCTTTTTCTTCAATTGCTTTTTTTGCGGTTGCTGAAACAGCGTGCGCAGTTATATTTAGAGCATGTACTACTTCTCCTCTTCCAAGTATTTTTATTTTTTGGCCTGGATTGATATAACCTGCTTTCAGGAAGGAATTAATATCAATCACCTGAGAATTTGCATCTGTAGCGAATTTTTGCAAATGATCCAGGTTCATCACTTCAAATTCTGTACGGGCAGGGTTTTTAAAACCAATCTTAGGCAGTCTCATTTGAATAGGCATCTGACCGCCCTCAAAATTTCTCTTTCTTTTGTGTCCTGAACGTGCTTTATGCCCTTTATGACCTCTTCCGGCTGTTCCACCTGCTCCTGTTGCTACACCTCTTCCACGCCGTTTATTGTTGCGGGTAGAGCCTTTCGAAGGTTTTAAATTACTTAATTCCATGATCGAATTATTTCTTTTAGATAAAATTATACTTTTTCAACTGATATCAGGTGATCAACTTTTTTGATCATACCTTCTATCTGAGGAGTTAAAACTTTTTCTACAGAACTTCTGATACCCTTTAAACCCAAAGCTTTAATGGTATTTTTCTGGCGTTCTGTTTTCTCAATTATGCTTTTTGTTTGAGTTATTTTTACTTTTGACATAGAGCTTTTAATTAACCGTTGAATACTTTTTCCAAACTTACTTTTCTTTGCTGAGCAATTTCGTGAGGTGACCTCATTTTAGAGAGTGCGTCCAGGGTAGCTTTGATGACATTATGAGGGTTAGATGAGCCCAATGATTTGCCCAATACATTATGAACACCTGCCATATCCAAAACAGCTCTCATGGCTCCTCCGGCTATGACTCCTGTACCTTCTGATGCAGGCTTTATTAACACTCTTCCTGCGCCATATTTACCAGATTGCACATGAGGAATAGTGCCCTTGTGGATATTTACACGAATCAAATTTTTCTTTGCATCATCGACTGCTTTAGCGATTGATTCCTGGACATCCCTTGCTTTACCCAGGCCATGCCCTACTACACCATTACCATCACCTACAACCACTACGGCTGCAAAACTAAAAGTACGGCCTCCTTTCGTGACTTTAGCCACTCTATTAAGCGCGACCATTTTATCTTTTAATTCTGTTTCTGCAGGTTTTACTCTTCTTACTTCTCTTTTAGCCATTATATTAAATGTATACTTGTTAATATTAGAATTTTAATCCCCCTTCACGAGCCCCATCAGCCAAAGATTTTATTCGACCATGGTACAAATTTCCACCTCTATCGAAAACAACCTCTTCGATATTGATTGCTTTTGCTTTAGAAGCTAAAGCTGCCCCAACTGATTTTGCCTGGACAGATTTATTACCTGATTTCTCTATACCTTCAGAATGTGTAGATACAGCAGTTAGTGTAACACCTCTTGTATCATCAATCAATTGCGCATAAATAGATTTATTACTACGATAAACAGAAAGTCTTGGCCGAGAAGTACTTCCCGAAACTTTCTTCCTAATGCGATATTGAATTTTTTTCTTATTTATTGATTTTGCCGTTGACATCTTTTATAAATTAATATAAATGAGTAATTAATTATTTTGCTTTTCCAGCTGCTTTTCCAGCTTTGCGACGCAATATTTCAGAAGCATACTTTATTCCCTTGCCTTTGTATGGCTCAGGCTTTCTAAGCTTTCTGAGTTTTGCACCAATTTGTCCGATCAATTGTTTATCTGCTCCGCTCAATTTGATCAGAGGAGCCTTACCTTTTTCAGTAACTGTTTCTACTTTTACTTCATCAGGCACATACATCATTATAGGATGAGAATGACCAACTCCTATTTCCAACAAGTTACCCGTATTAGTAGCTCTGTAACCTACACCTACCACTTCCAGGTCTTTGGTATATCCAATGCCTACTCCTTTAACCAAATTGGCCAAAATAGAACGAGTGGTACCATGTAAAGCTTTATGCCTCTTTTGTTCAGAAGGACGATGGACTGTAATAGTTCCGTCTTCCATAGTAACCTTCATATCATGATCTATTTCCTGAGTAAGCGTACCTTTAGGCCCCTTAACATGAACTCGATTTTTTTCAATTTTTACTTCAACACCCTTTGGTATGCTGATTGGTAATTTTCCAATTCTTGACATATCAATTATATTTATTCGTTTTTAGAATATATAGCACAATACTTCACCACCCACTTTTTGCGATCTGGCTTGTTTATCAGTCATGATCCCTCTATTAGTAGAAACAATAGCAACTCCTAATCCGGAACTCACCCTTGGAAGATCATCAGCTCCACTATATTTTCTCAATCCGGGACGAGATGCTCTTTGCAATTTTTGAATAATAGGTTGACGCGTCATAGGATCATACTTCAATGCAATAAGGATCTTTTCAAACTCGCCTTCTTTTTTATCAAATTTGTATTTCAAAATATACCCACTATCATAGAGTATTTCTGTAATACGTTTTTTCACATTGGAAGAAGGTATTTCCACCATTCTATGACCAGCCGATTGAGCATTTCTAATGCGGGTCAAATAATCTCCAATTGAATCAGTAACTGCCATAATTTATTAAATTATCTATCGTTTAATATTTTTTTACCAACTTGCTTTTGTTACACCCGGAATTTTTCCATTAAGTGCCATTTCCCTGAACGTAACTCTAGACAATCCAAATCTAGACATATAGCCTCTGGGTCTACCGGTAATTTGACATCTGTTTTTGAATCTCACAGGAGATGCATTTTTAGGAAGTTTATCTAAAGCTTCATAATCACCTGCCGCCTTTAATTTAGCTCTTATGTCTGCATATTTAGCGATCAATACTTCTCGTTTTTTCTGCCTTGCTATGACTGACTTTTTTGCCATGATTTATGCTTGTTGAATTTTTTGATTTCTAAATGGTAATCCTAGCTGCGATAATAATGAAATTGCTTCTTTATCTGTTTTTGCCGAGGTAATTATTGAAATATCCATACCCGATATTTTACTGATCTTGTCCAGGTCGATTTCAGGGAAAATAATCTGCTCCGTAATACCCAAAGTATAATTTCCTCTTCCGTCAAAACTTTTATCATTAATACCTCTAAAGTCCCGTACCCGGGGAAGAGCTACTGATATCAACCTATCTAAGAACTCATACATTTTTTCGCCACGAAGGGTCACCCTGGCTCCAATAGCCATATTCTCTCTCAATTTGAAATTGGATATAGCTTTTTTAGATTTAGTAGGTACCGCTTTTTGTCCGGCAATTAAGGAAATTTCATTACAGGCAGTATCTACTGTCTTTCTATCCTGAGTTGCCTCTCCCACTCCCTGATTGATGCAGACTTTAAGCACTTTCGGAACTTGCATTACCGTTTTGTACTTAAACTGCTCGGTTAGTTTAGGAAGAACTTCTTCCAAATAATGCTTTTTTAATCTCGGCGTATATTTCATAACTAACTATTACTTAATTGTTTGACCTGACTTTTTTGAATATCTCACAGATTTTCCATTTTCCATTTTTCTACCTACTCTAGTGGGTTCACCAGATTTGGGGTCTACCAATTGCAATTTTGATATATAAATTGGAGCAGGAATTTCTTTTATTCCGCCAGGGTTATTATTTGTAGGCTTGGTATGACGCTTTACCAGGTTAATATCTGCAACTATAGCCTTTAAAGACTCTTTCATAACTTTTTGAACTTCACCTTTTTTGCCCTTTTGATCGCCGGAAATTACAATTACCTGATCTCCCTTTTTAATATTCAATTTAGGAGCAAATCTTTTCGTCGTTAATTTATTTTTCGTAATCATCTGTTTGTTTTTTATTAAATCAACAAATTAAAGCACTTCAGGGGCTAATGAAACAATTCTCATATAATTTTTATCGCGAAGTTCACGTGCGACGGGGCCAAAAATCCTGGTACCGCGAGGTTCATCTGCATTGGTCAATAAGACCACTGCATTATCATCAAATCGAATATAAGATCCGTCCTTTCGATGTATAGGATGCGCTGTACGTACAATCACTGCTTTTGAAACGGTACCTTTCTTTATACCTCCAGTGGGAGTAGCATCTTTTACTGAAACTACAATCACATCGCCTACGCCTGCATACCGTTTACGAGTACTTCCCAGTACACGAATGCATTGCACTATTTTAGCTCCGCTATTATCTGCTACTATTAATTTTGACTCTGTTTGTATCATGATCGCCTATGATTGTATAGGATTATTATAAAATTATTTAGCTCTTTCAATTATTTGCACCAATCTCCAAGATTTATTCTTGCTCAGAGGTCTTGTTTCCATTATCATTACAGTATCTCCTTCTTTGCATTCATTTTTCTCGTCATGAGCCATGAATTTTGTAGTCTTATGAAGAAACTTGCCATATTTAGGATGTTTCACTTTCCTATCTAACGAAACAGTAATAGACTTATTCATTTTTGCGCTAGCCACTACACCTACCCTGGTTTTTCTTTTGGCTCTTACTAAAGTTTCGGTTGAAGAATTCTGCTCCATGATTATAAATTTCTTTTTCTATTAAATATTTATTTACTTCTTCTGGCTCTGATTTTTGATCTTTTCGCTAATTGAGCTTCTGACAAATCTTTCATTTCCCGGCCTCTTTTTTCTGTTTCAAGCCGAGCGATTTTTTTTCTCAAATCCTTTATCTCAGAGGGTTTATCTAATCCTTTTACAGCGTGAGTAAACTCTGCCTTTTGCAATTCCATTCTGTTTTGAACCAATGAGTCTGCAATATCTGTGCTGGACATTGTAACTATTTCCTGATTTTTCTTAGATGCCATGATGTTTATAATTTTATAAGTCGTGTCTTGACACTATTTTAGTTTTAATCGGTAATTTCTGAGCTGCCAAATTTAACGCTTTTGTAGCAGCCTCAAGACTTACTCCTTCCAATTCAAATAATAATCGTCCTGGTTGTACTAAAGCCACATAATATTCTACCGCGCCTTTACCTTTACCCATCCTCACTTCGGCTGGTTTATGTGTTATTGGCTTGTCAGGGAAAATTCTAATCCACACTTGTCCTTCCCTTTTTGTCTCTCTGGTCATTGCAATACGGGCTGCTTCCAGCTGACGATTGGTAATTCGACCAAGTTCCAGGGCTTTAAGACCATATGAACCAAATGATAAAGTACTGCCTTTCAATGCAATACCTCTATTTCTTCCTTTCTGTTGTTTTCTATATTTCTGTCTTTTAGGCTGTAACATGGCTTATTTTTGAAAAAAGTTTGGCAAAATTACGCTATTTAATTCAATTTAATCTTAGTTATTTCGTCTACCTCCCCGGCCTCCTCTGTCTCCGGATCTGCCTCCTCTATCGTCATTTCTATCACGGCCTCCACCTCGTCTCCTATTTCCTCTATCGTCTCTTCGATCGTTTCCACCACCGCCTGGGCCATCTTTCTTCACATATCCTATATTGGGTGATAAATCTCTTTTAGTAAGTACTTCTCCTTTGCATATCCATGTCTTAATACCGATTTTACCATATACGGTCTGAGCTTCTGCCAAGGCATAGTCGATATCGGCTCTAAAAGTATGTAAAGGGGTCCGTCCTTCTTTATATTCTTCTGATCTGGACATTTCAGCGCCATTCAATCTACCAGAAATTCTGACTTTAATTCCTTCTGCACCGGCCCGCATAGTAGACTGAATAGAAGATTTAATTGCTCTTCTATAATTTATTCTGGATTCTATTTGTTTGGCTATGGATTCACCTACGATAGTTGCTTCCAGCTCAGGCTTGCGGATCTCCATTATATTAATCTGAACATCGCTACCTGCCAATTGCTTTAATTCTTCGCGAATTTTATCGACTTCAGAGCCGCCTTTACCAATAATGATACCTGGTCTGGAGGTGTGAATAGTAAGTGTAATTCTTTTCAATGTTCTTTCAATTACGACTTTTGCCACTCCACCTTTTTCGATACGAGCTAACAGGTATCTCCTGATATGCTCGTCCTCTACGACTTTTTTAGCCATAGTTTTACCTCCGAACCAATTAGAATCCCATCCTCTGATGATTCCTAATCTACTACCTATTGGATTTACTTTCTGACCCATGCAGTTTTATTTGAATTGGATTAATTATTTGTTTGATTTTCTTCTTCCACTTCGACTTCTTCAGTTGGTAACGGTACTGTATTCGATACCACCAAAGTCAAATGGTTAGATCTTTTTCTAATTCTATGTGCGCGTCCATGAGGAGCAGGCTGGAACCTCTTCAATATTGGTCCTCCACCTACAATAGCTTTACTCACTATTAAGTCGAAGGCATCTGTATTACCAGATTGATCGCTTTTTACTTCCCAATTAGCTACTGCCGATATCAAGGCTTTCTCAACCCAATAAGCAGAGTCTTTTTTAGTAAACTTGAGAATATTCAGGGCATCTACTACTTTTTTGCCTCTAATATTGTCAACTACCAGCCTGATTTTTCTAGCTGATCCGTGACCATTTCTTAAATGCGCTACTGCTTCCATTTTTTCCTTAATTGATTAAACAAGTTTATTTTTTACCTTCATCTTTTCTATTACCGGAGTGACCTCTAAAAGTACGAGTAGGAGAAAATTCACCTAATTTATGACCTACCATATTTTCAGTCACATATACTGGAATAAAAGTCTTGCCATTATGCACAGCAATCGTTTCACCCACCATATCCGGAATAATCATTGAAGCTCTAGACCATGTTTTGATCACGCTCTTCTTATTATTTTGCTTATTCACTTGTACTTTTTTAAGCAGCTTGTGAAAAACATAAGGTCCTTTTTTTATCGATCTTGCCATTGTTTTATCTATTTTTAGCTGTTATCCTTTTTTGGCATTTCTGTGAGAAATAATTAGCTTTTCTGATTTTTTAGTCTTACTTCTTGTTTTAAACCCTTTGGCTTTTACAGAAGTTCTAGATCTAGGATGTCCACCTGAGGCTCTACCTTCACCACCTCCCATCGGGTGATCTACTGGATTCATCGCGACTCCTCTATTCCTTGGTCGTACACCTCTCCACCTGTTTCTTCCAGCTTTACCCAAAATTTGCAGACCATGATCCGGATTAGATGTAGTACCAATGGTAGCTCTGCATTGCATCAATATTCTTCTTACTTCACCAGAAGGCATCTTCACTACTGCATACTTCTCTTCTTTACTGGTAAGTTCAGCATAGGTACCTGCACTTCTTGCTAAGGCAGCTCCCTGCTGTGGATGCAATTCTATTGCATGGATGCTGGAACCTAAAGGAATATCTCTCAAATAAAGCGTATTTCCTACTTCTGGTTCTGCATCTTTACCAGATAGTACTTTTTGTCCCACTTTAAGTCCATTGGGAGCTATCATATATCGCTTTTCACCATCCCCATAATGCAAAAGAGCTATGAATGCTGTTCTATTAGGATCATACTCAATTGAATGCACTAAAGCCGGGATGCCATCTTTATCTCTCTTGAAATCGATCACCCGATACTGTTTTCTGTGTCCTCCACCACGATACCTCATAGTCATTCGACCTTGATTATTTCGACCGGCGACATCGTGAATCGGCTTCAACAGGCTTTTTTCAGGCGTATCTTTAGTAACCTCTTTGAAAGTGTTGGCTATCCTGAATCTGGTGCCGGGGGTGACTGGTTTAAATTTTCTTACTGGCATTTCTTAAGCTTTAAATTAAATTTCACCGTAAATATTAATGCTATCTCCTTCGGTCAAAGTAACGATTGCCTTTTTATAGGCAGGTTTTATACCCACTGTCACTTTGCGCTTAGTAGACCTTGATTTTCTTTTAGAAGGGTTTATTAATGTATTTACATCCTTAACATTTACCCCATAATGTTTTTCTATTGCCTTTTGAATTTCCACTTTATTGGCATCTTTCAAGACTAAAAATGTATATCTAGGCCTATCTCCCGCCAGCTTTTCAGCTTTTTCTGAAATTACAGGCTTAATTAATATCTTTTTTTCCATTGTTTTTATTTTGAAAGTGTTTCATTCAATTTGGCAAGTGCACTTTCTGCAAGTACTACGATATTTGAATTTAGAATAGAATATGTATTGATATTCTTAGCATGTATCATATTGGTTTTAGGTACATTCCTGCTGGATAGGTAAAGATTTTTGTCATAATCGCCCGTGACCAATAAAGATTTTTTATCACTTATCTGAAGGTTTTTCAATACTTCGGTAAAGCTCTTGGTTTTTGGTTTGTCAAAAGAAAAGTCTTCGATAACCATTATTTTACCACTAATCGCTTTATCAGAAAGTGCTGATTTCCTAGCAAGTACCTTCACTTTTTTATTCACCTTCTCACTATAATCTCGAGGATTAGGGCCAAATATGGTACCCCCACCTCTAAAAATAGGATTTTTAATATCCCCTTTCCTTGAACCTCCTGTTCCTTTCTGTTTGTGAAGCTTCCGAGTAGATCCTGAGATCAGATTTCTCTCCTTAGTTTCAGCGGTACCTTGCCTTTGATTAGCCAGATAAGCTTTTACATCAAGATATACTGCATGCTCATTGGGTTCAATACCAAATATATCGTCAGACAAATCCACTGTTCTGCCTGTTTCAGACCCGGAAGTATTTAACACAGCTACTTTCATGGTTTATTTTTTTTCAATTATTACAAATGAACCAGTATGTCCAGGTATTGCACCCTGTACTACCAGCAAATTCTTATCACTAAATACTTGAAGTACTTTTAGATTTTTAATCTTCACTCTTTCACCTCCTGTACGACCAGCCATTCGAACTCCTTTAAATACTTTACTCGGAAATGAGGAAGAGCCAATGGAACCAGGAGCTCTTTGTCTGTCATGTTGTCCGTGCGTCATTTCACCTACACCACCAAAGCCATGGCGCTTCATAACACCCTGGAATCCTTTGCCTTTAGAAGTTCCTACCGCATGGATCATATCACCAGGCTTAAAGACTTCTTCAAGAGTAATTTTATCTCCAATTTGCTTTTGAAGAGATGAATTTCTGAATTCCACCAATTTACGCTTAGGTGTAGTATTGGCCTTAGTAAAATGGCCTTTCATTGGCTGTGAAACATTTTTTTCTTTTGCTTCACCATAGCCTAATTGCAAAGCAGAGTAGCCATCTGTATCATCAGTTTTTACCTGCGTAACTACATTAGGACTGGCCTCAATAACCGTGCAGGCTACATATTTACCCTTATCATTATAGATACTGGTCATGCCTATTTTTTTACCTATCAATCCGTTCACTTTACAGTGTTTTAAATTTTTTTAGATAATATGCCGTAGGCAATAAGTTTGATTATTAATCAATCTTATTTCCAGGACATTTATTTTAATTAACTAAATCCTATCAATCAAAGAATAGACCCAAAAGTGCATCAGGTAAGTTTTACCTGAATGTCTACACCCGAAGGGAGCTCTAGTTTAGAAAGCGCGTCTACTGTCTTCTGCGTTGGCGTGTAGATTTCAATTAACCGCTTATGGGTCCGAAGTTGGAACTGCTCCCGAGCCTTTTTGTTTACGTGCGGCGAGCGCAGCACTGTGTAAACTTCTCGCTCAGAGGGCAGCGGAATCGGACCTGTAACTACAGCTCCGCTGTTGCGGACTGTCTTTACGATCTTCTCCGTAGACTTATCTACCAAATTGTGGTCGTAAGAACGAAGTTTGATTCTAATCTTTTGATTCATATCCCTGATTTCAAATTTTTAAATTTTATATCAATTTATTATGCCTTTACGACACCTTTTGCTTTTTCTATTACATCGGCGGAAATACCAGATGGTACCTGGGCATAATGTGAAAATTCCATTGTAGAACTTGCCCGACCCGAAGTTATTGTACGTAGCTGTGTAACATAACCAAACATTTCTGATAATGGTACATCAGCTTGAACAGCTACAGCAGCACCTGTTCGCATCTCCTGTCCTTTTGGCAAGCCTCTTCTTCTGTTCAAGTCACCAATTACAGGTCCTACGAACTCCTCAGGCGTAACCACTTCAAGTTTCATGATAGGCTCCAGAATTACAGGTCCCGCTTTGGGAGCTGCTGCTCTAAATCCTTCTTTCGCACAAAGCTCAAATGCTATTGGTTTGGAGTCAACCGTATGAGTAGAGCCATCAAATAGCCGTATTTTCATGCTATCTATATTATACCCAGCCAACACTCCACTTTCCATCATTGCTAAAAACCCTTTTTGAGTAGGTGGAATCAATTCTCTTGGAATAGAACCTCCTACAATATCATTCACAAACTGCATTTTTGTTTTACCTGATTTAAAATCATCTGACTGTAAAAACTCTTCATCAGCAGGACCGATTTCAAATTCAATATCAGCAAATAAACCAGATCCTCCAGTTTGCTTTTTCAATTTTTCCCGATGCTCTACTTTCCTGGTAAGTGCTTCCTTGTAATTTACCTGAGGCGCTCCCTGGTTGCATTCAACACCAAACTCTCTACGCATACGATCCACAATAATTTCCAGATGTAATTCACCCATTCCACTGATGATCGTTTGATTGGTGTCTTCGTCATATTTTACTTTAAAAGTAGGATCTTCCTCAGCTAATTTGTTTAGCGCAATTCCCATTTTATCCAGGTCTTTTTGAGTTTTTGGCTCAACGGCAAGACCTATAACAGGTTCTGGAAATTTCATGCTCTCCAGAATTATTGGTTTGTCGGGATCACAAAGAGTATCCCCAGTCCGAATATCTTTCATACCTACTGCAGCTGCAATATCTCCAGCTTCTACCGACTCTATCGGGTGCTGCTTATTGGCATGCATTTGGTACAATCTTGAAATCCTTTCTTTTTTATCAGAACGAGTATTCAATACATAAGACCCATTTTCCAATTTTCCAGAGTAGACTCTCATATAAGAAAGTCTTCCTACGAAAGGATCATTTACTATTTTAAAAGCCAGTGCTGCAAAAGGTTCTGTGATTAAAGGTTTTCTTAATTCCTTCAAGTCAGTTTTTGGATTGATGCCTTCTACTGCATCTATATCTGCGGGTGAAGGCAAATAAGTACAAACAGCGTCTAACATAGCTTGTACACCTTTATTTTTAAAGGCGGAGCCACACATCATGGGCACTATTTTCATATCGCATACTGCCTTTCGAATTGCAGCTTGTAATTCTTCTACAGAGATAGTATCAGGAGCTTCAAAGAATTTCTCCATCAAATTATCATCATAATCAGCAGCTGCCATCACTAATCTTTCGCGCCACATGTGCACCGTTGATACCAAATCGTCAGGAATTGGAATTTCAGTATAGGTCATACCTTGATCTGATTCATTCCAGATCACGGCTTTATTAGTAATTAAATCTACAACGCCTTTAAATTCATGCTCAGCACCAATAGGTACCTGAAGGGGCACAGGCTTAGAGCCCAATTTTATTCTTACTTCTTCAACAACATTAAAGAAATCAGCACCAGAACGATCCATTTTATTTACAAAACCTATACGAGGAACTTTATATCTATCTGCCTGGCGCCAAACAGTTTCTGACTGAGGCTCTACACCTGAAACCGCACAAAATAAAGCTACCGTACCATCTAACACCCTTAGCGATCTTTCCACTTCTACGGTAAAATCCACGTGACCAGGAGTGTCTATAATATTAATGACATATTCCTCATCCTTCCATTTCCAGGTAGTTTTAGTAGCAGCGGCGGTAATCGTAATACCCCTCTCCTGCTCCTGCTCCATATGATCCATAGTAGCAGCACCGTCATGTACTTCACCAATTTTGTGGTTGATACCAGTATAATATAAAATACGCTCTGTCGTAGTAGTCTTGCCTGCATCAATATGCGCAGCAATACCAATGTTTCGAGTATATTTTAGATTTTTAGCGGCCATGGATAATTAATATTATAATTTTTAAGTTTTTATCTAAAGCTTGCAAATGCTCTGTTGGCTTCAGCCATTTTATGAACATCTTCTCTTTTCTTTACTGCTGCACCTTCACCTTTTTGAGCTGCAATGATCTCTGCGGCTAATTTCTCAGCCATTCCTTTACCAGAACGCTCTCTGGCATATTTGATCATCCACTTCATTCCAAAAAATATTTTACGATTGGGTGGCAATTCGGAAGGGATTTGAAAAGTAGCACCTCCAATCCGACGGCTACGTACCTCCACATGAGGCATCACATTGTCCAGTGCCTTTCTCCATAAATCAATTTCAGGCTCCTCGCCAGATTTTGATTTCACTATATCCATGGCGTCATAAAAAATAGCAGTAGCTCCTGCCTTTTTACCGCTCCATTGTAAATTGTTTATAAAACGAGTCACTAGGGTGTCATGATACCTTGGATCTCCTTGTATTGCCCTTACTTTTGGTTTACGCTTCCTCATGATATATTATAGTAAACTTCGATTAATTATTTTTTAGGTCTTTTAGAACCGTATTTTGATCTTGATTGCTTTCTATTATTTACTCCTGCAGTATCGATGGCACCTCTAACAATAGTGTAACGAACACCGGGTAAATCTTTAATTCTTCCACCTCTCACTAAAACCATAGAGTGCTCCTGAAGATTGTGACCCTCTCCTGGTATATAAGCAATGACTTCTATGCCATTGGTCATACGCACTTTAGCTACTTTTCTAAGCGCTGAATTTGGTTTCTTAGGTGTAGTAGTATATACACGGGTACAAACTCCTCTTTTTTGAGGACAAGCATCCAAAGCACGGGATTTACTCTTCGCCTTCACTACTTTTCTTCCTTTTCTGACCAGTTGATTGATGGTTGGCATACTAAAAAAATCGTTTATTACTTATTGATTATCAATATCTTTTGCTTAAAATTAACTTATTTTTTTCAAAAGTGTCTGCAAAGATATGATTATTTTAGATATTGGGAAAAAAGTTTTTAGAAAATGAATTTATTAACAACTATCAGAAAAGCTAATGTCGACGACCTGGAGTATCTCTTAGATTTGGTAAAGGAACTGGCAAGGTTTGAAAATGCCCCTGAAGCTGTAACTGCCAATCTCCAGGACTATATGGAGAATTTCGAACAAGGCGTATTTGAGGCTTTGGTGGCTACAAACAATGTTGGCAAAATAGTGGGCACAGCCATATTTTATGTATGCTGGAGTACATGGAAAGGTAGAATGCTTTATTTGGAAGATTTTGTGGTTCTTGAAGATGAGCGGGGCAAGGGGATTGGAAAAATTTTATTTGAAGCCGTGGTGGAGGAAGCCAGGCATCAAAAATGTGCACTGATGAAATGGCAAGTTTTGGATTGGAATATTCCTGCTATCAACTTTTATTTGAAAAATAATGCGATAATAGAAAAGGAGTGGTGGAATGGTAAAATAGTCTTTTGAGGGGATACGATATACTAATTTTAAAATACAATTGACTTTAAATCCCCATCAATTTTTATAGACTTCAGCATTCATATATTCAAGAATATCAGCGGGTTGGCATTCCAATATTTCACAAATTAATTCCGTAGGGCTAAACCAATAACCTTAGGCTTTACCGTAGCCTTTTAAATAATAGTTATTAACTAATTCAATTGATTTTTAAATCCTTTAAAAATGGGCTATATACCAATTTGAAGATACTAAGTTTAGACAATTACATTTAATTACCCAACTTAAAGTATATTATTTATATATTAACCATAGATTTGGATTGATAAAAAAACAGATATGAAGATGAATTGGTTTTATGGAATCATATTATTATTAGTTATCAGTTATTCCTGTAGCGAAAGTAAAAAGGACATTGCTTCATCTTATAGCCTATTCAATGGTAAGGACTTATCTGGCTGGCATATAGATGTACCTGAGATGGATACCAATCCACAAGCTCCCAATCCTTTTATTGTACGAGACAGTATGTTGGTTAGTCTGGGGACTCCTGGAGGACATTTAATCACAGATTCCTCTTATCAGAACTATAGAATGGATTTAGAGTATAGATTTGCTGGAGTGCCAGGAAATTGCGGTGCTTTAGTATATGTATCTAAGCCCAGAAGATTATATGGCATGTTTCCACAATCAATAGAAGTTCAAATGATGCATGAAAATGCGGGTGATTTTTGGTGCATCGGAGAGGATATTTCTGTTCCGGATATGGAAACTCGCAGAGGACCCAGGGAAAAATGGGGAGTAGATGGAGACAGGAACCGGCGGATAAAAAATCTTACCGATGAAAGTGAAAAGCCCGTGGGCGAATGGAATCATATGATTATTGAGTGCCTGGGGCCCGAAGTTAAAGTCTGGGTAAATGGAGACATGGTAAATGATGGTATTAATGCTACAGCGTCCAGGGGTCAGTTTGCTCTCCAGGCTGAAGGTTCAGAAGTAGAATTCAGGAGAATAGAAATGACTGATATCAAATACATTACTAAATAAATAATCTAATTAATATGATAAGTTTTATTGATTCATTTAAGTATGAACTGGAACAGGAATCTGTTCAGACACGCAGAATGTTACAAATAGTACCTGCTGATAAAATGGATTGGAAACCACATCCCAAGAGCATGACTATTTCTTCCTTGACCAATCACTTAGCAGAAATGCCAATAATGATTTCGTTGGTACTGGACCAGGACAAATGGGATTTTACAAACATGCCATATACTCCTGTGGTAAGTACCAATGCTGAAGAATTAGTAGCCAGATTTGACGAATGTGTTAAAAGTGCACAGAATTCCTTAGATCAAGCAGATGATTCCATTTTACAAAAGAAATGGCTATTGTGTGCCGGAGAAGCAGTGTATCTTGACCTTGAAAAATGGCAGGCCATCAGACATGCTTTTGGTCAAAATGTCCATCATCGGGCTCAATTGCAAGTTAACTTAAGATTATTGAATATTCCTGTGCCCGGACCCTATGGACCAAGCGCCGATGAGATGTAAAAGTCTTATAAATTTAAATTTCAATCATATATTAAATTGAAAGTGGGTTACCATTTGTAGAAATTAGTAAATCTCTTATCTTTGCATCCGCTTCCAAAAGCAACTGACCTATGGTGTAAAGGTAGCACACCAGATTTTGATTCTGTTTGTCTAGGTTCGAATCCTTGTAGGTCAACATATAAAAGCTCTCGTAAGAGGGCTTTTTTTGTTTGAACTATCAGGATGAGAAGTTTATCCCGATTCCCCGACCTGAATTAAATCCTATTTCGGGAAATCCATGCAGGTCAACATATAAAAGCTCTCGCAAGAGGGCTTTTTTTGTTTGAACTATCAGGATGAGAAGTTTATCCCGATTCCCCTAACCTGAATTAAATCCTATTTCGGGAAATCCTTGTAGGTCAACATATAAAAGCTCTCGCAAGAGGGCTTTTTTTGTTTGAACTATCAGGATGAGAAGTTTATCCCGATTCCCCTAACCTAAATTGAATCCTATTTCGGGAAATCCTTGCAGGTCAACATATAAAAGCTCTCGTAAGAGGGCAATTTATATAAATAAGACTTTGAAATATCTTCTTATAGTTTACTAATTATAGTTTCAAGTTCTTCTTTTGATTTGCCAAGTTTCTTTTGTATTCTACCAAGCATTTCATCCCTTTTACCTTCAGCAAACAATAAGTCATCGTCAGTGAGTTGCGCAAATTTTTCCTTTAATTTACCTTTTTGTTCGTTCCAGTTACCTTTGATTTCTGTTGAATTCATTTGATATATTTTTTTTTCCCTATACTGCGGGTCAGATATGAAGTGATTTTCACAATTACAAAGTTATGGGCTTGATTGACTGTATCCTTACACAATTTGTGACAAAGGTTGTATCATTCTCACTTTTCGTTCATTATGTCCAAAAAAATGTGTGAATAATGTAACATTATTTAAAAATTGTATAAACATTGAGCGTATAAATAATCAGATATTTACTTTGTAATATTTCAATTACATTAATAATAAAGAGAAATGAATAAAAAAATATTTTTATCTGTGATATTAATCATGTCACTGTCCAGCTTGCCAATGTTGGTAAAAGCTAATACATCTGAACCAGTCCCAATGGAGAGTGTAATGTCAGAAGCCGCTGCAAAAAGAATAATGCTAAGGATTGACGAAATAAAAACGATGGATAAATCACACCTGACCTCCTTAGAAAAGAAGAACATGAGAAAAGAACTGAGATCCATGAAAAAATCACTTAGCAGTGGTGGAATATTTCTTTCTGCTGGTTCTCTTTTAGTAATTTTAATAGTATTGCTTTTAGTATTATAAAAGTTGCATCGATTATAGCCGATCACACTTTACCTAATTTCCATTCATGGATTTTGGAATAAATGGCATTTGAATATTTAAATGTTTCAGTATGTAAAACTGGGTAAATCAAAAATAAATCTGTCCGATAGTTTATTCCAATACATTCATCGAAACACTAGAAATACTATTGTCTACACCATTTATCGTAGGCCTTTAAACTCTATATACTTTTTGATCAACACATATTCCGTATGACTTGATCAGTAACCATGTATTAGAAATGATATGATTACTCTTTCAGGGTGCTGAAAAATCACCTAAATGTTGTTTCTATTTTATGGAATTACTAGTAACGCTTCATTTGAGTTGACTCTCACAAGTAAATCATGCGCCTGTTGCCTGTTTTTGTTCATATTTAGATAATATCTATTATTATGAAGATATCCAAAATGTTTCCATCAAAAATTAAGGTTCAAAATATTTTCTCCTATAAGTCCCAAGTTTCGAGATTTAATATGCTGTAAGAGAATTAAGTGAGTATCACAAATCATACGGAGTGTCGTAAAAAAAGCAAATTATTGATTTAGCATTCCAGGATCCTATGAAACATCAGTAAGGGGTAATATAATTACCTACCATTTATTTTTTTATTCACACATTTTTTTAATGTCTATATAAATATGTGAATTATATAATTTATTGATATAATAGTGTAATATTCATCCAAGCATTTAGAAACATCTTTGGTATACTTAATCGATTTAAAATAAAACTATCAATTTAAACTATAACCAGAAGCAAAATACCGATAAAATCGCATTGGTATTAATTTTATATATCAGTTTAATAAAAATGATAAAGTATAAATATTTAGCATTAAGTAAAAACAATAATATTTAATCCCAGTAAATAACTAACAGTTTTGAAATTACTTAAATGCATAATTAATACTGACCTGGAGATACTTCCATTATTACAATCTGGACAGGAAATAGGACTACAAATATTAATCAATAAATACCGTAAATCAATATATTGTATTATTAATAAAATAGTAAAATCAGAAATGACTTCTGAGGAAGTCCTCAACGATGTATTTCTAAAATACTTTAATAAAATTGAGCTATACGATTCCAGAAAGGGTTCACTATTTAATTGGATGGCTAAAGTGGCTCGAAATGCTTCCTTAGATAAGATCAGGACATTGGAATATAGGCATTCCATCTCTACTTATTCATTAGAAGAAAGAATGGCTATAAATGCTCTCAGCAATAGTATATCAATGATTGTCCCCGAAGATTTGAGGGACAATATTAAAAGACTAAATGAGAAAGATCAAAAAACAATTGAAATGGTATATTTTGAAGGATACACTCAATCAGAATGTGCTATGTCTCTATCTCTACCATTGGGTACTGTAAAGTCTAGATTAAGAAGAAGTATAATACAATTGCGTAATAACTTAGAATCAAAAAAGGAAGCGCTTCAATAGCAAACAGCCTTTATAAAGTTGGTTCTTCGCTGTTTTATGTGGGTAAAAACGTATTGAAAATTCTGAACAATAATTTAAGGTACCAGATATTCAGGATCTAGGACAGGACTGTGCCAAAATACTGGTCGAGCAGCAAAATGTATATTTGAAAAGCGAATCAATTGCCCGTGAAAATGCAA
>JBBSBH010000045.1:0-37334 GCA_038251405.1 Chitinophagales bacterium
AGCTTAAACCCAATTTTTGCAGTTGAAGCAAAAATTGCCAACGGTCGATGAAATAGGGAGATTGAAAACCAACTATTTATCGAGGTTAACCTCCTATGAGTCTGATACGACTATTGGAGTCATCAGACCTGAGTTTTGAAACTGTAATTATTTCTTACTATTTTAAATCAATATAAATAATTCATTTTCAACACCTCAGATTTTGCATAGAAATTCTAATGCAAAATTTCGGATTAAGATGAACGTGTCAAATTTTTTCCTTCACAAGACCTGAAAACCGTGAGCATATGGATCGTCATCATCATCAATAATAATAGTATTTAAGCCAGTAATCTTTGCCCAGCCTTCAATGCTCGGTATTATTGCTTTTTTCCCATAGTATTCCATTTCATCTTCAACCCGGCCAATAAACGTACTGTATATGATGCTTTCATGAATGAATTGATCCCCCTTTTTTAAGCGGTTTTTTGAAGCCCACTGGGCCATTCTGGCTGAGGTGCCAGTACCGCAAGGTGATCTGTCTATAGCTTTGTCACCATAAAAGACAGCATTTCTGGCAGAGGATCCTGCATCTCTTGGCTTTCCAGTCCACATAACATGGGTGCACGAATTTATGGTAGGATCGACAGGATGCACAAAGGAATACTTTTCATTTATCGCATCTCTTATTTCCAGGCTCCAGCTGATCAGTTGGTTGCTTTTGTAGTCATTGATGTCGGTAAAATTTTCTTGTGAATCGATTATTGCATAAAAATTACCACCATAGGCCATATCGAAATTTATTTTTCCCAGTCCCGGGCAATAGACTTCAAGATTTTCTGCTTCCAGAAAAGACGGGACATTGGTTAATTTTACAGAATTTACTTTCTCTCCAACTTTATGATAATCAATTAATACCAGCCCTGCCGGTGCTTCCATTCTGATTTTTCCAGGGGTTTTAGGCCTGATCAGGCCGTGTTCTATTGCTATAGTAATGGTACCAATAGTCCCATGGCCACACATCGGCAGGCAGCCACTGGTCTCAATAAAAAGGACAGCCACATCATTTTCAGGATCATGAGGGGGATATAAAATGCTGCCACTCATCATATCATGCCCGCGAGGCTCAAACATCAGCCCTTTTCTGATCCAATCATACTCTTTGAGAAAATGTTGTCTTTTCTCCGACATGTTTTTACCTATTAAATTTGGTCCACCTCCTGCCACTAGTCTTACAGGATTGCCACAAGTGTGCGCATCTATGCAAAAAAAGCTATTTCTCATATCTTTTAAATAATTGCTGAAAGATCGATATAAAGGTGATTTATTCCTCTTTAATTTGCTCAAATCATAAAAATTATCATAAAAGTGGACAATTGGAAGAAAATAGAAAAATATTTTTATAACTAACAGACTATAAATAATTTACAAAAAATTTCGCTATTTCAAAAGAAAGCGTCAAATTTGCACCCTGCCAGAAAAAGCAGTGGTACTTATTTTATAATCAATTAAAAACCAGTAACTAATGAGAAAAGCTGATCTTGTTGCTATGATTTCTGAGAAAACGGGTGTACCTAAAGTAGATGTTTTAGTGAGCTTGGAAATGTTTTTCAAAGAAGTAAAAAGCACCTTGGCTAACGGTGAAAATGTGTACATCAGAGGATTTGGTTCTTTCATTATCAAGAAGAGAGCTAAAAAAATTGGCCGCCATATCAAGAAAAATGTGGCTATAGAAATTCCTGAACACTTTATACCTTCTTTTAAGCCAGCTAAAATATTTGTAGAGCAAGTTAAAAATAAAGTTACGCAATTGCCTGAAAGCGAGGAAGAAGAATGATCTCTAAATGGTCTGGCCCTGTAAAGGCTTTTCTTATATCAGTAATTGCATTTTTTATACTCTATTTTGGTTTTAGTAAGGTATCACCTGATATCAGGAACCCGGAAAAGTCTGCGGTTCTTAACCCAATTGACAAAGATTTTAATCAATTAGCACTACAGTATTTAGATTCTCTGTCCAGTGAAGACAGATCTCAGGCCGCCCTTTATTATCAGCAATTGGAAAAAGCTGTTAATGATTCTATACGATCCTTTATCCTTCAAAAAATTTCAGGTTTTTGGTATCAGCAAGGTAAAGTTGGGCTCGCAGCAGACTATGCAAGGGAAGTCGCTAAAAAAATGAATTCACCCGAATCGTGGTCTATAGCTGCCACAAATTTTGTGTTAGCGCTTAAAACTTCCATTAACCCATCGGAAACTGAAAAAGCGAACTGGTTGTCAAAGGCACGTGAAGGATTCAATCAAGCAGCGATGATAGATACAGGAAATGTGACTTACAAAGTAAACAAAGCTTTATTGAGTGTTGAATTTCCTGAGAATGGACCCATGGAAGGAATCTTAGCTCTCAGGGCATTAGCTACATCTTATCCTGATAACGCATTGGTGCTGTATCATTTAGCCAGGCTAGCCATAGAAACAAATCAAATAGATAGGGCTAAAGAAAGATTGGATCATTTGTTAAAAACAAATCCTGGTTTTTCGAGAGCCTATTGTCTAATGGCCAAAATTGCAGAAATTGAACACAATGAAAATGACTTAAAAAGGTATCAGAAAAAATGTAAAGACGAATAGTCTTTTAAGAGATAAATGAAATAATATTATTTAATAATAAAATTAATTAAAACATGCCTTGCGGTAAAAAAAGAAAACGCCATAAAATGGCCACACACAAAAGAAAAAAGAGACTGCGCAAAAACAGACATAAAAAGAAATTGAGATAGTGATTCACGGTTGCGTGGTATAAATGATTCTTTCAGGCATCATCTCCTGACCGAATACATCTTTTCCTATTCGCTCCAAGATTTTTAAATCTATACCATGCAACCATAATTCTAGTTTAAATAAAATTATGGAGCGTGAACTCATCATCAATTCTACTCCCAGAGATGTAGAAATCGCCTTGCTTGAAAATGGGAAACTGGTGGAACTTCACCACCAGCAATCCGACGAAAACTTTCAGGTAGGTGATGTATTTTTGGGTACTGTGACCAAGCTCATGCCTGGTCTTAATGCTGCTTTTATCGATATCGGACATCCTAAAGATGCTTTTTTACATTATACCGATCTTGGACCAGGACTGAATTCCTTTTTAAGTTTTACTGAGAAATCAATAGCTGGAAAGCTCGACACACACTTATTAGATGGCTTTACTGTCGAACCCGATATCAACAAACATGGGAAGGTCAATCAGGTGCTCAATAAGAAGCAACCCATTCTGGTACAAATATTAAAAGAGCCCATATCTACTAAAGGTCCCCGACTGTCAGGAGAAATTACTATTCCCGGAAGGTTTATGGTACTTACTCCCTTTACCGATCAGGTAGCCGTGTCTAAAAAAATTGAAGATCAGGACGAGCGAAAAAGATTACAGATACTAGTAGAATCTATTAAACCAAAAAATTTTGGTGTAATTGTTCGTACTGCTGCGGCAGGGAAAAAAGTAGCCGATCTGCACGAAGAAATTACCAACCTTACCGACAAATGGGATACCATTCATCAGCAACTTCTTAAGGCCAAACCTCCTATTAAGCTTTTGAGTGAATTAGATAAGACCTCTTCTATGTTGAGAGACCTGCTTAATTCATCTTTCAATAAAATAGTAGTGAATGATAAGGAGCTTTATCAGAATACTAAAAACCTACTTCAAAGTATAGCACCGGAGCAAGCCAAAATAGTTCAATATTACAGGGGTGACAAGTCGGTAATGGATCAGTTTGGTATTACCAGGCAGATTAAGTCATCATTTGGCAAAACTGCCACCATGGGTAGTGGCGCCTATATAGTGCTGGAGCAAACGGAAGCCATGCATGTCATTGATGTGAACAGCGGCCCTAAAATGCAGAAGACTGATCAACAATCAGCAGCACTATCTGTCAATCTGGAAGCGGCTATGGAGATTGCCAGGCAGCTCCGGTTAAGGGATATAGGTGGTCTGATTATTATTGACTTTATTGATATGAAAAGTCAGGAGCATAAAAATCATTTGTACAAAATGATGAGGGATTTTATGATGGATGACAGGGCTCAACATAGTATCCTTCCACTCAGTAAGTTTGGCTTAATGCAGATTACCCGTGAACGGGTAAAGCCTTCAGTAAAAATTAATATCAATGAAGTATGTTCTACCTGCGGAGGCACTGGCCAGGCAAGACCTGCCATTTTAGTTGCTGATGAGATCGAACGTGACCTGGATTTCATCATGACCAATAGACCTGAAGTAAAGTTAATTTTAGAAGCGCACCCATTTTTAACCTCCTATTTTACCAAAGGTGTATGGAATAAACAAAGACAATGGTGGTGGAAATATAAAAAATGGACCAAAATGCGATCTAATGAAAATCTTGCGCTTACCGAATACAAATTGTTTGACAGTAATGAGGATGAGATAAGACTTGGAGCTTAATTATTGACCTTAATTAAGATTGATACATGTAAATTTGATCGAATTGACCGTAAATCAAAATGGATGATCGGTTAGAAAACCTGAAAAATAACGGATTAAAAATATTAGTTTGTCCGCTTAATTGGGGGCTTGGCCATGCTACCCGTTGCATGCCTATAATAGATACTTTATTGATTCGGGGACACCAGGTGCACCTGGCTTGTGATGGTAAAGCAGCAAAACTTTTAATTGAAGAATATCCAAATTTAAAATTCCATTACCTCGCGGATTTAGATATTCAGTACAATAAGTTTTTCTTCCTTAAACTGATGATCCAGGTTCCGCTTATTATTCATTGGGCCAAAAAGGATCACGAAAAATTAAAAATTATTGTTAAAGAGACTAACTATGATTTGATTATTTCAGATTCCAGGCCCGGAATTATAGCAAAGAATATTACTTCCGTATTTATCATCAATCAGCCCAGGCCTATATTGCCCTGGTATTTTGGAAGATACGGTATTAGAAATGCACTGATTAAATTATTTCATCGGTATCATGAATTGTGGATTCCAGATTTAAATCAAAATGATAATCTCAGCGGGGAATTAATTCAATTGCCAAAAGATGTGAGAAGAAAATATTTGGGTTTGCTTTCGCGAATGCAAATAAATGACTTTCAGAAAAATACAGGTTATAAAATTTTGGCCATTGTTTCAGGTCCCGAGCCATCCAGAACTGAATTTCAAAATAAGTTAATAGCTAGATTGGAAGACGAAAATGCTTTTATAGTGGGTGGAAACCCTACCTCGACATTTAATGATACTAAGTTTATTTCGTTCTTGCCTCCTGATGCACTTTCTAAGTTAATTCAATCCAGTGAAGTAATGGTTTCAAGGGGAGGGTATTCCAGTTTAATGGATCTGGCGCCTTTTGGTAAAAAATTAGTCCTGGTACCAACTCCAGGTCAGACAGAACAAGCGTATTTAGCTAAAAGATTGGTGGATAGAAATCAAGCCCTTGTTTGGAATATGGACAAGGAATCATGGTCCGTGATAAATAAAAGACTAGAAAGTATTGAACCCTTTTATCTTGCAAATGATCCAAGCCTTCTGCAAAATGCAATTATGGAGATTGAAGATTACATTCGAGAAAAACATTAAATTCACCTTTATGAAAAGAATTTTTGGAGTGATGTTATTGATTATAGTAGGGTGTACATTAAGCCTTAGTCAAAGTTCTAGATTTGGATTGAAATTTGGGCCCACCATGGCTACTCAAAAATGGAATTATTTTCAAAATGGGCCCTTGTTTAAAGGGCATGCAGATCTTTGGATGGAGTCTTATGATGAAAATGAACCCTATTCTATATTTGGTCAATTGGGATATCATATCAGGGGTAGCGCTACCAGGTATACTTCTCCTATCACTTTTCAAAGTAATACGTATAATCTTCCTACTGATAAATTCATTTTCAGAAACGCATCTCTGTTGGTTGGATTCAAGAAGAAATTTTTGAAGCAAACCATGAGTGCCTATTATTCCATAGGCCTCAGAGGTGAGTACAATGTTTCTAATAATCTGGATTTGTACAAACAAATCAATGAACTGGTTCCCATTTATCCATTCAAAGATTTAGTAAAGAAAGCTGTACTGGGAGTGACTTTCGGCGCTGGATTTGATATTCCTTTCAACGACTTTGTAGGCGGTATTTTTGAATTGAATATTGCCCCGGACATTACCAAACAATATTATCAACCGCAAATAAATAATATTATCAATATTTATCAACCAGGCAGTACCACTTCCATAGGCGAAAAAAGCATTAAAAATCTGGCGTTAGAGATTTCATTAGGCATATACTTTTTAAGAAAAGTTACCTATATTGATTAAGTTATAAGTAATTTAAAATGCTAAAGAAACTATTATCTGCCACCAGGTGGTCTCATGATTCTACAGATTGGGTATCTTTAATTCTTAGATTAACGATATGCGCTTTAATGCTATCCCATGGATATCCTAAGTTTCAAAAACTCATGGCTGGAGGTGAAATTCAATTTGGTGATCCTTTGCATATCGGTGCTACAGCTTCACTTACTTTGGTAGTTTTAGCTGAATTTATTTGCTCTATTTTATTGGTTCTGGGCTTGTTTACCCGGTTAGCTTTAATGCCATTGATCATCAACATGCTGGTGATTGTGTTAGTAGTGCACGCATCAGATCCATTAGGGAGAAAAGAACTGGGTTTGATTTATTTATTTGCTTATCTAGCCTTATTTTTGTTGGGTAGTGGGCGATTTTCTTTGGATTATTGGATTCCGAACCGGAGAAAATAAAGTATTCATTTATATTGATTATCAGTAAGTTACGATGTATAACTAAATACTACGTTACAAAAATTATAAATTAGTTGATAAACTATTAAATGCGTTGTATATTTGCTTTATCAAATAAACAACCATGCGTAAAAAACTAACGAAGGCTGAAGAAGAAATCATGCAAATCATCTGGTCCAAAGGAAAGGTTTTGGTCAGTGATATTTTGGATGAATTGGGCGAACCAAGGCCCCCGCATAGCTCTATTTCTTCCATCGTGCGAATCCTGGAGAAAAAAGGGTTTGTAGATCATAAAGCTTACGGTCGCACGTATGAATATTTCGCAATAGTTCCTAAAGAAGAATATAGTAAGCATACAGTGCGAAATTTAATAACAACGTATTTCGGCGGATCTGCCAATAGATTGGTTTCTTTTTTAGTGCAGGAGAAAGATTTGAGTATTAAAGAGCTCAATCAGTTAATGGAACAATTGAACAACGCCAAAAAGAAGCCATTATGATTACTTATTTCCTGCAAGCCAGTCTGTGCTGGTCATTTTTTCTAATGGTCTATCAATTCTTTCTGAGGAATGAGACATTCTTTAAAATTAATCGCTTTTATTTATTATCTACACTCATCCTGGGGTTCGCTATTCCTTATCTTCGAATACGGTGGCAAGAAATATATTCTGATACATTTGAAATGAGCCTGCCCTTGCAAGGGGGAGCCTACATTTTAGAATTCAACCCGCTACATGGTACAGCAGGAAAATTCAATACGGTCTATTGGCTGCAAAAAGTTTACTGGATCGGGTTTGCGATTTCATTGGTTTGGCTGAGTATTGATATTATAGCTATTCTAAAACTTATATTCAAAAATGCCCACCAGAAAATGGTTGGTTATACTTTAATCAATACTGAATCTGAGCATTTACCTTTTTCCTTTTTCAATTTTGTTTTTATTAGTAAAAAAGTACAGTTTAAGGACCCGGATCTCGAAAGAATATTACAGCATGAATATACTCATGTGCGGGATTGGCATAGTCTCGATATTTTGCTTATAGAAGTACTAAAAACAATGCTTTGGTGGAATCCATTCATGTATTGGTACAGGCAGGCACTTCGAAATACCCACGAATACGTAGCCGATGCACAGGTATTAAAGTCGACAGATACCATTGAGTATGGCTCCTTATTGGTGAAAAATTCGCAACGTGGCTTGCAACTGGCTTTGGCCAATCACTTTATTTATTCACAACTTAAAAACAGAATCAATATGATGCTGAAATTTAAATCTAACCCGATCAATAAATGGAAGTATATCATGGTATTTCCTACACTTCTCCTACTAGCTGTCTTGTTTGCTTACCGCTCGCCTGATAAAAATCTGAAACTATCAGATGGAGGTATTAATGCAGATAGCCAAAAAGATAGTCTGCCATCTAATGTCACCTATGTACTTAATGGAAAATTTGTAACCAAAGAATTCATCACTAATATCTATCCTGATCAGATTGTCTCTATGAATGTGCTTAAGGGAGAGTCCGCTACCAAAAAATATAATAAGGAATCTGGTAAAAATGGAATCATAGAAATCATCACTAAACCCAAGTATATCGTTGACGAAAATGAAGTTACAAAGGAAGAATATCAAGCGCTGGAACAATCTCAGATCTTTTCTAAAACGGTCGTAAAATATGGTGGCCAGGAGAATGGGCTTACCATCATTGAATTGAATAAAATGGATGAAAAGGTTGTTCCTCACGAACTATACAAAGTAGTCGAGGAAATGCCAAGATTTCCGGGCTGTGAAGAGGCTAAGACTCAAACAGAGAGGGAAGCTTGCTCAAATCTAAATTTGATGAAATATATTTACTCTAATATCAAATACCCGAAGTTGGCGAAAGAAAATGGGATTGATGGCAGAGTAGTTGTTTCGTTTGTGGTCGAAGAAAATGGTAGTATTTCGAATGCCAAAGTGGTTGAGGATATTGGAGGAGATTGCGGTAATGAAGTAATTAGAGTTGTAAATCTTATGAATACAATGCCTCAAAAATGGATACCGGGTAAACATAAAGGGAATAATGTAGCAGTACAGTATCAAATGCCCATTTCATTTAGATTAGATAATCATATCCCAACTCATCAAAATATCAAGGGTGCTGCAAATGCTGACCAAAATCAAAATGTAGTGGATGGTGTCTATAAAGTAGTAGAACAGGCGCCACGATTTCCCGGATGTGAAGATAAAGGCACCAATGATGAAATGAAAAAATGTGCCGATTTGAAAATGCTTCAATTCCTGTTCTCTAATATAAAATATCCGGTAGAAGCCAGGAAGAATAATATTGAAGGTAGAGTGGTAGTCAGCTTTGTGGTTGAAAAGGATGGATCCATATCAGGAGCTAAAATCCTAAAGGATATTGGAGGTAGCTGTGGTGATGAGGCTGTCAGAGTAGTCAATTTGATGAATACTATGGAACAAAAATGGATACCTGGTAAGCAAGATGGTAATTTTGTCCCGGTCCAATTTAATTTACCAATTGCCTTTAAACTGGGTGAAGCTGTAAAGCCCGCTGCTCCTATAACTAAGGGAAGCACCAAATTAGAATCTACTACCCTGAGACTCATTCCTAATCCTGCTCATAAATCAGTGGAGATTCAATACCATGAATCAAAGAATGTAATGATTGATATATTTGACCTCGCAGGCAGATCTATGCATAAAAGTAGCTGGGACTCATTTTCAGGTAGACAAAATATTGATATCAGTAAATTAACTAGTGGTACATATATAGTAAAGGTTTCTGAAAATGGAAATATTTCTGAGCAAAAATTGGTAGTGCAGTAATGTACATATATTGAATAAATCCTCGAATTAATAAAACCTAATTGGAGGATTTTTTAATCTAAAATAAGTCCATTATCCCAGGGCCATTCTGCAGTATTCCAGGCATTTCTTCACTTCTTTTACGGCATTAGATCCTTCTGGAATTTGATATTCTAATTCTATAGAAGCTGGAAAATTATATTTCTGGTCGCGCATTAATTGGAGAGCCTCTTTTATCGGGGTATCACCTTGCCCCCACACTACATTACCTCGTCCATGTGCAGGTGTGGTGCGATCTTTTATATGCATACTTGATATGCGATCGTGTCTTTTTCTAATCAGATCTAAAGCATCCGTATTTCCTGCAGCGATATAATGCCCCAGATCCAGATTCATAGCATTAGCAGGAGATTGTCCTAAGGCGGTATCCCAAAAAGCAGTCTTTTGTTGCTCATGACCATGGTATCCTATTCTGAGACCATACTTTTGAGCGAATCCGGATAGCTTGAGCGTGTGTGCATCATTACCAGGATGTTCTACAGTGACCTGATTGGCACCAAGATTTTTTGCTGCTTGCATACCATACTCTATTTCAGCATCACTACTTTGCATACTAAAAGCATCCGGTTTGAAGCCATATATTTTCACTCCTGCTTTTTTATACATTTTTCCGAGTTGGGTAAACTTATTCATGGGTGCACTCTTTCTCCATTTCTTTACTTCTTCCCGATAAGCTTTGGTGGTTGCTTGCATTTCATCTAATTGCTTTTTCTCTTCATCAGTAAGGTCTATTTTTTCTCTTTGCTTACGCATGAGCGGAAACATAGCTTTGAAATCTACTGGATTTTTAGGTCTTCCAGCAAATGTTTCTGCCGGATCGCCCATTAATTCTATAGCACTTATACCACTGTCAAGCACATACTGTAATGTTGCTTCAGCACTTTGATCAGGCATGTCTCTGAATGAATAAGTGATACAGCCGATTTGCACTCCTTTTATTTTTGATTTAGGTTTATAAAGATCATGAAGAATATTTGGCGATGCAATTACCCCACTTTGTGTGAACGTACTTCCTGCTATGAAAGCACTGGCTTTTAAAAAGCTTCTCCTGTCTGAATTGAAAATTGATTTCATTTTATTTAAATTTGTAAGTATTAAATATATGAATTACACCTGAAATCAGGATGGCAAATTTAATTTAATGACTTGCATTTTAATTCTCTATTTTTTTAATTCGGGCCGGGATCGCACTTTTAATTCCCATCCGGAACCAATTGCAATCAGTCCTATCATGTCCATCAGATCTTTGCCTTGGGTCTGAGCTTCGGTTAGTAGATTACTTTCTGTAGCTTTCTGCCTGATCAGATCTTTAGCCTCAGCATGGATTTGATTGTAATCTGCTGCGTTGAATGAGGTGAATAATCCTTCTGTAATATCATAGTAATCCAGGGAATGGTCGATGTATAAAATTTTAGGATCGGGTAAATTATTGATCCATATGGTTCTATTGGTCGAGTCAAATTCGATATGTAACCCTTCAAGATCGTAGCCTGCTGCCACCTTGGCCTGCACTCTTACCAATACTTTTTTCTGGAAAGGTGAAATGTCAAAATAAGTAAATGATTTTTTTTGATAAAGCTCCGAAAAATGCCCTTCTACGGTGGCCAATTTCGCTACTTTTTGAATCTTTTCTAAAAGTACCGTAGCATTTTTTTCAATGTGGACTTTAGATTTGGATTGCCACCATTGATAAATAAATATTCCGCAAACTATTACCAGCAAAGCGATAATGGAATACAGTATGTTCTTTAGCCTATTCATCAGATTTGTCTATTTCAGCAAATGGATATTTCAGTCCTTTATAGTCTGTAAGCACTGCTTTGATAGTTCCTACTGATACTGGCGACTCTATCAATAATGGTATTTTATTTAGATCCATACTAGCCCAGATATTCATTCTGTCTTTATCTTTAAATACTTCGCCTTGTATTACTTCGGGACTTAGTTGATACGTTTTCACTTTACCCATTTTATGAACACGCTTATCATTTTTGATACCCAAATACTGCAGTTTCAGATCGTAAGATTTATTATCTAAAAATACATTAATAGGAAGTGAACTTCCTGTAGTCAGACTGTCAAAATCCTGCACGCGTACAGCATATATCATAGCCAGTATGTCACGCATACATCCATTAAATGGATGATCCGTTAACTTAGCTGTTTCTTCAGTTTTCCCGGTCCAGGATCGTAATTGATTTCCGAAACGATCAAACTCGATTTTTTCAAAATAGAGGTACTTATTCTCCTTAATTGTTCTTTTGAAACTAACCGGAAGAAGCGTTTGCTTGTCCACAATCGATTCAAAGTAGTCATCAGCCTTAAAAAACCATTCATAGGAGCTGAAAGTACGCCCTTTCGCGGTGAGTTTATATTGAGTACCTATATCATCCACTTTAAATACCACTTCACCGGCAGCAAGCCATATAAAATTCCAATTGTAATACAATTTGTAAGTAAGTTTTTCTCCTCCTTTGAAAGTATTATTGGTTGGATCACACATCATGGAAGCCGCATGTGACGCCACTGGCGGTTTCTTTTCAGAGTCACCGGGAAATGGCAACAAAAGGGGTAGGATGATCAGATATTTAAGCATGGATATTGGCAAGAAGTTTTATTTAAAACGAAAAGGAAGCGGTTAAAATTCAATTCAACTTAATTCTTAAAAAATCCTTTACATTTTATTTTGTAAAATTACTCAGATTTCGATGATTATCTGACGAGTGGGACAACCCGAAGTTTTTATTGATTTAAATTTTATGATAGATTTAACATTGTTTGATTCATGAGTAGTATAATTGACATTTCATCAGCTAGATTTTACCAATGGGGGGATGAATGCTCCAGTTGGGTGTTCCTCGATAAAAAGGAGCTTTCTATTAAATTAGAAATAATGCCTCCTCATACTAAAGAATTACTTCATTTTCATCATGTTTCAAATCAGTTTTTTTATATCTTATCAGGAATGGCAACGTTTGAAATTGACAATGAAAAGATTATTTTAAATTCAAATCAGGGAATTGAAATTCAAAAGAATCAAGTCCATTTTATTAAAAACGATCAGGCATCTGCGGATCTTCAATTTTTAGTAATTTCTCAACCGGATACCCAGGGAGACAGGACCAATTTAGATGAAGGCGTGATCCATTAGATATTATTTTTTTTTATAATATAAATTTGGATTAATCTTGCGTATTCATTCATGCCTGTAAAGTCCTATAAACATAGAATATTAGGTGTTGATCCCGGAACGCAACTGCTGGGATATGCTATTATTGACCCACAGCCCGGAGGTATCCAACTGTTGACATTGGGTACTATGCATCTTAAAAATGTAGCTGATCATCAACAAAAACTCCGCGAAATATTCTTGCAGCTACAAGAATTAATCGAAACATATCAACCGGGCATCATGGCTATCGAAGCCCCATTCTTCGGTAAAAATGTACAAGCTATGCTCAAGCTGGGCCGAGCCCAGGGAGTCTCTATAGCCGCAGCCATTACTATGGGACTTGAAATACATGAATACTCGCCTAAGAAGATAAAGCAGGCTGTCACCGGCAATGGTAATGCTGCCAAGGAACAAGTGGCCGCGATGCTATCACATATATTAGGGAGACCAATCCAATCTGCTCATTTCGATGCAACTGATGCCCTGGCCTGCGCTGTCTGCCATCATCAAAATGGGGGTAGTATTTCTTCCGGTGGCTCTAAAAAATTCTCCTCATGGAAGAGTTTTGTTACTAATAATCCTGGGAAAGTGAAGTAGGAATCAATTTGCGAGACTAACAAAAAATTATAATATTTTTAATGCTTGCCTGGGATTGAAAATATGGAGCCCATAGCAAAGTGAATAAAATTGGTTATACCTGCAATATTATAATCTCGCACAAAACATGCAATTTGTCAGCATAAATAAATCCCTCAAACGGGTAAGCACCAATTTTGTCCCGGGGTTCTTAATTTTAAAAAGGCAAAGATTATCAAAAAATAGGGGGATCTGCTTCCTATAATCTATTCTGTTCAATCACCTTCTCCAATTCATCGCGATAATTTTTCCCTACCGGTAAAAGCTTTGGTTGACCTTTCTCGATTACCTCAACCATATTCCCTACTACCGCTAAGATTTTATCCAGATTGATGATATAGGATCTGTGTATGCGCATGAATGGAGGAGTAGGTAGTTTTTCCTCCAGACTTTTCATCGTTTGCAATGTAATTACTCTGCCTGTATCAGTTTTAATAATTACATAGTCTTTAAGACCTTCTACATATTGTATCTCATTATATCTTAGTCGGATCAGCTTTTTGTCTGCCTTTACAAAAATAAAATCAGGACCACTTTCAATTTCGTCACTTTCCAGTGAGGTATTGCTTCCGCTTTTAGCCATTGCTTTATTTACCGCTTTCAGGAATCTATCAAAAGAAATGGGTTTCAATAAATAATCTACTGCATTGAGGTCAAAACCTTCCAAAGCGTATTGACTGTAAGCTGTGGTGAAAATTATTTTAGGTGGGTTGGTCAATGATTTTACAAATTCGATACCGGTGAGCTGGGGCATCTGTATATCAAGAAATACCAAATCTACATCTTGCTTTCTCAGTACTTCGCCAGCTTCAATAGCATTCTGGCATTTTTTTATCAATGTGAGATCGGGTATTTTTTTTATAAATTCTTCGAGAACTTCTAGTGCCAAAGGTTCGTCATCGACTATAATTGTTTTCATTTTCATTTTAATTAATTATCTAAATTTAGTGATAAATGTACAGTATAAGCCTGTGGTTGGTCTTCAATATCGATTGAATGACTCTGTGGATAGATCAATTCGAGCCTGCGTCGGACATTGATGAGCCCGATACCACCATGCTGTTTTGGAAGCACAGATTGTAAAGTGCTGTTTTTAGAGTTTTCAATGTAGAACTCCAGCTTGTCTCTAAATACATCCATCGTCACGTAAACATAGGCATCAGAAAGTTGGTGATTTACGCCATGTTTAAAAGCATTTTCAAGAAAGGTGATAAAAACCAAAGGCGCTATTTTTTGATTCGTGATTTTGCCATTTACCTTAAAATCTATATCTACCAAATTACTTTGGCGTAGTGCCTCCAGGTCCAGGTAGTTCTGAATGTATTTCACCTCTTTCTCCAATGGTACCCTTCTTTCATTGCACTCGTAGAGCATATAGCGCATCATTTCTGATAATTTGACCACGATTTCAGGCGCTTGTTCCGACTTTTTTAAGGTCAAAGCATAGAGACTATTCAGGGTATTGAAAAGAAAATGAGGGTTTATTTGAGTTTTTAAAAATTTTAGTTCCGACTGCATGTTTTGGGTTTCCAGGTCTTTCATGGTCTGCTGTTGTTTTACCCAATCGACAATGATTTTACCACTGGTAGAAAAAATTAAAAACATCATGGAAACTAAAAAAAGTGGCCCTTGCTGGGCTTGAATATGCAATTGAAGTTGAGGATACTGAGACAATAAAATGTACTGCACCATGGTTCCCAAAGGAGTAGCCACCAAAGCTAATATCACCAGGCCGGTAAAATAACTGGCGAGTTTATTATTAGTTAAGTACTTAGGAATCAGATAATTGAGATTAAAATAGATCAGCAAAGCGTATAGACCTAATCGGCTACCATTACTCAATACTGACAAGCCCAATGAATATGGATTTTTATCCAGCATCAACAATACCACCAATAAAATAATCCAAATAGTGCCGTGAAGCCAAAGCTGGGAAGCAGATATTTTTGGAATTGTGAACGTATTGATTTTCATTTTGTTAAATGAAGATATAAAGATACATGTGAGTAATCTTGTTCACGCTGATTAATAGACTAAGAATTATTTTCCAAAGACTAAGAGTCAGGGACATAACACGTACCTTTGCGGGCTTAAAAACCGTTTTTTAAATAAAATCAAATTTTAAAATAAATAATGGCGTATACCAAAACAGAACGATACGATGAAGAAACTACCCGGGTATTAATGGGCCAATATCAAACCGTATTAGAAATGTTGGGCGAAGATGTCAATAGGGAAGGTATACTAAAAACACCCGAGCGGGTGGCGAAAGCTATGCAGTACCTTACGAAAGGGTACCAGGAAAATGGGCCTGCCATACTAAAATCAGCCATGTTTGAAGAGAAATACTCTGAGATGGTTTTGGTAAAAGATATTGAATTGTATTCGCTTTGTGAGCATCATATGCTTCCATTTATAGGCAAAGCTCATATTGCTTATATCCCCAATGGAAAAATTGTAGGATTAAGTAAAATTCCCCGTATTGTAGATGTGTTTGCCAGGAGGCTGCAGGTGCAGGAAAGATTAACTGACGAAATACTCCACTGCATCAATGATACCTTACATCCTCAAGGGGTAGCTGTGGTGATAGAAGCGATGCACCTTTGCATGATGATGCGCGGAGTGCAGAAACAAAATTCAGTGACTACTACTTCTGCATTTGTAGGACAATTTACTCAGCCTGAGACCCGGGCTGAATTTCTTAATTTAATAAGTGTAAATCTTTCTAAGTAATGAAAGCTTATGTTTTTCCGGGCCAGGGTGCTCAATTTCCGGGAATGGCCAAAAATCTGGCAGACAATGACATTGCCAGGGAATACTTTTCTATAGCTCATCGTATACTTGGATTTGATATTTTATCCGTAATGGTAGATGGCAGTGAGGCAGATTTAAAGCAGACAAGGATCACCCAGCCTGCTATTTTTTTACATTCGGTAATTGCGTCAAAAATAGCGGAACATTTTTCGCCTCAGGTAGTGGCAGGTCATTCTTTGGGTGAGTTTTCAGCATTAGTTGCCAGTGGAGCTATGCCATTTGAAGAAGGCTTGTCGTTGGTTTTGACAAGGGCTGTGGCTATGCAAAAAGCATGTGATCTTACTCCAGGTACTATGGCTGCTATCATAGGAATGGAAGACTCGGTGGTAGAAAATGTATGTGCAGATATTGATGGTATCGTTGTACCTGCAAACTATAATTGTCCGGGTCAGTTAGTAATCAGTGGAGAAGTAGCTGCTGTGGAAGCTGCTATGGAAAAATTGAAAGAACTGGGCTGTAGAAATGCCATCAAACTGCCGGTAGGTGGGGCTTTTCATTCACCATTAATGGCTCTCGCTGAAGCAGAACTCAAAGCGGGAATCGAAAGGGCTAATATTCAAGTGCCATCTTGCCCTATCTATCAAAACATTGATGCTAAGCCTCATTCTGATCCCGATGAAATCAGAGTAAATTTACTAAAGCAACTAACCGGGCCGGTAAAATGGTCGCAGACGATCCAACAGATGATAGCCGATGGGGTGTCGGAATTTATTGAAGTAGGAGGAAATGGTAAAGTTCTTTCAGGATTAATCAAAAAAGTTGATAGAAAAATGGTGGTTAGTAATATATAATTGAAAGCTAATGGGGGATAAAAAATTAATAATATCAAATGGTAAATTATTGTTGGCAGAGCCATTCATGCTAGATCCTCATTTTCAAAAAGCTGTGGTTATGCTTACTGAACACGATCAGGAAAACGGTACAGTGGGATTTATTTTGAATAAACCATTAAAGGTAAAAATAAATGATATGGTACATGATTTTCCTGAGATAGAAGCGCTTCTCCACTATGGAGGGCCAGTGGCTCATGATACGTTGCATTACCTGCACAATGTGGGTGATTTATTAGAAGAAAGTGTGCAGATCATGCGAGGTGTATACTGGGGTGGCAATTTTGAAAAGCTGAAATTTTTAATTGAGCAACAATTAATAGGCCCTGAAAATATTAGATTTTTTACTGGATATTCTGGATGGACCTCCGGTCAACTGGAAGAAGAAATGGGCATAGGCTCCTGGATACTGGCCGAAGGAGATGCAAACTATATCTTCAAAGTACATGCTCTCAGGCTTTGGAAAAGAATACTGGATGATAAGGGAAATACGTTTTCCGTAATAAGTGAAATGCCGGATCAATTAAACTGGAACTAAGAAATTCCAAATACAACTTTCAAAAAATCATAAGCGAATACTCAACATTAAATAGACCATGATTCAGATAAAAAATTTATTCCTCAAATATGGTGATCGGGTATTGCTCGATGAAATCAATGCCACACTATCTGATGGTGAAAAAATTGCCTTGGTTGGCCGCAATGGAGCTGGAAAATCTACTTTGCTCAAGATAATAGCTAAACAATATGCTGCCGATGGCGGGGAGATAGATATGCCCAAAGGAACCAAAATAGCCTATCTGAAACAAGAGATAGATTTTGATGAATCTACTAGTGTATTACATGAGGCAATGAAGGCTTTTGATGAATTAAATGTAATTGAAACCAAGATCTCCAGGCTTGAAAATCGGTTGCATGACCACCTGGATGAAAATACCATGGCTGATGTATTGCATGAGTTGGAAGATCTTTATCATTTGAGACATAATCTGGGAGGTGACACCGCCCAGGCTGAAGCTGAAAGAGTGCTCACAGGATTGGGATTTAAATCAAGTGAACTCACGAGGGCTTTAGAAACATTTAGTGGTGGATGGAAAATGCGGGTGGAGCTGGCTAAAATGCTACTCTGTAAGCCCGATGTGCTGATGCTCGATGAGCCTACCAATCATTTGGATATGGATGCGATCATTTGGTTGGAAAATTATTTACAAACATTGAGATCTACTATTGTTACCATTTCACATGATAAGCAGTTCCTGGATAATGTCTCTAAGCGCACCTTAGAAATAGAGTCAGGAAGACTCAATGACTATAACTGTAGTTATTCAAAATACCTGGTGGAGAAAGTGGAACGCGATCAATTGATGGAAAATGCTTACCTCAATCAACAAAAATTAATAGCTCAGAAGGAAAAGACTATAGATAGATTTAGAGCTAAAGCTTCAAAAGCCAAAATGGCTCAATCCATGATCAAACAATTGGATAAGATGGAGAGGGTAGAGTGGTCACCTTCCGACATGGGTAGTATGGTGGTAAGATTTCCAACTGCACCAAGATCAGGCGAATTAGCCATCTCGGCTAAAAATGTACATAAATCATATGGTGTAAAGAATGTTTTGAATGGGATAGATTTCGAAGCACGAAGAGGGGAACGAATTGCTTTTGTTGGTCAAAATGGCCAGGGTAAAACCACCTTTGTAAAAGTGCTCACCGACATAGAAAAAGCAACCAGTGGTGAAGTGATTCCTGGTTATAATGTGAATATAGGGTACTATGCTCAAAACCAGGCAGAGACGCTAGCTTTAAACAAAACTTTATTGCAAACATTAGAAGATACTTCTCCACCTGAAATGCGACCCAGGTTGCGATCTGTACTGGGAGCATTTTTGTTTAGTGGTGATGATGTCGAGAAAAAAGTAAGTGTACTCAGTGGAGGTGAAAGGGCTAGATTAGCGATGGCTTGTATGCTACTCCGGCCGATAAACCTTTTAATACTGGATGAACCTACGAATCACCTGGACATTGACTCCAAAAATATCCTGAAAGAAGCATTACTTGACTTCGAAGGTACACTGATAGTGGTATCCCATGATCGTGAATTTTTGCAAGAGCTTACTGATAAAACCATCGAGTTTAAAGAAGGGAAAATGAAGGAATACATTGGAGATATTCAATATTATCTGGCGAAAAGAGAAATTGATAGTTTTAGAGAATTGACTACGAATAATCCAGCCATTAGAGAACCAAAGAGTTTAGCTGCAAAATCAATAAAACAAACTCTTTCCGTACCAGGACAAAAAATTAATTCTAAACTTGAAAAAGAAATAGAAAATCTTGAAAGAGATATCAAGAAACTGGAATCAGATATGGGTGTTGATGGTTTCTATGAATCAAAATCGTCTGGTGAAATCCTTTCTAAATATAAAAAACTTCAAAATCAACTCGAGGAAAAAATGGAAGTTTGGTTGAATGGGTAATAATTCTAACTCCACCGGCTTTAGTCAAGCGGTAAAAATTCTAAAAATGGTGACCCTTGTCTAATTGTTTTTCCGATGAACTTACTGACGGCTTTAGCCGAAATTAAGTCTGTACTATAATTTTGGTTTAAGCCACAGTTAAGTACAATCACTCTAATTTAAAACCAGCAATCTTAGCTTCCTGGTAATCCCTAAGTCAACACCATTTAAAGTACCGTTGAAAATAGAGACTTGTATTGCATCAGGTCCAGTCACGTATACAGAAATCTGACAACCCTGTAAGTCTAAATCTAATGCCCCATGTAATATGGTACCAAATTTTACTCCGGTTAAAGAAATTCGAGGTGAAAGCCAACTATCTTTTGAGTTAATTATTCCTATATCTACACTATCTATTTCAGTAGTATATATTCCAAATATGCCTGAGGAAATAATTATGGAATCAGGTGTGTTGGTAACATTTATACCTTCTCTGCCTGCTAACACTTTCAGTCGAGGGGCGGCATCAGTGACTCCCACAGGAATTTGACCATCAGTAGCCCGACCTAAAGAGGTAATACTGCTACTATCTGTATTGCTAATCAGTAAGGAGTTTGCGCTAAAGTTTGGGTTGCCGGTTCCTCCTCTGGACACAGGTAGTACTCCAGTCACTTTACTGGTGAGATCAATGGTGCTATCTGCAATGTCTTCATTTAGTATAGTCCCATTCAAAATAGTACGAGTGTCGACAGAAGATGAGTTCAAATCAATATTTTCAATAGAAGCGTCCAGTATGGTTCTGGAATCAACTGCTCCAGTTCTCAAATCAGCATTAATCAATGAAGAATCAAGTACAACCCTGGAATCAACGGAACCATTACCCATATCTTCATTTAAAATAGTTGCATTTAAAATCGTGCGAGAGTCAATGGATGATGTACTAATATCTAGATTTAATATAGTAGAATCTAAAATTTCAGAGGTAGTAACAGCGCCTGTAGCAATATCTTCAGCCAAAATGGTTTCTTGAAGAATGGTGCGGGAATCTATAGCCTCCGTATGAATATCTCTGTTTAAAATTGCCGAATCCAATATTTTATCAGTAGTAATAGCATTATCAGCAATATCATCGGTGTAGAAAGAATAAGGTACAGACATGAACTGCTGGTTACTTACCAGTTTGTAATTATCATCATTTTTAGTGGCGATTTCTACTTTTAGAAACTGGTCTGCATCTATCCAGGGGATATCCAGCATTTTTGTATAGAGTGCTTTTCCAGTAGGTTTACCTTTGCCTATGATCAGATTAAATAGACCATATTTATCTGTATTGGTAGTATGAGTCTCCTCCCATTCTATAGCGCCATTAAGGCCTTTAGTAATGGTAAATCTCACCCCTATTGTTTTTGCATTCAATGGTTTATTATCTATATCAAGACCTACTATTTCTTTACCATCTTCATCTATGGCTACTGCTTGATAATAAATGCCCTGAAGATTGCCAATCTTTTGTGTATACGCAGCAAATGCGCAAGTGATCGCCAATAGAAATGTAACTATTATTTTTTTCATATTATATCTTGTTTTTAAGTGGGGTCAATTCTTTTCTTCTAATAAAAATGAAAATCCTAATGTTGCTCCAAAAGCAGTATTTTTTGATTCTTGAGGAGGATTTACTTCCAGATTGGCTAATCCCATTAAGTATTGAAATTCAATATAAGTGGAAATGAAATGGTTTACTTTAATATTGAGCCCTGGATTAAATTGAAGTCCGAAATCTCTGTTTTTCAGAATACCCGATTTAGTGATATTAAAATTTTCATTATTCAGGGTTTGCGTACCTCTAAGTAATGATCCATAGTATCCCAATACCATCACATAAGGTTTAATATTTTTGAATTGAAGCATATATCCTGCCCCCAATTTTAAATCTAAATATTGCAATTTCCAATCATAGTTATTATTATCGTATACCAGGTTGGCACCGCCATTTCTTAGACCTATTCCAGCTCTAAAGGCAATACCTCCACCGGTGACATACCGCATACCTATTCCGTACCCACTCGTGATGATGCTTTGATAGTCGCCGTTATGTTTTTCTCCCTGGCTGTCTTTAAATTTAAAAGAAGTAAATAGCTGTGAAGCTTCAGCAGTAAACTCTGGTTGAGCACTACCGGAGAAATAAAAAAGAAGGCAAAGCCCGAGAAGTATGTATTTTTTCATGGATTTTGGTTGTTATTTTGAAATGATGAGTTTGAGCGTTTTTTGGTTACCCTTGCGATCCTGGATTTGGATTATATAATTTCCTGCAATCCATCTGCTACAATCCATCGAATGATTCGTCAGATCAGCTATTTTAGATCTTAGGATGGTTTTGCCGGTAATATCAGTGACTGAAAGCTGGACTTCCTGTAGTTTTTCTTCACTGGTAATGGTAACCGAATTTGATGCTGGGTTTGGAAATACGGATATATTCCAGGTTTTGGCTTTAGCAATAGGTACCTCTTCTATAATGTAATGAGCAGGTTGTTGAAACCCTGCAGATATCCCATTATTCTGATTCAGAGATGTAGTATTATAGCTCTGTCCTGCTGTCTGACTTATAGTGGAATTTCCGAGTGTACCTACAGCCCCGTAACTTGAAATTGCTTGCCGCTTTATTGCTTGGCTATAACTATTTGAAAAAATCAAGAGAATAAACGCTACAGATAAAGGTTTAAGGCATAAGTTGTATAAGTTATTCATAATTACAATCTTAGATCATTATTTACCAGTCTTTGTTAACTGCTAAATAACTGTGGTATTTCATTAAACTTAAATTATATATTTTTTATTATGTTATGAAACATTAAATTTTCACAAATTATTAAGGATTTGAACTTTGGGGGCGAGTTCCTCTGGATAAATAAAGTGACTTTTAGAAGTACAGCATGCTGGTAGACAGGGTACAATTGAAAACTAATTTCGGATTTGAAGAATTTGATGGGAAAGTGTTAAATGAAAATGAGGCAAACGTGGGGCGATGGATAGTGTATTGGTGTAGGACGGATTCCATATAAAAATGTTAAATAGGATTACTTATTTCTATTGGAACATTATATATCTAATAGTTATTCTATGAAAAAGGCGTTCATTCTCCGCGACCACTGATGAGGCGATCTACTCGATTTGGTGTCAGGCGTTCTTTTATACAGGTTGTTTAAATTTTTATTTTGCAGTCCGGCTAGCTAGTCGATAGGTTCCCATAATTCAATTTTGTTTCCTTCTATGTCAACGATGTGAACAAACTTTCCGTAATCATATGATTCAATCTTGTCAACAATTCTTACACCTTCTTTTTTAAGTTCTTCAACAAGTGCTCCCAAATCAGCAACTCTGTAGTTAATCATGAATTCTTTTGTTGAAGGTTCAAAATATTTTGTTGTTTCGCTAAATGGACTCCAGGATGTAGAACCTTTTTTAGTTGAGTCGGACGCTTCTCTCCATTCAAAAGTTGCTCCATAGTCGTTCGTGTTTAAACCAAGATGAGTTTTATACCACTCTTTCATTTTGTTGGGGTCTTTGCATTTAAAAAAGATGCCACCGATGCCTGTTACTTTTTTCATTTTATTAGTATCATTTGTTCTTAAAATTGTTTTGAAAGCGAATCCAAGACAAAAAGATGCTGTAAGTGTCAGGGTAATAAATATTGTTTTTTTCATTATTGTCGAATTCGTCTTGTGATCAATTCTTGTCATTTACAAAGGCTAATTATTTGAGTTTATTCAGTTGATGGATTTCGAAAAACTAAATTATCCCACGTAACCTACCTTCGAACGAACATAAAACCATATCCTTTACTTTTCACCCCAAAAGTGCATAAACATTTTGTCAATAATTCGTTTTTCTCTTCCTTTTGTTTACTCAATTTTTATAAAATGTTAGCTGGTACCTAGTCTCCCGGTACTGCTTTTTAGTCTTGTTTTTATTTTTACCAACTCGTACCATATGACTGATATAAAACCAATTCCAATACAAGTAAATAACTGTGAAATATTAAGTGTCTCAAATTTAAAAAATATTGTCAAGGGAGGTACAAATAGTACAAGTCCTGTAAAAGTAATGGTAAGGGCAAAAATGGACAAGACCATATTGTTTTTATATCTCAAAGTGGTGAAGATGGAATAGTAAAAAGAGCGATTTACAAGAGTTAAGAAGATATTGGCAGTTATTAAAACAGTAAATACAAATGTTCGGGTATGTGCTTCATTAAATGCCTGGTAAACTGAATATTGATAAGCAAACAAAGTTCCAGCTGTAATGACTAGTCCTTGAATTATGCTTGTAGTTAACTCTGTCCAATTGAAAAAAGTAGTTGTAAACGGTCGTGGATTATTAGACATGGTGTTTTTCTCCATTGGTTCATTTTCAAAAATGATAGAGCAGGTGGGGCCCATTATCAATTCTAAAAAAATGATATGTACAGGAGATAGAATATTCGGATAAGTCCACCCTAGTACCAATGGTATAAAAACGGTAAAGATAATGGGTATATGAATAGATATAATGTACTGAATTGCCTTTTTAAGATTGGTATAAATTCTTCTACCTATTGCAACCGCGTCTACCATTTTCGATAGATCGTCTTCTAATAAAATGAGAGAAGCGGCCTGCTTGGCTATTTCAGTTCCTTTCTTTCCCATGGCAATCCCAATATGTGCTGCCTTTAAAGCTGGCCCGTCATTCACACCATCGCCTGTCATTGCCACAATTTGATTTTGCTCTTTTAAGGCAATAATTATTCTTAGTTTTGCTTCAGGAAACATTCGAGTAAAGACATTGATCTGCATTACTTTTTCCTTCAATTCAGCATCTGATAATTTCATCAACTCATCTCCGGTCAAACTATGTTCGAAGCCTGTAAAAGCGATTTGTTTGGCAATAGCTGTGGTTGTTTCAGAATTGTCACCGGTAATTATTTTTACGGATATACCAGCTTTGTAAAATTGACTTAATACGGTTTCGATATTCTTTTTTGGGGGGTCATAAAAAGCCACAATTCCTTTGAACACAAATCTTAATTCTTGTTGAGTTTTAGGAAAATGATTTCCTGTAAAATCACTTTCGCCAACACCTAGCACCCGATAACCTTCATTGGTTATGGTTTGAATGGCTGTTTCAATTTGTTGCCTTTCTATGTTTGACAAATTGGCAACACGTAATAATGCTTCGGGTGCACCTTTGGAAGCTATAATTCTTTTGCCCGAATTGCTTTCAAAAATATGTGTCATCATGGGTGGCTTTCCGTCCAATGGATATTCATGTATTAATTTATAATTTGGTCGTTCATCTTCGGTATGTAAATCGTTGTAAGCATTATGTAATGCTACTTCCATTGGATCGAAGGGGATGGGCTCGCTGGCCCACATGGCTGTTTTAATCAACGCTTTTTCGTCATCATTAGCCACATCAGGATTAGTTATTTTTTGTGAAGCCAGCGAAAATACTTTTGCCAAACTCATTTTATTTTCGGTAATCGTTCCTGTTTTGTCAGTGCAGATAACTGTAGCAGAACCCAATGTTTCCACTGTTTTCATTTGCTTGACCACGATCCCCATTTTCATTAACCGCCAGGCACCAAGGGCCATAAACGTTGTAAATGCCATCGGAATTTCTTCGGGTAAAATGCTCATAGCTAAGGTGAGTGCCTTGAGTAAACTATCCAATAAATTGTATGAATGAAAGTAATTGATAGCCCAAACCACCACGAAAACCAGAGCACCAGCAATAACCAGCTTTTTTACAAAATTGCTTATTTGAAGCTCTAATGGTGTTTTTTCCTCTTTAATGCTTTCAATGCTTTTACCAATTTTCCCTAACTTGGTTTCGTTTCCAATACTTGTAACGGTAACAATGGCTAAGCCGCTTGCCACTGTCGTACCTGTAAAAATAAAATTATCTTCTTTTGATTTGTCTTTAAAAACAGGAAAAGATTCACCGGTAAGAATCGATTCGTTTACTGAAAAATCATTGGAATGAACAATGATTCCATCGGCTGTAATCGAAGTTCCTTCTTCCGCAAACAAACTATCTCCAACTACCAGGTCTTCACTTTTTATTTCTTCGGTATTACCATTCCTGATTACTTTGCAATTCGGTTGTGTCAGACTTTTTAGTTTTTGTAAAGCATTACGGCTTCTTGAGTCTTGGAATAAAGAAATGGCAGAAACTATAAGTATAGCTGATAAGAGAAAGATGGCATCCCCTGTTTCTCCGCTGATAAAATAAATCAGGGCTGCAACTAATAATAAAATGATCATCGGCTCCTTCACCAATTTTATTATAGCATCTAAAATGCTGTTTTCTTCTTTGTAGTTTAACGTGTTTTGACCAAATTTTTTCCTGGCAAGAATTACTTGCTCATTCGTTAATCCTTTTATATTGAAGTTATTTGCAGGCATTATCAAGGATTGTTTTTGGTACAGTTAAAGCTAATCGGACAGGACTTTGTGGAGTGGGAGGATAGCATTCCGCCATGACTCCTGTTTGTAAATACTATATTGAATTTAAGGAAATTATTCGTTGGCTTTACAATTGGCTGCAGATTTTTGATCAAGGCCACACTTGCACGAAACCCGGTATTAGGCATGCGCTTCTTTTTATGCAGGGGGCTCATGAAAAACTATTTCGTTTTGAATTTTTTCACCTTTTTCAAATAAGTCAATGTTTTGAATAGTAGTGTTGGAAATATTCCTCAAAGCCGTATCTGTTAAGAATGCCTGGTGACTTGTAACGAGCACATTCCTAAAGCTCATTAATCGAGCTATGATGTCGTCTTGCAAAATATCTTCTGAATGGTCTACAAAAAACAACCCTTCTTCTTCTTCATAAACATCCGAACCAAAATATCCTATTCTGCTATTCTTTAGGGCCTCAATAATATCCTTGGTGTTCACCAGGCCACCTCTTCCTGTATTGATAATCATCACTCCTTGTTTCATCAAAGAGATGCTTTCTTCATTAATAATATATTCTGTTTCATTTTGAAGCGGAGCATGAAGTGTAATAATATCAGACTCCCTGCATAAAGTATTAAAGTCAGTATATGTCAGATTATATTGTTTGATCAAAGATTCATTCTGAAATGGGTCAAAGGCTAATAACTTACATCCAAATCCAAACAGAATTTTTGCAACTAAGCTGCCGATTTTCCCTGTTCCGATTATCCCGACTTTCTTTCCATTCATATCAAACCCGGTCAAGCCATCTAAAGAAAAATTTTGTTCCATAATGCGATAATGTGAACGGATAAGTTTTCGGTTTAATGCAAGCATTAATGCGATGGTATATTCAGCTACTGCATAAGGTGAGTATTCCGGAACACGGGCTATTTTTATATTTAATTTCTTTGCTTTTTCTAAATCCACATGATTGAAACCTGCAGACCGTAAGGCTAGAAATCTGATACCAAGCAAGTTGAGTTTTTCCAGAACAGGGGACGAAGCATCATCGCTTACAAAAATGCTCACTACCTGGCATCCCTTAGCAAGTGAAACAGTATCAGCAGTCAACCGCGATTCAATTAAAATTAAGTCATGCTTGTTCGTATTGGCAGAAATAAGGTATTCTTTTTCAAATTTGTGTGCGCTAAATACAGCTACTTTCATTTTTGGTATTTTAAAGTCGTATACTCATTTCAACCTGATTTGACCCTAATACATAAGAAAGTATCCGGCAACCGATAAAAAACATGCTAACAAGGTAATCAAAAAGGGACAACAGGATAATCTTTTATTGACCGTGAAGCCTGAGTACCGATCTATGGGGATACAGTATCAAGTTATTTTAGTATCAAAATTGAATTGAAGATAGATGGTGCTTAAATAGTTTATACAATTTATTTTTTCATCAAAATGTGAAGATAGGAATAGTTAAATATGAATGACAAAATCAACTGGTGTTTTTTGCCAGGTCAGTTTTCTTACCCAATACTATTCCAAAAAATTTAAATGGTAGACTTCTTTATATATTAAATAATATTAAACATATTTGTGACTTTGCTTCGGTTTATTAGAAAGCCAGCATATAGAAAAGTAATAAAGTTAATAAGCAACGAGTAAAACAAAACGGGGGAACGCTAACATCACCCAGGTTAGGGATAGTACTTTAACGCAATAATGGGCATTCATTTGAGACAATAGTACAATACGAAAAGGGCACCTGTTAAAACAACAATTTACCATCCAGAATAAATTGTGTCACATCTCCTTTTTTTTCAAAATGTGGTAACGATATGGATTGCCCGAATGTCATAGTGGATATGCCAAAACCAATGTCAAAAAGGTTATTAATTTTACGTTCTTCATATCAATATTTTTTAACTTTAATCAGTTAAAGTTTTCCAAGCGATCTCCACATATTAATTTCGTCCTTAAGTCTCTTGTTGATTACTTCGCACTTGGTATCAATCCTCATAGTAGGCCTGTCTTTTAAGTTGTATGCCGGCCAATCAGGAATATCTTTGGCAGCGGGCTTACTTGTTTTTGCAAAGCTTGTCCATAGTTCTGCAAAGTTGTGAGATGCAGCAAAACGTTCAGGTCTGTTGCCGCCCAACATACCAGCTTTTGCCCCCGCAATTTCGTTGTTAAATTTAAAAGTTATATCCATGGCGTGTGGCGTTCCAAATGGGTAATCGGTGCCCGGAACTTTCGCTTCTGACTTATAACCAAAATTGTATAAATAAACCGGAGCTCCCTGCTGTTGTACTTTTCTTTCAGCAATTGTGATAGAACCTAACCCCATCATGTTGACTGATTCTATGGCTACCCAAATGTTCGATGCCGTTGCGTTTGGCATTGTTTGCCGGTAAGTCTCAATAACTTTTTGGGTATTGCTGCCAAATTGCGCTTCCAATTTTGCCGGCAATGCTTCAAAAGTAAAATCGCTTTTTAGTGCAGCAGTATCATGGGATGCCATAGCGAAAAAAGTGAATTCATCTTCGTTCCATCCGACAATAAGTGGTTTGTTCTTAGAAATACCAGGTGCCGTGGGATCGAAAGGATGGTGCGGAAGTGCCACGCCATCAACCACAGGTGAAAAAGAATTTGGTACAAAACCTACGGTGCCGTTTTTCTTTGCGTATTCCGACTGCGCCATTAAGTTTGATATCTTTCCCTGGATATTTAATAAATCTGCTGTTGGTGTATCGAGTAATTTTCTCCAGTCTTTAGGAGCTATATTTAATTCCCGCAGGGTGATAGCCGTCATTTCCGCAGCCGCTTCTTTCGGTACCATGCGAACACCTGGACCACTTTCAATTGAAGCCTTGTTAAAATAAGGAGCCGCATCCGGCATAGCATATAAACAGGATGTTTTAGCGCCGCCGCCTGATTCTCCAAAAATCATTACGTTGTTGGGGTCGCCGCCAAAAGAAGCAATATTTTTATTCACCCATTCCAGGCCTGCCACAATGTCCAGCATGCCCATATCACCAGAGCCTGCATAGTCGGGCCCGGCTATTTCATCTAAATACAGGTAGCCCATAATCCCCAGCCGATGGTTGGTTTCAACCACCACTACATCAAAGAAACGGGCAAGGTTTGAGCCATCCTGGTCAGGGGCACCGCCAGAGCCTGCGCCAAAACCACCACCATGATTATAAAACATTACCGCCCTTTTTTTATGATCATTGGCCGGAGTCCAAACATTCAGAAACAGGCAATCTTCATTTTTTGCTGGTTCATTTATCCCACGGCTTCCATCGGGTGGTTGAATGGCAGGAGCACCCAATTGCAAAGCGTCCCGTACGCCGGTCCACGGTACTAAAGGAGCAGGTCTTCTAAAACGCCTGTCGCCTGAAATTTTTCCTCCGTAAGGGATTCCCTTAAATATATTTACGCCTTCGTACCTGATACCCCTGATTCTTCCATGAGTTATTTCCACCTCTATATATTCGTCAATCTTAATAAAAGAAGAATATTCAGAGAAAGGAATAGCAAAACCAGCAGTTACCATTGACATGCTGTTCAAAAATTCTCTTCGATTAGTTTTCATATTTTTAAATGATATTTTTTAATATATAAAACTCATTATTAATTCTTTATTTTTTCAGCAGTATCCCAATGTTTCGCAATTTTGCTATTTTCAATTCGGAACATATCAAACCATGTAATCAAGTATTTTGAACTTTTGAATCCATAAACATTGCATTTGCATCACTTTTTCATTAAGGTTCATTCTATTCACCAAATCCTTTTGCTCTAAACCCGGGAGAAAGATTTTTATTTTTGTATGCCGGTTGTTGAGTAATAGTGAATGACCCCATCATTTGTAGTAGCAATGTAAAAAGAAACATTCTTTTCATGATGAATTCATTTGAAAATTCAAAATATTATGAAGAAGCTGTGTACAATGTTAGAATGGAAATTTAAATATTTTTATAATAATCTTATTGATGACCTACTATTGCAAACTCTCCATCAGCTTTAATCTCTAAATCGTCACTAACAACTGCAGTTGGCATTTTTGAACCAATATTAAAATCCGAACGTTTTAGCGTACCTGTTAATTTAAACCCAGCGTCTTTTTGTTTGTTCATGGTGGTATCTGTTGTACCGCGATACCAAAGATCCATCGATACCAACTTGGTAATGCCATGCATGGAAACGTTACCCGTAAGTTTATATTTATTTTGTCCGTTCGGCTGTATTGAAGTGCTTTTGAAGGTGATTTTTGGATAAGTTGCCACATCGAAAAAGTTGGCGCTTTTCAAATCGTTATCACGCATTTCAACTTCAGTGTTTATTGAAGATGCATCTGCCGAAAGCTCAAAAACAGCATCACTAAAATCTGGCTTTGTTGTAGTGATAGTTACATCAAAAATTTTAAATAGTCCGTCAACATCAGATACCATAAGATGCGTTACTGTAAATGTAAGTTTAGAATGCATCTTATCATTCTTCCATGTTGTAGTTTGGGCAAATGATGAAGTATGTACAAACACGATGGCAGCAAAGAAAAATCTTTTCATTTTCATTTTCATTTTTTAATTTTAGTTTTATTTTATGTTTAAGGAATGGCCTAAAATGCCTTGGCTAATTTGCCAATTGCCACGCCCAGGTACAAAAATATCGTGTACATCTGTTCCAATGTATTGATGTGGATCAAGAAATAGTATTGATGCAGATCAATTAATTAACTATGTTATGGTTTCTTTAGGATAAGTTTTTTTCTTACACGGCTTAATGTTTCAGGTTTTAAACCCAGGTAAGAAGCAATCATGTGTTGTGGTACCCGCTGTATAATATCAGGGTAAATATGGAGCAGTTTAATGTATTTTTCTTCTGCTGAAAGAGTGAACATGTTAGTTAATCTTTTTTGAAAAGCAATATATGCACCGCGATATTGCAGACAATTAAATTTGAAAAATTCAGGAATTATATTTTCAAGATGTGCATGTGCCCCCTGGTTTATTAGCACTAGCTCTGAATCTTCAATTGCATCAATGTTCAGATTAGAATACTCATTAGTTACAAAACTGTACAGGTCAGAAATAAACCAGCCTTCAGGTGCAAATTGTATAATGCGTTCGTTATTTTTTTCATCCATCAGATATGAACGCAAAATCCCTTTGCTTACAAATGCCACAGATTTACAAATTTCCCCTTCCTGCAAAAGATATTGCCGTTTCCTTAACTTCTTTACAATAGCATACTGTCTGAAAACTGATTTATCGGCTTCTGTTAGAGTTATACTTTTTGATAATGTATTAAAAAAATGCTCGAGCATCATTACTTTAACCGCTAATTTAGTCTTATTTTCTATCGATAACATATTTCTATATCTGAATTTGGATCCAAAGGTGAATGATGGGTACAAATAAGTATACGGACCATAATTATCTATACACGTTGGTTTTGTTTTGGAGGCTGTTAAGTTGATGTGTGAGATTAAGCCTGGGTGTATGGGCAATGTTGCTGGCATTTTAACTCTTTGGAGGGTTGGCATTGGGTCGATTTAGGTGACTTGTGAAAAATAGCTTGGGGTCGGGTCTGCAGAGTAATAGATGATTGAATTTAAGTAGAATATTCGTTTATTTATAAAGCTATTTAATCGAGCAAATATAAATCGTTTTGTAAAATATCTACCGAGTAGTCCATCCGTTATTTTGCATTAATTGCATTGAAAAAAGCTGCCCGAAATGTAGAACTGATAGAAGTCCTGTTCCCGGCGATATAAACATGATTGTCCTCAACTTTGTCAACCCATAATATGGAAACAATTGTGCTTCGATGTATTTGAACAAAGTTTTTAGAAGGTAGTTCCCGTAGGGTTTCTGTAATTGAAGTCCTTACCATTATTTTGTCTGATTTTGTCTGATAGGTAACATAATTTCCATCGCCTTTAATGAAAAGAATATCGTTATAAATTAATTTTATTTTTTTGTTGCCAGAACTTACAAAAATATATGGAGAAGCGTTTTCAGATAATCTAAAAAGTCGGTCCTTTGCCTTATTTGTAGCTATTAAAAATCTGGAAATGTCAAATGGTTTTAATAGATAGTCAATAGCTTCAATATCGTAACTTTCTATTGCATATTCACTATGGGCTGTTGTGAATATTACTAGTGGTTTTTTAGACAGATGTTTTACTAATTTTATTCCGTCAATGTCTGGCATATTTATATCGAGAAAGAGCAGTTCTATGTCTGTTTCCTGCAAATAGTGAACTGCTTTAATAGCATCTGTAAAGACATTTTCTAATTGTAAATAGTCAATCTTCGATGCATGATTTTTGATTATTTCTAAAGCCCTGGGCTCGTCATCTATGGCAATACATCGTATCATTGATTAAATGTAATTTTTAAGTGTGTAAAATAGTTATCTCCTGATTGATTTACTGTTAGGGTATGCTGCTCAGGATAGAATAAATGAAGTCGATTTTTTACATTTTGTAATCCGATCCCAGAAAAATTTGCTCGATCAGAATAGTCAGATAGTGTGTTGGATATGTCTAAAATAATAGAGTTAATATCTGCTTGAATTTTAATTGTTATAGCTGTGGTCTTTGAAGGACTTACTCCATACTTGAAAGCATTTTCAATAAACGGAATTAACAAAAGTGGTACAATTTTTATATTATGGGATTGGCTTTCGTCGAGTTTAATATTAACTTCAAGTTGATTATTATCATTAAGCCTTAACCTTTGTAAAGCGATGTATTTTTCGATGTAATCAATTTCTTTTTTAATATTTATAAATGCAGCACTCGAGTCATGAAGATTGTATCGCATCAATGTGCTTAATTTTATGATGCTGTCTGCTGTTTTAGGGCTGTCTTCTTCTAAGGCTAATGCATAAATTGAGTTTAGGGTATTGAACATAAAATGAGGGTCGACTTGGACTTTAAGAAAAGCAATTTCCGTAATTAAATTTTCAGCTTTTAATATTTCTATAAGCCTAAAATTGATAAACCAATCTCTTGTAGTGATATACAGCCACGATACTACCAATGCAAGGATAAATGAAAATGAGATGTTCTCTTTTCCAAAGAAATCTGCATTTTGATTTAGTAGTATTCTACTTCCTTCTATTCCTGTAAACACGAGGATTAGCGAAATAAAATAGAGAAACCATTTTTTATTTTTTGCCAGAAATGGTATTAGTAGATAGGAGTTAATGACAAAAACTATTGGAAATAGATATAAAGTAAACCGTGCTTTTCATGTTATCTATGGCCCCAGTTTTTATTTGGGGCAGGTCCCATCATTAATTCTAGTTTGGCACCAGTCATAAAATCTTGATGTCTGAAAAAACATTTTTCCCAATTTTCTCCATTTAGTTTTGCCGACTGAATATACATATTTTCAGCTGAGTTATTTTTGGTAGAAATGACAAACTTTTTTTCGGGATAATAAGCTGGATTCAAAGAGATTTCAATTCTGTCAAAGATAGGTGAAGTGATTTCGTAAGGTGAGTTAATAGAAACGCCTCCATCCATTTGAAATATACCAATTGCCATAAGCACTCCCAGGGCACCCATTTGTCCCTGGTCTTCATCACCATTATATCCTCCATAAGGTGTAGTTTCGCCGAACGTAACCTCCTTTACCTCTCTAACCCATTTTTGAGTAAGCCAGGGGGAACCGCTAAAATTAAATAAGTGGGCCATTTGGCAAGATGGTTGATTTTCGTAGTCTATCCAGCTTTTTGCATGTTCACCATGAGGCGCTATAAAACGGTTATCTTTTGCTTTTTCAAATGAACTTGACAAAAAGGAAGTATAGTTATCCTTCCCGCCAAACAAGTTGATTAATCCATCCAGATCATGTGGCACATAGTTAGAGTAGATAGCCGAGTTACTTTCACAAAAGCCTATGGTATTGAATTTTTCTGCAACTGGGGTGAAATTATCAATCCAAGAACCATCTATATTGCGGGGATGAATAAAGTTGGTTTTAGGATTCCATAGATTGCGGTAATTTTTCGATCGCTCCATGAAGTATTCATAATCTTTGTCTTTAGCCATAGCTTTTGCCATTTGGGCAATACACCAATCCTGATAGGCATACTCAAGCGTCATAGATGCCCCATCTTTGTGCGATCCTTTACCTTCCAATCCTTCGGGTACATATCCTCTCTCCAGGTAATAAGTCATTCCTCCACCAGTTGGGTTATTGCCGTGTTCATATCCGGCTCTGTCGCGGATGCCACCTGGGTAAGCATTTTTCAATAAACCTTCATAAGCCGAATTAACATCATAATTCTTAATTCCCTTGTTATATGCACTGGCAAAAAATGAAGCAGCAGGATCCCCTATCATTACGTAAGTATAGTTTCCTCCGGAGGGACCTCTGGGAATCAAACCACCATCCTTGTACATGTCTACCATGGTATTGCAAAAGCCATCCATGATTTCCGGGTATACCATAGACCAAAGCACATTGAGTGTCCAATGACTTCCCCACAATGCGTCGAAATTATAGTGTGGAAAAACTGGATTTCCATTCTCATCCAAAGCGACTTGCCTGATTAAAGGGTTGTCTCCTGTCATGTCGCAATATTTCCCATCGGCATCACTTATTATCTTCCTGCCCAAAAGAGTATGCCATAAGTCGGTATAAAATTTTACCTTTTGTTTTTCAGTCCCACCAGTTACCTGAATGCGGGATAGCATGTCGTTCCATTCATTTTTGGAGTCCGCAACCGTCTTTTCAAAATCCCAGCCAGGAAGTTCGGTTTCCATATTTTTTCGTGCATTTTCCATGCTGGTATACGATATGGCTACTTTCATCAAAATGGGTTTATCATTAGTTTTAAAGCGGAGGTAAGCGCCATTGTTTTTCCCGTTGATTTCTTTTGTAGGAGCAAGAAGGTTATTATTTTCCCAGCCTCCAAATTCTTCAATTTCATGATCAATTTTTGCCACAAAATAGACATAGGTAGGTTTTGGTCTCCGCGATGTTTTACCCAATAAAGAGAAACCCTCTATTTCATGGTTATTTATTTTTTTTACATGAGAAGAATCAACTTTTCCATGTGCTAAAAATGCGCCTGTATGAAAATTAATATAGGCGCTGTCCGTTTTCGGGAAAGTGTACTTATGAAATCCTACCCGAGTGGTTGAGGTTAATTCTGCAGTGATATGATAATCGTCAAGCACTACTTTGTGGTAGCCTGGCTGAACAATTTCTTTATCATGGGTGAATGATGATTTAGTGGCTTCCATTCCCAAATAACTTTTGTTTTCACCCGTTGTTGGCATAACTGGAATTCCAGCCAGTTGCCAGGCATGGATGTGACTAAAGCATCGCACATATAAACTATCGTACAGATAGCCGCTATTCCAACTACCTGTTGTCCATGTATCAGGACTTAAACTAACCATGCCAAAAGGACGACATGCAGATGCGAAATAGAACCATCGACTACTATGTGAATCAATCACTGGATTTACATAATCTATTATTTTAGTTTCTGTTCTAGTACAGAAATTAAAAGAAAAAAGTAAAGTTAAACTGGTAATAATTATTTTCATTTTTTTAAAAAATCAGTAATGCTATGATAATCTCGTCCTGATTTTGGTTGACTCTTTTTTACGTTAACAACAATTGGATAAGATGCTTGTGTTTTACGTTTTGAGTTTAGTTATTCATCTTTGTTTTATCAGTTGAAGCGGACTTGGTGTTTTAGTTCTGGGGAGATCTAAACTCAACGGGCATAGACTGATGCTGTGGAATGATTATTCATTTTACGTTAAAGTTGTCTTTTACCAGGCACCCTTTTTAGTATCATACTTCAGCTTATGCCTCTGCCAAATCTCCCCACTCAGGGTTCTTTCTTCTGTAAGCTTTCCAATCCAGCTCTAATGCACAGGTGCTTGGTAAACCTGGTTGGGTGTAAGCCATTGAACACTTCTATGTGGCAGCTGCTGATGATAAAACTCAATGAACTTTTTAATTTCCTTTTTTGCTTCATCAATATTACAAAATTTATTTGCTGGTCATTTATAAATTCTTCTTTAATCGTTTGTGAATTATTTTTGTAACGGCGTTTTCCAGCAGTCTCCGGTTTGTGTCATGCTGATTTGTATATGTTGTTTTTGCAATAGCTTTACATATGCATGTCAGCAGTATTGTACGCCTCTGTCGCTATGATGTATCAATGGCAAGGATATATCTTATCTGTTTGTGATGGCTTGTTTTAAAGCATCTATATATCCTTTTACGCTTAATGAATCATGAACGCAATGGCCCACTATTTTTCGCGAATACAAATCTGTAATAATGTTTAAGTATCAAAATTGGACCTGTGACTTTAACCATAAGTAGGCTATGTCTGCTACCCATTATTTCGTTAGAGCACCATGGTACAGCGATTTCAATAAGGTTTTTGTACCTGTTAAAGTGATGATAACTACAGGTCGTTTTTGCTCTGCACCGTTTTTATTTTATAAGGATCTGATAATTTCTCAATAAATCAAAGAGCTTATCCCGCCCAATGTTTATATCTTGGATACCAAATTCTTTTTGTAAGCTCTGATGCAGATTCCTGCCGCTTCCACGTTTCCATATTCTCTTTTCTTTTTTAATAACCCCAAAAACACAAGCTTTGATTAATCCAGTAAAGAATAGCGGCGTTGCCTTTAATGCCATAGATCAATGAAGTTTGTCGTTCATTGATTTTGTCATCCATTACTTCGTTGACAATTTTTTGTTTACCGTTTAATTGAACATCCCTAAGTGCGATGAATTGAGATTTATTCTATTCCAGAGCAAAAGTATTTTCACCGACAAGGATGCAGGGGCTAAATTTTTTATTCCATTGTTCTAATCGGGCGGCAATATTTATTTCATCACCAACCACGGTATATTTCATCCGGTCCACTGACTCAGCATTTTATGTCACTACACAGCCTGTACTAATTCCTATCCGGGTTATTAATTGATGATTCTGCCCAAACTTCCGGGACGAAGTGGTCTTATCAATTGCTTTTGATGCCTTGATGACATTCAACGCATGGTCAGGATCATCCACCGGTGCATTAAACACGGCAAAACAGAATCGCCAATAAATTCATTAATGATATCTTTATGACGCTGTATGATATTCAATAGTACAGTAAAATACTCGTTCAGCATTGTAATAATTTCTGCCGGTTTTAAATTTTCTGATATGGTTGTATAAAATGGTTCTTCGCTGTTTTATGTGGGTAAAAACGTATTGAAAATTCTGAACAATAATTTAAGGTACCAGATATTCAGGATCTAGGACAGGACTGTGCCAAAATACTGGTCGAGCAGCAAAATGTATATTTGAAAAGCGAATC
>JBBSBH010000046.1:0-37298 GCA_038251405.1 Chitinophagales bacterium
TAAAATCAATCTACAAAAGCCTAAACTATAAATTGAAACCTTTTAGCTGTAAAAAATCCGTAGTACCCCACTCAGCTATATTTAAAAATGAAGCTTCTCATTTTCAGTACTTTAAATCTGGATAGCTGCAATATGGGTTAAGAAAAAAGATGATACATTCTCTAGTTACTAACTATGTTTAAAACTGACTAGCTGATATTATTAATTCTTCATTCCTTCATTTCTTCATTTCTTAATTTCTTCCTCAATACCTCCCATCCTTCCTATACGGCAACCGCTCCATATAATTTACCTCCATACTCTTCACCCCAAAATCATCCACGATCCTGCCCCTTATTTTATACAATCCTTTGCCTTTGAAGGGAAATGCCTCCAGCGCTGGCGGAAAATGCACACTATCGAAAAAATTTCCTTCGCGATCTACCCAGGTGCCAAAGCTCATGAGTTTATCATTTTTGGTAGTGACCCATTTGCGAGTGACATAGTAGCCGAGCATGGTCACTATTTTACGATCGTAGCGATCCATATCTTTGGTGAGTATATCCTCCCGAAAATCTTCGGCCAGTAGATCAAAAGGGGAGCAGAGTGGAAAGCCAAGCAATTCTATCTCATCGAAGGCCTGTTCAAATTCCGATTCGTCCAATGCCGGTAATGAAAATTGTTCTGCTGACTCGGGGAAGAGATTGCCATTCTGAGCATATTTTACCTGCGGATTGTGCACCATATTTTTCTCCCACATCAGCTCGTATTTATTCATGCGGGTAAATCGGAATGCATTGATGCGGATGAGTATTTCCAGTTGTTCTTTGCTGATATCGATGCGTTGCACAAAGTCTTCAAGGCTGCGATAAGCACCATGCGTCAGTCTCTCTTCCACGATGCGTACGGCTACGTTTTGCTCGAGGTGCTGGATATGCACAAAACCTATGAATACATCATCGCCAAAGATATTGGTAAGGTAGGTGCTGTGATTTACGCAAGGTGCATGTATAATGGCTCCACACATGCGCGCTTCGTGTACATATTGCTCTGTGCTGTAAAAACCACCAAAATTATTGATCACCGCCACCATGAATTCCCGCGGATAATAAGTCTTGAGAAATAAACTCTGAAAACTCTCTACCGCAAAACTCGCCGAGTGCGCTTTGCAAAATGAATACCCGCTGAAGCTTTCTATCTGCCGCCATACTTCCTGGGTGAGTTTGTCACTATACCCGCGCGCTTTGCAATTGACAAAATATTTATCCATCAATCGCTTGAAGGTATCACTTGATTTCTTCTTGCCCGTCATGATGCGTCGCAGTACATCACTTTCATCCAGATCGAGCCCGGCAAAATGATGCACTATTTTCATCACATCTTCCTGGTATACCATCACCCCATAGGTCTCTTTGAGATTTTTTTCGAAGATGGGATGCAGGTATTGGATCTTCTCGGGATGATGGAATCGCTCAATGTATTCTCGCATCATACCACTCTGGGCTACACCAGGCCGTATGATCGACGATGCTGCTACGAGATGTACATAGTCATCGCAGCGCAGCTTGTGTAGCAGTCCACGCATAGCAGGTGATTCGATGTAAAAGCAACCGATGCAACTGCCCGACTTGAGCTGCGCTCGTACATTGGGATCTTCTTTGAGCCGGGTGATATCATGTACATCTACAGACTGTCGTTTGTTGCGCTTGACGAGATCTACAGCATCTTTGATATGGCCCAGACCGCGCTGACTGAGCACATCGTATTTGTGAAAGCCCAGGTCTTCGGCACCGTACATATCAAAATGGGTGATAGGGAAGCCTTTGGGCATGAGCTGCAAGGCTGTATGATAGTGGAGTGGCCGCTCACTGATGAGTATACCACCGGCATGTATGGAAAGATAATTGGGGAATGCTTCTATTAGCTTGCCATAGCGGAAGATATGCCGGGCCCACGGATGATGTTTATCACTGGCGAGCGGCTCTTCTACTATGATATCGATATCATTTTTAGGTAAGCCAAATACTTTGCCCAGCTCGCGGATGATGGATCTGCCTTTGAACGTATTGTAGGTGGCGAGCAAAGCCGTGTGATCTTTGCCATGCCGTTTGAATATATAGTCGGTGACATCGTCGCGCTCACTCCACGAGAAATCGATATCAAAATCGGGTGGGGATGTGCGGTGCGGATTGATAAACCGTTCAAAGTATAGATCGAGCTCCAGGGGATCTACATCGGTGATCCCAAGATTGTATGCGACGATACTATTAGCACCACTGCCTCGGCCCACATGATGATAGCCCGCACTGCGCGCATAGCGTACGATGTCCCAGGTGATGAGGAAGTAGGCCGCAAAGCCCAGCTTGAAGATCACTTGAAGTTCTTTTTCGGTGCGCTCGTGCGCGCGCGCATGGGTGCTATAGCGTCGGCGGCAACCTTCGCGCGCAAGCTTGCACAGGAGATCGTAATCACCGGCTACACTATTGGTAAATGTTTTTTTATTGACCTGTGAGAATCCCGACTCGAGCGATATCTCACAGGTATCGAGCAATGCCTCTGCACGCTTTAATAATCCCGGATAGAGCGTATAAGCCTGTCGCAACTGATCGATGGGCATGAGATAGTCATGCTCCGAGGTGATGTCCGATGCAGTGAGCCGGGTATGCACTATGTTTTTATCGATGCATCGCAGCAGCTTATGCACACGATGACCATCGCGATCGAGATGATTAGCCGTAGCGAAAGCGATCAGTTTTTCCGGTCGCTGCTTTACCGCTGATGAGTATAAGCTACCGATCTCATGCGGTGCGATACCGTAATATTCGTACTCATAAAAATCATCCAATGACTTAGGTAATGACCGATACACGATATAGCAATGCTGCAAGGGTGGGGCAATCGCAGGCAGTGCCTCTCCCGTCAGCGAACTCGTAGTCAGCAAGCCACATAGTTCTCGCCATCCCTCTACATTTTTAGCGATGCCTGTATATAGATAGCGATGATCCGTATCCCGATATTCTATACCGAGCAAACCTCTGAGATTTACTTTTTTACACGCCTCCAAAAACTCGAAAGCACACGAAGTATTATTGATGTCCGTGAGTACGATAGTGCTATAGCCCGACCGCACTGCAGCAGCAGTCATATCTTTGGGAGAGATGGCACCGTGGCGAAGACTGTAGTAGGAATGGCAGTTGAGATACATCTATGCAAATGTCGGATAATTCGACAAATTGAAGTCGGTAAATATCGAGTGAGGCTTAAAATGCTATTATTTTCCCAAATATATTTCTATATCATATTTATGTTTTATATTTATAGTTTAAATGTAAAATCATGTCTACTTTTACAAGCACCTTGCCAGATGAACTTTTAGAAAAGCTTTCACAAAAGGCCAAATCACTGTCGCTTCCAAAGAACAAATTGATAGAATCAGCTTTGAAAATATACCTTGACCATTTAGAAAAAGCTGAATATATAATTTCATATAAAAGAGCCGCAAAGGATCCGGATGTGTTACTTATGGCGGAAGAAGGAATGGCTGACTATTTAAATCAATTGGATAATTGAAGCAGAAAGAGATTTGGATGGCAGATCTCAATCCCGTAAAAGGATCAGAGCAATCGGGTATTAGGCCAGTGGCAATATTAAGTGGAAATGCTTTAAATGATCATATGCCTGTGGTGATTGTTGCTCCTTTTTCATCTAAAGTCAAAAAATTCAAAGGAAATCCTATAGTGCTCCCTACACAATCAAATGGATTAAAATCTACCTCAGAATTACTTTTGTTTCAGATAAAAGCAATTGATAAAGAAAGGCTAATGAAAAAAGTAGGAAGTATTGATAATGACATTTTGATTGAAAGCATAAAAACAATAAATGACATATTCAAATATTAGAAGTAAAAATTTAAACTATGGTTATCAACCAATTAGGCCCCTATCCTGATGCTCTCGATTGTTAATAGTGTGTAATAATACTCCTGACTTAACATTTCGATATAATTTTAAATGAATTGGATATTATTTCAATATATCTTATATTCAATAATATTTTTAGAATCAACGAATCAACTACTTTATAGAAAAAAGTAATTAATTTCATTTTTTACTCTTTTTACCAATGATCGATCCGTCATCCCAAAATCAAGAACAACAATCAGCAGCCACGCCTGCTGACCAGGATCAAACAAATAGCTCTCAGACGGACCTGCACTTTGCGCACCACCATGCATTTATAATCGGCATAGATGCTTATCAAAAAGTATCACCGCTGATTTCGGCAGTAAATGATGCCCGGAAGATAGCAGAGGTCTTACGGGATAAGCATCATTTCCAGGTGTACCCTCCACTGCTCGATGCTACACGGAGCTCACTACATACACTGTTGCATGATACCATGCTTAAATTAGTGGGCCATGATGACAGGGTAATCTTTTATTTTGCTGGTCATGGGGTAGCATCCGATGGACAGGATGGCCCTACAGGCTACCTGGCTCCGGTAGATGCCGATCCGTCTGATCTGAGTACTTTTCTACCTATGGATGAACTGAAGGCTGCACTTAATAATCTCCCCTGCAGACACCTTTTGATTATCATGGACTGCTGCTTCTCAGGAGCATTCAAATGGTCTAGTGGCACCAGAAACATTGGATTTTTGATGCCAAAGCAGATCTATAAAGAACGCTTTGACCGCTTTGTACACGACCCTGCCTGGCAGGTGATCACCTCGGCAGCTTATGATCAGAAAGCTATGGATTTTATGGTGCAAGACCGCCCCACAGGTCAGCGAGGTGAGATTACTACCGATGCCGGCGAAAGACATTCTCCATTTGCCTATGCTTTATTCGAAGCCCTCGCGGGTGAGGCAGATACGAGTACCAGTCACGAAAGTGATGGCCTCATCACTGCTACAGAGCTCTACTCCTTTATACGTGATCAGGTAGAACCATCCACTATAGAAATTGGTCAGCAAGCAAGGCAGACTCCGGGCTTCTTTCCATTGAGTAAGCATGATAAAGGCGAGTTTATATTCCTACACCCCAGACATAGGCTCAATTTACCTCCAAGGCCGTCCCGGAGCCCTTATAAAGGTCTGCTTCCTTACGATGAGTCAGATGCAGATCTGTTTTATGGCAGAGGCCAGGTGTTGGAAGATTTGAAGTCACGCCTTATATCGCATCGACTACTGGTTCTCTCTGGCGCTTCGGGCTCTGGTAAAACTTCTATTGTGATGGCTGGGCTGATACCCTGGCTACGAAATGATGGTTATAACATATTACCAGTGGTAAAACCTGGTGATCATCCAGTATCTTCTTTAGATCAAGCTTTATCCTTTTTGGATGCTACTGATACCAAAGGAGCAATTTTAGTAGTGGACCAATTGGAGGAAGTGGTCACCTTGTGTAAAGATATTCAAGAGCATAAAGCTTTCTTCTCTAAATTACAGGAAGTAATAAATAATAGTAATCGTATTCATGCTGTTCTAATAACTGTAAGATCAGGCTATGAGACCCAGTTTAGCATGGGAGCTATGGTGGATATTTGGCAAGCTGGATTATACACCTTGCCTCCTTTTAGTCTGGAGGATCTGAAGGAAGCTGCCTTGATGCCCACTTTACAAGAAGTGATCATATTTGACCCACCAGAACTGGTAGAAAATATTGTCGGTGAGGCGATGGTAGCACAGGGGGCAATACCTCTACTATCAAATACTTTGGATCTCTTGTATCGTGCATATATCAGCAGTGGTCGTATAGACAGAGCTTTGACACAAAGTGATTATGAAAAGCTGGGCGGTGTAGTTGGAATCATGCATCAAAGAGCAGACACCATGTACAATGCTTTTTCACCGGACAGGCAATCAGTAATGCGTAAAATTTTCCTGCGGATGATTAGTGTAGAAGATGATTTGGCTGGTCGCCGGGTGCCCATCACTTCACTAAATTATTCAGTTCCGGAAAATCAATTGGTATCGGAGGTAATAAATGATTTAATTAATGCCAGACTCATAGTACTGGATGCTGGCTATTTAGAACCGGCCCATCCTGCTCTCGTGCGCACCTGGAAGACATTGCTTGAATGGGTTAAATCTTTTGGTCGCGATACACTTTTATTGGGTGAACGACTTGGCAAACAGTCTGATCAATACGCCATGACATCTAATGTTCAGTTGCTATGGAATGATAACCCCAACCTCGCCAATGCGTCCCGCTTACTCAAAGAGTCACATCATCTGTTCAATGCACAGGAGGTATATTTTGTGCGAAAAAGCATAGCTCGTAATCTACTCAAAAGCCGAATAATATGGGCAGTGACAATATCAACTATCATTGCCTTGTCAGCACTTTCCATTTGGGCTATCACTCAAAAAAATATTGCACAAACGCAAAGGGAAATCGCACAAAAGCAAACTGAAATAGCACGAAAAGAAAAAGATCGGGCTATCCTTAGCCTTTTTGAAGGCCTGAGCCTCAACATGAATAATGGTGACCCTGGTAGTCTGTGCCCTTATGGTCTTTGCGAAGGCGCACCTGCCGGTGATAGCCTTGCAGAATGGCAAAGCCTGGGTATGTTGCCATATGGTACACCTGGCGCGAAAATAATACGGGGATCTACTGATAGCTTTGAAAATGTCCAATCCGAGGTTTTTGTAGCAGCCCGTCAGTATGGAGAAGGTCATGTACTCGCCTATGCCCATGATGGACTTACCCGTGATGTGGAAATATCATATGACAGTGACAATTTATTATTTGCACAGAATGCTCTTGCATGGCTCACACCTCGAAATTATAAGGAAAATTGCCCGCAAGAAACTATGATTCTGGTATGGAATGGTACGTTTACACATATTAATGCTATGCAAAAAGTCCAACATTTTATCGAGAGCAGAGGCTGGAAACTAAAGGTCACTACAGCAGAGACTTTAGAGCAAGATCTCACCTGTGGATCCGTGTTTTGGTATTTAAGTGATTGGTATCCTCCTGCTGATTTTTCAACTACCCTCGTACCAAAGATTGTCAAGTTTGTACAGCAAGGTGGTGGTCTGTTACTAGGTGGCTTGGGTTGGTCTTATACTAACCAGTATCAGGGTTCAGATACTATATATAGTGGTAATTCGCTTGGCAAACCCTTTGGGCTATTATTTACTTCAGATTATTTCCAACCAGATAGAACCGTACCTATCAAACTGCTACAGAAATAAATTACACTTAATATTATTTAAAATCATTCTTCACTAATTTGATCTCAAATAAAAACTAACCACATAGCTCACAATAGGAGATTCATATAGGGACACATAGACATTTAGACCAAAAAAATGACACTCTTTATACAATTCATTTATAAAAAGGGTTTTCAAGTCATTGGACCTCTCTCTTAATTGTTTAGTACATTTGCCCCACCTAAAATCTATAACCAAATGAAAAATTCATTTTACCTCCTCACCCTTTGCCTATTAGCGCTTTCTTGTAAAAAGCCCACCGACCAAATGCACACTCCTAAGCAATACACCATAGACCAGCTTTACAAAAACCTAAGCATTTTTGCGGCTAACTACAACAAAGACGAATCCAAGATTCTGGTCACTTCCAATAAGACGGGTATCTTCAATGTAAACGAACTCTCGATCTCTGATTCATCTATAATGCCTTTGACCCATTCTATCACGGAGTCTAATTATGCAGTGGATTATTTGCCCAATACGGATAAAGTACTATTGACTTCAGATCAGGGCGGCGATGAAAACGATCATATCTACTTAATGAATTCTGGTGATACTATGAAGAAGGATCTCACACCTTGGGCTGGTAGTAAAAATAATTTCTATGGATGGAGTGATGATAAAAAATCAATGTTTGTAGGAAGCAATAAACGCAATCCTAAGTTTTTTGATGTATGGAAATTGGACATTGCCACCTGGAAGCCAACTTTATTTTATCAAAATGATTCTTCCTATGATGTCAGTGTTATAAGTCCTAGCGAACGATATTTGGCATTGAGCAAGTCGATCACTACAGATAAAAATGAACTCTATCTATATGATCGTACCACTCATAAGTCTAAGAAATTAAGTAATGATGATGAGGCCACATGGAATGCACAAGTATTTGAGCACAATGATAGCATACTCTATTATACTACTAATGCCGGCCATGAATTCAGTTCACTTAAACGATACAATATCCACACAAGTAAGGATGAAAATTATTTTGAAGATAAATGGGATGTGAATGGTATGGGCCTCAGCGAGCATGAAAAATACCATACCATTTTTGTAAATGAAGATGGCAAAAATAAAGTGTTACTGTTTGACCATGCTACTAATAAGGCTATTCCTTTTCCAGGTGTTAGTGATGGTGATGTCCAAAATGTGATCATATCTCCTTCGGAACAGAATATGTTGCTCAGTATAGGTAGTAGCACCAGCCCCAGTAATATTTTTAACTATAATTTTGAAAGCAAGCAACTAAAGCAACTCACCAGTACATTGAATCCTGAAATAAACGAAACAGAACTAGCTAAAGCAGAAGTAATTCGATTTAAATCTTTTGACGGGATGGATATCCCTGCTATATACTACAAACCGTTGCAAGCATCAAAAAGCAATAAAGTGAGTGCTGTAATTTCTGTACATGGTGGCCCCGGAGGGCAAAGCAGGATAGGCTTCAGCAATTCCATACAGTATTTTGTAAATCACGGCTATGCAGTGCTCGCCATCAATAATCGGGGCAGTAGTGGATATGGTAAGACTTTTTATAAGCTTGACAATAAAGACCACGGTAATGGTGATCTCAAAGACTGTATCTGGGCTAAAAAATGGCTGGCATCACAAGATTATATTGATAGTTCGGCTATTGGTATTATGGGGGGTAGCTATGGTGGTTGTATGGTATTGAATGCGCTTTGTAAATATCCAGAAGAGTTTAAGGTGGGCGTAGATCTTTTTGGCGTAGCTAATTGGATGCGGACACTGAAAAGTATTCCACCGTATTGGGAGTCATTTCGCAAAGCATTGTATGAAGAGATGGGTGACCCATTTACTTCAGACAGTGTTCATCTAAAAGAGGCTTCTGGTTTATATAATTATTCTAAAATCACCAAACCAATGATCGTATTTCAAGGGTCGAATGATGTACGGGTATTGCCGATAGAGAGTGATGAGATTGTAGCTGGGGTTAAGAAAAATGGAGTGCCAGTAGAGTATGTAGTTTATCCAGACGAAGGGCACGGCTTTGTAAAGAAAGAAAATCAGATCACGACTTCTCAGAAGACATTAGCTTTTTTAGATAAATATTTGAAACCGGATTTGAAGAATTAGTATTTATCGTTTTCTAAAATATTCGCGACAAGTCATCACCTTATCTGTATTAATTATATCTACACCAAGTTTATTCATCAACATCCATCCATCTTCATTGTCTGGTGTGCCCCATAGTCGTACAGGAAGATTCATTCCATGGGCTTTTTCTATCATATTTTGGAGTTTATCAACATTTAACTTTTTATCATTCCCCATCAGGTAATTAGCATAGCTATCACTGATCAGGTTTATTTTATTTAAAGTCTTTTGATCATAAGATTCGGTGGGCCTGCCATCAAATTGTATATAGTCAGGATAAGTATTCCATGCTGAAATGGGCCCCCGATCACCGCTAATCACGATCTGGGCAGCATGAGCATTTCTGGTTCTATCGTAGTATTTTCTTTTATGTTTAGTGAGCTTGATCAGCTTTTTCAAAACATCGGGACCATCTTTTTTGATATCGATCATCAGCACGATGCGATAACTGGTATCTGAGGCAATATTTCCGTTATTAGAATTGAAAAGAGCTTCTATCGGATATAAGTACATACTGCTCAATGTTTTTTGGTGATCTATTTTTTCAAAATCATGAGCTACATAAATAGTACCCTTTACCAGGTATACATCTGCCTCTATCGTGAAAGCCCTGGCTTCTAAAGCAGCATATAATGGAATTGCTTTTTCATAGTCGTTATGAGCATGGATTTTTACCTGGCCATGTACATGAAATATAAGTGAGCTGAAATAAATGAATAGAATTATTCTCACCATTTTAAACCTGTTTGTACGAATATATATTGCAAATGTCATCACTTCCGCACTATCAATTCTGCCTTATCGCAGGTAAAAATAGGTGTTAAATCATCAATCAGTAAATTGCCATTATAGGTATAGCTGAGTTTTTTATTGTAAAAAGCCTCAATGATGATGAAATCGATATCTTTTTTTGGTTTGAATCGGATGGTATAGGGCTTCCAATCCGTGTGCACGATAGGGCCACTTTCGAATAGTTTTTGTCTTTTTTCGCATCGATCGCTTCCTCCCCAAACCCTCAGCACGGTAGGTTTATTAAATCCATTATAGGTGATTGCCCGAGCCAGCATCAATTTGAAAAAATAACAATTTCCGGCCCCTAATGTTTGAGATAATCGCTGCCCTACCGATTCCCAGCTGCCATCTTTGCGGGTGATCAATCCCATGAAAGTATTCCCATCAGCAGGTTTGAGATATACTCCCCATGGCCCCGGCAATATATCTGGTGTGGTACCGTCTTCGCATTGCAACCAACCCACTGGAGTCACAGCATCCTGGGCGTCGCCTTCAAACGATGGGTTGAAAAAAACGGCGCTTTGCGTATAGCCTGATATTAAACTGACGACTGCTGTGCAGGTGAGAATGAATTTTAAGATCCTATTTTGTTTCATCTCCTGTAAAAAACGATAATGGGTTAAACATATGATAAAAAGCCAATATAGTCAGCAATTTAGTTAATTTTGCAAGCAAATTAATAGCATGGCCAAGCAACCTACTCCCGCTAAAAAAGTAATAAAAACAGTAACTGCCAAATCGGAGACACTTTCCGGACCGTCATCCTCTATCAGTAGAAGGAAACCGGTAGCATCATCCAGCTTGACAAACACTCCCGCCGAATTGACTTTTAATAAAGATAATATTAAATGGTTGCTGATAAGTGTTGGGGTAGTGGTTTTGGGTTATGTTTTGATGACAGGTGGAAAAATGCCTAATCACGACACCTGGGACGAAAGCATCATCTATAGCTTTAGGCGCACTGTAATTTCTCCCATCGTAATTCTTGGTGGCCTTTGCTTATCTATCTATGCAATTTTCAGGAACAAACCTGAAAAAACGGAAGAGGTAGCTTAATTGCCTGTTGAAATTCATCCCATCTTGGGGAAATATAAGTCATACGTGTGGATATAAACTGGGATAAGGTAATATCAATTCATCAAGATTGGTCAGATATTGATTCGTGGCACGAAGGTCAGGTAATTTTAGTAGACAAGCCCCTGGACTGGACTTCCTTTGACCTGGTAAATAAATTAAAGATCAAATTGAAATATTGCCTGGGAATAAAGAAGATAAAACTCGGTCATGGAGGCACTTTAGACCCGAAAGCTACCGGGTTGATGATCTTGCTTTCAGGAAAATGTACCAAACTTACCGATCAGATCCATACTTATTCAAAAACCTATATTGCTGAAATATTTTTAGGAGCCACTACTCCCTGCTTCGATTCAGAAAGACCGGTAGATTACTATTTTCCTACAGACCATATCACTCCTGAACTCATTGACACGGCATTACAAAAATTCAAGGGTAACATAGTTCAATACCCGCCTAGTTTTTCAGCGGTGAAAATTAATGGTAAGACGGCTTATAAGTCGGCACACAAAGGAATTCAAATTGCTACTCGACCACGCCAGGTAGAAATTCACCACCTGGAAATTTTAGATTTGCACATGCCAATATTGAAAATAAAAGTCACCTGTAGTTCTGGAACTTATATTCGATCCCTGGCCAATGATATCGGCAAAGCATTGGATTCAGGGGCTTACTTACATTCACTGATTCGAACAGAAATTGGAAAATGGGAGCTCAGTAAAGCTTTTGAAATGGATACAATCATGAATAAATTGGAAGCTTATCAATCACAGATCATAGAATCCTAATTTGTTTTTATGAGCATACTCCGTGTACAAGGATTAGTAAAAAATTTCGGTGCTCAGACAGCAGTTGATCATGTCTCATTTTCCATTGACAAAGGAGAAATAGTCGGATTTTTAGGCCCCAATGGAGCTGGAAAATCTACTACCATGAAAATGATAGCGGGCATCATTCAACCCGATGAAGGTCAAATCATGATTAATGAAAAACCTTTTGATGGAAATAACCTGGAACTGAAAAAGTCAATTGCTTATTTACCGGAGCAAAACCCGTTATATACAGAATTATATGTACAGGAAGCATTGGAATTTAGTGCTCAGCTTCATGAAATCAAAAATGCATATGCACGAATAAGTGAGGCGATAGCAGTATGTGGATTATTGCCTGAAAAAAATAAAAAGATTCAACAGCTCAGTAAAGGATACAAACAAAGGGTGGGGCTCGCACAATCTATCCTGCATCAACCTGATTTATATATCCTGGATGAAGCCACTACTGGCCTCGATCCCAATCAAATCCTGGAAATAAGAGAGTTGATAAAGGGATTAGGAAAGGATCATGCGGTGCTGATATCTACTCATATATTGCAGGAAGTAGAGTCTATTTGCCAGCGATGCATCGTAATACACAAAGGTCAAGTAATGGCTGATGATGATATGGCCACGCTGAAATCGAAAGTCAGTGGAATGCCATCAGTAAGCGTTTCATTTGCAGGAAGTATTCCATTTGATTCTTTGAAAGCCCGGTGGAATAATGCTATTTCTATTGATGCCCATACATTTGTGATTTCAGACAGAGATCCTAAATTGAGTCAATCAGTTTTTCAATGGGCCGTGCAGAACCACTTTATCATAGACGAGCTGAAGAAGAATGAACAACGAATGGAAGATGTATTTCAGGAATTAACCAGTAATAAAAAACAATGATCGCAGTCTTGCGCAAAGAATTACGGTCAATGCTTAGCTCCATGAGTCTGATGCTGGCGATAGCTGTGTTTTTTATATTAGTAGGCTTATGGCTTTGGTTTTTCCCTCAAACTTCTATACCTGATAATAAATTTGCTACTCTACAAACTTTGTTTGACATCACCCCCTGGCTATTTCTATTTATTATCCCGGCACTCACCATGAGATCGGTGGCCGAAGAAAAAAGTACGGGCACACTTGATTTGCTGCGCAGTAAGCCTGTCAGTATGATGCAATTGGTATCGGGAAAGTTTGCTGCTATCATGGTTTTAGTACTCATCATCGTCGTCATTAGTCAGCTGTATACATTTTCCGTGTATTCATTAGGATTTCCCCGGGGCAACCTGGATATAGGTGGTACTATTGGCTCGTTTATAGGATGGATTTTATTGGCAGCCTGTTTCACGGCAATTGGAATATTTGCATCTGCCATCAGCAATAGCCAGATGATAGCTTTTTTACTTGGCTCGCTATTGTGTTTTTTGGTTTACAATGGACCCGCTTTCATGGCTACTTTGCCGGTTTTTGCAGGAACCTTAGATTATTACCTTCAATGGGTGGGTATGCAATCCCATTATCAGTCCCTGAGCAGGGGCGTATTAGTAGCTGATGATGTATTGTATTTCGTAGCGATTACCATGCTATTTTTATTACTGGCAGCAGAAAGTTTAAATAGGAGGTCAACGTATTCATGGAAGAAATTTTTCACCGGGAATAAATTGGTTTGGTTGATAATAGGTATCCTGATATTGTCTGCTTTTATTAATTTCTCCATTGATCTTACAGGGGATAAAAGATTCACACTTTCCCAGGAAACTAAATCCCTTGTAAAAAGTGTAGATGATATCGTATACGCTGAAGTACTCATGGATGGCAAGTTGCCCGCAGCTTTTACAAGGTTGAGAAAAGCGGCTATCAGCAAATTAGAGGACTTCAATAATCTCAATGAAAAAATTCAATACAGTCTTACAGACCCCTTATCAGGAAATAAGGAAGATGTAAAAGCCAACCAGGAGGCACTTAGAAAAGATGGCATAGCCCCTACGCAACTTACGGTGTACAATGGGAAAGAACAGGAGAATAAAATTATTTACCCTTATGTACTATTTCATTTTGGTGAAAGAGCAATCCCGGTAAATTTATTGGAGAGCATTGATCCCAACTTACCAGAAGATGAGGTCCTGAACCGCTCGGTAGCTTTATTAGAATACAAGTTTGGCAATGCTATTCAGAAATTGAGGATGAAGAAAAATCCGGTAGTAGTATTTACCAAAGGGCATGGCGAATTAACGGTATTGCAGACGGCTGACTTAGAAAGATCATTGCGACCAGTATATAGTACGGGCCGAATCACATTGGATAGTGTGGTACAAGTCTCCAATGAAATAGATATTCTGATAGTTGCCAAACCGCAACTTCCATTCAGCATACGGGACAATTTCCTGATAGATCAATATGTGATGAATGGGGGCAAACTAATGTGGTTTATAGATCCACTCTTTGTAAATACAGATACCGTAAATGCTGCAAACAGGTTAAAACAGGACTTTATTCCCTTACCTTATAATCTGAACCTGGACGAATTATTTTTTAAATACGGTTTTCGGATTCAGCCCAATATGGTCTTAGATTACGAATGCACTACCATTCCTTTATTGACAGGATACAGTGGGGGATCACCGCAATTTTCGCCTAAGCCCTGGTATTACCATCCATTGATTGCCTCAGATTCGAGACATCCTATTGTGCGTAACCTGGACAGGATTTCTACTTTTTATCCGGCTACGATTGACACCGTTAAAACAAAAACTACTATTAAAAAAACCATCCTGTTGTCTACCAGCGATCATAGCCGCACCATGCAGAGTCCATCACCCATCAATTTCGAATTGGTGCGGCAGGAACTTACTCCGGAGCAGTTTAACCGGGGGAAGCAACCCATAGCAATTTTATTGGAAGGAGTATTTCCTTCGGCTTTTGAAAATCGGGTGACTGAAAATTTTTCAAATGCATTGAAGCAAATCCATGCGGAATACAAGCCTGAAAGTATACCTACGAAAATGATCGTTTTCTCCGATGGTGATTTGATTGGTAATGCCATTAGTAGTCGTGGCGAGCCAGCCCCTTTGGGATTTAATATGTATGAACAAAAAACCTATCCGGCAAATAAAAACCTGGTATTGAATAGTATAGAATATCTACTGGATGATCAGCATATGATGAATGCACGGAATAAAGAGATTAAACTTCGATTATTAGACGAAGCCCAGTTAGAAAAAAGCAAGTCTACCTGGCAATGGTTGAATTTACTATTACCGGCTTTATGGAGTATTTTGATTTATTTGATAACAGATTTTTGGAGAAAAAAACACTATGCCTCTTTATAAATTAATATTCCTGGCGGTACTGTTGTCTTTTGTCTCGTGTAAAGAGGATCGGGAAAGAGTGGAATCAGATTTTAAAATTGCCGATACAGGTAAGATCCAAAGTATTGAAATTAGTTCTGATTATAGAGCCATTCAAAAACTGGAAAAGAAAAATAATACCTGGTGGTTGAACGATTCACTCAGAGTGCGACCTGATGCTATAGAAAATATTCTGCGCATTTTGCCCAATATAAAAGTCATGTTTTATCCGCCCCGATTGGCCTGGGAAAATATGCTGCATGCGATACAACATGAAGGTGTACATCTCATTATTAGAGATGCTGGAAATAGAGTTCTGAAAGATATGCGCCTGGGAGGATCTACTAATGATGAAAGAGGTACCTATGCCATCATTGAAGGAGCAAAAAAACCATTTGTAGTGCAGGTACCCGGGTTTGAAGGAAATCTTGCGACCAGGTTTATCATGGATAATATAGACTGGCGGGATAGAATGATCATTGATGAAAATCCAGATGACATACAAAAAATAAAAATGACTTATCCTGCTCAAATGTCAGCAGGATTTTCCATTGAAAAGACAGATGCTGGTTATACCTTGGAAGATGAGCATGGGAAAAAACTAAATAGTCTCACTCCAATGATCAACACCTACTTAACGGAGCTTTCAAAAATCGGCTGTGAAGCTATAGTAAATGAATTCAAGTATAAGGACACCGTATTCCTGGATATCCCCCATGCTGTTCTTACGCTGGTAATAAATAATCAACCTGAGCGCACGCTGAAATTTTATTCCAATAATTTAGAAGGCGAAGCAGATCCTGAGCGAATGTTTGTATACGATGGCAAAGACTTTTATTTAGCGCAGATTCGTATTTTGCGAAAACTTTTCCGACCACTAGGATACTTTCAGGTGAAATGAAACATTATAAATTTCTTATATTCTTTGTTCTGCTCAGCCTGGTATTTGTTTCATTTAGTAATGATCAATACCAATGGGGCTTTTTTGCCCATAGAAGGATCAATAGACTAGCCGTATTCACCCTCGATCCGGATATGATGCCTTTATTTAAAAACAGTATCGAATTTCTGACAGAGCATGCAGTAGATCCTGACAAAAGGAGATATGCAGTAAAAGACGAGGCTCCCAGGCATTTTATAGATCTGGACAGATGGTATACCAATGGCGAATTATTATTGCCTAAAAAATACGATGAAGCATTAGCCCGATATGGAGAATTTGTTCCAGTAGATAATCCGGGTGCAAAAGGATTACTTGGAAATCGATCAGAAATCACCGTTGGAAAATCTAAATACATCATTCCCCAATCAGGATCGGTGGAAGATACGAATACCTATATCTCCTTTCCCCGGATGAAGTATTTCATACTTAGCCAGGTTTTACCAATGGCGAGAAGAGAAGATGAAGCAATATTCAGTGGCAAGTCAATCAATGATTTTTTCGGAAAACATGTGGCAAGCTCTACCCGCGATTACAAATGGATTGATACATTTACTATTCATGGCATCCTTCCTTATCAGTTGCCCGATCGGTATGATTATTTGGTGCAGGCCTTTAGAAAAAAAGATAGAAAATCTATTCTTCGCCTGGCAGGAGACATTGGTCACTATGTGGCGGATGCGCATGTGCCCTTGCATACTACCAGTAATTACAATGGCCAATTGACCAATCAACTGGGCTTGCATGCATTTTGGGAAAGCCGCATTCCGGAACTATTTGCCGATAAAGAATATGATTACCTGGTGGGTAAAGCAAGTTATATCAAAGACATGGATAGCTATGTATGGGATATGGTATTGAAAAGTCATTCTTATGTAGATTCAGTATTAGCTATAGAAAAAAGGCTTTCTATTTCTATTCCGGGTGATCAGCAATATTGTTTTGATGAGCGACTGGGTGTTACCGTGCGCACCCAGTGCGAGGCCTATGCCAAAGCCTATCAGAAAGCAATGAGTGGTATGGTGGAAGCCAGAATGCGCGAAGCTATTCTCGCCGTAGGCAGTGTATGGTATTCGGCCTGGGTAGATGCCGGCCAACCCAATTTAGCAAAGCTCAATAAGGATATTACTTCATTGGATGAGCCGGAAGATTCGGAGATTGATAAAGCTTTTAAGAATAATCTGATTATTGGTAGGCCGGAGAATTAGGTAAAATACAAATTAGTAAAATCTTATATACATTCCGTTTGAATTCTGAGAAATTGGATATTTTTGGAAATAAATTTGGTATACGATTGATATTAAAGGGTCACTGGTATAGAAGATGTAGACGAAACTGTTTCGTAAATCCAGATATTATACGTCAGGCTATAAAACCGACATAGACCATAAAACCGATAGAAAGACAATATATAGAATATGGCATTTGAACCAGACAAAATAACTAAACAACATATACTTGATGCAATCAAGAAAATTGACAACGAAAATATTGCACATGAACCCTCGACAAGGTTTGATGTAGTTATTAATGGAATATCCTATCCACCAAAAGAAGTGATGCGGTATGCTCACAAATTAATGAACGGAGAGTATATTTGGGAACGAAGTGGCGTAGAACCAACAAACAAATATCTGACTGCTTTGGGGTTTGAAATTAAAAGTAAATCATACTCATTATGAATGAAATTGAAATTACAGGAAGCATTTGGAAGTTAGGTTGCAATTGGAATAAGGGAAACCCTAGTTTCTACAACCTCATTAAAGAGAATGAAATTGTAGTTGGGGTTGAGGAGAAAAAATATGCTGTTGGAGATTTAATTCTGATTACCGAAGGATTTAATGCAATGTCAATTGCTAAAATTCTTCAACCATCGCAACTAGTAACAGGCAGTCAAAAATTTCAAGAACCTTTTGAAGAGCTAAGCATACCATTTGAAGATTGGATAAATATTTCAAATGTTGAATGGTATGAGTTGGATGAAACTGAAAGATTCACTTATCAACTACAAGCTGGAATAAGAAAGATACAAGATTTCAAAGTGAAGCAAAAAGTTATTGATTTATGGAACAGCAGAAAATCTAATTACTGGATTTTTCAAGGTAATCCAAATGTCTTTGATTTTGAAACCGCTATTAGATATAGTTTATTAGAAGATTGGACTGTTTCTGCCCATAAAGACAAAATAAAAATTGGGGATAAAGTTATTTTATGGATTTCAGGTAAAAATTCAGGGTGTTATTCACTTGCCGAAATAACAAGTGAACCACACATAATTTCAAATTCTAAGGATTCACATCTTTGGAAAGCACAAGATGCTAACCCTTTAAAATCGGGAATTAGAATTACACATAATTTAATTGACAACCCTTTGTTATGGAACAAAATAAAGGATACTAAAGGATTGGAGCAATTGAAAGTTGGAAACCAAGGCACTAATTTTTCAGCAACTAAAAAAGAATTTAATACCATTCTTAGTTTAATAAGCAAAGAAACCGAAGTAAATACAAAAGTAAATATGCATCCTAAAAATATAATCTTGTATGGGCCTCCAGGAACTGGAAAGACCTATAATAGTATAGATAAATCAGTTGAAATAGCTGCCTCAGATAGATATAATTTAACTAGTCATAAATCTAATAAAGTATTATTTGAGGAGTTGAGAAAAGATGGACAAATTGAGTTTGTAACTTTTCATCAGAATTATTCTTATGAAGATTTTGTTGTGGGCATTTCTCCTGATGTTACTTCAGGAACTTTGCGTTTTGATAAGCGAGAAGGGATTTTTAAACAGTTGGCAGAAAGAGCTAAGCAAAATTGGCTTTTAGCTACTAAAAAAAAGGAAGTCAGCATTGACTTCAATTTTGTCTTCAATACTTACTTTTCAAAGTTAATCGAAGAAGAAGTTAAGGAAGTTGAAATACCAATGAAGAGTAAAAGTTTCAAATTTAAGGTAACATCGATTGACATTGACGAGGGAAGAATAAAATTCACAAAACAAAGTGGAGGAACAGGACACGACTTGCTTGTAAAAAATATCAAAGCAATTTATGAAGGCGGTTTAGATTATGGTGTTCAAGGTTTAGGTGTTTATTACAATCCACTTGTAGAACATCTCAAAGAGTTTGCCACAACGCTTCAGCCACAGAAATCAGTAGACGAGCAACTCAAGAATTTCGTTTTAGTTATTGATGAAATAAATCGTGCAAATATTTCTAAAGTTTTTGGCGAGTTGATTACACTACTTGAAGACGATAAAAGATTAGGAGAAGAAAACGAAATAAAAATTACACTACCAAATGGAGAGAAAGAATTTGGCGTTCCGCCAAATCTTTACATCATTGGCACTATGAATACAGCCGACAAGTCAATTGCATTAATTGATATTGCTTTGAGAAGAAGATTTGAGTTCATCGGTTATTATCCCAAATATCAATACTTAAATGATGACGAAGCAACACTTCTTAAAAAAATCAATGAGACCGTTTTCAAGGAAAAAAAGTCTGCCGATTATCTTATTGGACACGCTTACTTCATGAAAGGACAAACTATAGAAACAGTTTTACAAAATAAAGTAATCCCTCTCTTGATGGAATATTTTTCAGGCAAGACAGATATTGTTTCAAAAATATTCGCAGACACTTCTTGGAGTGTAACATACGACACGGAAAATTTCATTTGGGATATTACTCAAAGATAAAATGATTTCACTCTTTGAATACGGAAAATGGGAGAGCATTAAAAACAAAATTCCTTTACACCAAATGTTGAAAGACATTTGGAAGCAACGCCTATTCGTTAACACAAATTCAGAATTAACAGAAGACGAAACCGACAATCATTACCAACCTTTCTTACAGTTTGACGATAACCAAATAAGAGCAAACAATTTTGTTGGCTTCATTCAAAATGGCGAGGTAGTAATTGAAATTTACCCTAAAGTCTTTCGCCAACATTTTTCAAATCCTTCGGAGAATGAAAAAATGTTAATGCTTCGGCACATCTTTTATTGGTTCAGCTATTGCAGAAAATGGAACTTTCCATTTAACCAAGCATCTCTTGATACAATAGAGATTGATGAATTTCCTGAACTGATAATAAACCTAATTGCAAAGCAGTTTTTTGAAACGATTTCAAAGCAACCTTTGACAATGTATCAAAAAGTTGAAGAAGCACTAATTACTCCGAGAGGTTCTTTAAATTTCAAGAGATATATAAATGGAAGTCTATCACATGGAAATTTTCAAAATATTGAATGCGATTATGAACCATTCTTGTTTGACAACAATGTAAACAGAGTAATTAAATATTGTTCAAGATTATTGATGAAGCAGACAAAATATTCGGAAAATTTGCGAATGCTTCAAGATGTAGTTTTCATATTAGACGAGGTTGAGGATTTACATTGCTCATTACACGACCTTGATAAAATTTCGCTTAATACTTTCTTTGAAGATTATTCTGTTTTACTTGACAGTTGCAAACTTATTCTAAGCCAACAACTTTATTCAAGTAACACTTACGACCTTTCTCAATGGTGTTTGCTTTTTCCGATGGAATATATTTTTGAAGATTTTCTTGCTGGGTTTTTAGAAAACAAATTCTCATTAGACTGGAAAGTTGAATATCAAAAGTCAGACGAATATTTATCTCACAATCCGAAAGTGTTTAACATGCAACACGACATTTTTCTGACTTCAAGACATGGTTTAAAGAGGAAAGTAATTATTGACACGAAGTATAAAATTCGGCAAGACAGTTTTAAAACAGACCCGAAAAGGGGAGTTGCACAAGCTGACCTATATCAAATGGTGAGTTATGCATTTAAGAGAGGTTGCACGGACATAATTTTAGTTTATCCGAATTTATCAGACACCATAAACACAGCTGACAGTTTTGAAATCATCTCTGGCTTTGAAGGTGCTGACAAAGTAAATATTATAGCAATGGAAATACCATTTTGGAGGATGAATAATTTTGACTCAAAAGATTTGGATGACAAAATATTTAAAGTTATGGAAGACAATTTAAACAAATTAAGATAATGAAACAAATGAAACTGCTATATTTTACAGACAATAAACTGACGACAGAAGAAGTCCGAACGCATAACAACACGTACCCAAAAGGCGGGGTTTCGTGCTTCGCAGACACATTTGTGCAAGCCGAAAGTTCAGTCCTCCGAATGAAGATTAGCGGTAAAAATCCCGCCTTTCGCCAAACTGCAAAACATTTCCTTTTAATGCTTTAATCAAAGGGGAATGCTTTTTCTATTCCAAAAATAGTTCCCTTTCTCCTGCCAAACTCTTCAAATTTATCTACATTTATAAGCCAAACAATACATATTGACATCAATTATGAATTATTCGATTCGGTACCAAAGCAAATCCCTGTTTCCCCATCTTGATTCGAAAAATACTTTCTACAATAGAGAGAAACCTCTGCTAGTCGGTCAACATAAAGTATGCCGCCAGCCATTTATGAGCCTATTGATAAGCTTTTATATTTTTCGGGGCTGTTGAATACTTTCATATATGATATGCGTCACGCTATGACGACCGTGCGACAAACGAACTGACAGGCAAAAAATGAAATTGATAACCTGGAATTGCCAAGGAGCATTTAGAAAAAAAGCAGACACGATTTTGCTTCAACGACCAGACATTTTGGTTGTTCAAGAATGTGAGCATCCAGACAAATTAGTTTTCAATTCATCAACTCAACGACCTACCGACTTCCTTTGGTTTGGCGACAACAAGCATAAAGGGCTTGGCATTTTTTCATACAGCAATTACAAGTTTCAACTGCTCGACCAATACAACGCCGACATTAAAATCATTTCACCAATTTCTGTGACTGGTGGACAACTTGACTTTACACTTTTTGCTATTTGGGCTAACAATCGGTACGACCCGGATGGACAATATATTGAGCAAGTTTGGAAAGCGGTTAATCATTACGACCAACTTCTAAATGCTGGACTAACAATCTTAACAGGCGACTTCAACAGCAACAAAATTTGGGACAAGCAACATAGAACTGCAAATCACTCGGCAGTTGTTGACAGGTTAGCTGAAAAAGATATTTATAGTGTTTATCACAAGCATTTAAACCAAGAACAAGGCAAAGAAAATCACCCGACCTTTTTCTTGCAGCGTAACAAAGACAAACCTTATCATATTGACTATTGCTTTACATCAGCAGACCTTTATGACAGAGTAAAAAACATAGAAATTGGGACATACGAAAATTGGATAGCACACAGCGACCACACACCGTTGGCAATAAACTTTGACCTATGACACGAGAAGAAGATCGAACGCATAACTGCACCTACAAGAAATTGGCGGTTCAGTGCTCCGCAGATGCATTTGCGGTTAATCAAACATTGTTTCTCCGCATGAACATTTGTGGTGAAAATCGCCAACCTCTTGTAGCTGCAAACCGTTGGCAACAATGCCCTTGGTCTCCAGACAAATTTGCCAGGACAATTAAGTAGAGTTTAACAGTTTCGCATATTAAAATTAGCGATCTTTGAAATGACCTTTCCATTTAAAAGGATTGAGATGGTGAGAAAAAAATAAATGAACCTGGGAACTGATCCAAACTGAAGAAAATCGAACAGTGCTAATAAATGGTTAAGGGTTGGTAGTGATATTTTTAGGCGTTTTCAAAATTACTCGCCAGCTTGAACTATACTATTTAGCTATTTAGCAATACTTAAAGAATTTTAATTAATTTTCGAACTTATAAACTTTGCTGAATATGATCAAATCATTTTGTTTTCTACTTACGTATTTTATTATATCCATTCATTTTGGTTTTGCTCAGTCTGTTGCTGCCCCTGCTGATTCATTTATAATTGATTCAAAAGTGTTAAATGAAAAATGTAAAGTTTTTTTATATCTGCCTGAGAATTATAATGCTACTACTGAAAGGTATCCTTTAGTTTATGTCTTAGACGGAAAGTATTACTCTTCATTTACCGCGGATGTGTCGACATTGCTTGCCCATAATCAACTTGCTCCTAATTGCATTGTCATCGGCATTACAACCAACAACCGGGAACGAGATTTTTCTCCTGCTCTGGATGAAGATTCAGGACAACTTCAGGATTTGAAAACTGCTGGTGGTGCAGATAATTTTCTTTCATACCTAAAACAAGAGTTGATCCCCTCTATAGCTGAAAAATACAGAACCTTACCTTATCGTATAATTATTGGACATTCTTTGGGTGGCTTATTGGCGTACTATTCACTGTATAAAACACCCGATCTCTTCCAGGGTTTAATATCGATTGACGGTAGTACCTGGTGGAATAAAGGCAAAGTGGGCAGGGAAGTGATTGAATACCTTAGTAGCCACCCGGATTACAAAGGGAAAATATTTGAATGCAGAAAAGATATTAAAATACCCGTACGTTTTCCTGCTAACGTTGAATTACTTACTTATTTGGATCAGAAGAAGCCTGTTGGCTTAGAGTATAGTTATTTAGAATTACAAAATGAGACGCATGGTACCATTGTATTCCCTGGAACATATTATGGCTTGAAAGGCATTTTTTCTAACTATACGCAAAAACAAAATTAATTTCAGGTCACGGCAATGAACTTGTTAAGCAGGTGTACTGGTAAGTCGATTGAAATAGAAAAAATGGTTGACATAGATACATTCAAACAAATAGCACTTTCGTTTCAGGGGACAGAAGAAAACCCTCATTTTGACAGAGCAGCATTTAAAGTAATGGACAGACGAATTTTTGCAACGCTTAATGAAAAAGGCAAAACTGCTAATATTAGACTTTCTAAGTCCGACCAAGCTATATATTCTTCGTTTGATAATCAATCTGTATATCCTGTTGCAAACAAATGGGGTGAGCAGGGTTGGACTACTTTTGACTTAGAGAAGGTTCCTGTTGAACTTGTATCAGATGCTTTATTGACAGCTTACAATGATGTGTTTAAAACAAAGCCAGGAAAGAAACGCCAAACAAAACAATTAAAAATAAAAAATAAATGACCCCAAATAATCCAGCACCAAAAGATTATAGCACCGTGTGTCCTTACTTAATGGTTGGCAGTATTGAATTGCAATTGCACTTTATGCAAATAGTTTTCCATGCAGTAATTAAAGAATGTTTAAAAAATGAAGAGGGGATTATCATGCACGGTGAGGTAAAAATTGGCGACACAGTAATTATGATGGGGCGAGGCAGTGAAGGTTTCCCTTCAATGCCAGGAATGAATTATGTGTATGTAAACAATGCTGACCAGGTTTATAATAAAGCGATAGAACTAGGTGCAGAAACTATTTCCTCTCCTTCCGACAAATTTTACGGACTTCGTGAAGGAGGGTTTAAAGACACTCATGGTAACATTTGGTTTGTTGCTCAATTTATAAAAGATGTTTCGGTGGAAGATATGGAAAAAGGCTTTGCAGACAAGAAAAGCTAAAGATTAAAAACAACTGCCGTTAATAGCACTATAGGTTATGGTGGGCGGGTTGCATTGGAAGATTCTTAACTTTCTTCTTAACCCCCTAAATAGTTGGACAAGATTTAACAAATAAAGTTTTAGGAATAGGAGATTTGGATATTGAAATGGAATATCAAGAAGGATAAACGGAAAAGGAAAATCATTCAGAAAAAAGGAAAACATTATTCCGAAATGGAGCGTCATGGTATCATCCGGGAGATGCTCAAAAACAACTGGAACAAGCAATTTGCCTGGGAGCTGTACACCGGTGAACCCCAAAAACGAGGGCAACTCATGCGATGGATGAGAAAGCTTGGTTATGTGAAAGAAATCAGGCACAAGAAATTTACCTTTGATGTAAAATCAGGAGAAATGAAAAAGCATCAGGAGCAAGAAAAATCGGAAACAGAGCCATTTGAAACGATGCAATTGAAAAAGCGAATTGCTGAATTGTAGAAGCAGTTAAAAGATGCGGAGATGAAAGCTATTGCCTATTCTATCATGGTTGACATTTCAGAAAAGGAATTCAATATCCCAATTAAAAAAAAGTTCAATATCAAACCATCTCAGAAATGAAAACTAATTTTTCACACATAGTACTTGCCAGATGCGGTGGATGGTTTGGTATCACCAGACAGGCATATTACCTGGAAAGCTGGAGGAAATAGAAATGAGCATTGAAATAGAAGTGCTACTGAAAGAGGTGCTGCACATCCGGCAAGACCATAAACGAATCGGTACAAGAAAGCTCTATGAGATGCTTGCACTGGTGATGATGGAGCATTAAATAGAAATGGGAAGAGATAAGCTGTTTGACCTGCTTTCAGCCCATCAAATGCTTGTTCGCAGACGAAGAAGAAATATACGGACAACCTTTTCCAATCACTGGTTGCGGAAATATCCGAACCTAATCCGTGGCTTCATCCCAACGGCTCCTAATCAGCTTTGGGTAAGTGACATTACTTACTGGAAAGTGAACAACATTACAACTTAAATCACCTTCATTACCGATGCTTAATCTCATCGCATTCTTGGATACAATCTTGTTGAATCATTAGAAGCAGTAGAAAGTATCAAGGCTTTGCAAATGGCTCTCTCTGCCTTGGGGGCAAAGAGCCATTTGAATCTTATTCATCACAGCGACAGAGCACTTCAGTATTGCAGTGCTGCTTATATAAAATTATTACTTTACAGCAACATTCAAATAAGTATGACTGAATCTGGAGATCCATTGGAGCAGTTGCAGAAGGAGTAAATGGAATTCTAAAACAAGAATATTTAGATACGCAGCAAATCAAAACAGTGAAAGAAGCCATTGCTTACCTGCATAAAGCATTCAAACTTTACAACAGTGAAAGACCTCACATAAGCATCAACAACTATACACGTGACAAGGTTCATCATACAAAAGAACCTATTCAAGTGAAACGAATCTGTAAAAACTACTACCTAATAAAAAATCAACTGTAAATGCATATCAGGACTAATATTAACTTTGTAAATGAATAGCAGGATTAACAATAATAACTGTAAACTTTTTTCAGGACGAGTCAAACAATTTTAGCCGGCGGCATAATTGGCACATTTCCTTTTGCCCTGACACACAAAGCCAACCCTTCAGTAAAAGCAAAAGAGCCATTTTTCGCCACCGAACCTTACAACAACGATCATGCTTCGGAAAGAATAAATAGCTTGTCAAACGTAGTCCACATCAATATTTAAAGTTAAATGAAAAAGACTAATTTGTTAAACAATGGAATTCCTATCGCTCCCTCATTAAACCCAACTTTAGAGGCGGAAAATTTCGAGCCGAGAAAAGGTGAAAACAAAAGGAGACTTCTAACAATTTCTTCGATCGCATTCCTAATCGCGGTGATGGTGAGTTTCATAGCAAAATTCCTAATTTATCTTATCGATTTGATTACAAACATTTCATTCTTCGGGAATTTTGCTTTTTCTCATTCAACTCCTGCGACAAGCTCCCTGGGAATTTTTGTTATCATTATTCCTGCAATAGGAGGATTAATTGTTGGTTTAATGGCTCTATATGGCTCAAAGGCAATTCGCGGACATGGTATTCCCGAAGCGATGGAACAAATTCTAACAAATCAAAGTAAAATAAAACCAACTATCACTTATCTAAAACCGTTCTCATCGGCAATATCAATAGGGACAGGCGGACCATTTGGGGCAGAAGGACCAATCATTGCGACAGGCGGAGCGTTAGGTTCAACGATTGGTCAAATCTTAAAAATATCGCACAATGAGAGAAAAATATTGCTAGCAGCAGGAGCAACCGCTGGTATGGCTGCAATTTTCGGAACTCCTATAGCTGCAATTTTTTTAGCAATAGAATTATTATTATTTGAATTTTCACCACGTTCTCTTATTCCGGTTGCAATAGCCTGTATGGTGGGAGCAACAGGACATCACCTATTATTCGGACAAAAGCCTGTTTTCGAAATGGGCGATATAGCATCTTCGGGTATTTCTGCACTTGTAGCTTGCAGCATCATGGGAATTGTTATTGGACTATTATCTATTTCTGTCAGCAAAGCGGTTTACTTTATAGAAGAGGGTTTTGAAAAACTGCCTATTCATTGGATGTGGTGGCCTGCTATTGGAGGACTGTTAGTCGGGGTAGTAGGTTATATTTCTCCGCGTACTCTCGGAGTGGGTTACGAAAATATTACAGATGTTCTCTCAGGTAATTTAACAATGCAGGTAATTTTATCACTTTGCATTTTTAAGTTCATTTCATGGGCTATTGCATTAGGCAGCGGAACATCGGGTGGAACTTTAGCCCCTCTGCTTACTATTGGAGGAGCAGCAGGCTCAATATTAGGAATGGGTATTCTTTATTTATTTCCTTCATCAGGCATCACAATTCCTCTTGCAGCATTAGTGGGAATGGCAGCAATGTTTGCGGGTGCATCAAGAGCACTGTTGACTTCCATTATTTTTGCGCTTGAAACTACTTCTCAGCCCAATGCTTTGCTTCCGTTGCTTGTAACTTCTGTTGCTTCTTATTTGGTTTCATTTTTTCTGATGGAGCATACCATTATGACAGAAAAAATTGTACGAAGAGGTGTTAAAACACCTCATACTTATGAACCTGATATGTTGGAAAGAATAACGGTTGTGCAAGTTATAAATGACAATGGTATTGTGATAAGTGAAGACAACAGCATAAAAGAAGTTCGTGAATGGTTAAATAGAGAACAAAATTTTAAATCAAATTATTTTATCGTTTCAAATAGCAATGGCGAATACAAAGGAATAATAAGCTCCTCAAATTTATTCAGTGAACACCATATTCAAGAGGGGAAAATAGGAACTTTAATAAAACGCAATTCCATTTACATTAAACTCAACGATAACCTTCGTCTTGCTGCTGAAACAATGGCAAAAGAAAATGTTGATGTCTTGCCAGTTACTTCAGGAGAAAATAAAATCATTGTCGGGCTTATATCCTATCGAGATATCCTTGCAACATATAAGCATGGAATTGACGAACATGAAATAAAACGACCTCATATTTCATTAAAAAGAAATGGATTGAGAATACTACTACATGGACAAAAATTAATCGAATTGGCAAAGCGGCAAAATAAATAATATCCGCCAACTGCAGTTAGTAAACAATAATTTCAAAGTGTGGTAAAATATACAAAAGGTAGTTCCTATGATTGCAATACTTTTAATATGAACGGAATTGGACATTTAAAGCAACTAAACGCTGAAATTTAAATAAAGCCGATAGAATTACTTTTTTTGATAGTGAAGATATGTTAACTACAAATGAAGGACAGAAAAAAAACCTACCACAATAAAATTTAGTTATAGTAATAATTAAAAAACTGTCGATATTTTTACGACCAAATAGTTATAAATAATTTACCTTGAAGCCATTAAAAGCAATAATACATTCTAATATCTACATTTCACTTGCTGCAGTTTTTCTAACAATAGAAGCACAAATACAACTGGGGATGAAGCCGCAGTGGCATCCCTATTTATTCATTATTTTTTTTGCTACCTTATTTGAATACAATATCCATCGGTTCATTACTGTTGTAATAAACAAGGAGGCTTTAAATTCTAATGGACTTAAATGGGTTAAAGAAAATTTAAAAGTGTTCTATCTATTAGTTCTGATTTCTGTGGCAGGTTTTATAAGCGTTTCCATTATGGCAAAAAGAGAAGTGCTGATTGCGCTGGCACCAATCGCGACATTGACCTTATTTTATTCACTACCTGTATTCAAGAACAAGAAAAATATTTTCAGACTAAGGGAAATTCCGTACTTGAAAATATTCTTAATCTCATTCGTCTGGTCATTTTCGACAATCCTTTTACCTATAATTCAATCCAACTCAATATTTAACAGATCCTCTATAATTGCCATGCTTGTGGAAAGATTTTTTTTTGTTTTCGCAATTACAATTCCTTTTGACTTAAGAGATATGGAAGTGGATAAACAGGTTGGTTTAAAAACTATCCCAATGCTTCTTACTGAAAACAGGTCAATACTCATTTCCAATTTGTCATTGCTGATTTTCTTTCTGGTTTCATTTTTTCATTATCATTTGTTGAATTATGGGTGCATTATAATAGCTCTTAGCATTTCTACCCTGACTACATTTGTATTCTTAAATTCTAAAAAGATTAAAAATTTAAATTATTATCATTATGGGATTTTAGACGGCACAATGCTCTTGCAAGGAGTATTAGTTCTAATATTTTATTACATAAATTAGCGTGCGAATATTTTCTGGAAATTTATCCCACGAATGTACCATTCACACAAAATGAATCACTAAAAAGCATTAAATAGAGAGCACCATTATGGTTTGCTACATAGTTGGAAAATAAGAGTGGGGAGTAAAAAAATGGGGGAGTAAATCGTATGAAAAAATATGCAGATTGGTTTTATAAAAAATATTTGCCACAGAACCTTGCTCTTTATTCCTTCGATGAGTATGCTAATAGGATTTTGAATGATAGGCAATAAATCGAAATATGGTATTCTGATTAAAATTAGATTTGCAAATAAAAAATCAGTTTATGAAAACCACATTTAGAATAGGCGACAAAGTAAGTTGGAACTCCGAAGCAGGAAGAGTTTCCGGAACTATTATTAAAATTCACACTAAGAATTTCAATTACAAAGGATATACACACCATGCTACTGAAGCAGAGCCTCAATATGAAATAAAAAGCAGTAAGACGGATCACGTAGCAGCTCATAAAGGGTCTGCACTTACTAAACGCTGATAATGGCACGCTAGCATGCGATATATTTATATATACGAAATGACATCTGTGCAAGACGAATTTAATAAAAAGCCCTGAATGCTGAAAGCTGATCATTTAGCATTTTATTTTTGATATTTCAAGTGTTGCCCCCCTCTTTTAAATGTAATTTATTAGAATAATTGCAATTGATGCAAATCAATGCCTCGATCAACTCTATGAAAGGCTTATTAAGCCAATCATGAAGATTGATTTTTGCAAATAAGTTTAATCGGATAAAGGCAATCAGATTTGATAGATGCCAAAGATGCTTTGCTGGTTTCTGAAATGCTTTAAGTAATAAGATCGTTATCAATGCTGTCCAAGTCTGTATAAGTACCGCATTGAGGCTCGTAACCAGGAATGATTTTATTTTCAGGTATGTTTTAATCTCCTTGAAGAATCTTTCAATACTCCAACGCTTTTTGGTCAAGTTGAATATAGTAGATGCTGTCCAAAACATATTGTTAGTGAGTAATTCCAGATAAATCTGTTTTTCTTCATCCCATACTTGCACCATACAAAGAATTTCGGGATATTTTTCTCTTGGTGGATCCAGTTCAAGTACACCTTGCCAGTCAAATTGGATGTTTTTATTTGTGACCAATGATTTTTCTACTGGTCTTTCTTTGAGGTTAAGCTTTGAATTTTCTTTCCCCGGATAGCAAATATACTCCCTGCTCATTGAGTTCATTCATCCATTTTAATGTCTACAATACAGTTGAATGTAGACGACTTTCAGCGACTGAGCCAAAGGACTGGGGAAAGCCATTAGCAAAAAGATTTACATTTCTGGCAAAGGCTATTCATATTTTTATATTGATGGTGGAAAAGTGATACAGGATTTTTTAAAATAAGATCTAATAAATGAACTAATTATTTCAAAAGCTCCGATACTTTTAGGAAGTGGCATTCCATTATTCAGCTATCTTAGTGCCGACCTTCAATTCAATCATTTACAAACTATTGTACAATCAAACGGACTTGTAAGGAGCTATTATGAGAGAACTCACAAGCAAAAAAGACGGTGCGGCTAAAGAAAACGCTTTGCTGAAATTCAAGACCTAATTGACATGCAGGGAAAAACGAACGAACAACATTCGATTTGCTGTTATACTGGCTTATGGAATAGCAATAGGCTGTAGTACTACAATCAGGTAATATCGATCATCTTTTGTTGTTAACTTCTTAATCAATTTTTCAATGGGCTTCATTTCCGGGCTGGAACTTGTAAAGTACCAACACAGTCTGGATACATTATTCATAGTTGATCTTCCTCCATTACCTATCGAATTTCCCTATACCACAATGCCCTGTTTCGTCCAACTTGATGTAGCTATGCCATTCTAATAAATAACTAAATAATTGCGTTGATGCTCTATTTGGTACTACTATTTCCTTAACTTTGGTGACCATCATCAATACGCCTTTGTGTTAGCTGCAACCCTGACAGGCGAGACAAACAAATCGACAGCATTGAAATTAATTATGGAAAATAAGAATTATAACGAACCTTCAGTTTTCACGCCTGAAAATTTGCTTAGAGAAGCAAGGCGTCAAAAGAATATTGACAACTGCAAAGTGCCTGATTTTTGTGTGCTTGACCCAGACGGAGATTTGGTGGATTATTTAATAAGGACCAGTCAGACAACAATTAACGAATGCTGGGCTTGTTATCATACCAAACTTTACAATGTAAAACAAAACGATTTTGACTTTGCAGTTTTGGGTTGCGCTGTAGGTTCATCATTTGCAGTATTGATAGCAGAGCAGTTATTTGTATCAGGTTGTAAAACCCTTATCAGCATAACTTCTGCTGGTATAATTAATCCTATAAAAAACAACTCCAAATTCGTTTTGATTGAACAAGCACTTCGGGATGAAGGCACAAGCTACCATTATATACCACCTTCCGAAACGAGCAATATCAAACCAATTTTATTTGATAGCCTAATGTCATATTACAATACAACTGATTTATCTATAGAAACAGGCATTAGCTGGACGACAGATGCGCCTTATCGTGAGACGCAATCTGCCATTGTTGAAGCGAAAAAATTAAATGCAGTGTGCGTAGAAATGGAAGCTGCTGCACTTTATGCTTTTGGCAAGGCAAAAGATAAAAATATTATTTGCTTTGCACACCTTACAAACACGATGGCTCAAACAGAAGGTGACTTTGAAAAAGGTGAAGAAATGGGAAGTCTGGATACCTTAGACCTTATTCATCATACCATAAAAGCAATCGCTAAAAGCACCAGTCAATATTGGGACCAAATCTATTCGACCAAGCAGCCAAATGAAGTAAGTTGGGCACAAGAAGTTCCAAAAACTTCATTGGACTTCATACATTCATTTGGTTTGTCAAAGGCTGCAAAGATAATTGATATTGGCGGCGGCGACAGTAAACTTGCAGATTATTTACTTAACGAAGGTTTTGAAAATATTACAGTACTTGACATCTCAGGCAAATCACTTGATAAAGCAAAGAAACGTTTGGGCGACAAAGCACAAAAAATAAATTGGGTGGTAAGCGACATTACAGAATTTGAGCCAGACACAACATTTGATGTTTGGCACGATAGAGCTACTTTTCATTTTCTAACAACAAGCGACCAAGTTGCAAAGTATATGGACACAGCAAGAAAATCTGTAAATGGTTATTTGACAATTGGAACATTTTCGGAAAACGGACCAGAAAAATGTAGTGGACTTAAAATTAGACAATACACTGAAGAAACACTAACAACGGAACTTCAAAACGGATTTGAAAAATTGCGTTGCATAACAGAAGACCATACAACACCATTTGACACGACACAAAATTTTTTGTTTTGTAGTTTTAAACGACACTTACAATGACCGAGGAGAAGGGTATGCAGCTAATAGAAGTATTGCTGAAAGTGGGGCTTGTCGGAAGAATAATCGGCTGTAGTTTGCTATCAGCAACAGTTCCAGCCGATGAACAAAGCCGAACAAAAGTTCTTAACTTCATCTTTTAAAATATTGTTGAGCTATAGTTGTGGGCTGGACATTCATTGATTCCCCAACTGCGGCATTATCGAACATTATAGCCCATGCTACATGGATCAAACTTTAGAATAAATTATTATGATACAACAAATTGAAACTTCAGCAAAAAATGTATTAGCCATTGAAGTAATTGATGGCTTTACTGAAACAGACGAGAAAATATGTCAAAAATATTTTCAGGAAAAATTGGATGCTGGTCATACCCATGTTCATGTATTAATCAAATTAGATGAACTAAAAATTAGCCATAGCAGCGTTAAAGCATTTATGGAAGATATCATTTGGGCACTTAGAAATTATAAAAAACTTGGACATCTTGCCATCGTTGCTCATTCAAAAGTTTTGAAGGCATTGGTTCCAATTGATAATTTATTTTTTCAACGAGCTTCGGAAGGAAGGTTTGAACGTTATTTCGATATTTCACAAATGGATGAGGCTTTAAAGTTTGTTGAATTGGAATCCTAATTAGTTATAGCCAATGCTAAAAAGCCATTCACTAAATAAATCAACTTTATGAAATTGCTCATCATTCTTGCTTTGATATGCATGTCAAGTGCATGCAATCAGCCCTCATCAGTTAATCAACAGCAAAACAAAGAAGGCACTCCCAAAAGAGTTTCGGTATTTGAACCAGCTGACAAAGAGAATTCCGAAAATTTAAAACATATAACAGAGGAATTAGTTGCACCACCCTTTCTTCCAAAATATGACCAAGTAGTATCAGGAGAACCGGTTGTGGTTGAAGTTAAATTAACTGTTGAGGAAAAGAAATTAGAAATTGCACCCAGGGTTAAAATATGGGCATTGACCTTTAATGGTTCTGTTCCGGGACCAATGATTGTAGTGCATCAAAATGATTATGTTCAACTTACTCTTGTAAATCCGTCAACCAATAGTTTACAGCACAATATTGACTTTCATGCGGCTACAGGGGCAATGGGAGGAGGTGAGTTAACCTTGGTTAATCCTGGTGAAGAGGTTAAACTTCTATTCAAAGCCATAAAGTCAGGTGTTTTTGTTTATCACTGTGCTCCGGGTGGAGTGATGGTTCCATTGCATGTGACCTCTGGTATGAATGGAGCCATCATGGTGTTGCCTCGTGAAGGACTGAAAGACGAGAACGGGAATTTTGTGCAGTACGATAAAGCTTACTACATAGCAGAACAGGATTACTATGTTCCCAAAGACGGAAAAGGAAAATATAAAGAGTATGCAACACCAGCAGAAGGTTTTGGAGATATGATAAAAGTGTTTCAAACATTGACACCATCCCATCTTGTATTTAACGGTGTTACGGGCGCGCTTACCGGAAAGAATGCGCTTACAGCAAATGTTGGCGACAAAGTTTTATTCATTACTTCACAGGCAAACAGGGATACTCGAATTCATTTAATTGGCGGACATGCAGACCTTGTTTGGTTAGGAGGTTCGTTCAATGATAAACCTGCAACAAATTACGAATCTTGGTCCGTTGTAGGCGGTTCTGCGGTTGCCATGCTTTATCAATTCAGACAACCAGGTACTTACGCATTTCTCAATCATAATTTGATTGAGGCATTTGCTTTTGGTGCAATAGCTCTGGTAAAAGTTGAAGGTAAATGGGATGACAATTTGATGAAACAAATAAGTAAACCAGAGAAAATAAAATAATTATGAGCAACGAAACCGAAACTTCAAAAACATTTATTCCGGTTGACAGTATTCAGTATGCTGACAAATCGGTAGTGAGTAAAACCATCCTGAAGCGGCCAACAGGTAACATCACTTTATTTGCTTTTGACAAGGGAGAAGGATTAGCAGAGCATACCACTTCCCACGATGCAATGCTTCAACTCCTGGACGGCAAAGCTGAAATTACCATCGGAGGTGACCAGAATATTCTGCAAGCCGGACAAAGCATTATTTTGCCTGCCAACATTCCACACTCCGTTAAAGCAAACGAAAGATTTAAAATGATGCTGACAATGCTTAAGAGTTAATTCTGATTCTAATTAAAAATCAATACCTATGGACGAGGCTAAGAAGGCATTGCCGGCAACAAAAGCTAAAGACGAAATGGACAGACCAAAAATTTACACAATAGGACATTCATCACATCCCATTGAGGTGTTTCTTGACTTGCTGAAGACATTTTCAGTTAACTGCCTTATTGATGTAAGAAGTGTAGCAGCGAGTTCTTATAATCCTCAATACAACAAGGAGCCGCTTTCAAATTTCTTGAAGGCAAGCGGAATAATTTATTTACACTTTGCTGATGAGTTTGGGGCAAGACACATTGACCCCGATTTGTTAGATGAAGAAGGCAAAGTCAATTTTGAATTGGTTCGTAAATCTTGGAATTTCAACAATGGAGTTGAACGACTTTGGCAAGGGCTTGACAAAGGTTACACTATTGCTTTGATGTGTTCCGAAAGCGACCCGTTCGATTGTCATAGGTTCTCCATGGTTTCAATCGCTTTAGAAAAAGATGGCTTTGAGGTAAAACATATTCTCAAAGACAAAACAATAAAAACTAATGCACAACTTGAAAGTCAACTTTTAAAAAAGTATGAAAAGAAGATTCCGCAACCTGATATGTTTCAGCCAAACATTTCATTAGACGACCAATTGAAAGCTGCTTACCGTTTGCGAAACAAGGAAATTGCATATTCCCCTTATTCAAAACAACCTCAAGTAGAAAACTATGATTAAACTATATACTATCGGTTTTACAGGTAAATCAGCGAAGAAATTCTTTAATCTGCTACAGGAAAATAGTGTGAAAAAAATTGTTGACACTCGGATAAATAATGTATCTCAACTTGCAGGATTTGCAAAAGGTTCTGACTTAAAATATTTTGCAGGCGAAATTGGACACATGAGCTATGAACACAATATTGACTTTGCGCCAACAAAAGAATTGCTTTCAAAATACAGAGATAAGAATAGTAAAATGACTTGGCAGCAATACGAAATTGACTACTTGAATCTTTTAGACATGAGAAAGATTGCCCAAAAAACAAATATTGATTTACTCCATGAGAATTGTTTGTTGTGCAGCGAACACACTCCTGAAAAATGTCACAGAAGATTGCTTGCAGAATATTTAAAGAATGTTAGAAGTGACATTGAAATAATTCACCTGATAAAATAACTAATCATCCTATGCCTACAAAGTTTATCTGTTTAGCCAATTCATTTAAAGAAAGCGGACGATGTATAGCAGGCATAGAATTAGATGCAAACAATAATCCTGTAATTATTGATGGTAAACCAAAATGGATTAGACCTATATGCAATACAGAACATGGAGAAGTTCCAAATCACATAGCAGAACCATTTCAAATCTTAAACATCATTGAAATTTCTATTACAGCAAATCAACCACAAGGATACCAATCAGAGAATGTAGCTTTCAATGAAAATTCGATTCGAGCTGTTGGCAATTTCAATCGAAACGAATTATCAAATCTCTGCGACAATGGAAATTTAATCTTTGGAAACAGAGGTAAAGCTGTTTCGCAAAATACTATCGGGAATTTGAATCATTCATTACTGCTTATCAATGTAAATCAGTTTCAGATTACTCAAAAAATTTACGAAGACAGAAGACCAGACCATCCTCAAACGAGATTAGTATTTACTTACAATGGCAATCAATATGATTTACCAGTAACTGACCCAGTTTTTCTTCATCGGTATCAAAGTAATCCTGATGTATTGGGAGGAGTGAATCAAGTTTACCTAAGTGTGTCTTTAGGCGTAGTATGGAAAGAATGGTATTATAAACTTATCGCAGGAATATTTTGAATTACTCAAAAATGCACTTCCACAAATCCAGGAAATTGAATTGTTAATTCCTGTAATTAAAAGGTAAAGTAAATGAGGATACCTATTTGACAAAAGATACTGTAGTAGTCAGTTCCAAAAAAAAAATTCAGTTTTTGCCTGGCGTTCACATGAACTTCAATTGATAGCTACACATCTCAATGTAAGATTTAGTGAGGCAAAAATGGCTGGGAATGATGTTAGCCCATATTGCAGCTATCCAGATTTAAAGTACTGAAAATGAGAAGCTTCATTTTTAAATATAGCCGAGTGGGGTACTACGGATTTTTTACAGCTAAAAGGTTTCAATTTATAGTTTAGGCTTGTGTAGATTGATTTTACATCTGGTATAGGTTCGCTTGGTTTTCGGACAGAGATTGTTTGACCTAAGTGATTTTGCATTTTGGTA
>JBBSBH010000047.1:0-36909 GCA_038251405.1 Chitinophagales bacterium
ACCCATCTTCATCCAGCTATTGCGCTGGCTAATTTGGTAAAGGATATAAAACTTGCCAGTACAGTATTAATAAAAGAAAAAAGGATTTTTCCCGGTTTCAATGGTTGGCAAGATGGTTATGCGGCTTTTACTTATTCAATTGAAGCAAAAAATAACCTTATTCAATATGTAATAAATCAGGAAGAGCATCATAGAGTAAAGACATTTAAAGCTGAGTTACTGGAATTGCTGACAGAATGCGGAATAGAATATGATGAGAAATACTTTTTATAAATGGTTAATCCACTTTGTCTGTTCCTGAAAGATCGATAATTACAAGAACTTGTCCATTCCAGAATGCATAATAGCTTTTATAAAATGTTGAGTATTGGAATGTTTCTTACTCCACTTTAGTTAGCAGTGGATTTTCTATAGTACCGCATAAATTGTAATTTGGGATTAATTCATCACCTCCGGAACCAATAGATGGAATTCGGGGATGCTTACTTCGAATTTTTCTTTCGTATCGAGGCGTAACATTTGATATTTACCTTCCATCTTTCCCATGGGAGAGAGTATAGGGCAAAATGATTCATATTGATGCATACCTCCAGGAGTAATAATAGGTTGTTCTCCTATCACCCCTTCTCCTTTCACTTGTCTTTGAGTACCGTTACTTTCCCATATCCTCCAATGTCTTCTCATTAATTGGATGGTAAAATCATTTCCATTTTCAATTTTAACATGATAGGTAAACACTTGTTGATCGGAAAATGGAATAGAAAAATTCGGTTGGAATTGCACCTCTACTTCAATGGTTACGCCGTTGGTTTTGCTTCTGCTCAGGAAATGGATATTTGGATTACTCACTTTCCAAAGATAAACTTATTTGCCAAACGAACGGCATCATCCTTAGCTTTTTCGAGATCATCATTCAATACAATGGTATCGAATTTATTTTCGTAGGCAATTTCGATTTGAGCACGCTTCATGCGTATGGCTATTTTTTCAGCCGATTCAGTATGCCTTGCCTCTAGTCTTAGTTTTAATATTTCCAGTGATGGTGGTTTGATGAATATAGCTAAGGACTTTTTGGGAAACATCCTTTTGAGATCGGTGGCTCCTACCACATCAATATCAAATAGTATAATCTTTTTTAGCGCCCATAATCTTTTCAATTCTGATTTTAATGTTCCATAGAATTGGCCAGGATATACTTGTTCCCACTCTACAAATCGACCTTGTCTAATATATTGTCTAAATTTTTCTACTGATATAAAATAATAATCTTTTCCATCTTCTTCGCCAGGACGCCTGGCCCGGGTAGTAGCAGATACTGAAAAAGCAGTTCTGTTTACCTCTGATAATAGATGATGCACTATGGTACTTTTCCCTGAGCCTGAAGGGGCTGTAATGATTAGTATCTTACCCATGACATCAGACTACATTAGCTAATTGCTCTTTAATTTTTTCGAGCTCATCTTTCATAGAAACTACTAATCGCTGTATATTATATTCCTGGGCTTTTGAACCTAATGTATTTATTTCCCGTCCCATTTCCTGACTTATAAAATTTAATTCTCTGCCATTACTGGAAGGTATTAATAGCTTTTCAATAAAAAAATTGCAATGTTTTTCAAGGCGTACTTTTTCTTCCGTAAAATCCATTTTTTCCAGATAATACAATAACTCCTGCTCAAATCGATTGGCATCGTACTCTGGTCTGGTATGGTAATCGTTTAATTGCTTTTGTAATCTTTGTCTTAATTGATCAGCTCTATTATTTTCAAATAAATTTATTTGGATTAAATAAGCATGTATGGCATGTACATTTTGCTTGATTACATCTGCCAGTATGAGGCCTTCATGCTTACGGAATTTATTGAACTCTTCTATCGCTTTTTGAATAATGATTTCTATTTCTGCCCATTCTTCATCCTGTATAGGCTTTTCCGGCGCTCCTATCACATCAGGCATGGCCAAAATACTGGGCAACACACTGTCTTCTTTTAGGCCTGCCTCAGCGGCCAGTGATTTTATCACCTGAGCATATTTTAAAAATTTATTCTTATCAATATGAATTTCATCTGTATCCGTATTTATTTGTTCTATGAGGAAATCTACTTTTCCCCTATCTATCGAATGGTTTAGAATTTTTCGGATATCAAATTCTTTATCTTTTATAAAAGAAGGTAGCCTGAATCTGAATTCAGAAAATTTACTATTTACAGACTTTATTTCTACCCGTATTTGCTGGTCCCTAACCATTCCGCTTGATCGACCAAAACCAGTCATTGATATTAACATAAAGCAAAGATAGGCAAGAGTATGGGACAATATAAAATTTGTAAAGTCATTTGTATCGCCTGGGAGTAATTAAGTATTCAGACGGGCATGAATTTGTTTTAATTGGATAGGATTCCAGAAAAGACTATATATTCGACCTGAATATGTCTAAAAATACAACAGATTACATAAAAGGAAGAGGGGCTCAAATAAATCCTCATTCCAGGTTTGAAAAATATTTTTCTGATGATAATTCGGCCACATCGGTCGCTACAAAATATATACCTACCGTTGCCAAATCCATTGTAAATAAAGTCGATAGTCCAGATATTCCCTTTGTACTATCTGTAAATCCGTATCAAGGCTGTGAACATGGCTGTGTGTACTGCTATGCGCGGAATACGCATCCCTATTGGGGCTATAGTGCAGGTGCTGATTTTGAGCAAAATATTTTAGTCAAACATCATGCTCCGGAATTATTGAGAAAGTATTTGAACAATAAAAATTATGTATGTCAACCTATAATGATTTCCGGTAATACGGATTGTTATCAACCGGCGGAACAAAAATTTAAGATTACCCGGAAACTACTTGAAATCTGCTTGGAATTTAATCAACCCGTTAACATTATTACTAAAAACACTTTGATCAGTAGGGATCTGGATATTATTGTTTCGCTTAACAAAAATAATTTAATTCAGATTGTGATTAGCCTCACTTCTTTAGATGAAAAGCTAAGATTATTACTAGAGCCCAGAACTGCCAGCATTGCGAAAAGAATGGAATTGATCAAACAGTTGAGCGATCTTAGTATTCCTGTAATGGTAATGATGGCTCCTTTGATTCCTGCTCTTACTGAACCAGAGATCTTTGCTATGGCTAAATTAGTGAAGGAAACAGGAGCGACTGATCTGTCTTATACTATATTAAGATTGAATGGTGATGTAGAACCGATTTTTAAGGACTGGTTGCACAAAAATTTTCCCGATAGAGCTCAAAAAATTATTAATCAAACAGCAGAATGCCATGGTGGGGTGGTTAATGATTCCCGATTTAAAGTTAGAATGAAAGGGGAGGGTAGATATGCCGAAATTATCAGATCAAAATTTCAACTTGCGCGCAAAAAATATGGCCTACCACAGGGGAAAGTCTCTTCTTTGGATTGCACTTTATTTAAGCGGCCGGGTAGTCAGCTTGTTTTTGAGTTTTAAACCAGAACAGAATTTTATTAAAGATCCACTTGACCAGCCCAAAGATCTTCTATGTGCTCCCTCTTACGAATCAATTTTGCCTCGCCATTGCTCATTACCATTATTTCTGCAGGCTTTGGTCTGCTATTATATGATGAAGCCATAGAAAAACAATAGGCACCAGCATTTTCAAAACAAAGAATGTCACCAACTCTTATTTCAGGGATCTCACGATCAGATGCAAAAGTATCTGTTTCACATATATTACCTACCACATCATATTTATTAATAGTGCCATGAGGGTTAGATAAATTTCGAATAGTATGGTAGGCACCATAGAACATAGGGCGAATTAAATGGTTAAAACCACTGTCGACTCCTGCAAATATAATTCCGCCATTTTCCTTTATTCCTGTGCATGTGACCAAAAACTGGCCGGCATTACTTACTAAAAACTTACCAGGTTCAAATATTAGCATCAATTCTCTTCCATATAATTTACAAAAATCTGATATCCTTTCACTTATTGCCGCACCAAAAGATATAATATCGGTCTCCTTATCACCTTCAAAATAAGGGACTTTAAACCCACTGCCCAAATCGAGATACTCCAATTGGGTGAATTTAGGAGCGACACTTAAGAGAACTTCCACGGCTTCCATAAACTGCGATATATCTAATATATCACTGCCGCTATGTATATGTAATCCACTTACTTTTAATGAATTGTTATTTACCAGGGCGAGTATCTCGTTTAAATAGTGCAGCCCAATTCCAAATTTGGCTTTAGCATGACCTACTGAGGTTTTCGCATATGCTCCCGCCATTACAGATGGGTTTAATCTTAGCCCAATGGGTTGATGAGGATAATATTTCGAAACCCACTCCACAAGACATAAACTGTCAATGGATACCTGAATACCATTTTCAAAGGCAAATTTAATTTCATCTTCATGAGCAAACGTAGGTGTAAATCTTATTTTTTTTGGCTCAAAGCCAATTTTAAGTACCGTTTTCATTTCACCGATTGAAACACAATCTGCTCCCAAACCATGGTATTTCATTTTATTTAAAATTGAAATATTACTATTTGCTTTTGCTGCGAAACAAAACATTATATTTTGATATGTAAAACCTGATGTTAATTTTTTAAAATTGAATTTAATCTGACTTTCAGAATATAAGTAAAGAGGACTGCCAAAATTTTTAACTATTTGTTTGTAATCATTCATTTTTTAAAATTATGTAATGACAATTTTAATTTTTAAAGCAAAAGAACAATTTTACTTTTATTACTATTTAGTACTTCGTTAACAACAAATTAACAATTGACTTTCGTTCAAAAAACAAAATTTGGTTTAACTTGCCCTTTCAAATCGTAAAAATAGGTGAAAATTCTTTCCAAACCAACATCTTTCCCTGTGACATTTTCACCTTCAGCCATATCTCAATATGGCAAAGCGATTGAATTACCCAAAATTCCATTAAGTTTTTATTCATTTAAATGGCTTTAAATCAATTAACCGTGAGAAAATATTTACCAACGCTTTCCGGCGCTATCTGTTTAAGTATCCTATTATTATTTAGTTATTCAGCGACAGGTCAAAATTGCAATTGTCCCAATAATTTAATTTCAAACCCATCATTCGAAACAGGAGATGTTTCAGGATGGAGTAGTAATGTTGGTACTGATTTTTACAATGGTACTGGTTTTGCAGTTTGTGGTTCTAAAAATGCATTTCTAAATGTTAACACTAAGACAATTAGTAATCCGGCCATATTTTGGCAACAGGTTAATAGTATAACACCTGGTAATACTTATTCCCTTTCTATAAATGGAGGAACCCACGAACCAGCTCAAAATCATTCTTTTCTACTTGCCTTTTATAGTGCGAGCGGTGTTCGATTAGGTTTTGATAGTGTGCAAGTCGATTATGATGTGGATATAAATCCTGGCCTAAAACAATATAATTTATCTGGAATTGCTCCAGCAAATACTTCCTATTTAAGAATTGAAGGAAAAGGATATAAAGTTGGTTCAGCAGCCAATGGTGACTATCTTAAAGTTGATATGGCATGCCTGCAGATTTCTTGTACCCCACCAACGATCACTGAATGTGAGGCTCGAATAAATGGTACTTGGTCTGTTTTGTCAAATTGCTCTGTTACTATTTGTTCAAAAAGTAATCTGGAGCTAAGTGTAAACCCGAATACATTTACCGGATATAGCCAGTCCTGGTCAGGACCAAATAATTACACGGCAACCGGTAATGATGCTTTTATATCAAGTAGTGTGACAGCTGCCAATGCAGGTACATATACCGTTACTATATCGAATGGAACTTGTACTGCTACAAAAAGTATAACTGTGGTCGTTAATAGCATTAGTGATAATATCGGAACCGACCAAAGTTTTTGCGGTAGTGGTGATCCTTCGTCAATGGGAGGTACATCAGCCACAGGCTCAGGAGCGATATCTTATCAATGGCAGTCCAGCACCACTTCAAATGCCTGTGCTAATGGAAACGGATTTTCAAATTTAACCACTTCAAAATCATATAATCCTCCTTTACTAAGTCAGTCTACTTATTACAGGAGAATTGCTACTTCCACGTTAAATGCTTTGCAGTGCAGCGATACCAATTGTGTAGCCATTAATATTCAATCAAAGCCAAATGTGGGTGAAGATAAAACAGCTTGCGCGAGTTCCACTATTTCAATATCCGGGAGTCCAGCTACTTATACCTGGTCTGCTCAATCCGGGAATCCTTCGGGCGCAACATTGGCCAATACTTCGGGCGGTATTGCCAACGTAAGTTTTTCAGGGGCAGCTTCAGGCACTTATAAATTTATATACAATTCAAGCGGGTGCTCTGATACCATGAAAATTACCATTACAGCGGCACCAAATGCAGGAACAGATGGAAGTACCTCTGTATGCAATTCAAGTACTGCCCCTTTAGATTTGTACAATCTCATTACCGGGGAAACATCCGGTGGTACCTGGTCCCGTCTGACAGGGTCAGGTGGTACATTGAATGGCTCTACATTCACTCCTTCCAGCAGTACCACAAATAGTACATTCAGATATGTGCTTACTTCCGGAACTTGTTCGGATACTAGTAAAGTGACTTTAAGTGTAATTTCTTGCTCTTGCAATTGTCCGGTAGCTGGAACAAATATAGTTTTAAACCCATCTTTTGAATCAATAGATGCAAATTCAAAACCTACCTCCTGGACACCTGCTGGAACTTACAATACCTTTATCAGTGGTACATACGCAGTACAATGTGGAAATTATGCTGTTCAGCTTCAGGGAACTACAGCAAATAATGCTAGCTTCTATCAAAGTGTAGCTATAAGTGGTAATGCTTTATTGAAATTGAACTTTTTTGCCGGAACTCATGATCCTGCTGGCTTTGCTAGATTTGGTTTGGTATTCTACAATGGTTCAACTCGATTAGATTCCAGCTTTCTGGAGATTGATCATTACTTAGACGATGTACCTTCAGGTTCAATGGGTGCTTACTCGCTGACTGCTACGGCCCCTTCAAATGCAACATCTGTGAGAATAGTGGGTAAAGCTGGTGATAAATGGTTGAAAGTAGATAATATCTGCCTGGTCAATACAGGATCTACCTGCACAGTACGAACCAATGGAATTTATTTCAATAAATTGGATGGTGGAACGGATATACCGATTAGTAATAATCAAACATTTCCTGTTTCCCTTTTATCCTCTGGATTGTATAATATAGAAAGCACCACTACCGGTGGTGATGACAACACCAGTGTTACATTTACTATATCAGGTCCCACGGCAAGTACAAACACCGAAAATATAGTTCCATATAATGCCCCTGGAACCGGAACAGAATGGACTCCAAGCGCTGGAACTTATACTATTAATATTAAGACATACACCGCACCAAATGCCAGTGGATCATTATGTCATGATACTACTATTACCATTAATTTAATCAACTGCACCAATTCTGCCGGAACAGATGGAAGTACTACCGTTTGTCAAAATATAAAATCATCCATTAATTTATTCAGTCTTATTACCGGTGAATCGTCAGGTGGGATATGGTCAAGGTCGTCTGGTACGGGGGGGTCTTATACAGCTGGGGCATCTACTTTTATTCCTGCAGGAGGCACTACCTCCAAATTTAGATATATAGTCGCTGCGAGTGGATCCTGCCCGGCTGACACTAGTTTTGCAACAGTAACAATTAACCCTGCACCAACTCCTAATATTATTACAGCAAGCCCAACAGCCTGCATCAACTCTCCAGTACAGTTTTGCTCAGAAGTAATAAGTGGAATACAATACTACGAATGGGATTTTGGTTCAGGCTCTACTCCCCATACATCAAAAAACAAATGTGAAAATGTTTCCTGGTCAACAAGCGGATCTAAAACTGTAAAATTGTATTATATCATGCTCAATGGCTGTTATACTGATACTATATCTTATATGGTGACGGTAGGATCTGGTTTTTCCGCAGGAAGTGATGGAAGCACTACAGTTTGTCAAAATAGTAAGTCAGTTATTAACTTATTTAACCTAATTACAGGAGAAAGCAGTGGCGGCGTTTGGTCAAGACTAACTGGAAGTGCCGGTACATACACCGCTGGTGCATCAACTTTTACTCCTACAGGAGGCACTACCTCCAAATTTAGATATATAATTGCTGCAAATGGATCCTGCCCTGCTGACACTAGTTTCGCAACAGTAACCATTAACCCAGCACCAACTCCAAATATTATTACAGCAAGCCCTACAGCCTGCATCAACTCTCCAGTACAGTTTTGCTCAGAATTAATAAGTGGAATACAATACTACGAATGGGATTTTGGTTCAGGCTCTACTCCCCATACCTCAAAAAACAAATGTGAAAATGTTTCCTGGTCTACAAGCGGTACCAAAACTGTAAAATTGTATTATATCATGCTCAACGGCTGTTATACTGATACTATATCCTATACGGTAACCGTAGGCGACTGCTGTAATGGCAGAGTGACCAGTGTTTATTTTAATAAACTGGATGGTGGAACAGATTTGCCTATCACTAATGGAGGCAGTTATAATATTTCTATACTTTCATCAGGACTTTATAACCTTGAAGCCGGAACTGTAAATGTTACAGATGGAACTGGAAGTATTAAATATACCATTACCGGCCCGACGGCCAGTGAGAATACCGAGAATAGTTTTCCCTATAATGCACCGGGTGGCGATGGAGCATGGACTCCGGCTAGTGGTAATTACACAGTAAATATTAAAGTATATAGTGCTCAAAGTGGTGCTGGCTCTGTTTGTCATGACACTACTATAACATTTTCAATTATCGACCCTAATTGTAGCTGTCCCAATAATCTGATGACCAATTCTTCATTTGAAACTGAAGATGTTTCAGGATGGAGTACGAATGTAGGTAATGATTTTTATAATGGAACCGGCTTTGCTGTTTGCGGCGCCAGAAATGCATTTTTAAAAGTAGGTACTCATACCGCAAGTAGTCCTGCCCTTTTTTGGCAGCAAATAGATAGTGTCTCGCCAGGTAATTCATATCAATTAACTATATACGGAGGGACGCATGAACCTTCTCAAAACCATTCATTTTTGCTTTCTTTTTATAGTGTAAGTGGAGTTAGGCTTTTGACAGATAGTGTGCAAATTGACTATGATGTAGATGTAAACCCCGGATTGAAAGAATATACGCTTAGCGGCACTGCACCCGCTGGAACATTTTATTTAAGAGTGGAAGGCAAAGGTTATAAAGTGGGATCAGCTACGGACGGCAATTATATTAAAGTAGATCAGGCTTGTCTGCAACTTACAGCTGTTGCAAGTCTTAATTTAGGTGACAGAGTATGGTACGACCAAAATAATAATGGAATTCAGGATGTAGGCGAGCCAGGATTAGCAGGAGCCACTGTGAAATTATATGCTTCGAATGGTACTAGTACTACCCAAATTGGGGTTTCTCAAACGACCACTTCTACAGGCCTATATAATTTTACCAACCTTGCACCTGGTGATTACATTATAGGAGTAACCCCACCGGCAGGCTACAAGAGCTCAGCAGTGGATGGAGGTGACCCTGACAATAATATAAACACAGATGATAATGGCATTGGTACCGGTACCAGTGAAACAAAAAGTTTAGCTATTACTCTTGCCAGTGGAACTGAACCAACAAATGACGGAGACGGATCCGATGGAAACCTCACTTTAGATTTCGGCTTTGCCGGAACAGGAACTATTGGAGATTTTGTATGGAATGATAATAATGGAAATGGTATCCAGGATGGTGGTGGAGAAACAGGGGTTGCCGGAGTTATCATCACCCTGACCTATACTATAAATGGCAGTAATTTCACCATAAAAGATACTACCAATGCAGCAGGATTATATTTATTTACAGACCTTCCACCGGCAAATTATACAGTGGTATTTAGTAATATCCCTGCAGGTAAGAATGTTACTGTAACGGATCAGACCTCAGGTGGTGGAAATGATAATAATGATAGTGATGGGTTGACTCCTCCTACCATTAGCTTAACCGCCGGACAAAATAATTTAAGCATTGACTTGGGTTTGGTTAGTTCAGCTTCATTGGGAGATTTTGTTTGGAATGATCTGAATGCTAATGGAATTCAGGATGCAGGAGAACCCGGCATACCAAATGTGACTGTTGCGATATCAGGAGGACCTACTTCAAAACCCAATACCACCACGAATAGCAGTGGAAAATACAGTTTTACCGGTCTCCAACCTGGTACTTATACTATTACATTTACTACACCATCGGGATATACTCAATCATCGCCAGCAAACGTGAGCAGCAATACCATGGATATGAAAGACAGTGATCCAGTAGGCGGAGTGGTAAGTGGAATTATTTTAGTATCAGGTCAAAAAGATACTACTATTGATGCAGGATTTTTCAACCTGGCTTCATTAGGAGACTATGCGTGGGTAGACCTGAATAGAAATGGAATTCAAGACAATAGAAAAGATCCTAACGGTAATGTATTAGGTGCCGAACTTCCAATGGCGGGAGTAATAGTTCAATTATTTAATGCCACCACTAATATCCAGGTAGGAGCATCTCAACCAACCAGCTCTACGGGCTTTTATTCCTTCACCGGTCTCATGCCCGGAGACTATTATATTAAAGTTGCTGGTGGAATCCCAACAGGATATAGTATTACTACTTTGGATGCCAACGGTAACTCGAATGATGCAATTGACAATGATATTAATAGTACCACACTCAGAAGTGTAAATACTAATTTGATTAGTGGTGAGAACGATTTGACATGGGACATCGGTCTCAAAATGCCATCCAATAGCATTGTAGACCCTTGTGTATGGAAAAATAATGCTACTAATGGTAGAGATGGCCAATTCACTGAAATCATGGATATTACTTCAGCACCAGGCGGAGTATGGAGAATTCTATCTCAATCAGGCATGTACCTTATGAGTAGTCCTGCACCGCCTGCCGCTCCGATAGCAGTGCCTATAGGTACTGTAATTCCTTATGTAAGTGGTAATATTTACAGCTATCAGTTTATACATGTTGACTCTATAGGATACACCTGTAAAGTGACCAATGGTACTGATACACTTATGATCAGTAATTTCTGTTACTATCCTGACATTATAGTGAATAGTTTTGACACTTCATTATGTATTACTGATCCATCCGTAACTGTTATAAGGACTTCAAATCAACCGGGAGGTGTTTTTAGAGATACCATTAAAAATCTTACAACCGGTCAAATATTCCTCACCAATGTAATTGATCCATCCGTTTTAGGTCAGGGTAACTTTACTCTTAAAATTTCTTACGCTGCCCCGTCCAATCTTGCCTGTGAAAATATTACCTATATACCATTTAATATTTCAATTTCTAATTGTCCGGCAGCGATAGGAGATACCGTATTCCTTGATAATAATGGAAATGGAATTCAAGATGCTGGAGATGTGGGTCTGGCAGGGATTACAGTAAAATTGTACAATAGTGGAGGTACTCAAATTACCCAGGACATAAATGGGGCTACTTTTGGCACAGCGGGTACTATCACTACTGGTACTAATGGTAAGTATAATTTTACTAATATTGCACCTGGAATGTATAAAGTTAAGTTCGGTCCGGCGCCAAGCGGCTATGTACGCACGATCCCGAATGCAAGTGGAAATAGTATGGATTTGAAGGATAGTGATGCGGACACTACAGCTGGTGCGAATAATGGATTTAGTGGAGTGTATACTTTGGCGGCAGGGGATGTGAATAATAGTGTGGATGCGGGGTATTATCAAACAGCATCAATAGGCGATTATGTTTGGTTGGATGCTAATTTAAATGGTAGACAGGATCTTGGAGAATTAGGAATTGCAAATGTTTCAGTCAAACTAACTAATGTTGCAACTAATCAGATGCAGACTATGATAACAAAATCCAATGGAAAATACATGTTTACTAATTTGAATCCTGGTACATATAAATTGACATTTGTAGCTCCTTCTGGACCAACAGGTGCTCTTTATGGTATAACAAGACCTAATTTTGCACCAGACAATATAGATAGTGATATAGATTTTACGGGAAATACAGGTAATTACACCTTGGTTGCTGGTCAGGTTGATACCTCAGTAGACGCTGGCTTTACAGTAACTGATTTGCAACCTACATTGACTTTTACTCCTGCTTCATTCGTGGTAAATTTTGAAAATAACTTTACCTTGCCCATAGAAGTTGTTTGTCGAATTTCAGAGGTTAGAAATGTTCAAACAAATGGATCTCCTATAGTAGTAAGAATTCCGAGAACCATTTTTGCGAACTTTACTTATAACCCCTCTCTACCTACCGCAGGAGGCCAACCATTAAATAATAATGAGTGGACTTTTAGTCAAAATTCGACATATTGGATGTGGACTTACAATGGTACCACTTTCCCAGCTTTTGGAAATTCTTACTTTGGTTTTGCTGGTACTTTTAATACCTTTACGGCTACTGGAGTTTATTTTATGAATGTAGAAGTTGTAAATGGAAGTGGTGGCGAAGTAAACTTTATTAATAATACAGACTCAGAAAGGGTTGATTATTTCTCTAATTAAATAAAATTAAGCTCATTCAAAAATGAAAAAAATAAATTTTGTCAATGCTCTATTATGTTGCCTTTGCTTTGAGGCAATTGGACAAACAAATGCTACAATTTATGATCCATATATAGGGGTTATATCTATTTCACCATGTTGCCCATATTCGACTAATAATCCACCATTTGTGCCTGTTTCTGGTACTGCTACTTTTATCATTGGCGCAAAACCAGACCCAAATGATGCAATGACTCTTCCAAATTATGCACCCATCTCTTGGGGTAATACAGAAGGATGCACTTCCCAAGCCTGCAAATTAGTAGTTACGATTTCTACTACCGTTAGTAAGACCATAATTACAGGTGTTCCTACCAGTGGTAGTTTTGTTGGGAAGTTTGATTGGGTTCTTTCAAATAGTAATACCCTGGTTGGCACACAAAAATCAGATGTAGATGGGGGTAATATTAACCCTGGAACCGAAGGAAATATTATTGTACCTATAAGCCATATTTCTCCTTCTACAATTGATGACCCAGTCAATCAAACCCATCCTTGTAATCAGCCAGGTAATAATTGTACTTTAGGTTTTACGAAAGGGTTTAATGGTGTCGTAGTTAATCTACAGCCTCCATCACAGGATCTGCCTTTTAGTAATGACTATCCTCCTTCACTACAAACAGATGATAATAATGGGGCATATGGTTATGCTCGTACAGCATTACCAATCCAGTACATAGATTTTAGTTTAGTAGATAAGCAAGAGCGTGGAATACAAGTATTATGGAAAACGGTAGGAGAGAAAAACACTAAGAATTTTGAGATAGAAAGGAGCTATAATTCAAATGAATGGCAGCTAGTAGGAATAGTACCATCAGCAGGCATTTCAACTGGAGAAAGAAATTACGAATTGTATGACAATACTTTTGCAAATAAAAGCAAGATCTACTATCGGATTAAGCAAGTAGACTCGGATGGTAAATTTGAGCAAACAAAGATTAAAAGTATCAATTTAACAGTGAGATCAAACAACTCATTAGTGGGATACCCCAATCCTGCAAGAGATATATATCATTTGACTTTTAACTCCAAGAATGAAGAAAAAATGGGAATAGAAATACTTAGTATTACAGGTCAGATAGTTAGTAAAAAATCAATATTATCAAGTAAAGGAGAAAACTACCATGATTTAAATTTGGGTAATTTATCTCAAGGAACTTATTTTATAAGGTTAGTCGGAAAAGATTTTAATGAAACACTGAAGGTAGTTAGAATGGAATAATTCCTTTGCAAATTACAAAAATCAAAAATAAACAAAAGCCTATTCATTTATTTGGATGGGCTTTTTTTATGGATTTTTTTCAATAGAAACCTACAAGGTCAATCTCGCGGATGCTTGAGACCTTGCATGCTTACCTGCAGGTTATCCTGTAGGTTTGCCTGGGTATTTGATAAACGGAAAGACCTTCATGGTTTTGAAACGGTGACCGATTGGTGACCAGGTAGGTCTTGGTAGAAATTAGTAGTAAGACCAAGTTGGAAATATTAGTAAGACCTACAAGGTCTTTCTCGCAGATACAACAGACCTTGCAGGTCTGTACTAGTTTGGAAGAGGTGTAGACAGACCTACATGGTTTTTACACGGTGACCGAGTAGAAACCATGTAGGTCTTGAGTCCGAAGATCTTTCGAGTAGAAAACCGTGCAGGTTCTTTAGTCTGAAATTATTAGTAAGACCAAGTTGGAAATATTAGTAAGACCTACAAGGTCTTTCTCGCAGATACAACAGACCTTGCAGGTCTGTACTAGTTTGGAAGAGGTGTAGACAGACCTGCATGGTTTTTACACGGTGAACGAGTAGAAACCATGTAGGTCTTTAGTCGAAATCTACCGAGTAGAAACCGTGAAGGTTCTTTAGTCGAAGATCTTTCGAGTAGTTGGAATAGGTGAAAGGCCAACAAGTGGGTTTGGTGGTAAGACCTACAAGGTCTTTCTCACAGATACAGCAGACCTTGCAGGTCTATCGGCTTAGAAATCTTTATTCTTCATATTTGAAGTAAAGGTAATTCTCGTGCGATTTAATAAAATCTTCTTGCCCAGCAAATATCTTCAATACTTCATCCATAGCAATGATATCGCTATGGCCTTTTAATATTTCATTATACGAACTGTACTTGTAAGCTTCGTACTTACTAGTAAAATGGTGATGGATGGGATTTCGATGTATGTAAAGGATAGTACGTTTTACATCCGTAGCGCTAGGTAACACAATCTTTTTCATGCCTTTTATAAAAAGCGATCCTCTTCTATTGTATACTTTATTATATGATTTAGCGTAAGAATTAAACAGATTTGAAATAGCTTGAAAGCCAACATTTGAATCATCAATGATTTTAATCAAAAGATGTAAATGATTGGGGAGTAAGCAATATGCTAAAATGGTTACTTTTGGAAGCAGAAATTTTGCGGCCTTAGTTAAAAAGAAATCATAATTCTGAGGATCAACAAATAAATTATCATTGCCGTTACCGTGCTGAATAATATGGAAATATTTAATCACTTGCTTTAAAATAATTTTATTTCTGGATGTGTTAAGAAATATTTCTGGCGTAACATAAGTTAGTCGATCTTGGCTTGAATTTAGATCAAACCCATGAAAAGTTAGTAGAAAAGTTTGTCGAAATGTTAGTCGAAATGTTATTCGAAACCTACAAGGTCATTCTCGGAGATACATGAGACCTTGTAGGTTGCTTCTTTTTTAATAAGCGATTACAGACCCGCATGGTTTTTTAATAGGTAAGAGGTAGGTAACCATGTAGGTCTTAGTTGATGTCTAAAACCTGCAAGGTCAATCTCGCAGATGCGTGAGACCTTGCAGGTTGTTCCTTTTTTTTTTAAAAAGCGATTACAGACCTGCATGGTTTATAAAAAGGTGACCGATGACTAACCATGTAGGTCTTACCGAGAAGTAGTCGAAAAGTATCGAAACCTAACCATGTAGGCCTTACCTAAAAGTGATTGAAAATTGTTCTAAACCTACAAGGTCAATCTCGCAGATGCGTGAGACCTTGCAGGTTGTTCTTTTTTTAAAAGAGATTATAGACCTGCATAGTTTTTACAAGGTGGTCGATGACTAAACATGTTTTGTCTTACTGATCAACTATTTCTTCCAGGGCAAACCATTTACCTTTCGGGCAGCTGCATAGCCAAGCTCCAATCCCTCATCAGCATCCATTCTGAAATGTACCCCCAGATATAAGCGGGAGATAGCATTTTCCTTTGCCATTTCATCGAAAGAATTGAATGTACGAGGCACACCATTAAATTCTGTTCTGAACTGATGGCTTTTATCAGTCATACCGTATTCAGTACCATAAAAAGAATTCAATATACCTGCCGCAGCAGCTCCAAAGCCGGAGTGGCCGGAAGGATAAGCCGGAAATGGAGGAGTGATTCCATTTAATCCTATGATCGTATTATTTAAAGTAGGTTTCCAACTGGGGTCGATTACCCGATTGATAAAGCTTACAGGACGCTCCAAATTGTAAGTATATTTTGTGTTCCATACTGAAATAGCAGCATCACACATAGCCATACCTAGCTTGGCATACATGAATACTGCAGTTTCGAGGGTTGTTTCTTTTTTGTCTTCTAATACCTGATTAGCAATAGAAATCCATCTTCCACTTGGCTCGAATGTCTGCTCGTAGATATCATCGCTCCAGAATTCTCCGATCCACTGCCGGTTAAACACCAGGGGAGTGGTCATCCCATATACTTCCATCGCCTGCAAATAAAATGGCGACTTGGATTCTTCACTGAACTCACCCACCCAATATTGGTAAGGTCGACCAATTAATTCATCTTTGGTCAATGCGAATGGTCTTACTTTACCCCAGTATGGAAACAATGCTTTTCCGAAATCAGGAGATGTAGGTTGCCATTTTCCTGGTCCTTTTGGAGGTGTATAATCAGCAGGCTCGGGATTTTTAAACCCATTGTGACCTATTGCATCAGTTGCCGACCAATTATAAAAAGCTTCTGCTACAGCAATACCCCTGGCTTTAGACCTATCGATAATATCTTGTGGAATTTTGAGCCCATATATAGCCTCAAATCGTTTTTCCAATGCGTCCATTCGGGAGATATATACATTCGCTACTTCAGGATAAAACTTTTTAAATGAATGATAGTAAACTGAATTTAAAACAGTTGGCCAATGATATTCTTTACCAGTTTCAATAGCGGGGACAGAAAGATCCTTGTATAAATGTGCCATTGAATTGTATTGAGGCATACCTGAAACTACACTTTCATATGCCGCCAATCCTAAATAACCTAATAACCTGGAAGCCGCAGGTGGTCTATAACCGGGGGCGAAGCGGTCGACCTCCAGGAATAATTTGTACCACTGTAAAGACACATCTGCATCAAAACTCTTTACAGGAGCTACTTTCCCGGGATCAGTAGTATCATCGATAGCATTATTCACGCAGGAAGAGGCAATGATCGATATTGCAAATACTACTACAAATAGTTTTATAATTTTTGCTTGCATAGGACTTGTCTAGTTCTGGTAGTTTTCTTATTTACGTTTCTGGTTTTCACCATATTGTCTGGAAGGCAAAGCTAAATAAAGAAAACTAATTTTAGTAACTCTTTTGCTACTTTTATTAACTTTTTATTTTAACAATATGTATGCCATAATCAATTTCATTCATTGATGCTTGGATTCCCCGCTTCAGGATTCTTATTGTGATTAAATAATTCCCTTATATGTAATTCAGGAAATATCATAATCATAAGACTAATCCAGATGGGAATACAGGCTAAAGGCATATCCTGTAACCGAAACGGAAAAAAAATAACCAGGGTTGTCAATAGTATGCAATAAACTCTATTTAACATTTTAAGTAGACTGGATCTAAATAGTCTTTTGCGCCAGGGAAAGAGTAAAACCAGCGGATTTGCCCAGATAAAATGCAAATTATTTTTGGTGGTTATATGGTCAGATAAAAACCATAAAAAGAAAATGATGATCCCTGCAAAGCCTGTTATTATAAAGATTAAATTAGACCAATAGGTAGTTTTATTAAAATACTTGAGTACAATTGAGATGAATAAAATGAACAAGCTCACCGTGAGCGGGTTAACATATGTCTTGGCATTTGGTTCTTCAATGGATGCTAAGATTTCATTTGAATGAGTACTGATTAATTTATTTCCAAGAAGTGTGGAATCATAAGCTTTCATCATCTCCATTGGCAAAAACATAGCTTCTTTCGTATTTGCTATTTGGTCGCAAGGCAATCCAAGCACCAGGTCTATTCCAAATTTACTCCAGGGCTGATCTTGCAAATAATCATGCAGATAATCTCTAAAAGGTTTTGGCCTGAAGACAGGATATTCTAATTTTTCAGAATATGCAGTCTGAATTTTATCGCGAATTCGGGTAGAGCAATTATCCCAAAAAAAATCATATTTATAGGCCCGATGGGCTGGTAATGCATTTGTTTTTAATGCATTGGATAACTCAATTTTTGAATTCTTATCCAAATTAAAGACCTGCTCATACACCGACCTGTTTTCTGCCGTATAGCTATACATAAAATCATCCATTGACTCCGTCGTGAGGTAGTAATTTAATTTCCCGGACATAAATTTGAAGTAGAAATTTTTCTCCCGAAAATTGAATGTTCCGTAATTGAAAACGATATCTGATCCAGTTTCTACATTTTTTACTCTTATAGCGGAGTGCCCGAAGGTGCTGTACAATTCTGCCCCAGGGCTACAAGTTAAAAGGCTGATCTGCAGGCTATCCTGTGCAAATAAATGGGAAGTAACTAGTAAAAAAAAAATCCAATGGAATCTCACCTGGCAAAGGTATCAAGTGAAAAGGGGATGAGCTAATATTTTTGGGTTTTTACTCTTTCATTATGAATTAACTGGTTTGATACCAACTTAGGTCTGGTCACTGAATATGGGTATTGCTGAAATGAAACGCAAAAATGGATATACCTAAAGGCCTGAAAGCATGATATTTAATTTCTTATAGTAAATTTATGGTTCACAATAGGGGAGCGACCATCCTGAAGACCGATTCCTGCAGTTTCCTGAATCCGCTTCGTTGATTCCATGTTTCGAGGTTTATTTCTTCACTCAAGTGTAAGTCTGCTTCAAATTGTCTTTTAAGTTCAAGCGATTTTTCTTTGTTGAAAATAAATGCATTCACTTCGGCATTGATATTAAAACTGCGCTCATCAATATTGGAGGTTCCCAAGGTGCTGATCTCTTCATCCACTACCATGTATTTAGAATGGATCATACCTTTTTTATACAGAAACACATGCACATTGTTTTCCAACAATTGCTCTACATAACTCAGACAAGCCATTTGCACCATATACCCATCTGAAACTTTGGGTAATAATAACTTTACTTCTACGCCACTCTTTGCCGTAACCAATATTGATTTCAAAATGGCTTCGTTTGGAATAAAATAGGGTGTGGTTATCAACACTTCTTTTACAGCCGTATTTATCATGCTGAAATAGGCATCCATGATTGCCGGGGAACGGCCGCTGGCATTACTCCCCATGATGCAGATGGGTATATTAGAATTTACTTCATGTGGTGGCAGATAATCAGGTAACGGACCAAATTCCTTTTCGGTTGCAAAGCGCCAGTTTAAAAAGAAAAGCAATTGCAATGCAAATACAGCATCACCTTGTATCCTGCAATGTAAATCTGCCCAATATTTTTTTGTTTGCGGCGTATTTATATAATAATCGGCAACATTAATGCCGCCAACAAAACCGGACTTTCCATCAATTACTACTATCTTTCGGTGGTCACGGTAATTGGATTTTGTAAAATATTTTGGACTCCATAGTGGTCGGAAAAAAGCAATTTGCACACTTGACTCATTGAGTTTATTTACCAACTTACCCGAAATCTTACTTCCAAAACTGTCTACCAACAAACGTACTTCCACTCCTGCTTTGGCTTTCCGGCAAAGAATTTCTATTATCTTTTTACCAATATCATCCTCTCCATTAAAAATGTAGTACTCCATATGAATATGCCGTGTGGCTTTTTCAAGGTCGTCCAGGAGAACTGGAAACTTCATCTCTCCTCCATGTAAAAAATCAATTCGATTATTTAAAGTAAAGACGGAACGGGAATTATTGAAAAATAAAAAAGGCAACCTCGCTTTGCCCTGTAGTCGAGCTTCAATTTCGGCACGATGCAGATCTAAACCATCCTGGTAGGCTTTCATATAATTCTGTATAAATGCCTGGTCAATTTTTTCTTTGGTTACAAAAATTTTTTCCTTTCGTAGATTAACACCAAAAAAATAATAAACTAACAATCCAACAACAGGCAGGACGATAATGATAAGTAAATAGGAATGGGTTTTAAGTGGGTTTTTATTTTCCAGAATGATTCGTATTGCAGTAATACCTACTATCAAAACATATAAAAAAAATAAGATGATTTCCCAGTTAATTCTCATTGCCCGCGCTTATTTAATTTGGAAATTATAGTAGTACATCACCCTTATTAAAACCTGGCATGAAGATAGCATGTTACTGATATATTCATACCTAGAAAAGCAACTTTTACAAATTATTGCGATAACTCTGCTACAAGACTTTGTCAATCAAGTAAGTTTCAATACTTTCCCATTGAATCCTTCCCATAAATAAACCGCTTTGGGGCTTGTCGTTCTTCCGGGCATTTTCATGGATTTGTGATTTGTTTTCAGTTTGGGTATTAGATTGCTCGATCAATATTGAGGCACCTTGGAAATCTGCCGAGATCGAAATCTTGGATTTTGGAAGTTGGTTATTAGCATCTTGTGGTATTATTTTTTTTTCCGCAAAAAAAGTAACCAAAAAAGCTCGTGCCTCAATAAACTAAAACTGTCTTGTAGTGACCCTCGAAAAAAGAGGATCAGGTGTTTACATTTCGTAAGATGATGTGAAGCCAGATGAATGATACCGCAATCACCAGATAGTTACTAAATAGTGCGATATTTTTCCCATAAACTTGATTACGCCTTTTCAGGGCAACATAATTATTTAAATACCAGCCTGGTCAGATTTCTCATGGCCGGTGACTTGAAGCCTATCAAACGATGTTTACGGTTTTATCTGTTTCTTTATCGATATCGGATCTATTGCTCTTGATTTTATCATTGCATTTAGTGCCGGCACTTCTTTATTCATAATGTCTTGCCATTTAAAAATTTCATCGTTGATCTTTGTTGATATTTCCTGCTGCACGGTTGCGCTGGATTGGGTGGGAGGGAAGTCGCCCCTATTGGACATGGAATTGAGGTAAGCTAATTTATTATTCAATCTGATCGGGAAATTGAGCGGATCCTGCCCGCTTCTATTTTTTGTTTGATACAATTCCTCTTCTACTTGGGTCATGGATGAATCGATCCCTTTTATTTTTGTCAATACCTCTTTCATAGAAGGATCATCTTTTATTTTATCCTTATAAGTATTGAGTTGGGCACGCAAAGCTCTGATATCTGTAATGGTCTGATGTGTTTCGGTAAGTTTTGCATTATTTTGATTAATAAATTCTACTTGTCGTTGGATGTCCTCATCACTTCTCAAACTATTTGGACTTTTGATGACTTTGAAATTTTGAGATAAAACATCTTTTTTAGAATTCAATTTTACCTGGTAATCACCCGGTGCTGCCATTGGTCCGGTAAGCGAACCTGCCCACATAATCAAACCCTCAAATCCTTTAGCATTGGGATATCTGAGATTCCAGTTGAATGTATTAGCACCTTTTTTTAAAGTGAGTTTTTCTTCGTCCTCCTTTGGATTATTAGAGAATGTTTTGATCAATTTTCCACTGGCCTCAAATACAGATAAGGTCACCGTATCATTTTTACCGGGTGTGTCTGGCAGGTAATAATTAAATATGGCTCCGCCAGGATGATTTTTCCCTACTGTAAGATCATTATTCCTTCTTCCAAAACCTCCACCAGAGCCACCTATTCTGTAAGCATCCAGCGGTTTAAACAAATAAGGATTAGATTTAGAAATATCCGATTTGTACTGATGCAATGGAGTTAAATCATCTATAATCCAAAGTGCCCGTCCCTGGGTAGCAGCTATCAGGTTATCATTCTTAATAGTAAGATCGGTGATAGGAACTATCGGTAGGTTCAATTGAAATGAAGCCCAATTCATTCCATCATCGAAAGATATATACATACCCGTTTCAGTGCCCGCATACAGTAGCCCTTTGCGTTTGGGGTCAGCCCGAACCACCCTGGTAAAATGTTCTTCTTTGATGCCATTTGTAATTTTCTTCCATGTTTTACCAAAGTCTTCTGTTTTAAATAAATAAGGTGCAAAATCCCCCTGTTTATAACCTGTAGCAGCAATATAGCATCCACCATCGCTGAAAGGATCGGGCTCCAAACTATTAATCATGGTCCATTTTGGCATATTAGCTGGCGTCACATTCGACCAGTTTTTTCCACCATCCCGCGTGATATGAACTAGTCCATCATCGGACCCTGCCCAAATCAGATCTTTCACTCTTGGGGATTCTGCCGCTGCAAAAATGGTGCAATAATATTCCACAGCGGTATTATCTTTTGTAATTGGTCCACCACTAGGGCCCATTCTGGAGGCATCGTTAGTGGTAAGATCAGGGCTGATCAATTCCCAGGTCTGGCCTTCATCATAGGTAACATGCAAATGATTAGATGCCGCGTATAATTTTTTAGGATTGTGAGGGGAGAAAAATATAGGGAAATTCCATTGAAAACGGTATTTCATACCTTCTGCTCCATGGCCCATGGGATTATCAGGATGAACATCCACGCTGCGATCTATTTTTTTAGCATGATCGGTGCGCTCCAACACTCCATCATAGCTACCTCCATATACAATATCATTATTTAGCGGATCCACAGCCAGGTGTCCGCTTTCACCTCCTGCTGAGGATTCCCAATCGCTTTCCGTAATAGCTCCACCTTCGGTACGATGATATATTCTCAGTGTACTATTGTCTTGCTGAGCTACATAAATTCTATAAGGAAAAGCATTATCTGTAGTCACTCTATAAAACTGTGCAGTGGGTTGATTCATATAAGTAGACCAGGATTCGCCTCCATCCACTGAGATTTGTGCGCCGCCATCATCCGCTATAATCATGCGTTGATTATCTTCAGGGGCTACCCAAAAATCATGATGATCTCCGTGTGGAGCATTAGATGCTGTAAAAGTTTTACCACCATCTTTTGACTTATGGTATGATACATTCATCACATAGACAATATCTTCATCTTTTGTGTCGGTATATATTCTGGAGTAATACCAGGCTCTTTGCCTCAAGTTTCGGTCACTACTTTGGAGGTTCCAGGTTTCACCGGCATCATCAGATCTGAATACTCCACCATTATCATTTTCTATGATCGCGAACACCCGGTCTGAATTTATTGACGAAACCGCAACCCCACTGATGCCCCAGGTCCCGTTTGGTAGACCTTTATTGGAAGATATATTGGTCCATGTTTCTCCACTATCTGTGCTTTTCCATAGAGCTGATCCAGCACCGCCTGACTCCAAACTATAAGGAGTACGCACGATTTTCCATGTGCTGGCATACATAATGCGCGGATTATTTGGATCTAAACAAAGATCAACTGCACCTACCGTATCATTTACAAAAAGCACTTTTTTCCAGGATTTACCACCATCTATGGTTTTAAATACTCCTCTATCAGGATGTGGTGCAAAAAGGTTGCCCATGGCAGCTACATAGGCAATATCCGGATTGGTCGGATGAATCCGGATTCGTCCCGTAAATCGAATCTTTTCTAAGCCCAATGATTTCCAGCTAGTCCCGGCGTCTTCAGATTTCCATACCCCATATCCAAAGGATGTATTACCCCGCACGGTCTCTTCCCCACCACCAACATAGATCACATTTGGATCAGATGGAGATACAGCAACTGCTCCTATACTTCCGCCAAAATAGTCGTCTGAAATATTTTTCCAGGTATTGCCACCATTAGTGGTCTTCCATACACCACCACCAGTACTTCCCATATAGTATAAGTTTGGTTTCCCGGGCACTCCAGTGACTGTGCAAGATCTTCCGCCCCGAAATGGGCCTATATTTCTCCAGGTGAGAGAACCCAAAAGACTGGTATCAAATGACATAGTAGCACTACTGGCAGGCTGCATTGTCGCAGTAGCTACAGGAGCATTAGATTTTTTATTCTTCTGTGAAAATCCGATGAGAGGATATATAAAAAGCAGTAATATTATGATTAAATTAAGTGAGTATTTTTTCATAAAACTTATTTGATTAAAGAATGAAAAATACGAATGTTATGCAAATTTCCAATCAAATAATAAATTGCTTTTTACTATTTTCACTTATATTGATTTCCTGTTCAAAGAAAGCAATACCTCCTCCAGTACAGACTGCACGCGACGAAGAGAGAGAATATTTACCATTCCCTTTTGAAAACAAACCCACGGAAAAAACACCCATCGAAAATCTGCCAAAAATGACTTCCATAAATACCATTTCTGAAATACAATTACCTTTCTTTATTGACTCGAACACTTTAATCAGACAGGTTAATCAGTTGATCCCGGATACTTTATACAATGATCAGGATATTACAGATGATCACATGATCGTCATTGCTAAAAAACTGGATGATGTAGATCTTACTGTTCTTCCCAATAAACTGGTTTATTCTGTCCCATTCAAATTGCACCTGGAGCGTGACATTGGATTTTCTGTCGCTAAAGCAGATGGTTCATTAAAATTGCATTTCAATACGGAGTATAAAATTTTAGAGAATTGGTTTTTTGAATCGAAGACTACGATTATTGGTCATGAGTGGATAGAAACGCCCAAGGTGAAAGTAGGAATACTCAATATTCCCATCGAACCCATAGCGAACAAAATAATTGAAAGATCTGCTGAAATGGTATCTAAAAATATTGATGCACAATTGATGGAAAGTTTTAAACTGAGAGATTATGTAGACCTGGCCTGGAGAAAAATCCAACAACCTATTCAATTGACAGATACTCCTATCGTCTCGTGGCTCCTGATACGACCACAAAAAATAATGATGGAGCCTTTGAATACAAATGATGGGAACGTGCATTCCACGCTGGTTTTCAGATCGATTACTGATTTAGCTTTTGGACCAATGCCTGATCTTCCCTATGCAGGTATACTTCCCACTTTTGAGCAGCTCAATAAAGGAACCAAGGATAGTATTATCTCTTTATCGATCCGATTTCCTTTGGAACGGGCAGAAATATTATTATCAGACTACTTTAAAGGCCAGGAGTTTAGAGATGGAAATAAAGTAATGATGATCGATTCTATCCATCTGAGTGGGAATGGTAAAAAATTGCATGTGGAGGCTTTCGTAAGTGGATCATATCCTGCCCGATTAGAATTGGACGGGGTGCCTGTTTATAATGAAGCAAAAAGAAGATTCGAGCTAAAGGATATGGAATACAGCTTAAGATCAAAAAATATTTTGGTACGAGCGGCCAGCTGGATTTTGAGGAAAAATATAGATAAAAAACTGGCTGAACTGCTCGTATACGATGTAGGTGGATATATGGATGATGGCCGTAAAAATTTAGAATCAGCCCTTTCTCAAATTTCTACCTTTGGATTTAAAATGAAGGCTGAACTAAACAATATTTGGGCTGAAGACCCGGTGATTTTAGATAATGATGCAGAAATAAGGTTTATGAGCGATGGAAAGTTTAGAATCACTATAGATGAATTGGTAAAACAATAATGTCGGCAAATTCTTGAATTGCTTTTTTTATATTTTTTATAAGTATTAAAAATCTCCTTATGAATGAAAATCAAAAAATAGCAACCACTATGGTTCCTAATAATGCCCATAAAGACATCCCGGGCAACCCGTCTACAGCCACCAGCAGTACAAGAAGATTGAGAGTGGATATAAATGAGGGATCGGCATTAAAAGTGCTTTCCGAGACTGATTGGGAGTTTTGGTTGCACCATGGATATGTAGTCATAAAGAATGCAGTATCCAGGGAACAAGTCGCTAAAACAGTGGCTTTCTTATGGGAGTTCGAAGAAAAAGATCCCGCTGATCAGCGTACCTGGTACACGGCTCCGCGCGCTGAAATGAAAATGAAAGAATTGACCAATACAGGAATGGTAGAAGTCTATAATCATCAATTACTATGGGACAACAGGCAAATGCCTAAAGTATATGATGCTTTCGTAGATATCTGGGGTACTGAAAAATTATGGGTGACTATAGATAGGGCTAATTTGAATTTCCCCATGAGGCCCGGGCATGAATACAAGGCGTTTATACATTGGGATTATGATCCCGAAACCAAACCTCAAAATGTGCAGGGTGTACTTGCCCTCGCAGATCAATTGGATGAAAATATGGGAGGTTTTCAGTGCATTCCAGAGCTGTTTCGCACCTTTGATACCTGGAAATTAAGTCAGCCTGAAGATCGCGATCGATTTAAGCCAGATATTACCGGATTCGATATAGTAAAAGTAAAATTAGAGGCTGGTGATCTGCTCATTTTTAATAGTTCAGAGCCGCATGGCATCAGAGCAAATAGAAGTGAAGATAAAGTGAGAATGGCTCAATACATTTCTATGATGCCTGCTGAAGAAGACAATGAAGCATTGAGACAATGGAGAGTAAATTCGTGGCAAGATAGAATCGCGCCCGAAGGCTATGCTTTTCCTGGTGATCCACGCAATTGGGAACAAACTAAATATCAAACCGCGGAACTTTCTCCATTAGGTAAAAAACTTTTGGGACTCGATAAATGGTAAAAAATAAACAGAAATGCAAAAATAAAATCTATATATGAAAACTATAGGGTATTGGATGAACCTATGATTTATTCTTGACCTCTAGACAGAAGTACTGGAGGGGGGTGGCATATCGTCATTTTTATGCAACAAATCATCAGCTTGATCTTTTAGTTCCTGAGTCATTGCATTAGCTTCTTGCTCTAAATCATCAGCCTTATCTTTTGCTTTTTCGGCCATCATCTTTGCTTCTGCTTCCAGATCATGAACTTCAGCTTTAGCTTTTTCGGCCATTGCATTGGCATCATCTACCACCGCCGCTGCCTCGTCTTTAGCTTTGGCCAGTATATCATCAGCCTTATCTTTTGCTTTGTCGGTCATCACCTTAGCTTCTGCTTCCAGATCACCCACTTCGGCTTTTGTTTTTTCGGCCATTGCTTTTGCATTGTTCTCTATATCTGTAGCCTTGTCTTTTGCTTTGTCCCATATATCATCAGCCTTATCAGCCATTTTATGCCCAAGATCTTTGGCATCTTCCATTACATTATGGGCCTTATCTTTTACTTTTGAGACTATGTCTTTTACCTTAGGGTCTTCCATGAAATCATCAGCTTTGACTTTTGCCTTTTCCCATGTACCTTCAGCTTTATCAGCCACTTTATGCCCAAGATCTTTGGCCTCTTCTACCAAATCATGCGCTTTTGCTTTCGCTTTATTCATGGCATCCTGCACTTTAGGATCATCCATGATGTCCTCTGCTTTATCTTTTGCTGCTTCAAAAGCATTTTCAGCCTTATCAGCAATTTGTTCGCCTACTTTTTTTGCTTTCCCAAATAATCGATTTAAAAATTCTTTCATAACTGTAAATGGTTTTACTCAAATATACGAATAATTAGATTTAGCTTTTGAGTAATTTTACATAGTGACTAACAAAGAAATTGCAGGCTCCTTTGATCTACTGGCCAAGGTGATGGAACTTCATAGTGAAAATCCGTTTAAAATCAGATCCTATCAGAATGCCTATCTTAATTTGCGAAAATTGGACAAGCCCTTAGGTTCAATTCCATTAGAAGAGCTCAAAGACATCCAGGGCATTGGAGATGCCATTGCTGATAAAATTCAAAGCCTGGTAAATACAGGATCGATGCCTACTTTAGAGAAATATTTAGCCAAGACGCCCCCCGGAGTCATAGATATGCTTCGCATACATGGATTGGGACCTAAAAAAGTAGCCATACTATGGAAAGAACACGGCTTCACTAGTCCGGGTGAATTACTCTATGCTTGTAACGAAAATAGATTGATTGAACTAAAAGGTTTTGGACTGAAAACCCAGGAAACCATTGTGCAGGGAATTGATTTTTTGCAATCATCAGCAGGTAAATTCCTGCATACCAAGATTGAATCTCATGGAACAGATATTATTAATAAAATTAAAAATAAGTATCCTCATTCAGAAAATGAAATGACCGGAAATTGGAGACTTGGTGATCTGGAAATAAGGACTCTTGAAATATTGACTACTTGCAATCCGGAAGAACTTAAATCTATTTTTTCGGAAGAAGATATGGCCTGGAAGAATAAAAGTGCTGAACATCAATCCCATGCTACCTGGAAAGAGTTTTTACCAACTGTCTTTTACCATGCTGACCAAAAAGACTGGGTAAAAAATTTATTATTAACTACTGGTCCTGAAAATTGGGTTTCTAAATTTGATCTGGATGGTGAATGGACATCGGAGCAAGATTTTTTTGAGAAAAATAAGCTTCCCTATTTGCCACCAGAGCTTCGGGACATTGATTTCATAGAAGTTAAATCACAGCCTTTTATCAGTTCGTTGGTAAGTCTAAAAGACATAAAAGGAATCATTCATTCTCATTCTACTTACAGTGACGGTATTCATTCTTTGAAAGAGATGGGAGATACGGCCAAAGAGTTGGGCTACGATTATTTTGTGATTACCGATCATTCTCAAGCTGCAGTTTACGCCAAAGGCCTCAAACCAGATAGACTGGAGGAACAATGGAGCGAAATAGACTCCCTAAACAAAAAGTACAAGGCTTTCCGTATTTTCAAAGGAATTGAATGTGATATATTAGCCTCAGGTGATTTGGATTATGATGAAGCCATCTTGTCCAATTTTGAAGTAGTGATAGCAAGTATTCACAGTGCTTTTCAAATGGATATAGATAAAGCAACCAAAAGATTAATAAAAGCCATAGAAAACCCTGCCACCAACATCATAGGGCATCCTTCGGGAAGACTGATTCTAAGTCGGGAAGGATACCCATTGGATTATTCAAAAATCATAGATGCCTGCAAAGTAAATCAAGTGGCAATCGAATTAAATGCTAATCCACAACGCCTGGATATTGATTTTAGATTTATCAGGGAATGTGTAAAAAATGAAGTCTTCATTGCTATCAATCCAGATGCTCATAACAGATCTGCTATTAAAGATATACGCTACGGAGTTCAAGCTGCACGAAAAGGACTATTGCCTAAAGAGCTGTGTTTAAATGCGTTGAGCCTAGAAGGCTTTCAAAAATTTTGCAACAAAAGATAGCACTCTTACTCTAAGGATCTACTGAAATTGTATTGATATAAGTCACAACATTGCTCAGTAAGTACCAGGTTGTTTTTATCGATATCTATTTTTTTAGCGGCAATGTTTGCAAATGATTCATTGGTAAACGGGGCACTGGTAATTTTAAGTGAGTCTTTGGTATCGTTCAATACATAAGTTCCACTACCAATAGATGATTTAGATTTTAATAAATCAAATGTACTTTCGGTAAATTTTATAGCATCAAACCCTGCAGTATATCCTTGTCCTGTAATCCCACCGCTGACTTGGATGAGATTCCATGTACCCACTAAATCATTTGTTTCAAGCTTAGTGGACGATTTGTCGCATGAGGTGACTGCGAAGGTGGCTAACAAGCCAAAGATTATTATTAAATGTTTCATACTAATATAGACGCTAAATAGAAATATAAAGTTGGGTAAGCTTTATGAAAATGATGTTAAAAAATTATTAATGCCTGTTTAAAATGACCATCCAGGCTTCTTTGACCAAATTGTCATGTAATAATGATTGAATAATGAGAAGCTTATTCAGATCATCAGGTGGTATCTTATTTACTAATTCGGGATGTTCCAAAATTTCATTTTTTTCTGGCAGGTTTGCAATTCCAGCCAATTTACCAATTTCATTCCCATTCAAAATATGCAAAGAATGAACCCAGCTGGGAATAGCATCTGCCCCAATTCCCAAGGACTTAGTGGGCTTGGGACTTGTAAAAATGGAATCAATTGTAATTTTTATATAATTATTATAGCCCAATCGTGCAATAGGGTCTAATTTTTCAGTGATCACATTGCCTTTTTCATCTAAGATCTGATCATCTACATGAATCAATAACGCCCTGCAAATAATCAGATTACCGGCTCCTCCTTTATCACCCAACTCAATTATCTGATCCACTTTGCATTCAAAGGCTATCGGGGCTACTTTTACTCTTGGTGGTTTTACTAAAGTGGATGCTATAGCTTCAAATCCTCCTTTTTCAAATTCATTTACCCCGTTGGGATATAGGCCGCTGGTCACTGATAGTTGTTCGACCATCGAGAAATTGGCGATGTGGATTACACATTCTTTATTTTGCTTTGCATTTAAATAAGTATGTTTTTGCTGGCCCGTTAAAGCGCTTTTAGCTGCAGAAAAAATTAAAATAACCGGATCAGAACTAAATACATTAAAGAATGAAAAGGGACTTAAATTGGGAATTCCCTGCTCATCCACCGTGCTTACAAAAGCAATTGGGCGAGGAACTACGGCAGAAGTAAGAAAATTTGAAATTTCTTTAATGCCCATCAAAGTCGGATCGAGGATTTTCATCAGCTTAACTTAAAATCTAAAGATGTGACAGAAATATTTTTTGGGTGTGGAATATTCCGTACTGCATGGTACAATACGCTCTCAATTTCCGGGATAGCCTCAAAGAGTTTTTGATAAGAATCAATCACATAATACCGGTCTTGAAAATGATCTTTGTAATAATGGTACTCCATGATTTCAACCAAGGAAAATGGTTTTCTATTGGATTTATCACTGAGGGAAAAAATACTTTCACCGCCAGATGATAAAATGCCTGCCCCATAAATACGAACGCCATTTTTCTGACGAATCAAGCCAAACTCTACCGTAAACCAATAAATACGACCTATCAACTCTATCGCCAAGGCATCATCGATATAATCTAAAGCTAATTTGGATAAGGCTTGCAGATAATCTGCAAAAAATTGAACGGATAACAGCGGCATGTGGGCAAAACAGTCATGAAACATATCAGGCTCTTCCAGGTAATCGAGGTCTTTTAATTTTCTCAGCCAGGTAGAAGAAGGGAACTTTTTAGTAGCCAATAATTCAAAAAAATCTCTATCTGGTATTAGTCCGGGCACCACTTCAATTTGCCACCCCGTAGTGTTAGCTAGTGCTTTATTTACTTCCTTGAAATCCGGAATAGAATTTTCCTCAAACTTCATAGTTTCAATACCTTGTAAGAATTCATCTGACGCCCTGTTTTCCAGTATGACTTTTTGCCTTTGAAATAATAGTTTCCAAACCAGGAAATCTTCTTCCGTATACTTATTATAATCCTGAACTAAATGAGGCAAATGATGTGATTGAGTATTCATATGATGGGATTAGTGGATTATTTGATTTATTAACTCTCCAAAGCCCACTTGTGCAGTGCCGTTAGTGCAAATGCCATTCAATATCGCAGTATCTCCATCAGAGAGATAGGTGCGAGTTTCCGAATTTATTTTTATTTCATGTGCTGCATTCCCGGTAATCTCCAACAAGCTTCCGTAGCTGCCCTGTTCCGGACCAGAGATAGTCCCGGTGCCAAGCAGGTCTCCAATTCTCAAATTGCAACCATTCACTGTATGATGGGCAATCTGTTGCTCTACTGTCCAGTATACATATTTTGCATTGGTGGATGAAACTAGCTTGTGATTTCCTAGCAGGGTTTGTATCTCAAATTGAATTTGAATGTTAAAATTGTTTCTTTCCTTTTGCCTGAGGTAGGGTAGTACTTCGGGATGTTGTATGGGGGCAGGGGTTAGATATTTCCTAAGCACATCAATAGATACTATCCAGGGCGAAATGGAGGTTGCAAAATTTTTGCTCAGAAAAGGGCCAAGTGGTTGATACTCCCATTGTTGAATATCCCTGGCGGAAAAATCATTTAACAATACAGCTCCAAAAATATATTCGTGAGCCTGATCAATAGGTATTGGCTCTCCTAATTTGTTTTCTTTACCAATAATAAAGCCCAATTCAATTTCTATATCTAATTTTTTAGTAGGTGAAAAAATGATTTTTCCGTCAGATTTAATTTGACCAGATGGCCTGTGTACCTGGGTTAGAGTACTAATAATAGATGAGCTTCTCCCGTGATAGGCAACAGGCAAATGTTTCCAGTTGGGAAGTAAAGGGTCCTGATCAGGTCGAAACATTTTACCCACATTTTTGGCATGTTCTTCAGAGGAATAAAAATCAGTATAATCCCCAATAGCTACCGGGACATGCATGATGGACTGAGCCTGTGCATCAAATATATTCAATCTATGCTGATGGTAAAAAGTAGTCTTTTGAGTGAGTAATTCTTTTAGCTTATTCAAAATTTTAGTATGAGCGCGTGGCCCTAAGGCTATATAATCATTGAGGGTAGGCTGAGAAAATACTTTTTTAGGTGCTATATTTTTAAAAAAATCCAATTTACTTAAGTTTTGCAAATCCAATATGAAGTCACCTACTGCTATGCCCGGCCGTTTCTTCTTGATGGCTGTCGAATACATCCCTATAGGAAGATTGTTGATAGAAAAATGACGATGCTCCTGCATTGATTGTATAGGATTCATTACTTACTTGGTTGAATTAAAATTGAAATCTATTTTGCTTATTATTCTTTCCAGTTGAATAGTATCTTTTTTAGAAAGCCCTTGCCATCCTTTGTTTCTGAATGCATGTACAGTTGGCATCAAGGTGGAGACCATTTTTTCACCTGTTTTGGATAATATAATGACTTGTTTCCTTTTATCTGAAGGAGATGGCTTGCGAACAATTATATTTCTTGATTCCAGCAAGCGAATCATGCGGGTAATCGTCGGCGAGTCTTTGCATGTTAATTCTCCTAATTGGATTAAAGATAATTCTCCCATTTCATGCAATTCATACAGTATCATCCATTGATCCACCGTAATATTTACATCCAATTGATTAAATTGCTTTTGAAGCTCTTGTTTTAGCTTTTTAGCCGTTCGCTCCAATAAAAATCCATATGCTTTGTCCATACTTATTTGAATGGCTGTGTCATTATAATGTGCCTCTTTTCTCTTGCTCTTTTTCAATGGATTCGAAAAGAGCCTTAAAATTACCAGCGCCGAAACCTTTAGCCCCTGCACGTTGAATTATCTCAAAGAACAAAGTAGGCCTGTCCTGGACGGGCTTGGTAAATATTTGGAGTAAATAGCCATCTTCGTCTGCATCAATCAGTATACCCAGTTGTTCTAGTTCAGCAACATTTTCTTTTACCATGGGCCAGTGATCTTTTAGCCGACCTGGCATATCCTTGTAATAGGATGGAGGAGGAGCGGTTAAAAATTCGACACCTTTGGCATGCATTTGCTTTACGGTAGAAATGATGTCATCTGTTGCCACGGCAAGGTGTTGTACTCCGGGTCCTTCATAAAACTCAAGATATTCTTCTATTTGAGATTTTTTTATGCCTTTTGCCGGCTCATTTATTGGAAATTTAATTCGTCCGTTTCCATTACTCATTACTTTGCTCATGAGCGCTGAGTATTCTGTATGGATTTGTTTATCATCAAAAGATAAAAAATTTACAAAGCCCATTACTTTTTCATACCAGCCTACCCAGGTATTCATTTCGTTCCAGCCTACATTCCCTACCATATGGTCAATATATTTTAAACCTATAGAAGGAGGATTATAGTCTGAAACCCATTCCTGATAGCCAGGTAAAAACGGACCTTTGTAATTTTGCCGGTCTATAAATAAATGAACTGTATCTCCATAAATATGAACTCCTGATTTTACTATTTCTCCAAAATTGTCTGCAATTTGAATAGGTTTGAGATAGGGCTTTGCGCCTCTTTTAGTAGTTTCCTCAAAAGCTTTCTCTGCATTTTCCACCGTCAGCGCGATTACTTTCACTCCGTCACCATGCTTAGCAATATGACTTTGCATGACAGAGGTTGATTTTAAAGGAGTGGTGAGTACAAGTCTGATTTTGTCCTGTTGCAGTACATAAGAAGCATAATCCTGAACCCCGGTTTCCATACCAGCATATGCCAGGTCTTGAAAGCCAAATGCAGTTTTGTAATAATGGGCAGCTTGTTTGGCATTTCCTACATACAATTCCACAAAATCGGTACCTGCCAAAGGTAAAAAATCCATGGCCCCTTTAAATATTTTCTCAGATGGAAATTCTTTTTTTTCAGACATCATATTTTATAATGTTTTATGAAATAAGTAAATTACTCAATCCAGCTTTGGTAATAATTTCCGTTATCAATTTTCATTGCTTCTTTGGTAATTTTTAACGGCTTGAAAGTATCGATCATCACAGCTAGTTCGTGTGTTTCTTTCTTTCCAATGCTTCTTTCCATAGCACCAGGTGCTGGACCATGAGGGATGCCTTTTGGATGAAGAGTAATATTTCCTTCATGTATATTGTTTCGACTCATAAAGTCACCTTCTACATAATACAAGACCTCTTCGCTATCAATATTGCTGTGATTATAAGGTGCTGGAATAGCTAATGGATGATAATCATATAACCTGGGAACAAATGAACAGACCACTAGTGTATTGGTCTCAAATGTCTGATGCACAGGAGGAGGCTGGTGAATTCTGCCTGTGATGGGTTCGAAATTGAAAATATTGAATCCATATGGAAAGTTATACCCGTCCCAACCAACAACATCGAATGGATGGCTGGCATATACCAGCTCATGGATCATATTTTCTTTCTTGATTTTAATTAGAAAATCACCTTTTTGATCCATGGCTTGTGCAAGGACGGGCAGTTTAAAATCACGTTCACAATAGGGCGAATGCTCCAGGAGCTGACCTGAATGGCTTTTGTATCGTTTTGGGGTATAGATGGGTGAATGAGACTCCAAATAGAGAAGCCTGTTATCATCAGAATCGAAATCAATCTGATAAATCATGCCTCGTGGGATAATAAGGTAATCGCCATATTGAAACGGGATATTGCCCATAAAAGTTTTTAACTGACCATTCCCCCGATGTATGAATATCATTTCATCAGCGTCTGCATTTTTATAAAAATATGAAACCAACGATGACCGCGGGGCGGCAAGCCCGATGATACAATCACTATTTACCAAAAGAGCCTTCCTGCTTTCTAAATAATCAGCTTCTGTAGGAATGTCGAATCCTTTTAACAAAAGTGATTTTATATTCTTTTCAATAGCTATCTCAGGAGTGACATCTTTAGAAGAAAGTATTTCCCTGACCTGGGTGGGGCGATGCAGGTGATATAGCAATGATGAGTGAGAGTGAAATCCTTCTGTACCAAATAATTGCTCATAATAAAATGCCCCGGAATCAGATTTAAACTGAGTATGTCTTTTTGGAGGAATTTTTCCGCAGGAATGGTAAATAGGCATGATGGTTAATTTTATTTATTATTGATACTTGATTGGTTGATTGTAAGCTCTTCAATTGCAATTTTCAGAGCGCGATGGGTAATGTATCTGGTGTGTTTATCTTTCTTATACACTTTGTGCAACGCATTATATATCGTTTTGGACACATCCTGGAATATAGCCTCATCAGAAATTTTTATGTTTTTTCCCATTAAATAAGCAAAGACCCTGGCCATACCACAGTTGGCAATAAAATCAGGTATCACTGAAATTTTAGAGTCAGCCTCATTTAATATTTTTCCATAAAATATTTCATCATCATCAAATGGTACATTGGCTCCGGATGAAATGGTTTTTACTCCAGCTGTTAGCAGGGAGGATAAATTTTCAGCGCTCACATATCTTGACCCTGCTGCTGGTATAAAAATATCAGCTTTGGTATTCCAAAATAAAGATGCTGCTTTTTTAAACGGAATTAGTTGGGGATGAACTAATTTGTTTTTTTTTCTAGCAAGAATCAGTTTCCTGATAAATTCTTTATCAAATCCTTTTTCATCAAATAACCCTCCGGTAATATCAATGATTCCTACTATCCGTACTCCAGACTGGGCTAAAAAATAGGCTGCAGAACCTCCGACATTGCCAAATCCCTGGATAATTGCTGTTTTATCTACTATATTTTCATTATGGTAAATAGTGTAAAAATGCTTCACAGATTCGGCGACTCCAAACCCGGTAATCAGGTCAGCAACCTGAAACCCGGCTTTCTTTGACGGCGTATAATTTTCATCCTCTATAAGCTTAGAAACACCCACCCTCAATTGCCCAATCTTATTGATTTTATCTCTTTCACTAGGATGATAATGACCATTTACTATACCTTCCTGAGGGTGCCATATTCCAAACTCTTCCGTTAAAGGTATTACTTCATCAATTTCATCAACATTCATATCTCCTCCTGTTCCATAGTACGTTTTTAATATAGGCGATACGGCTTTAAACCAGGCACGCAATACCGCTTTTTTGGAGGGGTCGGAGGGATCAAATTTAATGCCTGACTTGGCGCCACCTATGGCAGGCCCTGAGACAGAAAATTTTACTTCCATGGTTTTGGCCAGGGCTATCACTTCATTTTTACTCAAATTTTTTCGCATTCTTAATCCACCACCTGCAGCACCTCCCCTTAATGAATTGATCACCAACCACCCCTTAGCAGCTGTTTTTGGGTCAGTCCATTCAAATACTATTTCAGGAGTCTTTTCCTCGAATACTTTGATAAAATCTGTCATAGAATTTGAATACTAATTGTCATAAAGAACCTTGAAATGCAGTCATAAAGGTAAGGGTTTATAGTTGTTATAACAAGTATTTTCTAGTTACCATTTTTTTAGAAATTTCAAAATTTGATCATATTGAAATGGTTTTCTTGCGCTTGTGGTAGTATTGATAGTAATCAATAAAGCATCTGATTCCTCTTAGAATAATATACTATGAAGCCTTCGAAACCAGGGAAATAGCCATTAAATCAGAAAAATATTGGAAAACAGCCGCAGGAAGGAGATATTTGTAATCCCAATTGAAAAACGGTCCCGTAGTTCAATGCCCGCCCGGCCAAGAATTTGTTTCGGACGGGCCTGCCCGGCCAAGAATTTGTTTCGGACGGGCCCGCCCGGCCAAGAATTTGTTCGGACGGGCCTGCCCGGCCACAAGCCGTTCGGACGGGGATAGAATAGAAGTTTCCTAAACTTTCGAAGCATGTATTTTACTTATCTGGCTCAAAGCATATCTAATC
>JBBSBH010000048.1:0-36451 GCA_038251405.1 Chitinophagales bacterium
ACCCCAGTCAGTCTTATGTAATGCATGAGTCTATTCCCAGACTGAAAAGAACTCAGGCTGCTGTCTCAGAACTTATAAAGGCTGATAGAAAAATGTAAATGCTTAGATAATTTTGAGCTGCCTTCTAAAAGTCATTATAGAATATAGGATGTTAAACCACTTTGTGGTTTTTGAAAAAAAATAGGTTAATTACTCCGCTCTTCGAACGGAGTGATTAACCTTTAATCCCTTCGGGATTGAAAAGCTAAACTCGAAAAATTTCTTCGGGATTTGTATATCTCCATTAGATGCAGCTGAAGGCCATGACCCTGATCATGGCGATTCTTATCGATCTTTGATATTTTACCAAAATGAAGCTGAAAAAATTATAGCTGAAAAACAAATTGCAGAACTAACCGATTCAAAGAAATATGGCCGACCTATAGCGGTGCAAGTTGTTCCTTTCGAGAAATTTTGGATGGCTGAAGATAATCATCAAAACTATGTAAGGCTTCACCCCAGTCAGGCTAATGTAATGCATGAGTCTATTCCCAGACTGAAAAGAACTCAGGCTGCTGTCTTAGAACTTATAAAGGCTGATAGAAAAATGAACATATTCTTACTCAGAGCTTCATTGATGATGAACACAGGTGTTTCATTTGATATTGAAATTTTCATAAAACGAAAGTAAACACACAAAAAAATGGCCTCATCACTGAGGCCATTAAAAAAGGTTTTCGTCTTTTTATTCATACATTTTTTAGTAGCCAGGATTTTGTGGAAATACTCCAGGATCAGAACGGTCTATCTGTGTCTGAGGTATTGGTCTTACATTATGCTTGTCAGATATAGCTGAAGCTTGTGGATTATACTTTTTTACCCGGTCAACTAAAATCCCCCATCGTTTTAAGTCCAACCAACGCATTTCCTCACCAGCTAATTCACGAGCTCTTTCTTCAACTAAAAAATCAAAAGTCATCTGAGCCTCAGTGATCTTCATGGCGTTTTCTTTGCCAGGGAAAGCAGCACGCATACGAACAACATTGATAGCGTCAGTAGCTTCTTTTATCTTACCCAGCTTAAGCAAGGCCTCTGAATACATTAAATAGATGTCTGCCAATCTCCACACAAAAAAATCTCTAGTACCTCGTTCTTCTGTTTTATCAGCTCGCTTGGTATCAAAAAACTTTTGTAAAGTAGGGAAAAGAGCCTCATTGTACGCACTTGGTACTAAGACCTGATAGGGTTTCGTAGCTCTTTCTGCTTTACTCATTTCGTACCCTGGGATAAGAATAGTAGTATCACCAGCTGCAAAATTAAGTTTGGCTTTGGAGTTGTCGAAAGAAGCATTAAGATTGGTACCAGGATTGTTTGATTTCCAAACTGTTCTAAATGTCTTACTATATCTCGAGTCATTTACACGTTCACCAAACACAGTATTTAAACAATAATCGGTCGGTCGTAATCTTTTAAATGGACGACCATAGAAAACATCCCTTTGCATTCCTGGTTGCACATCATACTGCATACCAAAAAATAAATGAAGGTTGTTACCGCCATTTCCAGAACCTGTTGCATTTGTAGTGTTTGCCAGTTGATCTGTAGTATATTGTACAGCAAATACTACTTCAGAGTTAATCTGGTTATTTTCATCATGAATGGAGGCAAAATCACTTAGTAATTTGAAGCCATATTTGCTTATTATTCCAGCACATAAGTCAGAGGCTTTTTGAAAATCGTCTGCAGCCTTAGACGCACCATAAGCTTTAGCAAGGTAAACTTTTGCGAGCAGGGTTTCGGCCGAGGCTTTAGTTGCACGCCCATAATCAGAGGAATGTCCCTTATTTTCAAGATCAGCAATGGCATCATTACAGTCTTTAATAATAGCTGCATACATTTGTGCATCCGTAGCTCTGGCGGTTGCTTTTGTAGGAGCTAATGTTTCAGTTAGTCTGAGATCTACTCCCCCAAACTGCTGGTGTAAAATGTAATAATAATGTGCCCGTAAAAATTTAGCCTCTGCAACACGAAGTTTCTTAGTTGCATCCGGGACTCCAACTACATTAGCAGCCCTATCAATAATGGCATTACAGGTATTTATTCCCCGGTACAATTCATCCCAGGTATTGATCAAATAATCTACCGTTGGTTGTAACTGAGCATCATAAAAGTGAAATCCTTTATAACCTCCGTCAGCTCCAGTGGCATATATATCAGTACCATACTCAGTCAATGTCAGACCCTGTTGGGTTCCATAATAGAACCTAAGCGAAGAGTAAGCCGCTCTAACGGCATCTTCAAATCCCTTCGGCGTATTTATATAGTCATTTCCAATATTGGAAACGACTGTTTCTTGCAGTAGGTCTTTCCCACAGGAGAAGAAACTAAAAAGCAGGCAAACCATCAGGCTTACTCTTAAATTATTTTTTATAAAATTTTTCATTTCAATAAGAAATTTTAAATGTTAAAATTTGAAATTCAAACCAAAAGTAACTACCCTGGTTGCGGGCGTAATACCATTATTTACAGATGTAGTACCTGTAGCGGAACTAGTAATAGTAGCTTCTGGATCTACACCATTATATTTACTTCTAAACTGAGCCCAAATAAAGGGTTGCTGAATGCTGGAGAAAAATCGTACAGATTCCGCTCTCAATTTTTTAGCTAATGTAGCTGGTAATGAATATCCAAAATTTATATTTCTTAATTTTACAAAACTTCCATCAAAATAAATAATGGCAGTATTCAGTACAGGAAATTCCTGACTGCTTTTTGGACGAGGAAATTCATTTGTAGGATTATTTGGGGTCCAATAATCAACTTTGATTTGTTGGTAACGACCAGCAAGTTGATTATTATTTTGGTGGAAACCTGATACTATTGTTTGACCAATACTTGCATAAAAGAAGAAACTAAGGTCAAATCCTTTATATTTAAAGCGATTGGTCAGTCCAGCCTGGAAATCGGGAATATCACTACCTAAAATTATCCTGTCAGAAGCATTTATTTTGCCATCACCGTTTGTATCCTGAACTTTTATCTGACCCACTTCTGAGCCAAATGATTTGGCAAGATCAGCCTCATTGGTCTGCCAGATGCCAATTTTTTTGTAGTCAAAATAAGTATTAAGTGCTTCGCCAATAAACCACCTGTTTCCTAAATCATCTACTTTACCATTATATAGTTCTACAATGGCTTCATTGTTTTTAGTAAATGAAAAATCGGTAGACCAGTTAAAGCTATTAGAATTAATATTTACAGTACTAACATTAAGTTCAATTCCCTTATTTCGGGTATGACCAACGTTACGTGTAACGGCATTAAACCCGGTGGAACCTGGTAAAAAGTCAGATAGAAGTAAAGATTTTGTGTCCGTTTGATATACATCAATTGAACCTTGTACTCTGCCTTTCAGTATCGAATAGTCAATACCAATATTTGATGTGGCAGAAGATTCCCATCTTAAGTCAGGATTTCCAATAGTACTAGGTCTATAACCATATGCCGCTGTAGTTCCGAAGGCATAAGTAGTACGGTTTAGTAGTCCTTGCGTTTGATAAGGAACCACCCCTTGGTTTCCTACCTCTCCCCAACCAGCTCTCAATTTTAATAAGTCTATCCAGGATACCGCTTTCATGAAAGGTTCATGTGTTATATTCCAACCTGCCGCTACCCCGGGGAAATTACCATATTTAGTATTTTCTCCAAATCTACTGGAACCATCACGACGGAGGGTAAGTGTCAACAAATATTTATCATCAAAAGCGTAATTGATACGCCCCATATATGAATTGATCGTCCATTCAACCAAATTCGATCCAATGGATTGAACAGCAGCCGCAGATCCAAGGCTATAAAACTGTTGAGCTTCGGCAGGAACACCAGTCACAGAAGAAAAATAACCTTCAAACCTGTCTTTTTGTATGGATTGAAGTCCCGTAAAACCGAATTCATGTTTCCCAAAAGTCTTATTATAAGATAATATGTTTTCAAGGGTCCAGTCAAATCCAAAAGTGTTAGCATTGGACGCCCGAGCTTCCCCACCTTTACGGTCGTTAGTTAAGCCTCCTATAAATCTACCAGATCGAGACAAGGTGAAGTCGGGTCCGAAATTGACCCTATACTTCAAACCATCCAAAATTTGAGCTTCTGCATATATTGAATTAAAAATACGATATTTCTTAGTGTTATCTACCTGAGCACCAGGTATAATTTCGAATAATGGATTAGTAAGGAGCGCATCGTTTGTTGGCGAAAAAATAAGGTTGCCATCAGCATCGTATGGAGTTCCTAATGGGTTTTGTTGGAGCGTAAAAGCATATGGATTTAGGTTTTCCCCGTTTCTATCAGAAAACATCATATAAGAAGAAAGCCCCACTTTTATATTCTTGTTTATATTGTGGTCAATATTAGCTCTCAAAGAATACCTGGAATAATCTAATCCCTCGGTAATACCTTTATCCTGGAAGAACCCAGCTGATAAATAAAATTCTGTCTTTTCATTACCTCCTTGAACACCCAATGTATGATTTTGCATGAAGCCTGATTTCAAGATCAGATCTTGATAATTGGTGTTACGGTGAGCTGCAATACCAGCCGCCACTGATGGGTCACCTCCTAAAACGGCAATTTTTGCATCAGCAACTGGATCTGAAACGCCAGTAGGCACCGGATTGCCGTTAGCATCTTTATAACCTCCAGTAGTACGGTATGCTTCTCTTACATATTCAGCAAATTCATCTCCAGAAAATAGCTCTATCTTATCCAAAGCAGTTGATTGCCCGGCATAAGTATCGAGTGTAACCGTAGTCTTGCCTTTTTTTGATGATCCTCTTTTTGTAGAGACAAGTACAACCCCATTAGCCCCTCTTGCTCCGTAAATTGCAGTCGCAGTGGCATCTTTCAATACTTCTAATGATTGAATATCATTTGGGTTTATATCTTCATATCCTGCAGAAAGTGGAATACCGTCAACTACATATAATGGATCGTTACCTGCATTAAATGATCGACGACCGCGGATCAAAATTTTCGGAACCGATCCTGGCTTAGATCCAGATTGAGTTACGTTAACACCTGAAGCACGACCTGTTAGTGCTTGTCCCAAACTGGTAATAGGAAGTTCAGCAATTTCTTTTGCAGAAACAGATGAAATAGCCCCGGTAGTTTGGCTTTTTCTTTGGGTACCGTAGCCAGTAACGACAATTTCAGATAGAGCTGTAATGTCTTCTGATAAATTAACATCAACTACTGATCTTCCTCCTACAGAGACATCTTGGGATGTGAATCCTACATAACTAAAAGTCAAGACGGAATTGTCTGATACAACATTTACACTATATGTACCATCTACATTAGTTACAGTTCCTAGGCCGGAGCCTTTTACAATGACACTCACACCGGGCAATCCGGCTCCTGTAGCATCGAGTACAGTACCAGATACTGATCTGGACTGGGCAAAAATCTGCGAAAATAGAGCTATTACAAACCCTATAGTCATGAGAGCTTTTTTATTCATACATTTTTGAGTTAGTAAAGATGTAATCCTTTACATTTTTTAATTGAAGGCGTTAAGGTAAATAAATATGATAGTAATATCAAACGAATTTTAGAAAAATTATCACACCAATTTCTAGCCTTCATTTTGAAGAATTATGTAGATGTTTTATCTAAAATTTCCAAACACCCATCATAAAAATTAACTCGGACAACTATTTTTATGCTAAATTGAGTTAATTCATTGAATAGATAGGAAATATGAATCAAACTACTAACTATTTTCCACCGGGTACTGCCTATAGTTTAAATCCTTTTAAGGGTGAATTTACTGATTCGCATACCAGGCATTTACTTCGACGCACCTTATTCGGTGTGAGTAAAAAAGATTTCACTTTTTACAGGGGTAGAAACCTGCAGACAGCGATTGATTTTTTATTTACCCGACCAGAGTTTCCGACTCCCCCCATCATAAACTATACGAATGGCAATGATATAAAAGAGCCTAATGGTAGTGATGGTCAAACCTGGATAAACCTGGAATGGAACGATAAAATAGAATATTACCGGTTACTTTCTTTAAAAACATGGTGGATGGATCTCATGCTCGAAGATCAATCCATAAATGAAAAGATGATCATGTTTTGGCACAATCACATTCCAGTAGAAATGGTGGGCGTATTTCACGCTCGTCAATCCTATGATTATCTGACTACTATAAGGAAAAACGCGCTGGGCAACTTCAGAGATCTAATCAAAGCAATTACAATAGAACCGCTCATGCTCTTTTATTTAAATGGAAACTCAAATGATAAAAATGCCCCTGATGAAAATTATGGAAGGGAGCTTCAAGAACTTTTTTGCGTGGGCAAGGGCCCTGATTCAAAATATACAGAAGGCGATGTAAAAGCCGCTGCAAGAGTGCTTACTGGTTGGAAATCAGATTTTTTAAAACCCAAGACCTACTTTGCTGAATGGGCTCATGATAGTAATGACAAGCAGTTTTCCGCTTTTTATAATAGCAAAATCATCAAAGGAAGATCGGGTCAGGACGGGATGAATGAGTTAGATGAGTTCCTGGATATGATTTTGAGTAACCCAGAGTGCTCTAAATTTATTTGCAGAAAATTGTATCGTTCTTTTGTTTATCCAGAGATCAGTGAAGAGGTAGAAGCTACTATCATCACGCCTCTTGCTCAACTATTTAAAGACAGCAATTTTGAAATAAAACCAGTGTTACAAAAATTGCTTATGAGTGAACATTTTTTTGACACCTCTTTGGAATTTTCTGTAATTAAGTCCCCATTGGACTATAGTATTGGATTAAATAAGCATTTCAATATGAACTTCCCAACAGGGAATTTGGAGCAAAAAAATAGATTCCAGGCCCAGACCGTAATGTATTATTTTTTAACAAGCTTTCAGCAAGATATCGGCGATCCACCAAATGTCTCCGGTTGGCCGGCCTACTATCAATTTCCTCAATTTGACAAATCATGGATTAGTACCCATACGATCCATCAGCGCGGAGTGCATACAGATATGCTCGTATATTATGGATACCAGTATTTTGACAAAGTGGCCAGGATAGATTGGGTGCTTTACACGAATACGTATGACCGGGCATATGATCCTAATTTTTTAATCGAAGATGTACTGAGTACTGTCCTGGGGGTAGAAGTAGCCCCCGAAGTAAAAGGCTATCTAAAAGCCTTTTTACTTTCCGGACAGCTAAGTGATTATTATTGGACAGCCGCATGGAATAGTTGGCGTTCAAATCCATTTGATCAAATGACTAGAAACACTGTTGAAAACAGGCTGAAACCTTTTTATCAATACATTCTCCAACTGGATGAATATCAACTCTATTAATCCATGAAAAGAAGAGATTTTTTTAATATTACCGGAGGAGCTATAGGTGCCAAAACTATATTATCAGGTGTACATGTATCAGCACATCCTACCTGGTTTGATTGGTTTAAAACGGATACTGATCGGGTTTTGGTGTTGATTCAAATGGAAGGTGGTAATGACGGGTTAAATACTTTAATTCCTCTTGATCAGTATGACAATTATTTCAAAGCACGAGAGACTGTTGCCATTCCTAGCGATAAAGTGTTGAAATTAAATACGACGATAAAAACGGGTCTTCATCCGGCCATGGATGAAATAAAAGGACTATACGAAGAAGGCAGAATAGCATTCATACAATCCGTTGGCTATCCAAACCCCAATTATTCTCATTTCAGGTCTACGGATATCTGGATGTCAGGTTCAGATTCGGAAGAGATATTGAGCTCCGGATGGGCGGGACGGTATTTAAATTACGAGTATCCTAATTTTCCAAATGGTTTTCCAAACAGAGAAATGCCTGATCCATTATCAGTAGAAATTGGATATGGACAATCGCTTACTTTTCAAGGTCCGGCGACTAGTATGAGTGTGACTATCGCAGACCCTGATTCATTTAATAAATTATTGCAAGGTATAGAGTCTCCACTTCCAAATAACTTATATGGTGAGAAGCTAGGTTATGTAAGATTGATCAGAAAACAATCCAATCTATACGGAGAACAAATGAAAAAAGCTTCCCTATCCGCTAAAAACAAAGTTTTATATCCGGATAATAATGATTTGGCTAATCAATTGAAAATTGTCGCCAGGTTGATCGCGGGAGGTATGAAATCACGCATTTACAAAGTAAACATTTCAGGATTTGATACGCATGACAATCAAGTACTGCAAAATGATCATACCAAGGGAGAACATTATAATTTATGGAAAAAGATTTCCAGTTCAGTAAAGGCATTTTTAGATGATCTTACCGCACTTGGTTTACAGGATAGAGTGATAGGCGCTACGGTCTCCGAATTTGGCCGTCGAATAATTTCTAATGCAAGCAGAGGAACAGATCACGGGGCAGCAGCTCCCATGATGCTGTTTGGAAATGGAATACAGGGAGGTATATTGGGCTTAAATCCCGAAATCCCCCGAGGTGCAAAATGGGATGATAATATACCTATGCAATACGATTTCAGGTCTGTGTATGGAAGCATTTTGGAGCAATGGTTTTGCGTAGGCAAATCTGATGTACAAAGCGCATTGACTAAAAACTATCAAACATTACCCATCATTAAAGCCAGTTATAGTTGCCTGGCTACCCCTACCCACGAAGAAACAGTAAAATTAGGCTTGAATCTTTTCACCACCTATCCTAACCCCTTTACATCCATCATCAATCTTAAAGTGACAGGGAATAGTGAGCATTGCTTACTCTCTATTTTCTCTCCTAATGGTCAAATGATAAAGACCATATTTCAAGGCATGCTTTCAAAAGGCGAGCATCAATTTTACTGGAACGCCGATGACTTACCCAACGGAAATTATTATGTGCGCTGTCAACTAGGCGTGGCACAACAAGTAAGACTGGTGAGTAAAGTAAAATAACCTTGTTATATAAAAGGGAGTCATTTCTGACTCCCTTTAAAAAATTCGTCTTGTCGATCCGAATTTTTATTAATTATCCTCTGAAATAAATCAATACTGACAGTACTATAGCAACTAAGATGCCAGAAATGACCAAGTCTGTTTTTGAGTAACTCTCCCTGGTGATTCTTCGCTGTTCAGGGGTAAGTGTTCCCAATGTAAGTCCTGACAATGAAGCTTCTGATTGAGGAGCTGTCGCCAAACTTACTACTACTGCTACCAGTGCACAAACCAGGAAATTAAAAACGGCAAAGTGAGAAAAATTTAAAGTAGTAAACCAAGCTGTATTGCCAGATACTTCTAAAACTATCCTGAGCGTAGCGGATATCAAGCCATAGAATAAAGTAGCTATCGCCGCCTGTCCATTCATTCGTTTCCACAAAATACCTATTACAAATACTGCCGTGATGGGAGGCGCAATATAAGCTTGCACGTTTTGTAAATATTGATACAATATGCCACCTCCTATTTTATTCATAATTGGAATCCAAAGCATGCCTAATACGACTATAAAACCAGTAGCAATTTTGCCAATTTGTACCAGTTTTTTTTCAGGCGTGGTGGGATACAGCCTTTTGAAAATATCTACTGTGAATAAGGTAGAAGCGGAGTTAAACACGGATGCTAAAGAACTCATCAATGCGGCCATTAATCCAGCAGCAACTAAGCCTTTAAGACCGGTCGGTAATAAAAATTTTACCATAGTAGGAAATACTTCATCGCTTTTTTCATACGTAATAATCCCTTTTAATTTTAAGCCGTAGGCTATAATACCAGGAATTAGAAAAATGAAAATAGGCGTTATTTTAAGGAATGCTCCAAAAATAGCGCCCCTTCTCCCCACTTGTAAATTTGGCGCTGATAATGTACGTTGAACAATGTATTGATCTGTACACCAATACCATACTCCTACTATAGTACCACCAAAAAGTAATCCAGTCCAGGGAAATTTTGGATCGGTCATGGGTTTCCACATATTAAAATGTTCGCTCCCGACAGTAGCTCTGAGTTCATGCCAGCCACCGATTTGTTTAAGCCCTAAAATGGTAATTAAAGCTGAGCCAACTAAAATTAAAACAGTTTGCACTGCCTCGGTGTAAACCACTGCTCGCATGCCCCCCATTACCGTATAAATCCCAGTGATCAACACGGTCACGATAGCTCCTGCAAAAAATGAAATATTTAATAGATTAGCCACCACTATGCCCCCGGCATAAATGGTAACCGAAACTTTGGTAAGTACATAACCTGCGATAGAAAAAATAGATAAAAACCATCTGGACCTTCCATCAAATCTTTTCTCTAAAAATTCTGGCATAGTGAACGCTCCACTGCGCATATAAAATGGTAGAAAAAACCATCCTAAAAGCAATACTATCCAGGCATGTAATTCATAGTGGGCCATCGGGACTCCGCTTTCAGCACCTGTCCCTGCTAATCCAACTACATGCTCTGATCCAATATTGGATGCAAATATAGAAGCTCCAATTACAAACCAACCAATATTGCGACCAGCCAGAAAGTAGTCTTCAGATGTCTCCTGCTTTTGTCTTATCACCCACCAGGCCACTCCAAGCAAAATGGCAAAATAGGCACCCAGAACTATCCAATCTAAAGTTTGTAAATTATTCATACATTTTTGGTTTAAAATCGAAAGATCTAAAAATCTGATGAATTAAAAACAATAATTATAAAAATTTGCAATCGAATACGTTCATTGTGATTATTATAAAGATTTTATTTGTTATTTATACAGATCCTTGAAAAGATAAAAAATTATTGGCTATTGACATTTTACTGATAGAGATAGTCGATCTTTGCCAGTATGTCAATTTCATCTAATCTTATCGATACTTTCAGAGAGGAGGTATTACTCAAGTTCCAGTTATTCAATAGTTTATTTACTTCTCTTCCTTTTCAGAAAATTGAAAAAACCGGTATTTTGCTATCTCTACTGGCCAACTATTGCGAGGAAGGATATGCAAATGGTAAAAATCCAAAGGAGATCATTGAGCTATTTTTTAAGACTCAAACAGATTATATCCAGGAAAAAGAAAAGCTCGATTTACTTTTTAGATTCATTACTTATGGCGAACGCCAGGTAGTTCTTTTTGATGCATTGGAGGATGCTGCATTTGGCAAGACGCATGACCTGGAAGGTAGCGGCTCACTTAAGCAAATAGAGATTGAAACAAAGCAAAAAAATCTTATTCCTGAATTGTCTGAACGATTAAAAGATTTTGCAGTAAGGATTGTTCTGACTGCACATCCTACTCAATTTTATCCTGATTCCGTATTAGGTATTATCCATGATCTCACCAAATGTGTTGCTGAAAATAATATCTCGGAGATCAACCTTTTATTGCAGCAGCTTGGTAAAACACCTTTTTTTAAGCATGTAAAACCAACTCCTGTAGACGAAGCCAATAGTCTTATCTGGCATTTAAAAAATACATTTTACCCCGCCATTGGTAAAATAAATCAACGAGTCCTAAGCCTGGTGCCTGATGCTTCCAACGACCAGGAACCATTGATTCATCTTGGCTTCTGGCCAGGTGGAGATAGGGATGGAAACCCTTTTGTGACGGATAAGACTACCTATGAAGTCTCACAGAATTTGAAAATCAATCTCATAGAATGTTATCTGGAAGACATAGAACTTTTGCAGCGAAGATTGACTTTTAAAAATGTGGATAGCTTACTTAATAAGATTGAAAAATCAATTAAGAGTCTTTTACTTTCAAAGAATTTCCCTTATACAAAAGAAGAATTATTGGCGGATCTGGGCACGGTGAAAGAGATCATGATCAGTGAACACAATGGGTTATTCTTAGAGTTGGTAGATTCTTTGATTGCCAAAGTACATTCATTCGGATTTTATTTCGCTTCATTGGATATCAGGCAGGATAGTTCTGTCCACAAGGAAGTCATAGATGCGCTATTGCCATTTACTGATGCCTCTATTAGCAACTATTCTAATCTCAGCTCAGAAGAAAAGATTGAGTTTTTGTTATCTACAGTTCAGTTTACGGCTACCCCCATTCTTGAAAATGAAAGCCTTAACTATGACACCTACCATACCATTAAATTAATTAAAGACATTCAGGCTACAAATGGCGAATTAGCTTGTAACAGATATATCATCAGTCAATGTGAAACCATTGAAAACATATTGGAAGTGTACTTCCTCATCCGTACTATTTGGAACTCAGATGTCCTTACTATAGACATAGTTCCACTATTTGAAAAAGTCCATGATCTTAAGGTAGCAGGGAGTATTATGGAAACATTATACCAGATAGAAACTTATCGGAATCATCTAACATTCAGAGCTAATCACCAGACTATTATGCTGGGGTTTTCTGATGGAACCAAAGATGGCGGATATCTCATGGCTAACTGGAGTATATATTGTGCAAAAGAGGCGCTGACGGAGGTTTCAGGGAAATTCAATCTTAAGGTGATCTTTTTCGATGGCCGCGGGGGACCTCCTTCACGAGGGGGTGGTAAAACGCATAAATTTTATGCATCCTTAGGTAAAAAAATCTCTAATACGGAGATTCAACTCACCATCCAGGGACAGACAGTAAGCAGCAGTTTTGGAACCATAAGTGCTGCCCAATTTAACATGGAGCAGTTGCTAAATGCAGGAATCTATAACGATGTGTTGGCAGACCAAACCAATACTTTAAATCAAAACCATCGGGTTCTCATTGAAGAAATGGCAAATGTAGGTTATGCGTCTTTTGTCCAGTTTAAAAATCATCCCAAGTTTATTTCCTATCTCACGGTGGTGAGCCCTTTAAACTTTTATAGTGAAACGAATATTGCCAGCAGGCCGAGTAAAAGAAAACAAACCCAAAGCCTGGTGCTAGATGATTTAAGAGCCATACCGTTTGTAAGTTCATGGAGCCAAATAAAGCAAAATGTTCCGGGATACTACGGAGTTGGGATTGCATTAGAACATATGGATCAATCTGGAAAATGGGATGATATCATTGATTTATACCATTCATCTTTATTCTTTAAAACATTGATAGAGAATATAGAGATGGCTATGAAAAAGTGCTTTTTCCCGCTCACTGCTTACTTGCAAAACGATCCTGAATATGCCGGCTTATTTAAGATAATTTTTGAAGAATATAACCGTACAGTAAAATATATCCTCAAACTTACCAATCATAAGACATTAATGGAAGACTATCCTGCTGATGGAATGTCGGTGGACATGCGGGAGAAAATTGTGCAACCATTACTTACGATACAACAATATGCCCTGATGCAGCTTCGCAAACCTGAATATCAAGACCATGAACTAAAATCAGTTTATGAAAAACTGATCATCAGGAGTTCATTTGGCATTATTAATGCGGCAAGAAACTCTGTTTAATTCATGATAAAGACCAGACAAGCAGTTGATTACATTTTTTCCTGAATCACATGATCCATTAATTCATCCAATTTCTCGGCTCCTACGCCTTTTGAAATAATTTTCTTTTCTTTATTCAATACGAAAATTTGCGGGGTAGATTTTACATTGTATAATACTTTGTACTTAGATACATGTAAAGGGTCGGCAGCATTGATCCAACCAGGATGCATATTTTGATCGTCCAGATACTTCCAGCAACTGGGCACTTTATCAGTAAATTGAGAGCAAACGGCGAGGATTTCTACGCCTCTGGATTTGTATTTTTCGTAAAATTTTACAAGGTATGGCAAAGAAGCTTTACAATGACTGCATTCCGGATCCCAAATCACCAGGATGGTATAAGGTGATTGAATACTATATAGGCTTATGGGAGTCTGTTCGGGATATCGTATAATCTTAATCTCAGGAGCTGTTTTACCAATGAGGATAGGCCTCAGGCCAGCGGCATTTTTTTCTAATTTTTCCAATTGTTCCGCATCTATCCAGGGTGTAAATCCTTTTGAATAATATTCATCTACCAGATGCACATATATCCCATCAAAGCCTACAATATCGCTACCCGCATACTTATTTAGCCATTGAATGAGGTAAAATTTAAAAGATTCTTCAGCTGGCAACAGTTTTTTAAGTAAATAATCTAAAGAGACATTTATGGAATCAGGGTCCTGGGGTGTAAGTTTTTCAATATAATAATTCAATCTTTCATTCATCAAAGGGGAACGCAATAATCTTGGGTCACCCAAATTCAAATTATCAAAATAATGTGATTTGTAATACAAGTATCTTTTTAGGTCTACTTCTTCTTTTGATCCGGTGAATTCGATCATAGGTACTTCCAATGTTGATTTCACGAGAATGGCGGAGATAGATTGTGGATTATCGGAAATTATTTTTTGTTGCCTTGCCTTTACCTCCTCATTTATATTTTCAATCTGGGACTGAATACCAACTTTGGAAGCGTCATCTGCAGACTTTAATTTTTCAGCCAGGCCTTGAGCTCTGGGTCTCTGAATTTCCAAATAATTGAGGTAGTCGTAAAATATTTCATTGTCTTTTGATCCTTCAATTTTAAATGATTTTACTACATCCGCAGCATCGGCATGTATAATAAGATTGGTTTCTCCCTCATTGATAAATAATTGGATAAAATCATTTTTAGGTGGCATTACCAGCAAATAAATACCGGATTCTAATACCCTGTCATTTTTAAAATGAAAGTAGCCATCTTTCTTTATGGCAGTATCCCGTAAATACTGCTTATCAGCATAATAATAGCCCAAATACATAGTATCAGAAGGCGAATTGTTAATATATGCTTTTATGTCAAATCCCTGAGCTTGAACATAATGACCAAGCCAAAGGAATAGAAAAATATAAGAGAGCTTCATAATTTAATCGTAAACACAAAAATCGTAAAGACTAATCAATATATAGCCATACTTAATCTTTTTTTAACCATATTCTATCAAGAAAGGCCCACAGACCATGGGTTTGAAATACATTTACAGGATGGAATTGAGCTTTATACTAAATCATTTGGGCGAAGAAAGAGAAAAATACTTCAACGCTGTTTCGCCACCGGTAATGCAGACCAGTAATTTCGTTTTTGATAGTATCGAAGACTTAAAACAAAAAATCACTACCGAATACGAATCAAATGTATATACCAGAGGGAACAATCCTACGGTGGAAATACTCCGTAAAAAAATAGCAGCATTAGAGCACGCTGAAGATTGCCTGGTTTTTTCCAGCGGCGCTGCTGCAGTGGCAGCCGCTGTATCAGCCCAGGTATCGCAGGGAGATCATATAGTTTGTGTAAAGACGGCTTATAGTTGGACAAAAACATTAATTCAGAAATATCTGCCCAGATTTGGGGTAACATTTACGATTGTAGATGGTACAAACATGGATGAAATCAAAGCTGCCATTAATCTCAAAACCAAGGTTTTATATCTTGAAAGCCCCACATCCACTACCATGGAATTGCAGGATTTGGGAGAATGTGCGGCTACTGCAAAAAAACATAATTTGGTGACTATCATTGATAATTCCTATTCTTCTCCCCTAATGCAAAACCCTATAGATTTTGGAATTGACATGGTAGTTCACTCAGGCACAAAGTATATAAATGGTCACTCTGATGTAGTGATGGGTGTAGTATGTGGTACTAAGGAGATGATGCGTAAAATATTTTATTCTGAATACATGACCATAGGACATATTATTAGCCCTCACGATGCTGCCTTAGCCATTCGCGGGCTCAGGACTATTCATCTGAGAGTTGAAAGATCAGCGAAGTCCTGTGCCTATATTTTGGAAAAATTGCAAACCCATCCTAAAATTGCAAAAATCTATTACCCCTTTTTAAGTGATCAACAATCGTTGGCTACAAAGCAAATGAAAGGCGGAGGCATGTTTTCATTAGCCATTCGCGCTGATAGCAAAGTCGAAGTAGTAAGGTTCTGCGAATCACTGAATACCTTTTTAATAGCTGTCTCCTGGGGTGGTCATGAATCCTTAATTATGCCGGTGGTCGCTTTTTATGACAATGAAGGATTTCCTGATTCAGAGCTTCCCTGGAATATAGTACGGTTCTACATCGGATTAGAAGATCCAGATTATTTATTGCAGGACATTTTGCAGGCCTTAGACAAAGTTGAATACTTTTATCAAGGCTAGCCAGTATTTAGATGGAAGTATTGGTTGAATTTTTTTAATCTGGATTTAAATAATCATTTCCATAAATTGGATAATCAATATCAGTGCTATAATCGCATAGAAGGCAATCATAGCTCGCTTAAGATTTTCAAATTTTTCTCTTAAAATTCTACTCAAAACAGTTACCTGGGTGAGTACATCTTCTGTAATGACAGAGGTAGGTGGGGTGAGAAAATTTTCAATATACTCTTTGGTCGTTTGATGGGCAATATCATTGAAAAAAATTAATTTATTAGACTCCGTATTCTTCACCTGCATAGATCTGGGCATTACGGTATTCATTGAGAAGTAAACCAATAGTCCCGAGCTTACGATCAATGCACCAAACAGGAGCTTGAATACAACATTTATTTCAATCGTCTCCTTAAAATCTCTGAAAACCACAGAAAGTATCAGGCCAGCAATCATGTACAAAAGATAAATTTTATAATCTGCAAATCGAATCATTTCCTGCAATGAATTATATAGTCGCCAGGCATGATCGGCCTGGAGCTCCTTCTGTGGCCGATGGGTAATGAGTTCATCTAACTGTTTTCTATCCATTACAGGTTTTAAAAAATTGAATTATGAAAGATAATACTTAGTGGGAATAATTATTGATAGATTGATAACCAATTTTATTAAATTTAATAGATTTAAAGGTAAAAACTTTAATGAATAAATGATTCCAGAAACAGATTTAATCCTAAATCCGAACAATACCATCTATCATCTGCATTTAGGAGCTGATGAAATCCCTGATTGGATTATTACTGTAGGTGATCCGGAACGTGTTCCGAAAGTGACAAAATATTTTGATAAGATATTCTTAAAAAGAAAGCATCGTCAATTTCATAGTCATTTGGGGGAATTGGGTGGTAAACAAATTCTGGTAATATCCACGGGCATAGGGACTGATAATATAGATATCATTATTAATGAAATAGATGCCTTAGCGAACATAGATCTCACAAACAGAAAGGCAAAAAAAAATCTTCGTTCATTAAACTTTATCCGAATAGGAACTTCAGGGGCAATACAAAAAGATATTCCACTGGATAGTATTTTAATCAGTGATTTTGCGATTGGAATTGATCCATTGATGCAGTTTTATAAGTCGAAAAGGAAATCCGTCCCTGTTGGTATTATTAAAAAAGCATCAATAGAATTGAGTGAAATATTGCATTTTTCATACTGGAGCAAAGCTGATCATCAATTAATAAGCAAAATGGGAGATGGGTTTCTTCACGGAATTACCATCACCAGCCCTGGTTTCTATGGTCCTCAAGGCAGATCTTTAAGATTAAAAGCAAATGGATTCGATATATATTCATTATCTCAAATAAAGTATCAAAAACTACAAATTACGAATATCGAAATGGAGACAGCAGGCATATATGCTATGGCCAATGCTTTGGGGCATAAAGCCATTAGTGTAAATGCAATTCTTGCCAATAGGATTTCAGGTCAGTTCAGCAAACAACCTGGTAAAACGGTAGATCTTTGCATAAAAAAAGTGCTTAGCTTACTCTAAATTTGTTTATTAAAAGATTGGAAATCAATTGTAGTGTTTTTGCTTTAAAACTAAAAACTTAGTATCCATAAGATCGCCAAGTAAAATATAATCCCCAAAAGGAGCAGCTACTGTAGAAGCAGAAATTTTATGGCCATCATTTAAAAATAGTTTTTTAATAGTATAGTCCCCTTTGCCTTTATATCTTAATGTAACCACCTCTGAAGGAGAGATAGCCTTAGGATTTGTTCCTTTCTCATAAGAAGCTAATTTCAACAAATTTGGATGCCCGGCAATCCATACCATTCCTGATGGATCTACCTCCACATTATCTACCCCTGTACCCACATTTATATTTTCAATAAATTCCAATTCTCCGTTTCCTTTCAGTGAATAGACCTTTACCAAAAAATCGCGGGATGCCGCTACATAAATAAGATTGCGCTTACGGTCAATATTAATGCCGTTTGCAAAAGCCATTCCATAGGCAGACTTCTGGTACTTCTCCCCATTAAAAAATACCACTCCGGAAATCTTTAGATCAAGATATTCTTCCAGCTTTCGCATTAATCCCGTTGTAAAATGATGATCGTTAGTGAAGTAAAACCGGTTGTCGTCCAAAGCTAAAACATCATTCGGACTAACCATTAAAGGGTCAGAAAAGGTCTTATCATATATCAAACTATCATTATAGAATCTAAACGACTCTATTGAATGTCCATCTATCTTACCATTCACTACGAGTATTCTATAATAGTCATTTACTTTTACAATAGAAATACCATGTGGTGCAAATGGGCCTATAATTGAAGTGGTAAGTTCTTTTAAATTAAACTCCCCTGATTTTAAATCCATATAATATATCGTTCCCTTTTCATTAATTTGAGGAGGAAATACTAATCTTTTAGTAGATGAAATAATGGCAAAACTATCAGCATAGGCTATGGTAATATCCTCGTCACCAGGCGTGTTTAATTGTTTTAAAATTTCACCCTCAAAATTATTTTCAATTTTTCTGAAAACACCCATTTTTCGAATGGCATTGAGGACATAAACAATCAGCATCAATACAATGGTGACTAATACAAGTTTTTTCTTCATGCGGTTTAAATTTAACTATTTCCCGGGTTTACCTTTATTGATTCGACAAAGTACATGTCGATTTCCTTTTTAGATTTTGCATTTACTTTTCCTCTATATCGGCAGTCGAAATGATCTTTAACAAGCTCATAGGTTACGCCTGAAACATTTACTTTCCCCTCTTGACCACTGCTTTCCATTCGTGAAGCCAGGTTTACAGTATCACCCCAAATATCGTATGCAAATTTCTTGAAACCAACAATACCAGCAACCACGTTGCCAGTATGGATTCCAAGTCGCATTTCAAATACAGGTTTTTGTTCAAGCTTTCGTTTTGCATTATGTTCAATAATAAAATTGCGCATCTCTAAAGCAGCTTTTACGGTGTCTATCGCATGTGTACTGGTTATAACAGGCAGGCCGCCAACAGCCATATAACTGTCTCCAATGGTCTTTATTTTTTCTATATTATACTTATGTACGATGTGATCAAATGCTTTAAAGCAATAGTCTATCTCACTCACTAATTCAGCGGGATTCATATGTTCCGCAATGGAAGTAAATTCTTTAAAGTCCGTAAATAATACACTTACACTATCGTACATTTTAGGTTCTGCACTTCCATTTTCTTTTAATTCCTTTGCAATATCAAAAGGAAGAATATTCAATAATAAATTATCAGACTTCTCCATTTCAGATTGCAAGTCTTGAGTACGTTCATTCACTTTTTGTTCAAGGTTGGCATTATATAGTTCAAGTCTTTTTTCATTCATCCGAAGATCATCCTCTACTAGCTTCCTCCTATCCACCTCCCGGCTTAATTCCTTATTGAGCTGAGAAGTCTTCTCGAAAAGCATTGCATTTTGTAGAGATATAGCCGTTTGCGTAGAAATTACCTGCAAAATTTCAATACGCTCTTTTGTAAAGGCTCCATTCACATTTTTATTTTCTAAATATAGAAATGCAAAGCTTGCCCCTCTATGTTTTAATGGTATACAGACTATAGATCTAATTTCATTTCCTAAAATATACGGGTCATTTGAATACGGAATTATATTAGGTGCGTCATCTAAAACTAATAGCTCGCCATTATGAGCTACATAATTTACAACGGCATGGCTAATGAATTCAAATCCTTCGTACGCAATATTTTGCAATACATCCACTTTATCTTTGGATTTATTTACAGAAGCTTTTATCAATTTCTTACCGGCTTCTATAAAGACCAGATACGCATTTTCAGCACCTGCATTCTCAGCCACTAAATTCATTATTCCCCTCAATAAATTTTCTATGACCACCTCACCAGATAACAAATGAATTGTTTTTAAGATGGTATTCAAATCTATATTAGAATTACGGTACCCAATTTCATCCAATGAGATGAACCCAAAATATTGAGAGTTCATCTGTTCTAATTTAGCTTTTGCCCCCCATTTAGCGTAGGCTTTATAAGCATTTGAAAGATAAAATTGAGCCACTTCTTTTTGAGCCAGGTGCTGATAAAGATTTCCAGCTCTTTCCCAGGCAAGTGCTTCGTCCTGAATATATTTATTGAGTCTTGCATATTTAATAGAATTGGAATACGCCGTCATGGCTTTATCAGGTTGACCTGTCAACCTATAATATTCTGCCAACATCAATTCGTGACGGTGCTTATAATTTATTTCAGAAATTTTGACTAACTCTACATATCTCTTTAGATTTTTCCTGCTGGTTTTAATTAACTGCTTCTGTTCTAAAGCTGACTTATTGGCAAAAATTAAAGAAATACAAATGCTTTCATAGAAATAAAATAAATTTTCAGTGGGAGAGCCCTTAATGGGGATCATATATTTTTTCTCTTCGCATGTGTATTCCCATGCAATCTCATATTGGTTAAATACTAAGGCAAGAAATTTCTTTTGTGCGTACAGATTATAATAATATAAGTCAAATGCAGGCTTTTTTTCAAATTCTACAACCCCTTCATCAAATTCAACACCTTTCAAAATTCTGAAATCTTCCACTCCTATAATTAAATTAATAGCTGACTGGCGAAAAAGTTTAATTCTTTCAATCTGCATTATTTGGTTTAGCGGAGCTACTTGAATACTTAATAATTCACCTCTTTTTACCACTTTTTCCAGGGGCTCACCACTATAAAATAACCAATATATCAGCAATTGACCTGTAATGGAAGTAAATTCAAAATCACCAGTCTCAAGTCCCTTCTTCAACCCTTCTTCCAAATCTGGCACAGCCTCAGCCAGATGGCCCAGCCAATGAGAAATAAATGTGTTGTAAACCTGCTTTAAAGAACAAATCTGATCTTCAATTTTAAGTTTGTTAGACAATTCATTTCCTAAAATACCCATTTTAATACCCTGCCTTATTTTATTCATATAGGCAATATTAATATACCCAAACACTACGAAAGCAAAAGGTGATTTAGGGCTTAGTCCATGATTGAGGGTCATCTGAATAAGCTTGAACATGATAAGCGGCACCATATTAGGCTCTATAAAATATGCAGCCAGAGAGACATGATGCATTATTGACATCGTCATGATTAAATCTTCGTCGGTATTGACAGGCAATTTGGAAATTTCACTATCTGTAAATTTGCTCAACCTTCTATTAGTAAGTATATACCCGATTAATACATCGATTTGCGATGGTTTGGGCTTAATTCTAACATTTAAATAATTCAATGCACTTAGACCAATTTCAATCACTTTTTTATGATTGTTTTCAGCAATTGCACTTTGAATTTTGAGATTTGCAATCCTAATTTTGTCAAACCTATCTTTTACATGCGAATCCAGTATTTCAACATATTCATTGAACTTAACCCGCGCATTGCACTGATTTGCAGCTACTGCAGACTGAAAATATAAGTTGAAAGAATTGGCATAATCCATTGACCAGAAATCAGGTTGAAGTGCCTTAATAGCATTTTCAAAATACTGAAGAGCAACAAAATAAGCTGTAGCATTTTGGGAGCGAAATCCTGCCATAAAATTAAGCTCACTTAATTTTATCAGCTCTTGTTTATCTACGATAAGTTCTTTGGCAAAATTGAATTGGTTTACGATATCAAAAATGGATTCCCTAACCAAATGTTCAGGAGTATTATTTAATAGCAGTTTTCCTATTTCGAGATGAAACTTTTTTTTGTCTTTGTCGTCGGTGAGGGAATAGATGGCTTGTTGAATACGGTCGTGAACGAAGTACATGTTTTTTCCCTGCGCTTCAATTATTAATCCAGTATTAATGGCTGGCTTTAGATCTTTATAGACTTTATCTACCTGATCTTCAGTGATTTTTACCAAAATATCTAACTGGAATTTATTGCCTATACAGGATGCAATTTTTAGTAATGAAATAGTCTCTTGCTGAAGTTTATTTATTGTTTGCAATAGTAGATTTACTATATCTCCTTCCACATTAAAGCCAAGTAATTTTTCTTCATCCCAAATCCAGCAACTTTTAGCCCTGTCAAAGTACAACATCTCATTGCTGTAAATTGATTTTAGGAATTGGTTCAGGAACAGGGCATTCCCACTTGATTTTTTATGAATAATAGAAATCAAGCCATCCAATGATGTCGTTGAAAATCCAAGTGTATCGTAGACAAAATTATGAACATCCTCATACAATAAATTTTCCAGGTGAACCTCGTTTGTCGGGATTTTCATTTCCTCCACATCTAATTTAAACTGAATAAATTTATGACCCGTAGTAATTTCATTATCACGATAAGCCCCTATTATGAGAATTTTTCTAAGCTCAATATTATTAAAAATGTTTTTTACCAATTGTAAAGAAGGATCATCACTCCATTGCAAGTCATCTAAAAATAGTACTAGTGGTTTATTCTCATCAGAGAAGACTTTCAAGAATTTACTAATTGCATAATTAAATCTCAATTGAGCTTCAAAACCTTGTAATAATGGCAGTTCTGGCTCATTTTCCAAGAGTTTTTCAAGTCCCGGAATAATATCATATAACACTCTGCCTATTGGGTGTAAAACCCTATAAAATTCATTTTTCCATTGATTCAGGACATCTTCTTCCAGCATCAATACATAATCTACCAGTTTACCCAGTGCCTGTGAAAAGGCAAAATATGGAACATCTGATTTTAATGAATCAAATTTTCCAAAAACAAAAAATCCATCTGACTCTTGTGCAGGCCGGTACAAATAATCGACTAAGGAAGATTTGCCTACTCCTGACAATCCATACACCAATAACAGTTCCTTAGACCCGTCGGAAATTTTATCAAACAATTCTTTAATAATAGTGATTTCCTTTTTCCTTCCATATAATTGATTTGTAAATATTGGAATCCCAATACTATCGTTTTTACCCAATTCAAATTCTGAAATATCACCTGTTGTTTCAATAGATTTTAGTATAATATCCAAATCATGGATTACTCCTTCAGCTGAGTGATATCTTTGCTTGATATCTTTAAGTACCATCTTTAATATCAGATCTGAAATGACTGGATGAACGTTTGATACTACCTTTGGAGGCTCTGGAGTTAAAGCAATCTGAGCATGTATTTTGGCAGCTCTATCATTTAATTCAAAAGGCATTCGCCCTGTAAATAATTTATAAAATATAATACCGAGTGCGTATATATCACTGGAGTAACCAATTTCAGCATTTATTCTTCCCGTCTGTTCCGGAGCAATAAAATCAGGATCAGCCTCTGCAAAAAGAAGCTTATTTTGAACTACTATCTTCCGTTGTATATGAGTTGCAATCCCCAGACTTATAAAAAAAATCTCATTGGACTTTTCTTCAATAATAATATGCTCAGGGCTAAGATTTAAATGAATAATTTGCTGGGCATGAATTCTGGCCAGGTTCCTGGTGATATTAATACTGAGTTTTAGTTTGTCGATGTCCTTTTTCAATATTGGAAAAAAACTATCTAACGTATTTCCTTCTATATACTCAAGTTTTAAAGAAAGCTCAGGATTAGCACTATCAATGCCATGGACTTTTCTGAATCCAGAGACATTTTCATGGGCAAACGAAGCTTCATTTTCAAATTTAGTCTGAAGAATGGCAGGTAATAAAGATTGATTTACCGTTTTAGAAATGAAAGCAAGTGACAATGAATCATCTACAAGCTTTATGATAAAATTTTTCCCTACATGAATTATTCTTTGGTTCATTGTTTGGTATTAAATTACTTTCATTTCACAGGTAGTTGAAATGACATATCCTGAGGTTCAAAAACGGGTAAACCATTTACTTTGTTACGGTACTCTGCTAACTGACTATATATTGCTAACCTTGCTCTATTAAGGCCTCCTAATGGTCGATGTAAAGATAAACTGTGCCAGGGATTAAATGAAAGGGCTTCACCATATTGACGGTTTTTATCAATATCAAATTCTTGTTTTGGTATATACAATGTTGCAAGCTTGTAAAATTCAGAGTTCCATTTTACCGTAGGATCTTCAATAGGCATCGTCTCTGCGTTCTCCTGAAATTGAATCATAAAATCAAATGTCAAATCAGATCCTTTGAAAAATTGCACCATTTGATTCTTGAGGTAATCCGGATCTGGTGTTGGTGGAATGATCGTATCCTTATTTAAAGTAGATCTAAATTGAAACTTTATAGCAGCATGGTCTCCGAATTGATAAGGTGTAGTGCTCCAGTAATTTTGCTCCAAAAGACTACCAATTCTGGTAGCGGCTTTCTTAACTCTAAAAAGCAATGACCAATGCATAGGATTTAAGACAAATAATAAAAGATTTAATTTTCCAGCGGTAAAGGCCTTTATAATTCCACTAAATTCCTTTACATTTTTAGAAACAAATGTCTCTGAGCTAAGCGCAATAAAATCCTGGGTTTCGGCCAAATGTTCTTCAACCATTAATTTTTCGCCTTTTACTCCAATTAATTTTACTGCGATTCCTCTTTCATCTTTTGCATAATCGCTTACGATGCCCGTTTTGGCATTTGAAAAACGCACAATAGCATCATAGGTATTGCTATTAGCAAATATTCCAATTTTCAATTTTTCCTCCAGGTAAGGATTTACTATAAATTGAGCTTTAAGGCAGCCGTGCATTTTTGTTTCTGCCTGGCGAAGCATTCTTGTACCATTTGGAAATAAATGGTCCATTTGCTTTTTTAGCTCGTCCAGCATTTGATGTATATAGAAATTTTCTTTCTCGGGAGGATATTCTTTAGCAATTTCTCTTTTCATTTTCTTTCTGGGTTTAATTAATTAATCTATCATATAATTTTATATAGTACTTAGATATCTAATTGCAGATATGGAAGGAAAAAAGAAATAAGCGCCTCCTCTGATTCTTACAAATCTTTTTAGTCCTTTCACCGTCATATTGATTGGTTCCATTTGAATAGTAAAATTCTGTTCTACTCCAGGTTCAGGGACCTCTTTCACTCCTATGATCGGATCAGGATCATTATATAATTGTTTTGGCTTTGGTATATTTGACCAGGTATACTGAATAAATTCAAATTGTCGACTTATATCTGCATTAAAACAGTTAAATAATATACCGACCTCTCCTTTGGGTTTATGATTAGTGGGTGAACCAATTATAGGATCTCCATAGGGCCTGGCTCTTCGAATGATACGATGCCTATTACTCAACCGAACGGATTCTTTGCTATCAATGTCTTCAAAGCTATCTCGAGGATTGCTTCGTCTGATATGGGATCCAAAAGGGCATTTCAAACCATCTTCATCTGTCTGGGCGTATCCAAAATCATTATCGGTAGAAATAATGCCAGGATCCTGCAACGGGTGTTTCGTAAGTGGAGCACCACCAGGCCATCTACCAAACATTCTTGACGCTAATCGTATACTTTCCTCTGCGATAATATGTCCATGTTCATCTTTGGTTGAATCATTCATGAACTCCCAAAATGCAGTAACATCCTGTTCCATATGTCTAATTACCAAATAAGAACCATTTCTACCTAAATCTTTGTTCCCACTATCACCGGCATCAGCCGCCAGTAGATTCAAATCTCCTTCTTCGTGTTGTATTAAAGGCGTTTGAGGAAATACATTATATATATTTTTGTAACCCATCAAAAATTCACCAGCAGGCACCATATCCCTATCATTTCCAGGCAAGCCACTCTCTTTAATTATAGGCTGTGAAATTCCGTCTTTAAATCCAAAATGTTCTTTATTATTTTCCAATGTTTGACCATCTATATTATTTACTTCTTCCAAACCTAACTTTGTAAAATCTTCTTTTAGTTTATCAAAATATTCGAGGCAAGTAGTTTTATCTATGCCAAAAACCATAATTACAAGATGAATGGTTTCATTGGTTGATTCTAATGATGGTGATATATAATTTTGGGCATTACCCCATTGCCATAATTTAGGGTCACTGCTATCAATGTCACCTAGTAACCGCTTTCTGTGGTCTGTGACCATACCTTCTCTAAACTCAGTTGTAAAGGCGTTGATATTTTGTGCATTCATCTCCAATGCTTTCAATCCATTAGCAGTAAATGCAATATTCAATGCCGTTTCTTTTGTAAGATTAGGTTCGGCATTTGTGATCTTGTCAAATAGGTTGCTTAACCATTCCTTAGCTAAACGGGCATCTCCCATTTTCAAAAAAGAAAACCTCGAAAAAATCAATTGTGGATATTCATTTAAAATATATCCTTGAATATCCTTTAATTCTAATGAAACCATAATGGGGATTATAAAAGTTTTAAGAATTCCTGAGCTTTTGATTCAGGTAAATTTTTAAATAAAAGGGATCTTATTTGCGAATTGTTGTTAACATTTTTAATAGAAAGCTTTGGATAGGCATTATACCACACTTGTGTTGGAATCTCGGTATTTCTGCTCCAAGCTAAAAAATGCTCTTCGTCATATGCGCCACCCAATACCAGGAATTTAGCTTTAGGGAAATTAGTAGTATTCGAAAATATACCAGTCAAACCCCAACCACTTTTATCAATGAAATCTCCTAAATATTGCTGCCAACTACCGTCAAAATTACTCATGAACATTACCCGTTTATTATTGTCGAATAACACCCAGCGCGCAAAATGAATGGTTGGCATTCCCATTAGCTTTCCTTTCACGAAAAACCATTTGATCAAAGCTACAGAAAACTTCATCATAAACTTAAATGTAAACAATCTAATGCCCCCTTTTTTCATAACTACCAACTGTGTAAACTGGTTTTGAAATTCAAGATCTTCATATGCTTCGAGCTCGTTAATTTTAACATCATTTAGTTGGCTTCGTGTCAATGTGAAATGTTTATCATGACGCTCATAACCAAATTCTACTATCAATATCAAGATTAAAATCAAAGGTGATAGTATTAGCAATACCAACCCTAGTAAAATCAGCCCGGGGATATTTACTTTTGGCATTTCAAAAGGATCCTGTGCCCATAAAAAGTCAGGATTGCTATTCACTGATTTTTGCAGTATACCTTGAACCTCAACAGCAGATAATTTGCTCCATGCACGGGAATTCTCATCTAATTCTTTTCTTAAAAAATTACGCAGGGCAAACTCACCTCTGATTTGTAGAAGGCTTCTGTTTGGAGATCCTCTATAAAAAGATGCTGGTTTTACATTATGTGATATTAAATATTCAACCCGATTAGGAATGGTGCGAGCATTCGCAGCAGGATATCCCACACAATGCTCGTAAATCTTATCGATCATTTTTTGGGCAGTTGTACATAAATCCTGGATTTGTCTCTCAGAATCACCATCAAAATTGGAGGATAATACCAACATTGGTGGTTCGTGCATCGGGTTGTTTGCCTCTCCTTTATCATTAATCAAAAACCATCTTAAGAAATGAATTGTGCCTATGGTCTCAAAATCTTCATATTTATTTTCTAACAGATCAACTTTCAACTGTGCTAAATAAATTTTTAAATCATCTGTTTTACCCGGAATAATAGGGGTAATAATCGTGATTGGATTCTGATGGGAATTATCTCTGGACATTTTGGTATTTGGCAATTACGATAAAAAGTGAAAATCCTTATTAAATAAAGATTTGTCAAGCTCTAATTTAATAAATTACTTAACCTTTGGACGAATCCATCAATAAAACTTCTCTATTTTCCACATTTATGGTAATTCATTACCAATTAGTCACAACTTGAAATATCAATATACTTCGATGAACAAAACTCTACTATAGTAAATTTGGGAAAATCGGCAAGAAACTTCGACCTATTACTTGAAAATTAACTCAAATTATATAATAAGACTCTGGATGCATAAAACAGTTTATGGACAAATCTATCCATAGTAAGCAGCCCAAAAAAGACTTATTTTGCTGACAATAATTTTACATTAAACTTTTTCCAAGAAATCCATGCAACCTATAAAAACATATTGCCATTTCACTGCAGCACTTTCCTATGAGAATGTTCATCGCATTTACCACGACACTCAATACGGATTCCCCATAGCATCTGATGATGAATTATTCGGAAGACTGATCCTGGAAATCAATCAGGCAGGCTTGAGCTGGAATACTATTCTATTAAAACAAGAAAATTTCAGAAGAGCATATCATGATTTCTCTCTGACTAAAGTATCTAAGTATAAGGAAAAAGATATAGAAAGATTGCTTGGTGATGCCGGAATCATTCGAAACAAATTGAAGATCCATGCGGCCATTCATAATGCCATAGTGATCAGTCAACTACAATCAGAATATGGATCTTTCAAAAAATGGCTGGATCATTATCACCCATTATCTAAAGACGAATGGACGAAGATTTTTAAAACGACTTTTAGGTTTACCGGCGGCGAAATAGTAAATGAATTTTTGATGAGTAGTGGATATTTACCTGGTGCTCACCACGAGGATTGTGATATATATATAAAAGTATTGAAATATAAACCCGCCTGGGCAAAAAAATAACTACCCGTTTACTTTCTTATAATCAGCTAAAAACTGAGCAAGACCAATATCAGTCAAAGGGTGTTTCAGCAATCCCAAAATGGGACCCAATGGACTAGTGATCACATCTGCACCAGCTTTGGCAGCTTGTACAATGTGTAGTGAGCTTCTAATAGATGCAGCTAAAATTTCAGTCTCATAGCCCTGAATAGAATAGATTTCTGCTATCTCTGCAATTAGTTCTATCCCATCCCAATTGGAGTCATCTATTCGCCCTATAAATGGAGATAAATAAGTGGCTCCCGCTTTTGCCGCTAATATGGCCTGGCCAGCACTAAACACCAGTGTACAATTCGTACGAATATTATTATCAGTAAAATATTTAATGGCTTTGATACCGTCTTTGATCATCGGTACCTTCACCACTATATTGGGAGCGATAGCCGCCAGTTCTTTCCCTTCTCTTACAATCCCTTCAAAATCAGTTGAAATCACTTCGGCACTTACATCACCAGACACCAGATTAGCAATAGTTTTATAATGATTTATAATATTTTCCTTTCCTGCGATTCCTTCCTTAGCCATTAAGGATGGATTAGTGGTCACACCATCTAGTATACCTAGATCTTTGGCTTCTTTGATTTGATCCAGGTTGGCGGTATCTATAAAAAATTTCATTATAAATTATTGATTTTTAGTGAATTGTATCTTGGTGGAAGTAAAAAATGGTGAAAGTCACACATCGCTCAACCGTTTTATCCTTGCTGCCTTTCGACCCTGGGGAGGTTCAACAGGAGCTGATTGCAACTCCCACCGCCGCAAAAGTAATTAATATCTGCATATCCGAAAATGTAGTATTAGAATTTTGTAGAAATAATTTACAACCAGGGCTAAATCGCATTTTGATGGGCTAGTAATTTTAATTGCAAAAATCTTAGAGCCATTAGATTCGAAAAATTTATTAAAAATGGATTTTAATCCATTGTCAAGTTGAGTACACATTGAAGAGCCCTTTTCCTCTCATTCCTATTAAATAAAACAAGGCAAAGCCTCTATGAAGTTTTTCATCTGTTTTTTGAGAAAAGCTAATAAGCCCATCAAAATGAGACTTAGCCACAACCAGCACTACTTTGCTAAATCCTTAAATTCAGCCATCCAATCCAGTATTGGTGCTTTAAACGACTTCCAAAGTGATTGATTAAAATCAGGTATATTTTTGAGTATTATGGATGAGTGCTTTATCGGATGTACAAATGACATAAATGCACAGTGCAAATAAATGTTTTCAGCCGCTATCTTACTGCCATAACGCTTATCACCCACTATTGGATTTCCACTTGCATTTAATTGCGCCCTTATCTGATGTCTTCTACCTGTAATGAGCTCTACAGCTAGGAGTTGGTAATCTCCAATCATTGATAGCATATTGTATTTTAACACGGCCTCCTGATCAGAATTATTATGCCGCGACTTTGATACAGACATTTTAAAATCATCCCCTTGCCTTGAAAAGAAATGGGTAAGAGTCCCCGATTGAGCAATTTTGGATCGCTCTGTAATGGCCAGGTAATACTTCTTTATTTTTTTATCCTTGAGCAGTTCATTGGCACGCTCCTGCCCTTTCGAAGTTTTGGCTAATAATAATACTCCTGTAACAGGTTTATCAAGTCTGTGGATTACGCCTACAAATGCTTTTCCCGGTTTACTATCGCGCTTACCAATAAAGTCTTGTAAAATAGGTATAACGGCGTCATCATTCAGGTCTTCATCCTGCTGTACGGCCAGTCCGGCAGGTTTAGATATGGCTACATAGTGATTATCTTCGTATATAATATGTGGAGTCCAGGTCATAATAATTCGGATGAAGGTAAGCAAATCACGATTGCTTTTTCACCCTGCCCAAATGATACGTTCATGATGGACGCTTTTATCCATAAAAAAATTGAACATGATGTAGTGGTAAATGAGCAATTAATGGACATTCAGCAACTCAATGAAACCGCCATTAAAGGCCTGTACGATGTGAGCAAAATTAGTGCAGCATGCCTTCCTTTAGTCAGTGAAAAATATCAGTTGCTGGATGCTGGTTCGGCTATGGGATTTGGTGTTGGGCCAATATTGGTTTCGAAAGAAAAAATTGATTTAAACAGCCTGGATTCCTTCACAGTTGCCATTCCCGGGAAGAATACTACTGCCAATAAATTATTTCATCATTTCTATAAAGCTAAGACCGTAAAATACCTGGTGTTTTCTGATATTGAAACCGCCATTTTAAATGGGGAGGCGGATGCGGGGGTATTGATTCATGAGGGAAGATTTACTTTTGAAAAAAAAGGTCTCCGACTAATGCAAGATCTTGGTGCTTTATGGGAAAAAACCTATCATCTACCTATTCCATTAGGAGTCTTGGTTGCAAAAAAATCGCTGGGAAAGGAAAAAATCAATCAACTAGAAAAGCTGGTGAGGCAAAGTATTCAATATGCGTTTATAAATCCCTCATCGTCAGCTGACTATGTAAAGAATAATGCCCAGGAAATGACTCTTAAAATCGTAGATCAGCATATAAAACTGTATGTGAATGAGTATAGTATTTCCATGGGTGAAGATGGCAGGAAAGCGATAGCGTTTTTACTTGCAAAATTAAGTTCTTCATAGATCATTGATTTACCATTAGTTTCTTCCTCCTAATAATATTTCCGGCTTGTATTTCAAGTATATAAACACCAGAAGGAATGCCAAGAATACTTACATAATCCTCATGATGTACATTTCTCTTAAAAATCAATTTTCCAGTAATATCATACATCACTAAATGAGCATTCTGAATTATTTCTCCGAGGGTAATATTTATTCCATCAGTTGCCGGATTTGGGAAGATTTCTACCTCTAGCTGACCCTGTTTTTCAAAGGTGCCGGTACTAAACTCACTCATCAAATCAGTCCTGTACCAGGCCAGTCCACCGCGTTGATTTCCAACCAGCACATCCAAAAATCCATCGTGATCTATATCTGTGATGGAAGGATGTGACTCATCACCTTCATGAATAGAGCCCCATTGACCAGAAAGCTTAGAGTATGGCACATTAGATGCAGTGGGGTTTTCGTACAATAAAATATCCTGACCACTGGTTCCCACAGCTAAATAAGCTTTTCCCTTACTGGAAAAGAAAAAAGGTGCTGCATTTCCAGTGGCATATCCGGTTACCCGGGTGTCTATTTTTCCTAAATCAGAGATTTCAGGCGCAGCGGAAAATAAGGGCGAAGCAGCAGAGCCTTTATTTTTAAAAAAATTAATAATGCCGTCCCGTTCTCCAATAATGATATCCTGAAGTCCGTCATGATCCAGATCTAAAATTTGAGGCACTGAATATTGACCTATATCTATGGAGCTAAAATTTGAAATAATTTTATCAAATTTCATGGATTTATTTTTTCCTCCGGTATTCTCAGCATAAAATAAAGTGCCTAATAATTCACCTACAATCAAATCCAAATCCCCATCACCATCGAGGTCTCCAAATGCAGGTGCGAAACTATTGGTGAAATTATTAAACAAATGAAAATTGAGCCAGTTCGTATCTATTAATTTAAAAGCCGGGGATTTTTCTGTACCTATATTTTTAAATAGATAAAGCCCGGCGTCATGAATGCCTACCCTATCGAAATATCCCCCGCTACCTACCACAATATCCTCCAAACCATCCCCATCAATGTCTGCTACCGAAGGGTACGTGTTTTCTCCAAAATCTATAGTTTGATTAATCAGGAAAACATCTGAAACAAAGTTATAATTGGTCGGAACAGCTTTATCCCTGTCGTATCGCCACAGGCATCTATAATTATCAGATCCAAAAGTGAAATTGGAAGCAGCAAATAGTTCTTTCACCCCGTCGCCCGTTACATCCGCCAGGAAAGGGCTCACGAAATAAGGGATATCCACTGCTTTTGAGTTTGAGGGAAATTTCACTTCTTCCTGGTCCATCCACGCATAGCTGGTGTCACCGCCATTGCGCAAATAAATCAAATGGGGCGAAGAAATATCGCCAATGAGTAAATCATAATCCCGATCCTGGTCTCTGTCGAAGGCTAAAATAGTGGATCCGGAATGCCTCACTTCCAATGGAGGTAATAAGCCCGAAGCACATTTATCCTTATTATTACTCAGCGTGATTTTATCTGAAAAGCCATCTTCTAATATTTTGCCGAAACAAAAATCTCCGATTACCATATCAAAATCTGAGGCAGGTAGCTTTTTTTCTACAGCAAGATTCTTATACCATATGATCTGACCTCCACCCACTTCATAGCTCAATACATCCATGTCTCCATCCCTATCAATATCCACTATTGCCGGATAATCAATATTACTCACATAAGCATTGAATCTACTGGATCCAGATGAATAAAAAATAATATCGTTTCTGTCATTAGGGAAGACTTTTTTAGTAAATGAGATTCCTTTTGTTCCGTTGGCTGCATGATAGACATCTATACCTGCTACCCCGGGAGTAGTGGAATAACTAAAAATATCAATCAACCCATCCCGGTCATAGTCGTTCATCACTACCCATTCTTTCACTCTGGGAAGCGTCGATTTCAGGGCAGGCAAATAGACTAATTTTCCGGATTGAATATGAAAGGGCAACCATACACCACCTGTTCTATCGAATAGGGTTACTTCAGCAGTTTCTCCGTCAAAACTCACGGTACTATTCATGATCTGTGGGGTATTAAGGCCCCCAAGCCAGGGATGATCCAATACTGCATTATTAATAGTTACTGGCGGCGAAAAAGCTTTAAAGGCCTGAGAATGAATATTATAAGGTAAAATAAAGATCAATAAAAGAACAAGCGTTCTGGCAGAATTCATGTGGCTAAGTTAACAGGAAAATTAAAACCTTAATTCGTAACTATTGATCTTTGAAAATCAATCATCTGTCGAAATAAATATACTTAACATTTTCACTAGAATGTGAATAATTACTTTTGCTGCATGTCGGAACTGCGCATATTCTCTGTACTTTCTCTTTTTCTCTATGCCACCATGGTGCAGGCACAACAGGTAAAGGGGTATGTCAGAGACAATAGTGATGCGCCATTGCCCTTTGCTACGGTGCAAATTTCCAATTCTGATAAAGGCGCAGTGACTAATATAGATGGATATTTTAGTTTAGATCTGGATCCCGGCACTTATCGAATGCGCATTCAATTTGTCGGATATCGTACCAGGGACACTACTATTATCCTGGGAAAGAATGCTCTAAATCTTAGTGTGAATCTAAGGCCAGAAGCACTTACCCTTCCCACTGCCATCATTACGGGTGATAATGAAGACCCTGCCTATGCCATCATGCGGAGAACTATTGCAAAGGCACCTTATCACGCCAATCAAATAGATCGATACCATGCCAAAGTGTATATTAAAGGAAGTGGCCGATTACTAAAAATTCCATTCTTATTTCGCAATAGAATAAAAAAAGAATTAGCAAAAGAAGGTATTGACTCCACTGTTTCTTTTACACAGGAGTCCATCTCAAAACTAAGCTATAGAAGGCCTGGTCAATACCGTGATACGGTGATTTCTGTGCGCACTACGGGGGATGATAATAATACGAGTCCAATGAGTTTTATTACCGGAAGTTTTTACGAATCTAAAGTTGCGGCCGCTGTATCCCCTTTAGCATCAAACGCTTTTTCTATCTATAATTTTGAATACCTGGGATTTATTGAAGACCATGGCTCCATCATCAATAAAATCAAAGTAAGCCCAAAAAGCCGGGGAGATCAGGTGTTTGAAGGCACCCTATATATTACCGATCAATTGTGGAGCATCCATAGCCTTGATCTGGTGACTTCTATTTGGGGAATTCAATTTGCAGTGAAGCAGGTTTATGCACCTGTGAAGGATGATATCTGGATGCCCATAGATCAAATTTTTGATGTGGGCGGAAATGTGTTCGGTTTTGGTTTTGAATACAAATATTTAGCCCATTTATCTGATTATAGCGTAATACCCAATCCAGAAATCAGTGTACCCTTAGTAGTTTTAGACGATAAAAAGGATAAGGAAGAATCTATTACTGCCAATGCAAAAATTACTAAACTTCCAAATCCACCTGCGATACTGGATTTAAAGCCCGGGCAGGAATTGAGTGCAAAGCAATTGCGCAAAATGATGAAAGAATATAAGAAAAAGGAATTAGATAGTATCCCGGAAACTGAAAATATCAATTTTAATACAAATGAAAGCAAACAAGTGATAGATTCAAATGCTGCTAAAAGGGATTCTCTATTCTGGGCTGAAGTAAGACCCGTGGCATTAACCGAACACGAGATAAAAGGATACTCCAGATTTGACAGTCTGGCCCATGTAGAAAAAGTAAAATCTGCTAAGGAGGACAGCTCCAGGTTAACCATTACTGCAGGCGAAAATGGCGTGGGCATGCAAATAGAGAAAGCCCGGTCAGGTTTTAAACTCAGTCATTTATTGACAGGGGGACGATATAATTTTAATGACAAGAAAAATTATTTCTCCATTCAACCTACTCTGACTAGCATCAACTACAATACCGTAGAAGGTTATCACTTTGATTTCGGTCTAAAGTTTGGAAATAATACTAATAAACTGACAAAATATCTTTGGAGCATCAATCCAAAATTGGGATATGCTTTTGCGCGGGAAAAAATAAATTATTCTATGAATTTATCTTTCAGCAATGTGAAATCGAAAGATCAAAAAAAATTCGTTCCCTGGAATTTAAATTTTTCGGCTGGTGACCGTCCGTATTCCTTCAATCCTGCTCTTGAAAGAGGAGATTATTTAAATTCCATTTACTCTCTGCTTTTTAGCAAAAACTATTTAAAACTTTACTCTAAAAAATATGTCGGTAGTTCATTTTTTATACAGCCCGGTAAATCCATAAGCATTTTATCATCGTTTGAATTTCAGGATAGAGATCCTTTGGAAAATAATGTAAATGAGCGCATTAAAAGACCATATAGCCCCAATTTTCCCCCAAATGCTGAAATCACCAGCACCAATATCGAATCTAACCGCGCTTTGATCTTTCAATCCTCTATAAGCTGGACACCATTCTTTAACTATGTTGTGTCAAACGGCTTTAAACAAAAAGATAGATCAGGCTCACCAAAATTTACTATGGTATATCGGGCTGGTCTGGGGTTGGATTCAAAATTTCATTATTTGCAATTAAATACACGAAAGCATTTCAATATTGGTGCAGGAGATGATTGGGATCTGGATCTGGGGTATGGTTTTTATTTACAGAAACCGGAATATTTCCAGGATTTCACCCACTTTAACGGCAATCAATATATCTTCTCTCCTACCGATCCCATTAAATATTTCAGGGCGCTCAATTACTATTCCAATAGTACCAATGGAAGTAGCTTCACCGTCATGAGTAATTACCAATTTAGAAAATTTATCCTTACCACCATTCCTTATTTCAGAAAAAAAGGGATTCGTGAAAACATTATTTTAAATGATCTTTGGACAAACGATCACGCGAATTATAGTGAATTGGGCTATAGTATTAATTACCTTTTGAGAATTTTCAGGCTGGAAGCCATCTCGACCTGGCAAGATCAAAAATTTCAAAAAATGTATTATCGGTTTGGAATAGCTACCGGTTTCAATCAACTGTTTAAGTTTTAACCGGAATTTTGCATTAGAATTTCTATGCAAAATCTGAGGTGTTGAAAATGAATTATTTATATTGATTTAAAATGGTAAGAAATAATTACATTTTCAAAACTCAGGGTTAACCTCGATAAATAGTTGGTTTTCAATTCAACTATTTCATCGACCGTTGGCAATTTTTGCTTCTGCTGCAAAAATTGGGTTTAA
>JBBSBH010000049.1:0-35778 GCA_038251405.1 Chitinophagales bacterium
GTGTCCGATTGATTTTTGTTCGTTGTTTGTTTTTTCCATTGTCAAATCTGTTTTTAAGTGTTTTGTCTGTTTGGTGGTCGCCTACAATGACCGCTAACGAACAGGGCTTTGCGATGTTGGGGGGATTTGAAAAACGTCCGCCCGGAACCGCTGCTGATTGAAAAACAAATGTACAAGAAAACAACCAAAAGCCCACCGATGTTTGTCCTGCCCGAACAACTGCTGCCATATTGCTGATGATGAAGATTACAACGTCCTGCCCCAATATAGCAAAACCCCATGTTGGGCGTAGTTTTGGTCGGCATACGGCTTACATCATTGTTATCAAGTCAACAGTCCGTTTGATATTTGTCTGCTGGTTAAAAATATTGTTTAAGTCTGTTTTGTAACTTTCTTTGAATGATAAAACTGTTTTGTCTTTGATGAAGTCTTTTAGAAATGATTGTCCACTTTCTGTTTTCATTAAGTTCTCAAAAATCTTGTCCATTGTCCACGATTTTTTAATTTCAAAACCTGCACTCTCGGCAACGTCCTTAAGTTCTCCCTTGCTTGTAATCACTGGAATAGAGTTTATGTTATTTACTTTTTCAAAAATTTCTAAGGTTGAAATTTTGTCTATGCTTTCAGTTTCATTAATTCCGTAGCTTCTTGTTTTGTAAGAACTGTCACCATTCCAAAATTTTCTGTAGGAATAAACTGTGGCAAAGTCAAAAAAGTGTAGTCTTTCTCCTGGTGTAAGTTGTCTAAGTTTTGAAAGTAAGTCTGTTGTTGCTTCAATTTTATTTTCGCTTTGCAGTTCTTCTATTTTATAATTTTTGTAATCCTTCCAATAGTCATTATCCTTTTTCATTTCTCTTAAAAACTTGTTTGCTTTTTTGATTAGTGGGTCAAAAGAAGTTGGGTTTATTGAAAAGGAATACACACTTAATATTTTGCATAATAACTCTGCTTCTTTATCTTCTGCAATCCAAAATTCTCTATTGAAGTCATCAATTCCACGTTTTAAAATGAAAAATGTCTGTATTTCATAAATTGCTTGTTCGTCAATATCGGTGAATAGTGCTTTGAAATTTTTTGTCAAAAACTTTTCAAAATTTTGTTTCAGTTCTTGCTCACCTGAACTGTCCTTGCCGATATAAAATTCTTTAACAAAAGCATACAACGAATTGTAATCTTTTTGTTTTAGTTGTTCAATTACCCAACCTGAAAAATCTCGGTATGGCATTCCTGATGTTGTTGCATACTCTTTTCGTAATAATGGATATTCAGAATGTCCTTTTGATGTAAGTTCAGAAAGCAATGAATTTAATTTTGAATTATTGCTTGTAACTTTTGTTATCGGGTTATTTAGAATTGTCGTTGCGGATTGAACTTTTTGTTTTTGCGAAGGTGGTAAAAATTGCTTTGGATATTCAAGTCCGTAAGTGTTTCTAAACTCCTCGTATTCCGTTCTTATTGTTTGTAAATGGTCTTCAAAATTACCATTCTCGTTTACGTTCTGTTGTCTTATGCTTTCAATAAGTTTTGCGTACGAAAGATTTGCAAGGTTTAAGTCCCCATTGGCAAGTCCTTTTTCAATAGCGCTGATATGCCAAACTATTGCTTCAACTCTGTCTGGGAAAGGAAGTGCAGAAAGGTTAGATTTGAAATTTTGTTTGTTTGAGTTTTGTGTTGCTGAAAAAACGGTGTTAGAGTTTTTATTGTCGGGTAAACTTTTTTTGGTTTTATTCTTTGTCCCGAAATAAATAAGTAGTCCAACTACTGCTAAAATTATTATTGCTGTCATAGTAAAAGGTCTGTGTAAAATTACGCCCAACATCTTTATTTCTGCAAGTTATTGCGTATATATTTTAATATTTTTATAAAGCTAAGATAATTCGAGCATATCCAGAGGGCTAAGAGTTCTACTTTTATTGACATCGGTGAGGTGAGTATATATTTCGGTGGTTTTGAGGGAATTGTGTCCAAGAGCATGTTGAATAGTTCTAAGGTCTACACCCGCTTCAAGGAGGTGAGTAGCATAAGAATGACGGAGTGTATGTACTGTGGCATATGCGTCTACTTTTGCCTTTTCTATAGATTGATGAAAAATGGCTTGTATGCTTCTTACACTGTATTGTCCGCCCTCCTGACCTTCGTAAAACCAATATTTAATGGGATGTGCTTGCAAATAAACTAATAGTACTATTTTGAGTTTTTCAGGCAAGAAAATGTATCGATCTTTTTTGCCCTTACCGGCTTTTACGAATAATCTCGATTGGGCAAAGTCTACATCTACTTTCCTGAGATGTACCACTTCGCTGATGCGGAGGCCACAAGCGTAGATCATGCTTAGGATAGCTTTGTGTTTTATATTGGTGCATACATTGATCATTTTTGTCACTTCATCTTTGCTAAGAGTGCCTGGAAGCTTGAATGCTTTACGAGGGCGAACTTCCCAAAAGGATCTAGGCTGATTTAATATTTTTTCATAGTAGAATTTCATAGCATTGATGATGGTATTTTGATATGCCTCTGACCATCGGTGTTGTTCTATTTGATTTCTGAGCCAATTTTTCACATCTTCTAATGTCCAGTCTGTGGGGTTTTTCTCTTTGCATGCATTCAGGAAGTAAAGGAAAGCTGCTTTATAAGTCTTGATCGTATTGAGGCTGTACCGTTGGATATATAAATGGGTATAGTATTTATCATATTGGAGTAATAGATCTGGAGGTAATGCTGACTCGATTGATACAGGCTTATGAACAGCAGGTTTGGCTTTGATCAATGTATAGTTTTGTAGTAGAGATTGGCAGAGTTTCCAAGAAGAACTGTCGTAAGGTATACACCAGCATTTGTAATTTTTATTCCAGAAGTGTCGAGGGATTTTAGCCACTGATGTATTGAAGGTTTTATCAAATGATTCTGATTTGATACCGATGAGTTTGATACCTCTTGATTCTATAGGATAAATAAATACTTTCATTGTCTGGAATATTAAATGGGAATAAAATCATGTCGATCGACTTCCTTTTTATCTAGCATAATGAGCTGGTCAGCTATGATTTCGGTGATGTTTTTAGGTACGCCTTGTAAGTCTTTGTAGGAGCGTGTCTGTATTTTTCCTTCTATAAATACCGAGCTACCTTTTACTAAATAGGTATGTGCTAACTCCGCCAGCCCTCGCCAAAGCACAACATTATGCCATTCAGTATGCTGTACCATTTTACCATTTTTATCTTTGTAACTATCGGTAGTAGCGATAGTGAGTTTTGTTACTGACAGATTTCCTGCCAGCAGTTTTATTTCAGGGTTTTTACCCAGATTACCAATCAGTGAAACTTTATTGAGACCACGCATACTTTATTTTTTATTCACAAAAATAGGAGAGAAATGGTTTAAAAACGCCTTTTAAGAACTTAATAATCAAAGTATTGTATATTTAACCTGAATTAAGCGATTAGTAACAGATCGTAAACGATTAAGATTATGGTAAATGCATGTTTGTATTGTGGTGGAGTGGTAAAAGGGAGGTCCGACAAGAAGTATTGTTCGCTGAAGTGTAAAAATGAATTCAATTTCAATGCCAGGGCAAATACAAAATCTGATGTGTTAGCTATAGATCAGCTATTGCACAGGAATAGGATCATATTGCTGACTTTGATGGGGGATAGTAAAAAGGAGCAATTTGATAAATTAATCCTGACGAAGGCGAAATTTCGCTGGGAATATCACACGGGTCATTATCTGAATAAAGAGGGTAAAATGTATTGGCTGGTATATGATTTTGCCTGGATGGAGTTTTCTGATCAAAAAGTATTGGTGATACGGAAATCAAATGTGCTATGAAGTAGTACGATGTGTTTTTTTTAGGAATTAGGAATAATGAATAATGAATAATGAATAATGAAATAATGAATTAATTAGGAATTAGGAATTAGGAATTGTTAATTGTGAATTGTGAATTGTTAATTGTGAATTAGCTGAAGTAGTTGAAATGAGGAATTGTTAATTGTTAATTGTTAATTATGAACTGTGAATTAACTGAAAGAAGTTGTTGCATAAAAGAAAAAAAAAGCATCTCAACTAAGTAAAAAAACTACCTGAGTTGTTCCTTTTCTTTTTCAGTCCAGTCTTCCCTGGGAGGATTGAAGCAATCCAAGAAAATGCATTTTGTCAATGCTTTACCGGAATGGGGCAGATTACCTTTAATATACACCGACATACCAGGCTTCATATTATAGTCGATACCGTCAATATTAAAAATAAATTCACCTTCGATCAAATGACTCCATTGTTCGTGGGGATGCTGGTGCACAGGAAGCTCGGAACCATTCTCTATGGTGAGATATCCGAAAGTGATGTTTTCTGAATACGCGATTGGGCCGTTTATACCGTCCCAGATTTTTACTGAAGGTTTGTTTTTAAAGTCTATTAGCATAAATTAATGAATAATGAATAATGAATAGTGAATAATGAATAATGAATAATGAAAAAATTAATTAGGAATTAGGAATTAGGAATTAGGAATTATTTGCCTAGTATTTTAAGATAGTCTTGTACTTTTTCATTGGGAACCAAAATAGTGAGATTGTATTGTTTTATTTTCCAGCCTTCACTGGTTTTTAACAACACACCACTTCCTCTGCAAGTACCCATCCAGGTGGTAAGTTCTTCATCAAACCAAGCTATTGTCTGATCTGGGTTAAAGCTTACAAATCGCTTGCTTGCTTTAAAATTCCAGGTCTTTTTAGCGTCGAAAGCAGATTTTGCCCAAGCTCTGAATTCTTCCCTGGTCCATCGTTCGGTGGGGTCAGTACCGAGGAATACTCCATCAGCGGTCATTGCCCCAAAATAGGCATCAGCATTTGCAGTCGCTGCGTCTATATGCCATTTATCCAAAAACCCGGCAACATCCTCTTTGGGATCGGTACCGCAGCCAGAGGTTCTGCGGGTATCGGCCAGCTCAAAAATTTTCCAACCTGCATTGCTTTTATACAATTGGAAAACATCCACACCACAATGAATAAATTTATTATCTACATATAAATTGTAATCAGCCCATACCTGGGCTAGCGATCCGTCTATGTCTATTTTATTATTCAATATTCTTTCATCTACTATTTCTTTTCTCGGGGTGCTTACGGCTTTAAAAAAATTAGTGAGCGTTTCTTCATTCAGAATCGCCTGACCCAATGAATTAGTGACTGGTGTATAGAGTCTGCAAGTAGGAGCAAATAATGGTCGCATCATCCCGGTATCGGACAATCTCATACCATCAAAGACTCTAAATATAGTAGATATGATCTGCTCTTTATCGGTGCCTGTAATGGGAGGCAGGGTGCTGCTGGTATTTGCCGGTAACGGGGATTGGGTGGATGGTGGGATGGTTTGCTGGGACGGACCTGGTGCAGGTTGGGTGGAGGGTGGAATGGTTTGTTGGGAAGGTGGAGGTACAGGAGCAGGAGTTGTCGTTTTGTTTTTATTACCTGGAAATGGATTCCTTGGTTTTGCTGGGGTTTGGCCGTTCAATACAAATGCAAATAAAAGGACCACTGATGTAAACTTGACTTTCATCTTACTAATATAATTGTTTTTAAAACTTTGATACTTCAATATAAAAGGATTGCATTAAATTTAAGGCGAAAAGTAAAAGGGTTTGGTCCCGGTGTTCACCTATTAATAATAAATACATAATTCAGGAGGCAGTGTTTTCATATGTTATTTATTGAGATTTGTTGAACGCAAAGGATGAATGCCCAGGTGCTTTATTTTACACGAATCATAATTTTTTAATAATTAGCGTTGATTTTTATGAAAACAATAAGGAATATTTTTTTCATCACTATTTCATTGATTTTTTCCTTTGTTACCTTATCCGCCCAGCAAGTAACAGGCAAAGTATTAAGTGAAAACAGTGAGCCTCTGATCGGGGTTTCCATATCTGTGAAGGGTACTGCACTGGGCTCTGTGACCGATTTAGATGGAAATTACTCCGTAGATGTAAAGGGATTAAATGATATATTGATATTCTACTATATAGGATATAAAACCCAGGAATTGCCGGTAAACGGCCAATCCATTCTTAATGTGACCATGTCTCCTGATGTTCAGCAAATCGAGCAGATTACAGTAATAGGGTATGGATCAATAAGTAATCGGGATGTAACCGGCTCAGTAAAGACTTTGCGGAAGGATGAATTTAATAAGGGAATTATCAATTCTCCTGAACAATTATTGCAAGGAAAGGTAGCTGGAGTCAATGTTACTACTGCCAGCGGAGACCCCAATAGTGCCATCTCTATTACGGTGAGAGGGCCTGGAGGTGTAAGAACTGGAAGTGACCCTTTGTATGTAATTGATGGATTTGCCATTAACGGATCAGCCAATTTCCTTAACCCGGAAGACATTGAATCTATCGATATATTGAAGGACGCTTCTGCCACGGCCATATATGGTGCCAGGGGTGCTAATGGCGTCATTCTTATAACTACTAAAAAAGGTAAGGAGGGCAAATCATCGCTGGACTTTTCAGTTAATTACGGTGTCTCTACCCTGGCCAGAGCCTTGGGAGTTTTTAGTCCAAATGAATTCAGGAAGCAAGTGACGGCAGTAGGAGGTACTTTACAAGACCTGGGTGCAAATACAGATTGGCAAAAGGAAATTACCCGATCTGCTTTAACGAAAAATTACAATCTGAATCTGTCAGGTGGTAGTAACAAGCTTTTATATAATGCTTCGCTGGGATTGCAGGATCAGGAAGGAATAATAAAAACAAATGATAATAAAAGATATACCGGGAGGTTAAGTGTAGGTCAGAAGTTTATGCAGGATAGATTGAAGTTAGACTTGAATCTTGGCGTTACTTATAATACAGTAAACAGGCCTAGTATTGGTAGTTTAATTGGGGATGCTATTTCTAATAACCCTACTTTTCCTGCCTTAGGTGCGGATGGCAGGCCTGTGCAATATACTGGTATATCTAATCCTCTGACTACGTTAGAATTGGAAAAAAGTATTACAGAAGGGGCTAGAATCATAGGTAATGTATCACCTTCATTCACTATCCTCAAAGGCCTGGTGTATAAGCTCAATTTTGGTGTAGACTATTCTAATTATACGACCGATAATCAGTCCTTGCCTAATGCAGTTCCTTTACGGGATGGCAGATTAGAGACTTTTTATAATATTGGAAGTAATAGACTGATAGAAAATTACCTTACCTATGAATTTAAAATAGACAAGCATAGCTTTAATGCCTTAGCCGGGCATTCTTATCAGAAGTTCTTTGGGCAGGCCAGAGCCTATAGTATAAATAAATTTCCTATAAACAATATTGAACCTATTTATAATCCTGGATTAGGCCAGGAACTTACTTTAGCCAATAACAGGCCAACCGGGAGCGCGGGTATAAACGAGCTTCAGTCTTATTTTGGAAGATTAAATTATCAGTTTAATGATAAGTATTTGGTGACAGCTACTGTGCGGGCAGATGGATCTTCAAAATTTGGTGCTAATAATAAATATGGAGTCTTCCCTTCGTTTTCTATTGGATGGCGGATCATGCAGGAGGACTTTATGAAAGGGAACAAGCTATTTAGCAATCTTAAATTGCGAGCAGGCTGGGGTAGGACTGGAAATCAGGAAATACCTGCTAAAATAACGCAGGCTGCTTTTACTTCTCAGGTTGGCTCTAATACCAGTTATCCTTTATTCAATACAGGATCTTACCCTCCAGGCACTACATTTAGCAGATTGGCTAACCCTGATATTCAATGGGAAGTTTCTGGTCAGACAAATGTCGGCATTGATTTTGGCATATTCGGTGGTGCTCTAAATGGTACTATTGATTATTTTAATAAAGTATCAAATAATATTTTGTTGGAAGTTATTCCATCAGATCCTGTTCAACCAGCTGGTACGTTCTGGACAAATGTAAAAGATATGGAAATCGATAATCAGGGTCTGGAGTTTGCATTGAATTATGAAAAAAACCTGGGTAATAGCTGGAGGTATAATCTTGGAGGTAATTCCAGTTTTATTAAAAACATAGTTAAAAATTCTCCATACTCTGTAATTCCATCGGGTAATGCTTCCGGTTCAGGCCTTACATCTGCAACTATCAACGGATATATCAATAATCAACCAATTGGCACTTTTTATCTGAAAGAATTTACAGGTATTGATGATAAGGGATTGAGTAAGTTTCGCGATGTAGATGGAGATGGAATCATTTCTGATAAAGATCGTGTGGCTTTAGGCTCTGCACTACCCAAAGCCATTTTTAGTTTTTTTGGAGGCATTGGGTTTAAAGAATTAGATTTTTCTGTAAATTTTAATGGGGTATCGGGTAATAAAATTTATGATAATACAGCGAACTCAAATTTTTACAAAGTGCGCATATCTAAAGGAATCAATGTGACTCCTGATGCCCTGGATTATCCTAATGAATCTATCAGTAATGCAGCTCCCGTATCTTCCAGGTATCTTAAAGATGGTTCTTACCTCAGACTTAATAATATGAGTTTAGGCTATACTTTAAAACCATCAGCTATTGGCCTGGGTAAAATATTAACGGGTGCAAGAGTATCGGTAACCGGCCAAAACCTCTGGTTATCTACAAAGTATAATGGATATGACCCTGAAGTAAATACGGAAAGAAATATTAATGGTGTTTCTTCTTATGGAATTGACTACTTGAGTTACCCAAAGGCCAAAACAATATTATTTGGTTTAAATCTCACTTTCTAATCCTATTCAATATGAAAAAAATAATTTTAATTTTAGCGATTTTGATGAGCGCTTTTGTGTATCAAAGTTGCACCAAATTGCAGGAAACCATCCTGGACGAAACTTTATCAGTTAAATTATCCGATCAGGAAGCCGCTAATGGTATCCTGGCTCCCGTATATGGCAAATTCATTGATATTTTTACTCACACTAATTATTTTGCTCTGCAAGAAATCTCTTCTGATGAGGCTATATTACCTTATCGTGGTGGTACTGATTGGGGTGATAATGGAATATATCTTTCGATGCATCAGCATGTGACCACCAGTACTGATCCTAATGTAAAAAATACCTGGGGACATATATTACAGGGTATCTCCAGATCTGTTACCGCCATCAATACTTTACCCACATTGAAAGTGGCCTCTTCAAAAACATACTTAGCTGAAGCTCGTGGATTAAAAGCGTATTATAATATGCTGGTTTTGGATTTATTTGGCTTAGCATTTGTAAAGGATGAGCCTGGAAATCCATCTGTTATTTTAAGAGGCGAGAAAGCGGTAGAGTATATTAAAAGTGAACTTAATGATATTATCAATGATTTAGATCCTACGGTAGGACCCGGCAGGCTCACCCCCAATGCTGCATTAGGTTTATTAGCGAGATTGCATTTGCAATCAGCTGTTTGGAAAGATGTCTATGGCAACCCATCATTTCTGCCCGCAGATATGGACAAAGTAATAGAGTATTGTGACAAGGTTATTTCTTCGGGTAAGCAAGCACTCTCGCCAGATTATTTTGCTATATTCGGAAATAATAATCACGATAATAAAGAATTGATTTTTGCAGTCGATCAGCGGCCTGATTTAAATGGTCATAACCGACTGGCCTATTTTTCATTATCTGGTGATCAGTTTCCTTTGCCGGAGTTCCCTAATGCTAATGGTACCGATGGCCCGGCCATTACATCTGATTTTTATCAAACGTGGGTGAAGGCAAATGCGCCTATCGATCCTGCATTGGCAGATCCAAGATTCTACCAACAAAATATTTCATTTTATACCAATCCAGCGGATACTTGTGTAGCTGCGAAGGATTTTAAAATAGATCGTGGGATTCTTAGAGGGCAGCAATATGGTTTATTAAGAGTGAACGGTGCATTTGTGAAATGTGGAAATGGTAGTTTGAAGGTGGGTAAATTATTTAGTGTAACCCGTAATAAACCTACCCTTGCCGTAGACTTTACTGAAAAAGTAGATTTTACTGTAGCAGGATCAGATTATTCAACTGGTTACAGAGTGGAGAAATATGAATTCAGTAGTAAATCAGCCAGCGGCAGAAATTTTGGAGAAGCAGATATTTCACTGGTGAGGTATGCAGATATTTATTTGATGCGGGCTGAAGCTAAACTGAGAAAAGGTGATGCTGCGGGTGCACTTGCAGATGTAAATACGGTAAGGGCAGCGAGAACTAAGCCTGCCAAACCACTCACTAAAATGGATTTAGAAACTTTGTTTCAGGAGCGTGGCTTCGAATTTTATTGGGAAATGATACGTAGATCCGATATGATCCGATTTGGAAAATATGAAGGTGCCTGGACAGAAAAAAGCAATACAGATAAGTCGAAAAGAGTATTCCCGATTCCGCAGACAGCTATTGACGGAGCTTCAAATCTTCCTGGATATCTATCTCAAAATCAAGGGTATTAAACAAGGGTTAATTATCTCAATAGTTCGGTTTTCTCCACTTTATCATTTAATTCTATACCAAAACCAGGTCTTGTAGGTAAATCAATAATTCCATTATTAGTAAGCAATGGATATTTTTGAAAGTTCATTTTAAAAGGCATGTGATTGATCAGAAACTCTCCTAGTGGGCATGTATCGGGTGATTGACTTGCCACTACATGTAATGCAGCGTATATATTATGTCCATGAGGAATCACTTTTGCTCCGAAAGCCGATGCCAGGTTACAAGTCTTTACTAATTCACTGGTGCCACCACACCATTCAGGATCTGATTGCACTATTTGTATCAAACCATCCTTCAAAAACTCAAGGGCTTCCCACCGACTATAAAAATGCTCACCCGTAGCCAATGGAATAGTGGTGTTTTGCCTTAATTGTCTGAAGCTCTGGATATGATCTACCAGGAAGGGCTCTTCCAGCCAGTAGGGATTGTATTTTTCGACTTCCCGGCACCAGGTATTTGCAAATGGGAAATCCCAACCCATGAAAGTATCGATCATGATCTGGGCATCATTTCCCAATGAAGTTCTAAGTTCTTCCATCATCTCAATAGAGTGATTCAATCCTTTTATTCCATCCCCCGGGCCATAGGCCATGAACCATTTCTGATGCATAAATCCCTGGTCATAAAGTCCCTTTGCCCTCGGGCCGACCTTACCTTTTTCTACTGTAAAACTTAGGCAACTACCATACATTTTTACTTCGGATCGGGTAGGGCCACCTAATAATTCAAATACCGGTACTTTGAAATATTTACCTTTTAGATCCCATAGTGCATTATCCAGAGCACTTATAGCCATCATAAAATGTCCAGCCCGGGCATGTCGATTACTTCTATACATCATATCCCAATTAGCTTCTATAGCGAGGGCATCTTTTCCTATTAATAATGGTCTTAACTGATTAAGGATGGCATAGTTGCACTCTGGCTCTATGGCACCGTACATCCCGGTGAGTCCACCTTTGGTTCTTATCTGCACAAAATAATGCGTGATGTTTCCAGTAGTCTCTTTGGTATCTGTGCGATCTGTATATGGAGCAGGTCGCTGGTCAGGATATATATGAATCGGTTGTACCTGATATTGCCGGTTCACACCAGGGATGGAAGTATATGGCCCTGTTACTTTTAAAATTTCAATATTATCTATAATGGTATCCTGGCTGAGATCAAATTTCTGAAATTGCGTTAGAGATAGGGGAGTGTAGGCCAGTAAAGCAGCTTTGCTACTGGTGGATAAAAATGATCTTCTTGTTGACATGGAATGAAGATAAAGAAAAGGCAATTCATAATCTTAAATGACATATATTTCGTAATGTATCCTTTTGAAATTAATAATTTCGGAAGCTGATAATTCACTTATTATTTTAACAATTCTACTTTTATCTATTGTTCGTATTTGATCCAACATTGCCCAACCAGTTATTTTATTATTGGCAAGTTTCAATCTCGAAGGGTAAAATTTTGGAGTGTTGGTTATTGGTGAAATTACTATAGTCTTAAAATTGTTATTCAATTCCATTGGTGATATTATAATGGCAGGTCGGGTTTTATTTATTTCACTCCCAATGGTTGGGTCAAACTTTACCAAAATAATTTGATATTGCTTTAAGTCCATTCTTCCAGATTTTCATCTTCAAAAAAATCGGGGAATGGTTCTTCATTATCAATTATATCTTGATTACTCTCGTTTGCTTTTCTAAAAGCTTGATCCCACCCATCACGAGGCTTCCGTTTAGCCTTTAAAATCATATGGTCTTCTTCCAAAACCAATTCCATTGAATCAGTGATATTATACTTTTCAAGAATGGTTTTACTGAGCCTTATTCCTTTAGAATTGCCGATTTTGATTACCTGTATTTCCATAGAAAAATGATTTTGTAATTACAAAGTAATCACTTTTAGTTAGAAAATCGTAAAAAAGAAAAGCTCTCAACTCAGTACCTGGTAAGCCACAAAAGAAGCCAAATAGGCCAGCCCAAGCATAAATCCAAACTGGATAAAGGGCCATTTCCACCCACCGGTCTCTCGCCGCACTACAGCCATAGTACTCATACATTGCATCGCAAATACATAAAACAATAAAAGGGAGACTGCTACTGGCATAGAGAATCGCGGTTTGCCTGTCAATATATCTTTTTCAGCGGCTAATTTTTGTCGTATACTTCCATAATCCTCCGTGCTGCCCAGGCTATAAATCGTAGACATAGTACCAACAAATACCTCCCGCGCTGCAAAAGAAGTCAATAATGCAATCCCGATTTTCCAATCAAAACCCAACGGTCTGATCGCAGGCTCCATCCATTTACCAATGATACCTGCATAGGAGGCTTCTAATTTTTTACTTGCCAAAAGGTCGTTGGCCGCATTGTTTGAAAGGGACTGCTCCGTTTTTGCCTGCATTACTTCTGCATCCACGGCTTGCATTTTGGCAATTGGGCCATAACTGGATAATACCCAGAGTATCAAGGAGATTACTAAAATTACCTTACCGGCTTCTAAAACAAATGATTTGGTTTTTGTCCATGCCGTTTGAAACGCCACTTTGAAATCCGGCGTTTTATAATCCGGCAGCTCAATCATCAATTGGCTTCTTTCATCGGATTTAATAATTTTTTTCAGGATCCATCCGGCCAATAAAGCAGTGATGATCCCCAACAAATATAATCCCATAAACAAAAATCCCTGGGCATTAAATGGCCCTATTCTGTAAGAACTGGCGACAACAAATCCCACTAAAATAGTATAGACGGGAATACGAGCGCTGCAACTGATAAATGGCGTCACCAGGGTAGTTATCAATCTTTCCTTTTGGTTGCTAATGGTACGTGTACTCATGATCGCGGGGATGGCGCATGCCCCACCGGCAATGAGCGAAACTAGTGAACGACCATTGAGACCAAACTTGACCAGTAGCCCATCGAACATGTATACTGCCCTTGCCATGTATCCAAAGTCTTCCAGAATAGTGATGAGGAAAAATAGGATTGCTATTTGGGGAATAAATACTAAAATACCTCCCAGGCCAGCTAAAATTCCATCTGAAATAAAGCTGGAAATCGACTCTGGAAGGCCAATATTTTTTATTAATCCACCCATAAATGTAAAGCCGGTGTCAATCCATTCCTGTGGGTAAGAAGCCCATGAAAACATAGCCTGGAAAACAAAAAAATTGACCAGCAAAAAAATCAAGATTCCCCAAACTCTGTGCGTCAAAAACCGATCTGCTTTATCACTTAGTTTACTTACTTTGAATGTTCCTTCGGAAGCAGACTCTCTGATAAGGTTGGTAAAAGAATCATATCGCCTCAGCGTTTCGCCTATCTGCGATTGCAACGAATTGAATCCATGTGAAGTGGTAACTGATTTTATTTTTTCTTTCTGATGTTTGCTGAGATGATCAAATTGCTCATGATAGTGGGCATTTAAAAGACTTTGATAGAGATTATTGGAAGTTAAATGAGCATTCAAATCATTGGCTACGGATTGTTCTGTATAACTCAATTTGTATTGCGGAGGAGTGTTAAATGATGGGTTGGTAAGCTTGATCTCAATTTCTTTAATGATTTCCAGGATCCCTTCCTGAGATCTGGCATTGACAGAGAATATTGGAATCTGCCAGTGTTTTTTTAGTGCATCTATATTGATATGAAGATCATCTTTTGCAGCAAGATCTTTCATCGTCAGTATCATAATGATGGGTAAACCCAGATCTATCAATTGTGTAAAAAGGAGCAATTGTTTTTCCAGATGAGTAATATCAGCCACATATAATATGAGATCAGGGTAATTGGTGTCATTTGGGTTAGCCAGGATGGATGTCACTAAGAATTCATCTTTGGCATTAGGATGCAAGCTGTAAACTCCGGGGAAATCGATGATATCTATAAACTCACCTCCAGGAAGTTTTAATTTGCCTATTTTTTTTTCAACAGTGACACCAGGAAAATTCCCAACTTTAGCAGATAGACCTGTAAGCCGATTAAAAATGGACGATTTACCACTATTGGGATTGCCTAGAAGTGCTACTTTTTTATTCATTTTTGGAGATCAGGCTTCAGTCACTTGAATTACATCTATTTCTTGTTTTCTCAATCCAAATCTCAGTCCATCGATTTGCACATAATACGTATTACCAAATGGCGAAACCCGGATTAACTTGGCCAAGCTCCCAATTAAAATTCCTTTTGATATTAACAATCTTGAAACATTTTCATCATTAAAGCCGCATATTTTCCCCTCCTTTATATCTAGTAAACTCTTGGCGATGATAGGCTTAAACATTATTTAGATTTTGTCTAAACAAAGGTAATCACTTATTTTCAACCAAAAAAACATTCTTGTCAATAAGCGTACTGATATTGATCATTCCGTACTTTGTAACGAATGAAAATATTAATGATTTGCCTGGGAAACATTTGTAGATCACCCATGGCTGAGGGTGTAATGAAGCATCTTTTAAAAAAAGATAACAGGCACGATTGGGAAGTAGATTCTGCTGGCACTGGGGATTGGCATGTGGGCCAGTTACCGGATCGAAGGGCTATTCGGACCTCGAAAAACCATGGTATAGATATTACTCGTCAAAGGGCCAGACAATTCAACAAAAATGATTTTGAGAGATTTGATCATTTATTGGTAATGGATACAGAGAACTTGAAGGATGTTAGAAATTTGGCTTATAACCAACCAGATAAGGAGAAAGTAAAATTGTTATTGGAATTTAAATATCCCGGGAAGCAAATGATAGTGCCTGATCCTTATTTTAATGAATTGTTTGAGGAAAGTTTCCAATTGATTTATGAGGGATGTGAAGCATTTTTGGAGGAATTTGGTTAGTCTTATTTACACTTAAATTTGTTTGGCCGTCCAAATAAAATCAATTTCGATTCAATATTTCGCTGACATTTTAGGTTGTAACTTACATAGACTATTAGAATTTTCTATACTCCAGGCCAATTTTTTAGTAACCTCAAATAGTAAAAGCCATGTCAGTTTCATCCAAAGCATTCCATTCATTTTTACTGGTCCACATTTTTGTATTTATTTTCTCATCGCTACTTGCTCAGCCCGTAACCATCAAAGATGTAAGTCCTACGGCAGATAATTTTCCAATTGCAAACTCAGTGAATCATTCTGCAAGTGGTAAAATATTCAATATTGCTGGCTCAGCGGATGGAACAAGATTATATGCAGGCACACAAGCCGGTATATGGAGATCAGATGATTCGGGAGCAAATTGGTTACAGCTTACCCGGCCTCAGCCATCCGAGAATAGTTTTAATGTACCCGGAGCTTTACCTGCTTCTTATATTAATGATATTATCGTTTCGCCTGTGAATCCTGATTTAGTTTTTGCGATTGCGTATGAAAATGCGAGAATATCATCTGTCGATGGAGTCTATAGATCAAAAAATGGCGGCCAGACCTGGCAATTGATAAAGCCTATGAATAATGGCTTAGGCCAAATAATTTTTAGTCCCGATGATCCTAATTTGTTGTTTATAGCTGCCGGGTCGAAAATCTATAGAAGCAAGAATGCTGGAGAAACCTGGGATGAAAAAAATACTCCCGTATCAGTATATCATGTGGCCTCCTCTGAGGTAGTCAATAATCGACGACATGTATATGCGTTGGGGCAGGGTGTAATGATGGTATCACAAAATGGTGGCGATACCTGGTTTAGAGATATGAGTACTACCATTCCAGATTTTATAGGAGGGCCGGTAGCTGATCATAGTTCAAATGGAGCGCAGATAATGGTGGTAGTGCCGAATCAAATAAACCAGGTAATAGTCTCTTCGCCTACATGGGCAAATGGTCCCAGCTATTGGAGAAATAATCCTCTATTGGATGGAGACGGAGCAAAATGCAACACAAATCTGATCTACGATGCAAATGACAATAAATTGCTGGATAGTGCGGAGATCATAATTTTTGGTTTGAGTCAAAATGCAGTTGCAGGTCTGGTCAACGAGCCAAAAATTAAGTACATCGACATTAATAATAATTCTATATGGGACATGTCAGAAACTATAATTTACGATGCAGATCAAAATAATATCTATAATAAAAGCATAGATATAAAGTACAGTGGTGAGCCTGCTGAGAATTCACCATTAAGTACGGATTTGAAAATACGGGCAGTGAATACTGGAAAACCATTTGGGATACCCTGCTCTGATGGGAGTATTTGGTTTGGAGGTTATAATGCATTCGACACTTCGTCTATAAATACCAGAAAGTCGACCTGGCTCCCTTTGCAAGGTCCTGCGGTATACAGAATGACGAATAGTGGAAATAGTTATTTGAATGTGGTAAAGACTAATGATAATTTTCTATTATTTTTTTCGGATAAAAATCATGTGCATGTATGTAAGGGTTTTCCTCTGTTTTCTTCTGATTGGCATTGCCTAAATGCAAAGGATGCTTCTGCAGCAAAACTAGCAAACGAAACTGGTGCAAAGCGGTTTGTTCATGATGATCCACACGGGATTTATATTTCCCGGGATTTTAATATTCATCTCATCGCACCTACCGGAGTTTTCTCGCCATACAATCAAAATAAAGTACTGGGTCAATATATTTCAGGCAAGATATACATGGCAAATGATGGGGGTGTTTACAGATCTTCGGATGGTGGCGCTTCCTGGATATTGAGTAAGGGTTTGTCTTCATTAGGACCAATAAATATAGGTCTATTAGCCAAACCCGGGAAAAAACCAGCATTGTATTTTGGGGCAGGTGATGATGATGATTTTTTCACCACGGACGGTGGTGATTCGTGGCAAGATCCACTTTCGGGTTGTGGTGATTGTGATATGTGGTATGCAGATATTGCCATTCCTTCAAAAATGGCATCCTTTCAGCCCAGAGGAGCCGGGCTTGATATTTATACTGATGCTTCAAATTTCCCAAATGCACAAAATGGCGCCATTCGCAAGCAAATAAAAGTAGAAAAAGGCAGATCAAATTTGGTAAGTTTTTATGCCATTAAAGGCTACAGACCCATTATTCAAACGCTTTCTAATGAAATTCCACCGGCAGATCTGGATTTTGTAATGATTCGACTGAATGCGCAAAACAAGAGGGTACTCCTGAGAGCACCAGAAGTTACCAGTATTACGGAAGATAGTGATTGGTTTAATACTGCTTTGGCATCTGAAGTGGGTCCGGAATTGCCCTTTGCATCGGCTCCAAAATGTGGAGATAATTTATTGTGCAGCCCTGTGGTTCAAACGGCTGGAGGGCATAGAGATCCTACTTTTTTTGTGAGTTTGCCCGGGACTGCTGATACCATCTGGAAATGGAAAAATGGTATGAAAAATTGGACACCTATATATCCTAATAATGATCGAACTGCAGGAAGACTAATTCGATTTTTTGTGAATCCGTTCAATCCAAATTTGATGTATGTAATCGATCTATCTGGTATCAGGCGATCGGACAATGGAGGAGCTTCATGGGTGCTGGATAATATACTGGATAGCCTGGTATCTGAAAATAAAACTTTTAAATATAACGGAGATAATTCTTTGATACAAGACATTGCTTTTTCCCGGGATCAGCCGAATATAAGATTTGTAATAGCTAACTCCGGCGTTTATATGGCTACAAACAATTTTGATTGGCGAAGACTAATGAATTCTACTGCTATGCCTTCAAATCCATTTGCTGGCAGCTTTGATGATATCTCAGATCAATGTGATCGATCCCTGTATGTAGCGACTAATGGAAGGGGGATCCTGAAATTTGGGAATATTCCTGAGGCAGTTAAAAAGGTAGATGTAACTGCCATTACAGGTAAAAAAATATCAAAATACACTACAAGCTGGCAAACGAAGAATGGCCCATTTACTGTAGAGCATGTAGCAGGTGTAAGCCCAGAGGGGGATCTAATTGCTAATTGGTGGTCACCGCAGCATGATTGGTTAGCAGTAAATATTTTCGAACTTACTCGTATAAAACTAGCCCCAAATTCAAAGCTTACCAGTTGGCAGACTAAAAATGGCCAATTTAATGTAGAACACCTGGCAGGCCTGGCACCGAATGGAGATCTGATTACTTTCTGGTGGTCGCCGCAACATAATTGGAAAGCAACTAATGTTTCTCAGAAGGCGGGTAAACAGTTGTATCCAGATTCCGGAATTGCCAGTTGGCAATCAAAAAATGGCCCATTTAATGTTGAACATTTGGCTGGAGTAAATAAATCCGGAGAATTAATCAACTTCTGGTGGTCGCCGCAGCATGATTGGCAGATGGTAAATGTATCACAAAAAGCAGGTATGGTACTGCATTCGGCCGCAAATATTACCAGTTGGCAAACAAAAAATGGACCATTCAACGTGGAGCATCTGGCTGGTATAAACAGCCAGGGTGATCTGATCAACTTCTGGTGGTCGCCCCAACATGATTGGCAAAAAATAAATGTTTCTCAAATAGCTGGTAAAAAATTGCATTTACTTTCATCTGTTTCAAATTGGCAGTCCCCAAATGGCCTATTTAATGTAGAACATCTGGCAGGTGCAACGGTGGAAGGCAATGTCATAGTCTTTTGGTGGTCTCCTCAACACGATTGGAAATGGGTGAATGTTTCCCAGAAAGCCCATGAAAAAATAAATCCTGAGGCGGGTATTTCCTGGCAAACAGATTTTTGCAATCGAATAGATCATATAAGCTCCGTGAACCAGAATGGTGAGCTGATTAGTTTTTGGTGGACTCCTGCATCAGATTGGCGGGCTGGAAATCTTAGTGGGGCTTCGCAGCAAAACTTGAATCATGTGAGTTCAATATGGCAGACTAAGAATGGACAATACAATGTGGAGCACCTTGCAGGTGTATTCGATTCTAATCTGATAGTAACTTATACCAGGAATTCAGCTTTTGATTAAATCTAAAATGGTATAGTTCATTTAATATAAATAATTGATTATTAATTGAATAAGAAAGAAATCAAACCCGCACTGTGTTTTTTTCATGAAAGCCTTTACTCATATTCCAATTCGTACCAGGGTAAGTGCCAAAAAAGCTGCCATACATAATATCCAAAACCAAAATCGGATATCTCTGGTAATATGAATCAAATACCCGTTGGTGATCCTTTTTATTTTTTTCATTTCTATCAAGCCACCTCCATTTCAAGTGCTGGGTCACCAGATGATTCGGGAATGTTTTAATTTGTAAAATTCTGTGCGGGGTATACTATACAGTTCAAAATCCATGCCATCACAAAAACCTTTAATATGATGAAAACGAATGAATTAGAAACTTTTTGCTATAGATTTTTTTACTATGGAGATCTAGCTAATAATCAGGCTTTTCTGGCTTCTTTCACCCAAAGCATGCAAGATTTAATCATATTCGTTAATTCTTGCAGATTATCTTCATTTAAAACTTCAGGGGTAAATAGCTTGGAACCAAGTGCCAGACAGGTAGCTCCAGCTTTAATCCAGGATTGGATATTTTCTTTAACAGGCTCTACTCCGCCGCTTACTAAAATACTTGTCCATGGCATAGGGCCCAGCACATCGCTGATAAACTTTGGTCCAAAATGATTGCCTGGAAATAATTTTACTAGTTCACATCCCAGGGTTTCGGCTCTACTGATTTCAGTTACCGAACCACAACCGGGAATACATAATACTTTTCTTTTATTGCAAAGTGCAATCACCTCTTCCTGCAAGCTAGGCATTACTATAAAATCAGCACCTGATTGTAAATACATTGCAGCCATTCCGACATCTGTGACGGTGCCTATTCCCAGCCTCATTCCTGGCAGTTCCTTTTTGGCATATATATTAAGTGGAGTAAATACTGCATGGGCAAATGCAGCACGATTTGTAAACTCTACTGTTTTGAGACCAGCATCATAACAAGCTTTCAGTAAGACTTTAGCTTTCTCCAGATCGGGCTGATAGAATAAAGGGACTAAACCACTTTCATAAATATCTTTTGTGATTTCAAATTTGTCCATTGGACTTCGCTTGATCATGGAATAAAGGTAGCCATCTGACAGGAATTATTAGTGTCCGGTTGGTTTATTACTTTTAGTAAAAATTCAAAAAATGGATTATCACCGCATGCCAATTGAAATAGAGAGCCCGGAAGAAATGGGCTATGATAAAATAAAAATCAATTTGGCAGAAAGTTCAGCTTTTGAGCTTTCTCTTGAGGAATTGGGCATCGATCTGTCACAAATCAAATTGGAGTATACGCATCACCGGGGACTGCCTGCGCTGAGAGAACTAATAGCATCAAATCATATTGCTTTGCATCCAGATCAGGTGTTGCTTACTGGTGGGGCAGCAATGGCACTCTTTATTATATATACTTCTATTTTAAATAAGGGAGATAAGGCAGGTATAGTTTTTCCCAACTATTCGAGCAACCTGCAAGTACCAAAGGCAATCGGCTGTGAGCTATTAAAGATAAATCTTAGCTTAGGAGATAACTGGCGGCTGGATGTAGATAAGGTGGAACTGGTTTTGAAATCCGGGGCCAAATTGATTAGTATTACTTCCCCGCATAATCCTACGGGTAATACATTATCCCATGATGATATCCATGCATTATTGAAACTGACTGATCTATATGATGTTTATTTTTTATTTGATGAAACCTATAGGGATGCTTGCTTTATAACACCTTATTCAATCCTGGCTTCGTATCATAGAAACTGGATTAGTGTCCTTTCATTTTCCAAAGGTTACGGTTTGCCGGGTATCCGAATCGGCGTTATTATTAGCCAATGTGAATCCTTGAATAAAAAATTTCTTGCGGCGAAAGAGATGATTCAAATTTGTAACCCTCCATTAGAAGAATCTATTGCTTTGGCATTTTATCAGAAACGGGAAAGTCATTTGCAAAGGATAAATGCCCGGGCCATGCAAAATCTTCAGATACTAAAAAACTGGTTGATAAACGAACAAAGGATAAAGTGTATTCTTCCATTGGGTGGCTTGGTTTGTTTTCCAAAATTGGTGGTTAAGAAATATGAAATGGGAAATTTTTACCAAAATTTATTTGAGCGGCATGGGTTGGTAGTTGGACCTGGTCATTGGTTTGATATGCCAGATGATTATTTTCGCCTTGGCTTTGGTTATCCAACAGCAGAAAAATTGAATAGAGGCTTACATTATATTTCGACAATAATGGACGAAACGTAAAATGCCGTACAAGTTCAAAGGATTATAATTGTCGTCTTGATAAAAAAAAGTTGAATCTTGTACGGCTGCCACAAATATATACCAATTGAGATACTATCAAAGCATATGCATTGAATTTTAATATATTAAAGTTTGCAATCTGAAAAAGGTATTAAAAATCAGGATTTTACAAGTATGCCAGCAATGAGCATTATACTAAATCAGAGTCACGCCATTGCTTTCGCAATTCTTTCAATTCCAGTTTTTCCATTTCTTCCTTTAATGGTTGATTGCCAGGGGAATTTAAAGTATTTTGATGGGTGCTATTAGTGAATCCAGTGATGGTTTTTTCTTTGTTCAACATCATTCTGATGCGTTCTTCCCGCTCTTGTATTCGCTCCAATTCTTCATAAAATTGACGCTCCTCCCATTCCTTACCAAAGCCGGGCCACCCGAATACACGAGCATATTTTATGGCTAATCCTAATGACATACCCAGGATAGGGTAGATAGACCAAAACTCATGTCTATTGGTGAAAAAATTTAATGCCATTAGAAAGCAGGAGACGGAAAGCCACATAAAAAGAGTCTTATAAAAGGATTTTACTTCTTTTACTCTTTTTTCAGCTTTTATATAGGCTACCGTATTTTTATCCATCTAGGTTTAGCTTTAAGATTTAGATGCTCTAAGTTCATCAGAAAATGTAAAAAAAGCAAAGAATTATTAAATCATTAATATTTTTTCGACAAAATCATTTCTTCTCACTACTTATAGCTGCTTTGAAAGTACTTCCTGTAAGACCACCCAGGCCTGCTGTTATTCCTCCTATCAATGCAGTAGATATCATCAATATTGCTTTTGACTGAATTCCAAAAAGTACACCAATGCGTGAAGACATAGCAGATGCTGCTTTAGCATCATTGCCCAATGCCAGGTAAAACCAAAGACCGAATCCAAGTATAAAGTAAACTATAAAAGATCGCCATGCTTTATCAGCACCAATCAACGAGGCCAACAAGGCAAAAAATGCAATACCATACCATGGTAAAAAAGAATGGGCAAAATATATCGCTACTATAAAAATGACAGGTAATAAAAACTTATTCATAAAAAGCTATTTCTTTATAAAATTTTGTATGCCCAATTGAGCAGTAGTATAGGAAGGCTTGTCAAATAAGACCCTGTAATAATTTCCTTTTACCCAATCATCTATCATATTATCATAGTATTTCGAACCCGGATTGCCACTTTGGCCGCCAGGATATACTACATATGATTTTAATGTATCACCCAGATCTACGATCATTCGCCATGATGGTCCGGCCCCGTTTTTTATTGCATTCAGACATTCCGGGGCACCGCCAACCAGTAGATTTTCCCTGGAGAACCCCGGTAGATTGGCCATGTGTTGAATCTTGGGTTTTACATAGGCACTCCATGTTTTTTGATCAGCAGGTAATTTAGATAAGGAATCTACCGTCTGCAGAAATGAGAGTAATAAGACTTCTTTGGAAGTCTCTACTGCAGCAGTCGATTTAATATCAAATATCTTATTAGTGGGAAAGTTTTTTAGTAATTCAGATGTCATAAAAGTCTTTGGGTATTGCACATTCTCAGGATCAGCAGAAGTATAGATTTCATCAAAGATCATTTTATAAAATAGATTGTACCACAGATTAAATGCCAGAGCCTCCTGCGAATTGGCTTCGAATCTTAAATTCCAATTTTGAAGTGATGAGTAAATTTGTTGCTGGTTTGCGTTTAATCGTGTCGGGTCTATTCCTCCGAGCATAGCTGGTAAATTGTCATAAGCTTTCAAATTGAAAGTGCTGTTTTGCATAGCCATCATGTCTTCGGGAACCATATTGGCACTTTTCTCGAGTTCCTGATTTATCGTTCTCCCTCTGAAAGAATCAAAATCACCATTGTAATAGTAGGGATAAGTCTCGTCGGTACTATTCTGATTTGCACTCGACACAAAGCCTCTGGCAGGATTTTTAACTCTTGGATTATGAGCATATGGAATAAACCCATGCCATGCATTTTTGGAACTGCTGCCATCTTGAACAAACTTGCCTTGTTCTTTATTTTTCAGAGGAAATTTACCATTAACAGTAAGGGCAATATCTCCTGATCTTGATGCAAAAATAAAATTTTGTGCAGGGGATGAATAAGTCTCCAGAGCTTTAAAATAGTCATTATAGTTGTGGGCTTTCATTAGATTCACAAAAACAGACATTTCAAAATTTTCTGGTTTCTCATGTGCAATCCAGTGATAGGCAAGTCCAACATGTTCATTTGAAGCAGTGTCGTATACTATAGGTCCCCAGGAAGTATATTTTACCGTATCGATTATGAATTTTCTACCTTTGACATAGATTTTTTCGAAGCGATAGCTTACTGGATATATTTGTTCATCGATCTGATAAGAATCTTTTTTATCATCGGACCATTTTATAGTATACCAATCAGCAACATCTTGCCCAACATTCGTTTCGCCCCAGGCAATAGAATCATTGAAACCAATCAAAATACCCGGAATACCCGGTACACTCACACCATATGCATTGAAGGCCTCCGAATGCAAGTGGTTTTCAAACCAAATTGAAGGCAAAGTGAGTCTTAAATGAGGATCATTGCATAATATTGGATGACCTGACTTTGTTTTGCTACCGGCAACTGCCCAGTTATTACTTCCAAGACCTTCATCAGGCAGGGGAGTTGATCTTTTGTATAAATTGGATTGATTTTCAAAAAAGCTAGTTGAAGTATCTTTTTTAGTCTCCCCTATATAGTCCCATTCATGAGGGGCTGAAGGAATGATTGGAGATTGATCAGTAAATGTCGTCGGATATAAAAATTGATACAGTGAATCACCCAGCAATTTTAAAGTATTGGACGCTTCCAGGTCATTCTCCCTGCTGCAAAGTGATTGAGCCATGTATTTTACTACTGCCGCTGATTTTAAAGTAGTCCAGGGCTCCGGGGTAAAGCCCATAAGTTTATATTCTATAGGGAAATTATCTGTGGAAAGTTGATTGATCCAATCGTTTACTCCCTGGGTATAGGCCAATAAATATTTGTAATTAGCAGGGTCTTGTTTCCATCCTTCTACCGCGTTTTCTGCTGCAAATAACATCCCCATCCTTCGCTGAACAATGTCTCTTGATACTAATTTATCACCCAACACCTCTGCCAATCTACCTATCGCCGACCTTGCGAGCATATCCATTTGCCAAAGTCGTTGCGAAGCAACAGAATACCCTTGTAAATAAAAAAGATCTTCAATGGATTTAGCTTCTATATGGGGCACAAGTCGCTTATCCCAGGTGATGACAGCATCAGCTAATAAATGTTCAGATTTTATTTTCCCAAAATGAACATCTTCAAGGGCACCATTTTTCCAGAAGCCAGAGGCGGGGTTTAAAAAATTACCCAATGCAGGAATAGTGGATTTACTGGTGACAATGGGTCTATTTAAAAAATAAATCCAGGCACCCGTAACTATAAATGCCAATATAAATTTTATCCACTTCATATTATTTCGTTATTCTGATTTTCATCTTACGAATGTAAAGGTATTTGTGGTGGATCGTTTGGCCATGTATTGGTATTTCTCTTCTGAAAAATGCTTGATGTCCTCTGCTTTTTTTAGTCTGTTCTTAATGATATATCTTGCCATGTACCCTCTTGCCTTTTTAGCATTGAAAGAAATCACTTTGTAATCTCCCGATCTCAGTTCCTCAAATCGTACGGTAATCAAATTGTCTTTAAATTTATTAGTATTTACTGCGGTAAAGTATTCCTCCGATGCAAGATTGATCAATGTTTTATCTTTCGAATCTTTCATATCGGCCAATAATTGATCAGTAATTTTGTCTCCCCAAAATTCATACAGGTTTTTATTCTTTCCATTCTTTAGTTGACTTCCCATTTCTAATCTATATTCCTGTATCATGTCCAATGGTTTTAATAAACCATACAGGCCAGAAAGGATCCTTACATGATCCTGGGCAAATTTGATATCACTACTATCAAAATCTTCTGCTTTCAATCCTTGATACACATCACCATTGAAAGCAAAAATGGCTTGCTTGGTCTTGGATTCGGGCATTTTGGGATCAAACTCTTTATACCGGCGCACATTGAGATCCGCCAGCGTCTTACTGATGTCCATTAATTTCATCAGATCGCCACTTTTTTTAGTCTTCATCACCTTTACCAGCGCGTTCATTTCCTGTGCAAATCTGACATTTGTCTTTTCTTTCAGGGCTAAAGGCTTAAAATTTAGTTTTTTAGCAGGAGAAATTACAAGCATCATAATATAGTAAAGGTAAATCAATCTATGGAAAGCTGAAAGTATAGTATTTTTGCACCCATTATTAATTTTTATCACATATAAATCAAATATTGAAAGACATGCAGCGAATAAAAGTGACTAATCCGGTAGTGGAGATGGATGGCGATGAAATGACAAGAATCATCTGGAAATTCATAAAGGAAAAATTAATACTACCCTATATTGATGTGGATATTCAATATTTCGACCTTGGAGTGGAATATAGAGACGAAACTAATGATCAGGTGACTATAGATGCAGCTCATGCTATTAAAGCCTGTGGAGTAGGTATCAAATGTGCCACCATTACCCCTGACGAAGATCGCGTAGAAGAATTTCACCTCAAACAAATGTGGAAAAGCCCAAATGGTACCATCAGAAATATTTTGGACGGCACGGTGTTTAGAGAGCCTATAGTAATGAAAAACGTACCCCGGATAGTCTCTAACTGGACGGCTCCTATAGTAGTGGGTCGACATGCTTTCGGAGATCAATATCGGGCTACTGATTTTGTCACTAAAGGAAAGGGAAAGCTGACGATCACTTTTACACCAGAAGATGGCACTGCCCCGCAATCATTTAATGTTTACGATTTTAAAGGTGATGGAGTAGCGATGGCCATGTATAATACGGATGCAAGCATCAGAGGTTTTGCACGAGCCTGTTTCAATATGGCATTGACCAAGAAATGGCCCCTTTATCTTTCTACAAAGAATACCATTCTCAAAAAATACGATGGGAGATTTAAGGATATATTTCAGGAAATTTATGACACTGAATTCAAGTCTAAATTGGAGGCTTCCAAAATAGTATACGAGCATCGCTTAATAGACGATATGGTAGCATCTGCCCTTAAATGGCATGGTAATTTTGTTTGGGCTTGTAAAAACTACGACGGTGATGTGCAAAGTGATCAGGTAGCGCAGGGATTCGGATCGCTGGGGTTGATGACATCTGTATTGGTTACTCCTGATGGAGAGACTATGGAAGCTGAAGCTGCACATGGTACCGTGACCAGGCATTATAGGGAGCATCAGGCTGGCAGACCTACCAGTACTAATCCAATCGCTTCGATTTTTGCATGGACCCGAGGCCTTGAATTCAGAGGAAAAAAGGATGGTAATCAACCATTGATAGATTTTTGTCACGCATTGGAGCGAGTATGCATTGAGACGGTAGAAAGTGGTAAAATGACCAAAGATCTCGCTGTTTGTATTCATGGCAATAAGGTGAATCATGGTGAGCATTATCTATATACAGAGGAGTTTCTGGATGCCTTGGATGCCGGGTTAAAAGCTAAACTTAATAAATGATGAAAACACTTTATTTCCCAATCTTACTGATTTCATTTCTGGCTTGCTCTTCGAGTAAAAATGCAAGTCTGAATGATTCTACTACAGCTTCATGTGATACGGAGGCCAGGGTATTGGACTACACAGGATTAGATGCTTGCCGATTTTTATTGGAGCTGAAAGATGGTACAAGGTTATTACCCATTACCTTGAGTGATCCCGGGTTTTTATTTAGTGAAGAGCAAGTAGTAAAAATACAGTACAAACTGGTAAAGGATGCTGTGACAGCCTGTATGACTGCTGCTATCCCTGCAGAAATCACTTGTATCACCGAAATAAAAAAAGGTACCAAACCCGGACAGCTTTTTGCAAAAAAAGTATGCTCAGATACCGAAGCACCACTCTCCTTGGCGTGGGTGAAAAAAACCGTGATGCACAATAAAGTGTCTGAAGTAAAGCGTGGTTATAAGGAGAGCACTCCATATTATATCATGTATGGAAATGTGTATGTGTTACTTTATAGTTGCGAAGGTGCCGTAGTATGTGAATATGCCAAATCGGAAAAAAACACTTCCTGTGAAGGAAGAATAAATCAATTGACAGATCTTCAGTCACTTTGGGCTGAAAAATAAATGATGGAAAACAGACCACTAGAAGTAATGAACGAATCAATGAGTACTGAAGAAAGGCTCATAGATAAGAATTTGCGGCCATCGGCTCTTCAGGAATTTAGTGGTCAGGACAAAATAGTTTCTAATCTCAAAGTATTTATTCAGGCTGCCAGGATGCGGGGCGAAGCATTAGATCATGTGCTTTTACATGGCCCTCCGGGATTAGGGAAGACCACTTTGGCAAATATAGTGGCGACAGAATTAGGCGCCAACTTGAAGCTAAGCTCAGGTCCTGTGATCGAGCGCCCCGGTGACTTAGCAGGCTTACTCACCAACCTCAATACGGGCGATGTATTATTCATAGATGAAATCCATCGATTGAATAATGTAGTGGAAGAATACCTGTATAGCGCTATGGAAGACTATCGAATAGATATTATGATAGACTCTGGCCCTAATGCCCGTAGTGTGCAAATCAATCTCAATCCGTTTACTTTGGTAGGTGCTACTACCCGAATGGGCTTACTCACATCGCCACTGCGTGCGAGATTCGGGATCAATTGCCATTTAGACTATTATGATCTCAAGACATTAATCGGAATAGTAAAGCGATCTGCTTCTATATTAGATATATCCATAACTGAGGAAGGTGCAGAAGAAATAGCCAGAAGAAGTCGCGGCACACCGCGTGTTGCCAATGCTTTATTGCGAAGAGTGCGTGATTTTGCCATGGTAAAAGGGGATGGTACAATCTCTGTAGCGATTGCTAAAATAGCTTTGCATGCATTGAATATTGATGAGTATGGCCTGGATGAAATGGACAAAAGAATACTCAATACCATCATCACTAAATTTAAAGGAGGGCCAGTGGGCCTCAACACATTGGCCACTGCCACCGGTGAAGAATCCGGTACTATTGAAGAAGTATATGAGCCATTCTTGATCATGGAGGGCTTTTTACAACGAACACCCCGTGGCAGAGAAGCAACCACCAAAGCTTACAAACATCTCGGCATCATACCACCATCTGCCGCTGGCACATTGTTTGAAATCACTTAGTTTCAATTAAATTAAAATTGCAGATCTATAAATTTATTATTTATGAAGGAAGAAGAAAAATTCATAAATCCTATTGATAAAAAATTAATAGCTGTCAACCCGGGTTCGTTGCCCTACGCACATCATGCGGGATCAGCCATCATCAAACCTGATGACATGGGCAAAGTAAGAGGCCTGGCTATGAATGCTATGTACCAGCAAACTGATGTGCAGCTCCATCAAATAAAGGAGCAGATAGAAATACTGGTAAAGCAAAGTAAAAATATTCACGAACGCATACAGGTGTCAGAACAAATCTATATGGCTGCGGTGGGTTTCGATCCTGTGATCAATCATATTTACCATCTATATAGTAAAAAGACGGATCAGAGCTGGATATTATCTATGATTGCGCCACAGGAATGGGGCAGGAAAAAACCTTATGATTTTTTGGCCACCATAAGACTAATGGCTGACCATACGTGGGAGATTTTGAAATTGAGGGCTAGCATGGAATAGAAGGGTAAAGGGATTGTTCGGGTATCAAACAAGGATCGTTCAATTCATTAGCTTTCGCTGACCTATACGTTTTCCTCATATAATAGGATACTATTTTTCTTTATTGACTTTGGGTTGAATAAATTTCCAATACATCAAGTTCCTGTTTCATTAAACGAAGCAAATTTTTATAGAAGTACCTTAAGTGCAGTTTTCAATATTTATCAATCATTTAACCCTTTTCCTTTAAGAATTTGTGGAGTACATTTTTCAATTCTTGCCTGCCTGGTACTACTTTGTTTGGGTGAAGAAAAATGGAGCAGATAGCCTCGCTGCCTTCCCGGGGTTAATGCTTTAAAGGCAGCTTTCAGCGCCGGCATCGAAGCCATTTTATTTTGAAATTCTATAGGTACAATATATTCTGGGGTCTTTTTTAACTCTGTTTTCAAGCCTGACTTTTCTATTTTAATAGCTTCCTGAACATAGCTCTTCAAAATGGGTTTCAATTTCATTATTTCTTTAGTAGAGGTAAACCTAATTTGACGAGCAACCTGTACATTTTTTGTTTGTTGGATTAGAATCCCATGCGTATCCTTTATTAATACCCCTTTGAATAATAATAGAGCACAGTATTCCTTAAAACCATGGATAAGCACAATGTTATTCTCACTAAAAGAGTAGCAAGGTTTACCCCATTTTAATTCTTCAGTAAGCCCACAGTCGAGAGGAATCTCTCTTAAAATCTCAAATTCTTTCTGCCATTTTTGAGCATTACTAAAAAAGAAATCAATCTTCGGGTTAGCTTCACTCTTCTCCATATATGTAATTTAATGCAAATTTTTCATACTCGAAGTAATCCCCGAAATCCCCTGGCAGCATAATAAGAGTCAGCGCCATTATGGTAAAAAAAGACCGTATCATATCGACGATCACAAAAAGTAGCTCCACCGAGTTTCCTTATTTCAACAGGTGTTTTTACCCAGCTGGAAGTTTTCAAATCGAATTTTCCAAGCTTCTGCAGTCCCCGATATTCCTCCTCAGTCAAAAGTTCAATCCCCATAGTCGAGGCCATATCTATGGCCGTATCCTTCGGTTTAAATTCTTTCCTTGTCTCTAGTGCTTTGCGGTCGTAACAAAGACTTCTTCGACCGACCGGGCTTTCCAATGAGCAATCATAAAATAGATATTCGTCTGTCTTTTTATCAAAACCAATTACATCTGGTTCACCCCCGGTAGCTTCCATTTCATGTAGTGACCACAGTTTGTCTTTTTTTGATTCCAGTCTGGATTGTACCTTGTTCCATTCAATACCCTTATGACGATTCAAGTTTTTCTCAAAGCGGGTCTTTAAGGTATTGAAGAGTTCAACTTGTTGATCTGGTAACAACTTATTTTTCATAATCTATATTCATTTCATGATTTAAAGAAGCGAATTTTCTATCATTTGGTCTATAATACCAGGATATCAATATCAAAATAATTAATAATATGGGTCCAAAAAAATCCATCGTATCATCTTTAAGTACAAGATGCGAGATAATCGCACCAGACATTACAAAGAAGAAGCCTGCATAGGCCCATTCTTTTAACAGTGCATTTTTAGGAATAAGTATAGCCACCACTCCCAACAACTTCCATACTCCAATTATAAATAAAAAATAAATTGGATATCCTAAATGAATAGAGGTCTTTTCAACTTCTTCTTGCATTTTTATAAGTTGGACTAATCCGGTGGAGGCCATTCCCAATGCCAACCAACTGGTAGCAACCCAATAGATCATTTTATTTCTCCTGGTCATATTGGATTATTTTAATTTGTTTGCTGCTTCCTGCAATTTATTATGGGCCATATTTATCCCAAATGCAAATGGAAGTTTTAATATTTGATCTCTGGCTGCGACCGATTTATATACCACCAGCATGTTGAGTTTACTGGTGCTGCCTGTAATTCTTTCAAATTCTAAAAACTCTAACTGAACAGGAAAAGGTGTTGATTCCATTTCAAATGTCCTTGTAATTTTTTGATTGAGTATATAATCATGTATTACCCCATGGGATCGTAACACAACATTTCCCTTTGTATCTTTTGTTTCAAATAGGTAAGCACCATGCTTTTTGCTTTCAAGCTTAAGCACTTTTGTGCCCATCCATTGTTCCACAAGTTCGGGTTCCGCATAAGCTTTAAAAAGTAGTTCCAAGGGCAAATCAAACTCCCGTGTAATGGTTACTGTTTGTTCACCATCTGAAGCATTTATTTTTGTTTTTTGTTCCATATTGCCCTATTTTTTAACTTTGTATTCTTTCATTACTGATTCCAGTTTATTAAACCTATCTTCCCACACACGCCGGAAAGGTTCAATAAAATCGGCTACTTCCTTCATTTTTTTGGCATTCGTGAGGTAATATATCTCTCTGCCATTTGGCTCTTGCTTTAACAATTCACATTCGGTGAGTATTTGTAAATGTTTTGAAACGGTGGGTCTGGAGGTATTAAAATTTGAAGCAATAGCCCCTGCAGTCATAGATTGAGAAGCCACTAACAATAAAATTGCTCTTCTGGAAGGGTCTGCAATTGCCTGGAAAACATCTCTGCGTAAATTCAAAGCGTAGTTATTTGTCTACGCAAATATATATGTAGTTATTTAGCTACGCAAATCTTTTTAAATAAAAATAAAAACGGGATTAAAATGTATACCCTGCAGACTCATTGAAAATCTAATTGGTCTCCGTATACATTTTATAGTTATTAAGTATAGCTTGCCATCCATTTTTTTGCAGTTCTAATGGATTTTGGTCTTCAGGATCGAAAACTATTTGAACAGTTGTTTTATCTCCTGTTTCAATAAAATTTACGGACACTTTTCTACCATCAGGCAAGGTATACTTAAAACGCTGTCCAGGGACTATTTCATTATAGATTGCTTCAAAGTCAAATCCAAAACTTCCATCTTTGGCTTCCATCCTGGCTTTATATTTTCCACCCACTTTCATATCATTAGTGGCACTGGGACAATACCAATCAGGTGAGGCAAAATTCCATTTTGTAATATGCTCAGGCAAGGTGTAGTAATTCCAGGCTTTTTTGGAATCTGCATGTACGATAGCAGTAAGCTTGATTTTGTTGCTTAAACTCGTTTTAAGAGTCATTAAAAATTCATCCAATTTATTTAATGTGGATTTCATGCCTTCTTCCATTCCCATATTGATCACCGTTTCCAAATCGGTTAGTGAGTTATAAAATACCACTGTTTTTACTATCGTATTTTCACCATTATCTGAAAAGTTTACTAGCCATTTAGCTCTTGGAAGATCGGTATTGATTTCTCCTGCCTCGTTGCTAAATGCATCTGTCGTCTCATAGCAATCGAAGGGCATAATATTAAAATATTCAGAATAGCCCCAATATTCAGTTCCGTTGGGTTCTACCATGGCATAATGCCAATGCCCGCCATTGGAAAAATCCATTGATTTTGTTTTGGTTGTAAGCGGTGCAGGTGCGAACCATTGGTCTAAGAGTTCACTTTTTGTATAGCAATCCCATACTAATTGACGGGCTGCCATAAATTCTCTTCTAATAGTGAGTGTGTTTTTAGCTTTATCTGAAGTAAAGTCGAAAAGTGGATTATTCATATATTGGAATGATTTAAATTTTTGAAATTAATTGATCCAGGTTATTTAGTGCTGTAGTAAATCCCTCTTTGAACCCCATTTTAAATTATTTTTTCCATATCGGCAAAGTAAACTCAATATGCACGTATAGTAAAATTGATTGTGAAACTAATCGGTTGCAAATATAAGCGAAACCGAACGGTTTCTCAAAACTTTTTTAAACTTTTTTTAATTCATTAAATAATATAGGAAGCAAACTATCTTTAGATGTTGGTCTTATAGATTAAGAAACACTCTTTTCTATATTCTCTCTTATCCGCCACAAATACCTTTTTTTATAGTGATACGCTTTTAACTGGGTTAGTTCTAAGGGAGAGATTTTTTCATGATCATAGTTCTCCAATAATGATTTTATTTCCTGGTAGATAGTCTTTTCAATGGAATCTAATTGATTAGCTGCGGTTTCGGGATCCTCCATCACCAGGTCATTGATATCCAGCATCTCCATTAGAAAATCTTGATCCAAGGTGTAAACTTCTTCGTCTTGGATCATTTGCTTGAGTTCCAGTAAATATTTAAGGCGGGAATCAGGATGTTTGAGTATTCTGAAAGCTTTGTTGTTCAAAGAAGACATTTCATCAGCCTGGATCTTTTCATCATCAGTATTCAGTGCAAAATGATCTGGGTGATACTTACGACTTAGCTGTAAAAATTTGGATTTTATCTCAGCCTCATTTAAAAAATAGGCCGGTTTTAAATCATACAGTTCAAAATAGGTCATTTTTTGAAGTATCTGAAAACATCGAGGCCATTGGCATACAACATGAGTGCTATTAATAAACCAAAGCCCACCATAGTAGCTTTTTCTACAAATTTGTCACTCAATTTTCTACCAGTCACCATTTCAAATAAAAGGAAGATCACATGGCCACCATCTAACCCGGGTATAGGAAGCAAGTTCATAAATCCAAGGATCAAAGAAAGAATAGCCGTGATGCGAATGAAATCTTCCCAATCCCAGGTTTTTGGGAAGAGACTGGTAATGCTGGCAAATCCGCCCAGGCTTTCGCTCGCTTTTACCTTTCCTTTAAACATACGTCCAAAAGCTTTGATCTGATCACCTAAAAACCCAAGCCCTTTATTTACTCCAGCGGGAATAGCTTCGAAAAATCCATAGTGCTTGCGCTCAATCTTTATATCGGAGCCCAGTTGAAGCCCCATTTTTTTATCAGCATTAGTAGCAAAACGAAATTCTTGTTCAGTCAGATTGCGCGAGATTTTCACGGTAACGGTATCACCTAATTTAAAATCCTTAGGCAGAGCCAGGTAATCTTTAGAATACATAGTATTATTGCCATCGATAGATAAAATGCGATCATTTAATTGAATACCAGCAGCTTTACCGGGAGAGTTTTCAACAAAGTCTTTTACTATGATTCCTGCTCGCGGGCTAATCAGGCCTGCCGCTTTATTTTTTTGAGCCGAAAGTAAATGCGTAGCTTCTTCCGGGATTTGCACATTCACTATTTGACCGTCCCTTTTTACCACTATAGTATTAGCTCCGTTGATAATGATTTCTCGTTTGATGGTTCGCTCATCAAAATTTATAAAATCTTTCCCACCTACTTTTAATATAATATCACCTTCTCTAAGACCCAATTCTTTCCCCAGGGAATCCACATAAATACCTTCCTTGACAGAAGATGCGGGTACATACTCTTCACCCCATTTTCCCAATATGAATGCAAATAATAAAAATCCGGCAATGAAATTTACCGTCACTCCGCCCAACATGATGATCAGCCGCTGCCAGGCGGGTTTTGATCTGAATTCCCAGGGCTTGGGTTCTTCTTTTAATTTTTCAGTATCAAAACTTTCGTCTACCATTCCGGAGATTTTTACATAGCCTCCAAGTGGGAGCCATCCTATACCGTATTCTGTTTCACCTTTTTTTGTTTTAAACAAAGAAAACCAGGGGTCAAAGAACAAATAGAATTTTTCTACCCGGGTCTTAAACCATTTGGCAGGGAAAAAGTGACCACATTCATGAATGATTACTAAAAAGGAAAGGCTCAGCATGAGCTGAAAAATCATCATTGGAACTCCGTTCATTCGATCTGTTTAAGTTTTGTAAAAGGTCTGCAAAAGTACGTGTAAAAAAGGTCTTTTTGGATGTTATTTCATGTATGAGGAATAGTGGTATTCAAATTTTTTGATAGAAATTTAAAGATCTATTTATAATTGGAATGTTCCTGATTTGATTTTGGTGGAATGGATATATAGCTAATTGACCCAATTGGGCATAATCGAGTTCGACCAGAATGGAGGATTGAGATACAATTATGAGTTCTTATAATGGACTATTGGGATATGGAGATTGGTTTTTAAATGCAGTGGTATTACTTTTTTTTCCGCAAAAAAAGTAATCAAAAAAGCTCGTGCCCCAATAAACTCGCCCTGGGCTTGTCGATCTTCCGGGCATTATCACGGACTTGGTGATTTGTTTTCAGTTTGGCATTAGTGTGCTCGACCAATATTGAGGCACCTGGGTGAGTGCCGAGATCGAAATATTGAAATTATGGAAGTTGGTTATTAAATGCAGTGGTATTACTTTTTTTTCCGCAAAAAAAGTAACCAAAAAAGCTCGTGCCTCAATAAACTCGCCCTGGGCTTGTCGATCTTCCGGGCATTATCACGGACTTGGTGATTTGTTTTCAGTTTGGCATTAGAGTGCTCGACCAATATTGAGGCACCTGGGTGAGTGCCGAGATCGAAATATTGAAATTTTGGA
>JBBSBH010000050.1:0-34820 GCA_038251405.1 Chitinophagales bacterium
GCCATTAGAAGGATTTAACAATAAAATAAAAGTATTAAAGCGTAAAGCATACGGATATAGAGACTTGGAATATTTCGGATTGAAAATTTTTGATTTACACAACTATAGGCTCAAGTATGCAAAAATGCGATGAACCATAAAATATTCATCTTTTAATTTTAAAGCCATCGCAAACCAATTTTCCTCAAAAATATTTACTTTTTCCCAGAAGTCAATCAGACTTTTAGATATCTGTATGGTAATGAGATGGAGGACGGAATGCTGGATTTCCGCCCGAATAAATTCGAGTGCACAGTAGAAATTGGTTCTACTTTGTGCAGGCGAAGGACCATCACTGTAAATCTGAAGGCGCTAAATGATTGGACCAAAGTAGGATGGTATATAAAAGCTGTTGGCTAGACTGGTGGTGAAGATTGTTTAGGTTCTATCAATCCCTTATTTTTTTCATTAGGCTCCAGTAAGTCCCAGAGATTTCCGTATAAGTCTTCGAATACCGCAACTATTCCATATGCATATTCAGTAGGAGGTCTTACAAAATTTATTTTTCTATCCATCATTTTCGTATAGTCTCTCCAAAAATCATCTGTAAAAAGAAATAGGAATACTCTTCCTCCGGTTTGATTTCCTATACTTTCGGACTGTTCTTCATTTGCTGCTTTTGCAAGTAACAAACTGCATTCTTTGGCTCCCGGAGGCGCAACCATAACCCATCTTTTGTTTTCATCGATTTTACTATCTTCAAGAAGTATAAAATCTAATTTTTTTGTGTAAAAATCGATGGCTTCGTCATAGTCTTTTACCACCAATGCAATATGAGCAATGCTTTGTTTCATTTAAATTTTTATTCTTTTATCGGTAATTTTTATGGTTACCATTCCTGGATGATGATTCCCAATTGGGTATCTTTCAAAGCAAATTCCTTTGCACCCCAGGGACGAAGTGTAATTTCTTTTAGGTTGGGATGGAGAAATTCAGGATGAGAATTAGAAACTTTCCTATAGACCTCATCAATATTTTTGGTAACTAATCTAAATTCAGGATTATGCTCTTTGGCAAGCTCTGCATTTTGAAAAATATTTATCTGTAATCCATCTTTTTCCAATACACAAAATGGTTGGCTGGATTTTATTTCATTGTGTCCAATCTCAAAACCTAAACAATCGACAAACAATTTCAAACTATCCATGATATCGATATAAAAAATATTCGGAACTAATTTTTCAAAATGCATGTATTATGTTTTTTTAAATTTATATAAATTGTTTTTAGAATTGCCACTAACATTAGTATATGCTTTTGCCAGAATCATATTTATCTTTTTAATCCTACAATTCAAAGCCATTGCAAATCTTATGGCTAACAAAAATATTTAAATTTTCGGAGAAGTCGGTCAGGTTTTTTAGTTTCCTATAAATACTACTTTACATTATGTCTGGGTTAATATATCAGCGAAGAAAATTTTGATTTTCAAAAATAAATCTATCGAAGTCTTTAGGTTGTTTGTTGAGGATATTTGCAATACAATCGGTCATGTTTGGTTCTTTTTGAAATCTTGGAAAATAATGAAGCATTATCATTACCAGAATAAGCATGGTCGGCATTTTTTCTTTTTTTTTAGTAATGAAGAAACTAAGAAGGTTGGGAGATTGGTATTGAATGGTTTTACCAAGTCCTTTGCTTAGTTTTAAAGCCATTTCTTTAAATGTCAATTTTTCATTGGAGGTCAATTCATAAGCCTGGTTTATATGGCTTTCTGTTTCTATAAGAATTTTAGCAGCAACTTCTCCAATATCTGTAACATCAACTAATGTAAATTTAGTATTTCCTGCAGGCAGATAGATTTTATTTTTTATTTTCAAATCCTTGGATAGGGTGGTTGAAAAATTTTGCATGAAGTACGCAGGTCGTAAAAATGTATAAGAGATTTTACTTTCAATAATTAACTTTTCAATTTTGTAATGTGGGATTATTTTACTGTTTTGAACACCTTGAACGGATAAGAAAACAATGTGCTTCACACCATTTTTAACTGCAGCAGCAAGAAGTGGTTTAAAGTATTTGTTCACTTCTGAAATTTGTGGCGGACGCAATAAGAAAAGAATATCAATGTCTACCAGTGCAGATTGAAATGTTTCAATATTAGTAAAATCAAAAGGGATAAGAGGTGCTTTGAAACTTTCCATTTTTTGTTTATCTGTCTGCACATTTCTAACTCCACAATAAATCTGATGATTATGATTAAACTTTGTGAGTGATTTTATTAATTCCATTCCCACATTTCCTGTTGTTCCGGTGATTAGTATTTTTTTCATGTCGTTAATAGATGCTGAATGTACATTAATTTTATACAGTCCTTTCTAGTTTGTTTCACAGTAGTTTTAATTGTCCAATTTTGTTTAGCGCTTCAGTTAATTCGGCTTGCTGGTTGGTTCCAATAAGTAGTTTCTTTTTGGATTTAAATTCAAGTTGTAGTCCTTTGTCGCCTGAAACATTAAAAGCAGTCCCTTTCCCAAAAAGTCCAAGTCGCAAACCCCAATTACCGTATTCTCTTATAGCGGAGTATAATCTGACGAATGATTTTGTCAAGATATCTCAGTTGTAATGTTTAAATTTTAAAGGAAGAGGAAAAAACCGAACCTAAATTCCGTCATTTTTCACTATAGCATGAAACTTTAAATTAATTAATAAAGTAGTTAAGAATAGGGTCAACCCTATCGCGATTAAAAGACCTGTATTACTTAGTGGTTTGTCTCCAAATTGTAGTCCAAGGATAACTTGTTTGTAAACACCGTAATGGCAAAGTCCATTTATTTCAATAAGATTTATCCAAAACCACCATTGTTTAAATTTTTGTCCTTCCGTAAATAAAATTTCGTTTTTCATTGTCTGGTTGTTTTATATATCTATTGGTTAGATAACCATTATCATAAAAGGTACAAAGGAATATCGGTGATTATTCTCCTAAAATTGAGTTAAAAATGGAGGATTAAGAGCATTCAATACTCCATGGTGAAACAAACCGGTTTATAAGTGTAGGGAAAATTTACAAATGAAGAAAGCAATCATGTACTATTTAATTAGGGTATAGTCGGCAATCTGAATTTATTTTTTCCAATGGGAATAAATCGTTAACCTGGAAGAGGCTGAAAGTATATTTTTTTGATGCCAAAATTCTATAAATGGGAGTTTAAGAGTTTAAGCAAAGCTGTGCAAGATAAGGCGATTATAGAGTCAATAGTATTACCTAATGTATACATATTTGTAGAAGGAGTTCTATCTATAAGGTGATTTCGTGGACCAGTATTGCTATTGGGGAAATTTCAACTTTTGGGTAAAATGATATGGACCATTTATTCTTTTGAAGGAAATAATTTGTCGGCTAGTTATTTAGTATTTGCATTAATTTCATAAATGTAGTATTGTCCGCCAATATATTTTAGTACGATTTCATTAATGGTGTGTCCTTTTTTTATTTTGATTACATGTTGTATATTTTCTCCTAATGCCATTCGCATATTTTCCTCATACTCATCAATATTTTTCGTGTCAACGCTGGCAAGGTCTTTGGAAATAGATTTAATGAGGGATAGCATTTTAGAGTAATCTGATTTCTCCTCTGTTAGTAAAGATTTTTTGAAATAGTATGTATTGGCATTGTAATAAATTTCAATGTCGCCCGAAAGCAATTTCAAAATTTCAGAGTTATTGTTAGAGTTCAGCATTTTTTGAAGTTTGTCAAAGGATGGTATTTTGTTTATGTCAGGTCCTGTTGAAAAAAGTTCACCTGCATTGTCACGGATTTTAACACTAGATAATTTTTCTTCAGGATTTACTTCGATTGAAAAATTTGTTTTGCCATAAATCCACTTTTGTCCATATTCTCCAATGTCTTCCGACGAAGTTGGTTTACCAAATAGATATTCAATTTGAGATTTCCCAATACCCAATTTAGCATTCCTAAAACCAATATCTGTTGTGGAATTAGAACCCGATACTTGAATGCTCCAAATGATACTAGAATCCCATGAAGCGTATTCAAAAATAATATAGAGTGAAGTGTCTGGTTTGAGGAGGTAGGTTTCAGAAATAAAACCGTCAGCAAATTTCCCATACTCAATTGGTTCTCCTAATTCATTTTGTGCAGCCTCCCGATATTGTCCCAGTCTGAAACCATAAAGGTCAGTATAAAATAGTTGTCCGTATACTTGCATTGTCGATCCGAAAAGTAATATTGCAATTAGTTTTTTCATCGTCCGTGTGGTTTTTTATAATGCGCACTAATAAAAGTATTCATATTATTAGATTCACTTATCACCATGGTAATGGGCTTGCCTTTTTAGATTCTACTAACCTTCATATTTGTGAAATTCCGATATTGTTAAGTAATATCCATCCGAGTCTCGCAGTGAAAATTCCATTTTTTTTGAATTGGGGTTTAAATGAATGTCCTCATCAACTTGGCACTGAAGTTTTTCAATGTTATTTCGAATTTCAACTAAAGTTTCGGTTCTAAAATATAGAATGAGTCCATTCCCCGGAGTGATTTGCTGATTTTTCATAGTAGGATGATCATGTTCAACCCATGGGTGAAGGCAAAGTAAAATTTCATCATTTTCAGATACCAATGTGATAATATGTTGTCCTCTACTTCTGCACCCGAATACCGATTGATACCATGTTGAACTTTTTTCAGGGTCTTTGACAGCTATTATCGGGTCAATTTTCATAATCAATATATTTTCAAATTTTATGTCAATCCTTTTATTATTTGCATTTTCATTGAGTTACCTATAAAATTAGTGTTTACTCAACTAATTTTGAATTTACTTTTATTGTCATTATATTTCAAACAATTACAATGATGGTTTTCATCAAAAATATTTAATTTTTTGTAAAAAGCAGGCCAGGTTTTAAGTTTTTTTTTAAGGGTAAGCAGCTTATAATAGTTTTTCGGCTCAGATAATTTGAGCACACGAAAAATAAGTCTGGCATGTAGTGAAGCTCGTCTATTGAGTGTCCTAAATATGGCCAGGCAAATGATTGCTGTCAGCTATTTCAATACTTCCATTCCCGTAGTACTATCAAATAATATAGTTGAGCCCTCTTTTAAATCCAGATCGAGCTTTTTACCAGACTTTAATGTAATATTTCGCTTTCCACCCTCTTTGGTATGCAACATCAACAGCCCGGAATTAGCATATATAAAATCATTTTGTTCATTGTAAATATGACAACCTGCTTCGCGAAATATCTCTCTAAAACTGTTAGTCCCATTTAAAGGAACCGCGCAAAAAACAGATACAAAATCTTTCAATTTTTTTCGGGCAATAAGGGTTTGGTGGGTCTCTTTTAATTCTGCCAAGGCTTCTGCTCCTTTATCGTTCACTACGAAGAGTGGCTCAATAGCACCACTGAATTTGTATTCATCATTTGGTAGTAGAAAATGAACTTCCGGAGCTTTTTCCAATGTAAACCGCTCGATATTTATCCCGGATAATGATTTTACAAAGTCAATATCTAATTTTTCTCCATTTGTGTAGCCTGTGAGATAATTCCAGATAATGGTTCTTCCTTGCTGTGCTACTTTTTTCTGTATATAATCTCTTTGCGCGGTACTCAATTTGTACACGTTCATAAACACGATCGCTTTGTATTGGTTCAAATCGACCAGTTCCAAGTCGAAATCATATACATGGTCACCTACTGTGCCCGATCGTAAAGCATGCTCGATGGAATGATCAAGCACATTTACGGTGATGGGCAATGGTGCAGATTTTAAATAATAAAATACATCCTGGCTCCATACATACAGGACATCAGCTTCTGATTTGTAAGGTATAGTAAGACGGTCAGTAAAAAAATCTTTTTCATCTTTCATGGTAGCTAAATAGTTAGGGTTGTCCCACCAGCCAAAACCTTTTTGAACTCCAAAATCATAAAACCAAAAGCCAATGCCCCGCATCAATGGCAATAGCGCGCACCTTTTCATGATATTGGCGTAAGTACTATCATAGCGTTCGGTATATCGAATATTATCTCTATCTGTTTTGGGATGCAAATAGCCATTATCGATTTCATCAAGCCAAAGTTTTCCATGTAGCAGTGTTGATTCTATTATTCCACGTGAATTTCCTGAACCGCCGGCTTTCCTGCTTTCGTTCCAATAGGTTTGTGGAGCTGCCAGGTAGTCTATGTATTTGCTTTCAAGAATTTGCTTAATAAACAAATGTCCACCAACGGTTTGGCGGTTGAATGTCATGTGCAGGTAGCCATAAAAAATACCTGTAATGATAGGCCGTCCCCATTTTTCTTTCACGATACGACAAAAATATTCTGCATCTTCAGCCACTACTTGCTGTTGTGCGGTGAAATAATCAATTACTCGTTGTTCCACTGCAGGATCTTTGAAAAAACCATCTTGCGTTTTTAGCCTTTCGGCAGTGGTAGGTACTGTGGCATTTTCAAATGTAAAAGCATCATTGGCCCATGAATTTTGTAGAGTTTCATTGGTTTTATATTTGTTTTTGAGCCATTTTCGGAAATAGGAAGTCATGGCATCTCCTGTATCCGGGTCATGGTCAATGAAACCCCAGTAATGCCATTCGCCATAAATGCCTCCGGCCACATGCATACCAATCACAGCGTTTCCTTCAGGAGTTTTTGTAAGTCTTTGACAAAACTCTACCAGCTTTTCGCCAGCTTCTTTTTTCCAGACTTCGGAAGCGAGACTTGCTCTTAATGCTCTATCTATATCATGCTCTTCATTATGATAAGGTGGTCCCGCTTTTAGGCTTAAGTCGACTGGACCATCTGCAAATTGCGTGCATTCCTGGAGGTGACTTTCGTTCCACCAAAAGGGAGCATTGACATGAATCCTGATTATGATATTGGCATCCGGACATTGGTCTAAAACCCCTCTTACCTGTCTTTGCGATTTTTCAATGTCTAAGGTCTTGCTGTTTTTATACCAGATGTCTTCCAGATATAAATCGACTTGAAAAAGTCTGAAACCAATTTTGCAAAAGTTGTTGAGATTGCGGGCTGCTACTTCTTCCCACGACCATCGTCCTCCATATGCATGTGTAAGCGCATAAAAAGCAGGTGCTTGTGGCTGGTCATTTACAAAAATGGTCGGCCTGCCATGGTATGATTTTACCACGGCCGATTTAACTTCCTGAGCCGAAGTAAAAAATGGAAATAGAATTAAGATGAATAAGAATATGTTTTTCATTTATTTATTTCTCAACGTTTTGTACCTCATTCTTGACAAAATTCTTGATGGTGAAAAGTTATATATCTTGTAATAATTTCCCTATTACCTATTTGATTCCTGAACCTATTCACTTCCATTTACATGTTGAAGCCTTTCTATGTCAGTGACCAGGTTCGGTTATATCTTTTATGTCAATATTCTCCCGAAGTCATAACAAACCGGGTTTTCATCAAAAGTATTTAAATTTTCCAGGAAGTCAGGCCAGCTTTTAAATGTTTTAATCTTTAATGTAAACAGTTTGAGCAGACATGATTGTTTTTCACCCAAAATAATTTACTGGCAAACTGTTACTACCCAGCTTAAATTTGCGAAATGATGTGATATAAATCTACAATGAAAACCATCAAATTTCTTTTACCAGTATTCTTTTTTAATTGCGTTTTTGGAATCAAATCCACTTACGCTCAATCAAGACCAGTTAAAGAGTTAGCACCAGGAGTATATTATTATTTCGGTGACGAACTTCAGCGGAAATCAGCAAATTGCCTTTGGGTGGTGTTCAAAGATTATGTACTGGCTGTGGATGCAAACTACCCCTGGGGAGCTGAGGAAATTATTTCGGAAATTATGAAGACAACAGACAAGCCGATTCGATTTGTGTTCAATACCCATTATCATCATGATCATACTTTTGGAAATAGTGTATTTGTAGATGTTGGAGCAGTGGTGGTTTCATCATCGGTGACTGCGGAAGAAATGCATACGTTGGGTAAACTGGAATGGGAAAGGAATTATGGCGGGGGTGATTTAAAACCATATAGAAGGGAATATCCAACACTTACATTTGATCAAAAAATGATTTTTGATGACGGCGAACATCGGGTGGAATTGATCAGGATGGGTCCCGCTCATACCTCCGGCGATGCCGTAGCGTATTTACCTAAAGAAAAAATTCTATGTACAGGTGACCTTTGTGTTAATGGGAACCCATGGGGAAATAATGTAGCTGACCAGCATGTGGTGTACGATAGATGGCTTGCTGTACTTGATACTTTGGCATCCTGGAATATCAATACAGTGATACCAGGTCATGGTGATCCAGGCCCAAGTCTTATTTTAAAACAACAGCGGGAATATTTAGCGGATATGTTACATCAGGTTAGAGCAGGAATTAAAGCAGGCAGATCCAAAGATCAGTTAATAAAGGAAATAGATTTGAGCAGGCATCCAATCAGAGGTAGTAATGCCATCTCTAATGAGCGCAGTATCAGAGCGATGTATGAGAGACTGACTAAGAAATAGACCCCCATTTTTGCAAAATAATGGGACTATAAATGTGTGACTTGAATTATATTATTCTTAAATAAACTGTACTAAATTAGTAAAAAAGTAATATTTTTGCACCCGCTTTGAAAAAGTGAGCCGGCCCGTTCGTATAGAGGCCTAGGACGCCTCCCTTTCACGGAGGAAACACGGGTTCGAATCCCGTACGGGCTACTTTACTACCCTCTAAGTTATTGATTTAGAGGGTTTTTTATTTTACCTGTCAAACATCTGTCAAACATTTTTTGGTGATTTAGCAACATTGTGATACATGATGAAACAAATTGTCCAAAGCAGATCCGACTATTAATTTATTATATTTCATTATGAGTTCATTTATCCGAGTTCTTTTTCGGGTGCTGGATTGCTATTTTAAGTAACTTAAAGTCAATCAGTTAGTGCTTGGTATTTTTTATTTGTCGACTGGTTTCTGAACAAAAATGATACCTTCCAGATATTACAATTCAAAGGAATAAACATATATTCAAATCGTTTTGATAACCAATACCATCAAAAATTTAAAAAATTGGCCTCAATAACTAACATTGATTTTATTCGAAATCCTAATCCAGCAAAAAAGGATCTATTGAAACTCCAATTCTCCTTTGCCGCTGGAGATTTGTACAAAGATTTTTGCATTGAGATCAAATACCAACAGGGCAATAAGACCTTAGATATTAAATCTGATGGCCGCTTATTCATCATCAATGCGAAAGAATCTATTCAGATCCTTGAGCAGGAGGTTAAAATATATAAGCAACTTCAATCCTCAGAACAGGTAAAATTCATTGCCAGGATTTTTTCTTTATCGGGAAGATCCACCTCCAAGATATATGACTTATAAGCCTTTTTAAATATTGGGTAAGTAGGTCGAAGTCGCTGATAATATAAATCATACCTTATATAGACTAACCTACTAAAAAGGTCATGTAAAAAAATGTCTGAGAATTAAGCTTCATATAGCTTTTTTATATAGGGTTTTTAATATAGAAGTACTCGGTACCAAATTTTAAACAACAATTTATACTCCCAGGATTTAGACCGTAAATCTTTAGTTGTACATCAGTTTAAATTTTATATGGATTCTCAAACCTTTTCATATATTAGCTTGCTTTTGTCCAAGTTTACTTTTTTTTACCAATTTGAACTCTATTGGAAACAAAGAGTACTCGAACTCAAATTTATCTGCATAAGCTAGAAAAAATAACCAAAATAAATCAATACGGTAAACGTGCTGATGGCATAGTCAAAGGCATGTTGTAAAAACGAAGAAAGATTAGGAAGTGAATTCATTATTAAATTTGTTATTAAAAACCCGGGATGCGTAAAAAAATATTTCATCTTATCCTCATATTACTATTGTTTGATCAGACAATTGCTCAAAATAATTTGCCACCTGTTTACGAAATAAAATCTGACACAGGAGTCTATTTCACGATTGATGCCAATTACTGGCAATTGCTTGAAGATAAGGAAGGTAATTTGACAATTAAAGAAGCAAATCAGTTACCCGTCTCAGAAAAATTTCATCAGAGCAACCAAATAGACTATCGCATACATTATTACTGGTTTCGTTATCGTTTGAAAAACTCAATGAATAAAGATGTTACGATTTGCCTTCCTAATACAACCAATGCTGATCAATCTGATTATTATGTTTACAACGAATATGATAAATGGACTCATTTCACTACAGGCATACTTTATCCATATAGCAAAAAAGATGGTCTAAAAAAAATCAATGAAATTCCAATTTCCCTGAAGCAAGAAGAGGAAGTTTTAATATACAATCGTATTAAAAACTATTACTATTTCAACAAACCAAAATTTCTGTCAGTGTCCATTGGCATTACAAATAAAGTAATTCAAGAAAACTATATAGAGAACGATTCAAATTTTTCAATTAGAGACCTAAGCGCATTGTTCACAGGCATTCTCCTATTTGCAGTCGTCTTTAGTTTGTTTTTTTATTCAATTGTAAGAGACAGGGTGTATTTGTATTATGCATTGGTATGGCTACGGTAAGTGGAATCTCACCCTATCGCTTCACCCCCTTATGAATTAGTACAAAACCAGCTAATTTCAACCGATCCTTCCATATTTAATTTACTCAATTCAAAAGATTTCTTTTTTATTTTTCATTTAATGGAAATTACTTTTTAGACATGAGTTTGCCAAGTCTACCATGGATAATTCTTACTATCCAAGAAGTGATTAGTTCAACGGGGATTTTTCTTTTTGTCCAATTTCTTAGGCACTTTCTGAAGACATTCAAACAATTCCCTGCTTGGGACAAAGCCCTTAAGTGTATTGCAATAATCGAACCGCTGGTCTCTTTGGCAAATTTTTTAATCGAACCTCATCTTCTAGGAAAATGGAATGGATTACTAGATGCCTTTTCCAACTTCTTATTTGTCGTTGGCCTATTTATGATTCTAATTACATTCATAAAATACCTTAAAAATTCGGGTCAATTGTTAAGGGTGCTTAAAATAGCAGCAATTCCTGCATCTGTTTTTTGGTGTATTGGTTTTGGCTCTACATTTCTTTTTGGGCTATTATATGATAGATTTGGAATCAAGCCACCACATTTAATGAATTGACTTGAACCCCGCTTTGAAACCATAAATAGATTTTTTGTCATTTGGTTTGTGATATCATTTTCATGGGTGTTATTATTACAATTTGTACAACTTAGGAAAGAAAATACCCAGCAGGCGCTGGACAAGGAAAGACTTGCTAAGGAAAAAGAAATTGAGAGAAGTCAATTGATAGAACAGCAAAAAATTGTTCTTGAAAGAACTGTAGAAGAACGTACGGGAGAGCTAAAACGTTCAATTCGGGAATTAAAATCCACGCAAGCACTATTAATCCAATCCGAAAAGATGGCCAGCCTTGGAGAGCTGACAGCTGGCATAGCCCATGAGATTCAAAATCCGTTGAACTTCGTCAATAATTTCTCTGAAGTAAACACAGAGTTAATTAAGGAATTAAAAAATGAAGTAATGAAGGGCGATCTGCAAGAAGTAAATGCAATTGCAAATGACATAGAAAATAATTCTACTAAAATAAACCACCATGGCCAGCGTGCCAGCAGTATTGTAAAAGGCATGCTCGAACATAGCCGCGCCAGCTCGGGCCAAAAAGTAATAACTGATATCAATGCACTAGCTGATGAATATTTGAAGCTTTCCTATCATGGTTTAAAAGCAAGAGACCAAGACTTTAATGTAGACTACAAATTTGATTTTGATATTAATTTACCAAAGATCCAAGTTGTTCCTCAAGACATTGGCCGCGTACTTTTGAATATCATCAATAATGCATTTCAAGCAGTTGACGAAAAAGCGAAGAAAGAGGGATCAGACTATAATCCGACAGTGACAGTTTCAACAAAGTCAAATGCGAATCAAATAGAAATACGAGTATCTGATAACGGAGACGGTATTCCGGAAACAATAAAAGACAAGATTTTTCAACCGTTTTTTACTACGAAAGACACGGGGAAAGGGACGGGACTGGGACTGAGCCTGGCTTATGATATTGTGAAAGCGTATGGGGGTGAGATACGGGTAGAGAGTAGGGAAGAGGAAAGGAGTGAGTTTATTATTCATTTACCCGTTGTCTGAATCATGCCTGCGGTATTGAAGACATGTATTGGTTTATTCCCATTTTGATGGGCTAGTGATTTTTTTTGTAAAATGCTCAGAGCCATTAGGTTCGAAAAAATTATGAGCAATGGATTTTTACTCCATTGTCAAGTCGAATTCTCATTAAAGAGCTGTAGGCTCCGGCGCTAATTATTATATTTAAGTTTGAACCTAATGTTCTAATATGGGCTAATAAATATTGGGGACACGTTAAAAACCCGTTCCTTCCATTCCTATTAAATAACATGATGGCAAGCTTACCATCACATCAAAATGAGAATTAGCCAATATCCTGCTCTAAACCGTGTGTTTCAAAAGCTATTACAAGAACTTTTCAATTGGGTTAGATATACTTTCAGAATCCATCTCATTGGCAAGGGTCCCTAGTGGAAACCTCTACAATCAAGATTATTCAAATAACTAAAAGATTTATCGATATAAATCAGTCTACAAACTGCAATAGTGCAATAATGCAATAGTGCAAGTAGGTTACACGCTATATTTTGGGTAATGTTGATAATGGGAGGATGGGAATTGCATATATAGTTAAAAGATTCCTTCCATCGTTATTAGAGGTTAGAAATGGGTACCAGGATACAAGTATAATCGTCTAATGGTACATCAAATTTATACCATAGCGTACAATTATTTTATAACATATATAGTATTTGAGAGCAGTTTATTTTTTAACGAAGCTTATATTTGTAGTATGCAGAGACTCTCACTATTTGCAATGTCTATGTTTTATGTTGGGACAGGGGTAAATCATTTTTTACATTCAGAACTTTACTTAAGAATAATGCCTCCTTGGCTTCTATGGCATAATGAGTTGGTTGTAATTAGCGGTGTTTGTGAAGTGTCCTTTGGTTTGTTATTATTATTTTCTTCAACAAGAAGGGTAGCTGCCTGGTGTATCATTTTCTTATTGATCGCTGTATTTCCTGCTAACATTCAAATGATGCTTAATTATTGGAATGAATCAAATCTTAAGTTGTGGATATCAATAATCAGATTGCCTTTGCAAATTATATTGATTTTGTGGGCTTACTCTTTTACAAAACATAACATTATTCTAAAAACCCAACGAGGTAACGATAAAATTGTACCAAACGTTCGCATATAACAGGTTGAACCCTTTTGAAGAGTCTAAATCAATCTGGGAGGGTAAAAAGTAAAGATTTGGCTTTTTAGCTTATTCAGATGCAAAATAGTTCTACACTAAATACAGTTTAATAAAAGACAATGGGAGGATGGGAAATACCTATAGTAGATTAAATTCCTCCTATCGTCTTTTGATCAAAACCAATTGTTCTATCCCTGGGCAAGCTGTGTAAAACTCCACTTATAAGCTATTTGGTTAGGAGTCCCTATAGAAACATGGTATTACTTAATTAATCTGCCCTTTGCATTGATTTCTATACAATGAGAGCATTAATACCCTCCCGGCAAATCCATTTTCAATACTGAGAATTTAAATCCCTGTCTAACTTAGATTCTGTGACAACTCTCACAGGTAATAATCTGAGAGCCGGAACTGGAGTTTAAAGCACTACCTATTCTGGAAAAATATAATTTTAGGCAAGGGCCGGGTTAAGTGATTTAATGAAGAAAAGCAGTTTTTATGAATTTTAATAAAATATTGTGACTTGTAGTTAAAACTATTCGTGAAAATAAGACGTTATATACTTGCATCAACATGTGGCCTTTCATTCCATTGTGGTTGATGTCCAATTTGTATTACATTATCAATTGATAAGAATCCTTGTTAATCGACTTCGTTATATCATTTTTAGATTAGCCTGCTTGGTTGATTGCTTTGCGAAAAATGAATTTTTGATTAATTAATAACTTATCCATCTAGTACCACAATTTAGAGACATTATGTCGATACGACTATTAATTTGCGCTGCTCTTTCACTTCAATTTATTCCATTGATCTATGGTCAAACCTTGAAGGTGTCAGGCTCTGTAACCGATGCGAGCAATAAAGAATCGATCATAGGAGCTACAATACAAGTGAAGAGTACCCTCCTGGGGACCGTCACTGACATCGATGGTAAGTTCAATCTTTCAGTACCCCCTCAGTCTGTAATCACCATTTCCTATTTTGGATTGGCTACTCAGGAAATTTCCATTAACTCGGACACGATCCTAAATATAGAAATGTCCGTAGAAAATATTATGCTGGAACAAGTGGTGGTGGTAGGTTATGGTTCACAGCGGAAAGCTGACATAACCGGGGCTACTGTAAGTGTAAGGGGAGAAGAATTGGCCAGACAACCCGTATTGACAGCTACCCAGGCACTTCAGGGAAAAGTAACCGGAATTCAGATCATTAGTAGTGGCAAACCAGGTTCATCACCAAATGTTCGTATCCGCGGTACAGGAACGGCTCTTGCGGGTACATCGGCACTATTTGTAGTAGATGGAATACTCACAGACGATATCAGCAATATCAATACTGCCGACATTACCAGCCTCGATGTCTTAAAAGATGCTTCTTCTACCGCTATTTATGGCGCTCGTGGAGCAAACGGTGTAGTCATCATCACCACGAAAAGGGGAACTTCAGGTGTGACAAAAATAAATTACAACAATAACCTGGGATTCAGATCGGCGTCCAACCTTATACAAATGGCCAATGCAAATGAGTATGCCAATTATGCATCTGCCGCTACTGGTACTGCTGTGAATGCTTCCACAGTATCCACAGACTGGTTTGGTGAAATTCTCCGGCAAGCATGGACTCAGAATCATAATTTGTCTATTTCAGGCGGAACTGATCGGATAAGCCATTTTTTAAGTTTTGGCTATTTAGAAGATGAAGGAATAGTGATCAACAATAAATTCAATCGGATCACTGCCAGGATGAATACTGATTATAAGATTAATTCAAAACTCAATGTAGGGATCACCGCTTCCTATGTTAGTTCAGGCAACCGGGATGTAAACCTTGGTGGAGCCTACAATAATGCGTACCGTGCAGCTCCTATAATTCCATCTCTGGTCGATGGTAAATATGGCAATACTTCCGTCTATCAGAATGTTGGCAACCCCATCCTTGATCTCAGTAACACTAATAACCGGATCATCAATCGCCGACTTCAGACTTCAGGTTATCTGGAACTTAAACCCATTGCCGGCCTGACCCTAAGGTCCAGTATTGGACTTGAAGATGCCAATCTTGCGGAAAGAAGATACAATTATCAATTCACTAATGATTTATCCACCTTTATCACTAGTGGTGGAAATCAACGCAACCCCAATAGCTCTTTAAATATAAAAAATGAAAATAGCCTGAGATGGGTCTGGGACAATATCATTTCGTATCAGACAACCATAGATAAAAATAAATTTACGCTGATGGCGGGTACCACAGCAGAAGCTTACTCTCTATCCTGGGCTACTGCTAATCGTCAGAATGTTCCGGCAGATAAAGACCTATGGTACATCAATACAGGCAACGCAAATACATCTACGAATTCAGGTGAAGGAGATAAATGGGCAAGAAATTCCTACCTCAGCCGGTTTAATTACAATTATGACGACAAATATCTATTGACTGCTACCATGCGGGCAGATGGCAGTTCAAGAATAGCACCGGATAACAGATGGGGCTATTTTCCCTCATTGGGTTTTGGCTGGCTGATCAGTAATGAAGGATTCATGAAGAACAATTCAATCTTTGAAACCCTGAAGTTTAGAACTAGTTGGGGTAAGGTAGGTAATGATCGGGTACCTTCGGATGCATTCACTACAACAGTCAAACCTAATCTTGCTTACCCTTTCGGAGGAGGTATCGCAACGCCGGGGAGCGCTATTACTCAAATTAAGGACCCCAATTTGAAATGGGAGACGACCGAAGAATTTGATCTGGGTCTGGACTTTTCATTGTTGCGTGGTAAGTTATATGGAGAACTGGGATTTTATAATAAAAAATCCCGCGACTTATTGATTAATGTCAAAGTACCTTCTGTGACAGGAGATGAAGATGGAGTAGTATTAACCAATGCAGCTTCTATAAAGAATACAGGTCTGGAGTTTGCTCTCAATTGGAGGAACCGCATCACCAGTAGCCTGGATTATAAAATTGGTGGAAATATTACCCTGAATAAAAATACTGTAATTGGACTCAACGGTGGTCAACCGATACTAGATGGAGGCGTCGGGGGAGCACAGATTTATACGACTAAAACGGACAATAATTATCCTGTAGGTAGTTTTTATGTCTTACAGGTTAAAGGAGTCTTTCAAAATCAACTCGAGATTGAATCCAATAAATCAAGTGGCGGTAGTATCATTCAGCCAAATGCTGCACCCGGAGATTTTATTTATCAGGATAGTAACGACGACGGGAAAATTGATGACAAAGACCGCGTATTTATGGGTTCGTATCAACCTAAAGCTTATTTCGGGATTAATGCGGAAGTGAACTACAAAGCATTGAATTTGAGTTTTGATATTTACGGAAATGTGGGTAATGTAGTATACAATGGTAAAAAAGCCCTGAGATTGAGCGGCTTTGACAATATAGAAGCTGATCTCGCCTATCACCGATGGTCCACTGGATCAGGCATTCAAAATGAACCTGCTGCCAATAGCGGTTATTTACCCGCTTCCAGTTATTATGTAGAATCCGGTGACTTCATTCGTTTGAACAATGTTACTCTGAGCTATGCTCTGGCTCCGTCCTTATTGAAATCAATTCATATAGCCAGCACCCGGGTTTTCGTCACTGCACAAAATATATTCACCTTAAAGAAGTATACTGGATTTACTGCCGAACTTTCAGATGATTCACCGACCAGATCCGGTATAGAAACGAATGCATACCCGACCACTAAAACTATTGCTGCAGGCATCAATATTGAATTTTAAAAATAAGGAAATGAAAAAACAGATTTTACTAAAAATTCTATTGCCAACATTGGTATTCCTTATTCAGGCCTGTTCTCCAGATTTTTTGGACGTTGCTGTGCAAGGCAAGGGTACCGCAGCAACAGATCCGGATCTGGCTGCAAACCTGGTCGTAGGCGTTTATAACAGTTTATTATCTGGTGATGCATTCGGAGGTGGTGATACTCATGGAATCGCTTTCATATCTGCCACCAATATCATGGCTGATGATGCTGATAAAGGTAGCACGGCCCAGGATCAGATAGGCATCATAGGAGAATTGGATAATTTTACTCAAACACCGACCAATACTTTTGTCGCTTCATTATGGAGCGGCTATTTTTCTGGGATTGCAAAATGCAATCAGGCTCTGAAAGCCCTGGAAACATCTTTAGTGGATGAATCTATTAAAAACAGATGGATTGGAGAAGTTCGTTTTATCAGAGGGTATTATTATTTTAATCTGGTTCGCTTATATGGAGGTGTGCCTCTTGTATTGAGGGTGCCTGCAAGTGCGGAAGATGCAAATACGGACCCTAAATTTCAAACCAGGGCTACCGCTGCGGAGATTTATACGACTATTATAGAAGATTTGCAGTTTGCTGCCGACCATACTCCTCTCCGAAATGCGACAGAAAAAGGAAGAATAAATAAAGGAACTGCACAATCCCTTTTAGCTAAAGTGTATCTGTATGAAAAAAATTGGCAGAAAGTATTTGAGCTTACCTCCCAGGTAATATCATCCGGCCAATATGCTTTGTTACCGGATTATGAAAAAATATGGCGTGAGGCTGGAAACAATAGTTCAGAATCCATATTTGAAATTCAAACCGGTGTTTTCAATAATTCAGATTTTGGTGTCAACGGTTATTGCGTATGGCAGGGCCCGAGGGTAGGTGGCAAAGGGGGATGGACAGATCTGGGTTTTGGTTTTTGCACTCCCAATGAGCAGTTTGTCAATTCATATGAGACAGGCGATAAAAGAAGGCTGGCTACAGTCATTGAGATCGATCGGTCCAGCGAACACAAAGGCACTGTGCTTTATGATGGGTTTAGAATTCCCAGTTCAGATTCTGTACAAAATTTCTATTATAACTATAAAGCCTATCACAGTGAAAATAAAAACATAGAATCTTTTTTAGGTAATCGGGATAATAAACAAAAGAATATTCATTTGTTGAGATTTGCTGATGTCCTTCTGATGCATGCGGAAGCAGCGAATAACCTGGGTCAAACAGGAGTGGCACAAGATGAACTCAATCGAATCAGGACGAGAGCAGGGCTTCCCAATACGACAGCCACCGGAGGTAAAGAATTACAGGAAGCAATTTGGAAGGAAAGAAGATATGAACTAGCTATGGAACATGATCGTTTTTTTGACCTGGTCAGGCAAGGAACGGTAGCTACAGCTATGGCCAAAGTGGGAAAAGTTTTTGTTACAGGCAAAAATGAACTATTGCCGGTGCCCGCATTACAAATTGAACTCAGTGGAAATAAGTTAAGCCAGAATCCTGGCTATTAATTAATATCATCATTAAATAAATAAATAAATAACAATTATGAAATCAACAGTTTTTTCGTTAATCACAGGTGCAGTTCTTGCAGGCAGTTTAATTCTGGGAACTACATCATGTAAAAAAAATGAAGAATCCCTGCCGGCAATTGGTGGATTTAACAATGCAAATGAAGTAGCTGCTTCTAATTTAGTAGCCCAAATCAGTTTTGAAGGCAATGGTACTGAAACCAAATCTTCATCCAATACAGCAAGCGCAGTCAATGCGAGTTATGAAGCTGGAGTAAAAGGACAAGCCGTTAAATTAGTCAAGGGTTACCTTGCGTACAATGAAATCGCTGCCTTGAATAGCTTACCCAGTAATACCGTAAGCCTTTGGGCTAAATTCGACAATAATGGATCCAATCCCTCCGTATTTTTTACCCTGACCCGTCCAGGTGAATGGGCCGGAAACCTTAATCTGATGTCAGAAACCGGATGGAGACCCGCAGGCAACGATACTCTCCTTGCAAAAGGGCTTTTAGTGACCAAAATTGGAGGTAATCCTTCATTCCAGGATTCTAGAAACGAACCTTCAAAAGGAGGAGTACAAGTACCTAAAGGAGTTAATCAGTGGCATCACCTGGTATCAACGTATGATGGAGCAACCTCAAATTATAAAATTTACGTTGATGGTGTAAAAGTCAGCAATCCTGAATGGGAACCCAGAGGAACCACCGGACCATTGGTTTTTACCACACCTACTAAATTGATTATCGGTGCCTGGGGAACTAACCTTCCGGGTGGTACTGCTGAAGCCTGGCAATTGCCTTTAACTGGTTCAGTAGATGAATTGAGAGTTTTCAACAAAGCACTTACGGATGCTGAAATCAGTTCGTTGTATGCTTTGGAAAAAGAAGGCAGATAAAAAGATTAAATTGTTTAATTGAATTTATACAGGAGGAAGGTTTTTACTTTCCTCCTTTTTTATACCGGTTAGTAAATTAAAATATGAAATACATGTATTCTCTCCTTTACTTTTTGTTAATAAATTGCCTGGCTTGTTCCAAAACTCAGGTCGCAGTAGAACCATTTAATTTTAAATCCTATAGCATCGAGGGAGTACAAGACAATTTCAATTATTTCGATGCATCCTTACAACCGACGATTACGATTGGTTTTTCATCCACGATCGATCCACTTTCCATAGATCAGGTAGTCCATTTATCCACAGGTGGATCCCTGGTGCCTATACAAGTCAGTTTATTTAATAATGATAGCAATCTGCGTATTCAACCCAAAGTATTACTGCAGTCATTTACCAAATATGGATTTGAAATCACCAATCAATTAAAATCTAAAAAGGGAGCATTATTATCTTCTTCTATCCAGAGTAGTTTTGTTACCCGATTAGATACAACTGCCAAATTCAACCGAATTTCAGATGAAGCATTGCTCGATCTCATCCAGAAACAGACCTTTAAATATTTTTGGGATTTTGGCCACCCTGTTTCCGGGCTTTCGAGGGAAAGGAATACATCCGGAGATATTGTGACTTCTGGTGGAAGCGGGTTTGGTGTTCAAAGTATCCTGGTAGGTATAAAAAGAGGGTTTATAACCCGCCAACAAGGTTTAGACCGGTTAACTACTATAGTGGATTTTTTAAAAAATAAAACCAAAAGATACCACGGCGTATTTCCCCATTGGCTCAATGGTGCTACCGGAGAAACGATTCCTTTCAGCCCAAAAGATGATGGAGGTGATATCGTCGAAACTTCCTATCTGGTTGCAGGACTACTAACCGCTAAAGAATTTTTTAATGGTCAGTCTACAGGAGAAATCAATCTGCGTAAAATCATCACAGAAATTTGGGAAACAGTCGAGTGGGATTGGCACATCAAGAGTCCGGATAGTGTATTATACTGGCATTGGTCTCCAAAATACAATTGGGAAATGAATCATGAATTGCGTGGTTGGAACGAAGCACTAATCACCTATATCCTTGCTGCTGCTTCACCGACCCACCCGATCACAAAAGCTATTTATGACAAAGGTTGGGCGAGAAATGGAGCTATGAAAAATGGAAAATCATTTTATGGAATTAACCTCCCCCTTGGACCTGATTTCGGGGGGCCCTTATTTTTTTCACATTATAGTTTCCTCGGCATCGATCCAAGGAATTTAAAAGACTCTTATGCGGATTACTGGACTCAAGAAGTCAATCACACCAAAATTAATTACGAGTATTGTAAAGCCAATCCGAAAAAATTTTACGGCTATAGTGCTTCTTGTTGGGGACTCACTGCGAGTGATACTCGTACAGGTTACGATGCACATAGCCCTACCAATGATCATGGAGTGATTACACCAACGGCTGCATTGTCTTCCTTACCTTATACTCCGGATGCATCTATGGCAGCTTTGCGGTACTTCTATTATACGTTGGGAGATAAATTATTTAAAGAGTATGGTTTGGTGGATGCTTTTAATTTGAGTGAAAATTGGTTTGCCAGCTCTTTTTTGGCTATTGATCAGGGGCCGATCATTATCATGATTGAAGATTACCGCTCGGGGATGATTTGGGATTATACCATGAAAAATACGGATATACGTGCAGGTTTAACCAAATTAGGGTTTAGTTATTAAAGAGAAACTATATTCAACATCCTGAGGAGATAGAGTCCTTTTTTCTATTACTGCAATTTAACTGAATGAAAACTTGTGACCGGCATATAGCAAAATAGTTATCAACTGAGCAATGTATTGGAAAAGCTGAGATAAATATTCGATGGTAATGCAAATTTTACAACCGATTTAATATAGTACAAAAGATAAAATTAATATCGTTGGATAATCGTGTTGTGGTCAAGGGTCAAGAACCACTTACCAGCTTGCTTAAGGCCTATATACGATTTTATTTGTTGTTCATTAATATGTCTTAAACTGTCTGGCGTGATATAGTTTTCCATGGTGTGATAAGCCGTCATTATAGCTAATTGTTCTATCCCTGGGCAAGCTGTGTAAAACTCCACTTATAAGCTATTTGGTTAGGTGCCCCTATAGAAACAAGATATTACTTAATTAATCTGCCTTTGCATTGATTTCTATACAATGAGAGCATTAATACCCTCCCGGCAAATCCATTTTCAATACTGAGAATTTAAATCCCTGTCTAACTTAGATTCTGCGACAGCTCTCACAGGTAATAACCTGAATCATCCTACTAAAAGCCAGGTGTCGCTGAACCCCGAAGATGCTGTCGGGGCAGGCTAAAAAGTAAGCGAAAATATTTGAGTTCGATTCATAATTCTAGCTGCATCGGGATTTTCGCCTATTTTCCTAAATGTTATACGAAGTAGTACCTAAATAAATCTTTTCGGTAAGCAGGAAAAGGCTATATTCAATGTTCAAATAAAAACTAAAAGAAAAATGATTACTTACATTGAACTTTGGAAATCAAAACAAACTTGGAATGATCTGTCAAAGGAAGAAAGAGGAAATTATCTTACTGCTCTGGGGCCTGCAATTCAACAATTAATGGAAAGTGGCGTTCAAATTGTAAGCTGGGGTAAAAATGAATCTTCTACATTTAGTAAAGCTGACTATGATTACTTCGCTGTTTGGACATTCCCAAATATAGAAACGGCTCAAGATTTCGAGCAAATGGTTCAAGGTGCAGGATGGTACAACTATTTTGATCAAGTTAATGCTATGGGTAATGCAACTAGTCCGCAGGAAGTTATGGGCGAGATGATAAATGTTTAAAGTGAATTTATTAAACTAGTTCTGCTGGATTTTGAATTGGAGAAGATGCCAATATTATTCTGACTAACGTTTTTCATATTGGTTTTAAATCAATTAGTTACAAAACCAAAATCTTCTTTAGTCAGGTCTAATTTAGCGATTTGTTTTTTAAGTCTTGCTACTAATTTTAGTTTTCTTTTTTCATCAAGGAATAGATAATCTGTTGGTGGTTTGCAGGCATTTTTTTGACAATTATATTCCAAAGTATTTACCGCCAGTTTTTTTCAGTAGCACTAACTGCTACAGTTCTTCCTTTGCGGTAAGCTACTCTTTTAATGAAATCGGAAAACGGGTGTCTTTTAAATTACCAATTACATTGGCTGCGTTCCGTAATGCATTTTTAATTTGTTGCTGCCTTTTGGTGCTTTGCTTGAAAGTAATTTCCTACCACTTATTTTGATGTTGGGCGCAAGCTGTAACCAACTGGTAAAATGTTTTGTTGTTCAAACTTACAAAAACCATCGGGGCCAATTTCGCTCATGATAGATAAAATGGTTCCATGATTTACCCCTTCAATTTTCATCAAATCTATCCCACCAAAATATTGATACGATGCTTGGTTAAGGTCAATGCCTTTGATCGCATTTTAATTTATTCGTTTGTGCGTTTTGTTGTTGGTTTTTAATTTCCTTTTTTCGGGATTTGTGTTGATTTGATTTTTTTAGAAATTGATTGATTTGCTTATCGCATTCTTGGATTTTCTTTTGATAAAAATTGTAGGATTCTTATTCTTGTTTGAGTCCAAAAAGGTGGATCTCAGTTTTCATTGTCTGTAGGGGTTATCTTTCCAAATTAGTACCTGTTATAATGATGGGAGGAATTGGTTTTCCTATATGTATTTCCTATCCTCCTATTGTTAATTTAGAGGAACCTATAGACTAGTAGGGTTGCAGTTTCCAATCTAAATCAAACTAGAGTACTTTTTAATCAATACAATGTCCAGCCCTGCTTTTGCAAATCTTTTGTTAGTAGCATGCCCAATTTTCTCGATATATTGTATCATCTTCTATTCAAACAAAACCACTATTGGAAGAATGTTATCTATAAATATGAAACTCTCAGGAGCTCACATGGAAGGCATTCACTTTTTTACCTGATGAATTTCCATGATAAATAATTTTATTTAATCTAATTTTTCGTAGAATCGTCTTTTAGAAATTCAATGGGGCAATCACATTCTGTGAATTATGTAACTAATTGCCAAAATAGTGTAATAGTATTCCCTTGTGTTAAGCTGATCTTTGTTCCAAATAGAATCTTTGTTCCAAATAGAAATAAAGTATTAAAGAATTAAATGAAAAAATATCTCTCTATAACATTCGCTTTCGTTACCATGTTGAGTGCTGTCCAGGCTCAACATATAAATATTGGATTAAAAGGTGGCCTGAATGTTTACGCCTTAAGCGGAAATAACAATGCCAAGTACACTAATAAAATAGCCTATAATCTTGGATTGCTTGGACATATTCATTTAGACAGGGAATTTGCACTCCAACCTGAAATTGTATATTCAGTCCAGGGTGCGAAGTATACCAGTAATGGTAGAAATGTGGATCTCCAATTGAACTATGTCAACATACCCATTCTTTTACAATACATGTTTGATAATGGTTTTAGATTGGAATTGGGCCCGCAATTCGGTATTTTAGCTAGTGCAAGAAATAAAGCGGATAATGTTATAAACGATGTAAGCTCTAACTTTAAAAACGTTGACTTTGGATTGGCTGCGGGGATAAGCTACGTGAAACCCTCTACCGGATTTGGATTTGATATCAGATACAATCGTGGCCTGAGCAATATTAATTCAAGTAATTCATTCAATACGTTTAACAGGGGTGTTCAACTGGGCTTGTTTTATCTTTTTGGACACAAATCATAAAGAAATTAAAAAAAAATAAGTCTGTTCTTTTTGACCATTTGCATTTACAAAACTTCTTCATCTCATAAAATAATATTTTACCTGTAAAACATTCTATCATGAAAGCACCATCCTCTCCAAATAAAGTCACCTGGATCATAGGTTTAGCCAGCGGTATCCTTGGAATTTTAGGCCACTATTTTCAGGTTTAAACTTTGAGTCAATACAATTACCCACTCTTGTTGATTGGTTTTCTAGTCCTCGCCGCTGGAACAACTTTCAGAAACATTTAAAGATGATGTGATGCTTATCAGATTCAAGCTCAATTATTGATATTATGAATCCATACAACTACCCGCAAGCTGATATTGAAATTAGTAGTAAAATTGCTGATCGTTAGCTTAGTTTAGTTTGACATTGAATAGTCACTTGGAAATTTATTGTTGATTTTGCTCCAGTATATTCCAGAATCACCACTTTGAGATTTATCGCCAAGACTTTATACACGGAATTTGCCGTCAATTAGATGGAAGGAATTAAAAGAGAACAATACCTTAAACATTCTATTGGTATAAATGAATAGTCTATAGGGTTTTTATTTTCTACCTATTTTGATGATTTTTTCAGATCTTCAGGTATGAAAATAATCAAGCTTTCTCTTTCAATTTTATTATTGTTTTTCACTTTTTCATTCATCTTTAGCCAGTCCTTACCGACTCCTATACTCCTCTGGCCATCTGGCGCACCTGACGCCACCGGTACAAGCGATGAAGATAAACCCGCCCTTATCCCATTTATCCCAGATGCCAAAGACCGCAATGGAACCTCTGTATTAGTGATTCCCGGGGGAGGATTTACAATAAGAGCAGTGGATCATGAAGGTGTGTTGGTGGCTCAGTGGCTGAAGTCAAAAGGGATTACTGCATTTTTATTGCGATATCGACTGAGACCTTTATATGAAAGAAAAGATTGGGTGCTGGATGGTCAGCGAGCTATGCAATACATAAGGGCTCATGCTTCTGAATACCATATTTCATCGCAAAGGGTAGGCGCTGTGGGATTTTCTGCTGGAGCTAACCTGGTTGGAGAATTAGGCTTTGATCCAGCTATTATTCAGACAAATAGTTCGGATGAATTAGATAAGTTTTCGTCAGTGCCCGACTTTAATATTATGGCTTATGGCTCTATTTTATTTCCCCAAAGCTTAAGTGAAGCACAAATAGCAGCTGTGCCTCCCACATTCATGTATGGAACGGCTGATGACAATGGCAGCATCAATGGCATGAATAGTTTATTTGCTGCATTTATAAAAAATAAAATTCCTGTGGAGGCACATTTTTTTAGGAATGGAGTGCATGGAACCGGATTCGCTATCGGTGATCCCATTTTAGGTGAATGGACTCATCTATTGCATAATTGGATGCGAGCCGGCGGTTGGTTAACGGATGAAAAAAGAACTGCCATAAATGGGGTGGTAAGGTTAGATGGACAACCACTTTTAAGAGGAATGATCGTGCTTACTTCCATTGATAATAAAAATGCTCCACCGGTAATTATTTATATTACCAATACAGGTACCGGAGAATTAGGCAGATTCAGTGTGACCCAAAATCAAGGTCCTATACCTGGAAAATATAAAGTGGAAGTGAGACAAGAAGCAACGCGATGGACATCCAATTCCAGGGATCCATTTATGATCAGTATGATGGATAAGCAAAGAAAAGGCACCCTTACTGATAAAGACGAAAAGGAATGGGGTGATTATCTTAGAAAAAGAAACTTTTCACCCAGCATTGATAATCAAAAAATATTTTCCAAAAGAAAACCGAGTGATCCGCATGATTATATTATGGAGATCAAGAATAACCAGGATCTTACTATAGGGGTTTTTAGTAAATAGAAGGATAGAGACTGGACTGGATAAAATGTTATTGCTTAATAGCCAAAAATTAATCCTTTCTCATTATCTTACCTAGCTCAAAATACAATTATATTTTTTTACCCATAATGGCATTATGCAAAGAAGAAATTTTCTAAAATCAAGTGTGCTCAGCAGCGCTGGCCTTGGTGTGGGAGTGTCCTCCGCTACTATTTTATCAAAATCAAACAGCAAGGTGAACTCCAAACTGAAAATTAAAAAAATAAATTATTACGCTGCTCCGGGCTATACCAAGCCATTATTTAACCAGGCGCGTGGAATAGTAGAAATTGAGACTGATGGAGGCATCACCGGTATCGGTGAGGGTGGTTTTAAAGATGTCATCGATCAGTGTGCACAGATGATCATTGGGCTAGACCCATTTAGAATTGAGCATATCTGGCAACTCATGTATCGCGGTATGTTTTATCCGCCCGGCAGAGAAAAATTACATGCTGTAGGCGCTATTGAAATGGCTCTTTGGGATTTGAAAGGAAAAGCGCTTGGAATACCTGTTTATGATTTATTGGGTGGGGCTACCAGGGATTATGTAGAATGTTATGCCACTGGATATGGACCTTCAAAAGCAACCTCAGAGTATGATAGGGCCAAAGATTGTCTGGCTGCCGGATTTAGAGTATACCGAACGGGTCCTACAGGAGGGAATGGAGAAGAAAGATTTGACTTCTATGAGCATGCGCAAAAGACCATAGAGCATTGCAAAAAAATGGATGAAGCAGTAGGCGGGGGTGGTAAGTGGGCCATTGATTTACATACCCGATTTGATACTCCTGAGGCTATTAAGATCTGCAAAGAGATAGAAAAACTTCAGCCCTATTTTGTTGAAGATCTTATCCGGTCTGAAAACCCCGGAGTGTATAAAACGATACGGCAAATGACTTCTGTGCCTATAGCAGTAGGTGAGCAATTTGGCGACCGTTGGGATATCAATGAATTAATTGAGAATAGATTGATAGATTATAGTCGCATCACAGCCCCAAACTCGGGAGGATTAGGCGAGTTGAAGAAAATTGCTGCCTTATGCGAAACTCATTATGTTGGTATGATACCACATTTTACAGGTCCATTATCTACAGCCTCATTAGTACATGTCCTGGGATCTTCGAGCCCTATCAGATGTTTAATTGAAATAGCGGGTGGAGTAGTAGAGCAGCCAGCATACTTCAATCAAGATTATATCCTATTTAAGGAAGGTAAATTGTTCCTGAATCCAAAGCCAGGTTTAGGAGTGGAATTTAACAGGTCAAAAGCCGATCTGGTAATGGAAATTACCTCTAAAACAAAGTATCCTCATCCCATTCTGTATGCTCCCGATGGATCTGTACATGGTTGGTAATTGTAATGATATATCAGGATGAGCATGTTTTTGAAGAATAATTTTCGATGGATTGTAGTAACCCTATTGTTTTTGGCTACCTGTATCAACTATGTTGATCGTCAAATCATTGGTTTGCTCAAACCTATTTTAGAAAAAGAGTTTACCTGGACTGAAACAGATTTTGCACATTTAGTAATGGCTTTTACAGCAGCCTATGCCATAGGTTTATTATTAGCCGGAGGCATTATTGATAGAATCGGCACTAAACTGGGCTATTCTATTTCTATTATCATATGGAGCGCAATGGGGATGTTGCATGCCTTGGCCACCAGTATCGCTGGATTTGCTGCGGTGAGAATTGGCCTGGGACTTGGTGAGGCAGGTAATTTTCCCGCGGGAATAAAAACGGTTGCTGAATGGTTCCCTAAGCAGGAGCGTGGTTTGGCAACTGGTATTTTTAATGCCGGTACCAGTGTAGGAGTAGTGATGGCCTTAATTCTTGTGCCAACCATATTACAATACGGAAATTGGCGGGATGTATTTTGGATTACCGGAGCATTAGGATTTCTCTGGCTGATAGCCTGGTGGAGAATCTATGAAGTGCCAGAAAAACAAAAAAGACTAAGTAAAAAGGAATACCAATTTATACTCGATGGCCGTGAAGATGAACATACGGATTCGAACATAAAAATTAGATGGCAAACTCTTTTTCGATTTCCTCAAACCTGGGCTTATATTACCGGCAAAGGACTAATAGATCCTATATTCTGGTTTTTCCTGTTTTGGCTGCCTTCCTATTTTTCTTCCAATTTTAACCTGGATCTGAAGAAGCCGAGTCTCGAACTTATGATCATTTATACAGCTACTACAGTGGGTAGTATAGGTGGAGGATATTTTTCATCGTGGCTGATAAAGCGGGGATGGCTGGTATTGAAGGCTCGAAAAGCCGCATTATTATTATTTGCCATTATCGAACTATCTGTAATATCGGTTCAGTTTGCTTCCTCTGCATGGATGGCTGTAGCACTTATCAGTTTAGCAGTGGCTATTCACCAGGCATGGGCTACTAATATTTTTACTATGGCCTCTGATCTCTTTCCGAAGGAAGCGGTAAGTTCTGTAGTAGGTATTGGTGGTATGGCAGGAGCGATAGGGGGGATATTATTTCCAATACTAGTAGGTTCTCTTTTAGATTATTTTAAAAATGCAGGAAATATTATAGTTGGGTACAATATCTTATTCACGGTATGTGGATTTACTTACTTGCTTGCATTTGGTATTATTCATTTGCTCACCAGAAATAGTCAGCGCCTGGAATGGCGACAATTGATTTAATATTTTAGTGTTATACCGATGTAATTGTTTGATAACTAATAATATTCTAAAGATTAATTTTAACATTCTCCATTGACTTTTCAAAGATGGAGATATTTATAGTGCCATTTTTTTGTAAAGACGAAATCGGAAGGGCCACATTAAATAGAGTCTAAAAAGATTAACTTGCTGTTTTTAAATTTCTTGCATGAGTATAAAAGTTGCATTGCATCATCAAATGCATTATGATTACGATAAAAACATAAATGTTTCTCCTCAGGTAATTCGGTTGAAGCCTGCTCCCCATTCGCGTACTCCCATTTTAGCGTATTCGCTGAAGGTGAGTCCATCTAATCATTTCATCAACTGGCAACAAGATCCTTTTGGCAATTTTTTAGCAAGAGTTGTATTTCCAGATAAGATAGATCATTTGCATGTAGATGTGGAAGTCATCGCTGACCTCATCGTAATCAATCCTTTCGATTTTTTTGTAGACGAATCAGCTGATAAGTTTCCTTTTGTATATGATCAAATTCTAAAAAAGGATCTAAGCCCTTATTTTGAAATTATAGAAAATGGTTCTCAGTTATTAGAAATTGTTAATGAATTTTCATCAAAAAAAGATATCCATATCGTTGATTTTTTGGTTGCTGTAAATCAATATTTGAATAGAAAAATTGGCTATACGATACGGTTGGAAGCTGGTGTACAGACCTGTGAGGAAACGTTGACGAAAGCAATAGGATCGTGCAGGGACAGTGCCTGGGTATTGGTGCAGGTATTAAGACACCTTGGTCTGGCCACAAGATTTGTTTCAGGATATTTAGTGCAATTACGACCTGATGAAAAATCACTCGATGGCCCGTCAGGAACAGCATATGACTTTACTGACTTACATGCCTGGGCTGAAGTTTTCGTACCAGGGGCAGGCTGGATCGGCCTCGATGCCACTTCAGGATTGTTTGCAGGCGAAGGCCATATTCCACTTTCCTGTACTCCTCACCCGGTAAGTGCCGCGCCTATTACGGGTATGATAGATCCATGTGAAACAGTTTTTAGTTTTAAAAATGAAGTTTTTAGGATCAAAGAGGATCCAAGAGTGACCATGCCTTTCTCTGATCAGGAATGGAATAGTATACAAAGCCTGGGCGTCCAGGTAGATCATGATCTGGATGCGATGGATGTGCGACTGACTATTGGTGGCGAGCCTACTTTTGTTTCCATTGACGATATGGAATCAGCAGAGTGGAATGTAGATGCAGATGGGAAACACAAGCGAGCTCTAGCCTTTGATCTTATCACCAGAATTAGGAATGAGTTTGGTCCTCAGGGCATGTTGCATTTTGGCCAGGGTAAACTATATCCCGGAGAGATACTTCCGAGATGGCAGTATGGCTGTATCTGGAGAAAGGATGGTAAGGCAGTTTGGAAAAATCATGCATTAATTGCACCATTTAATAAAAAGGGAAAGTATACTATAAATGATGCAAAAGATTTTTCACTGGCACTTGTAAAATTACTTGCAATTGATTCATCGGCATTGATGCCGGCCTATGAAGATGCTTTTTATTTTGCCTGGGAAGAATTTAAACTGCCAACTGATAAAGACCCATTAAAGCTCGATTTAAAGGATCCCATTGAAAGGCGCACCTTGATAGATGTATTGAATAATGGCTTAGAAAATCCTGCCGGTTTTGTATTGCCATTGCGGAAAAGTGAGGAGTCAAATCATTGGGAAAGCTGTTTCTGGCCCCTAAAAAGGGATCATTTGTTTTTAGTTCCGGGAAATTCTCCAATAGGATTGCGATTGCCACTAAATTCCCTACCAGATTCACTATTGCCCAAAGACGAAGAATTCGAAATCGATCCATTTGCCCATGTTCCAGATTTTATAGATTTTGAAAAAAATTTATCCTTAATTGGCAATAAACAAACGGAGAAGCCAAGAAGAGATATTTGTTTTAAAACAGCTATTTGCTTCGAAATAAAAGAGGGTAGGTTACATATATTTTTAGCACCTCAAAAGCATATTGAAAATTATCTCGAATTGGTAGCTGCTATTCATATGGTGGCTGAAAATCTGAATTTCCCGGTTATTCTGGAAGGATACGAGCCTCCATTTGACAAACGGGTCGACAAAATATTGGTTACACCTGATCCGGGAGTGATTGAAGTAAATATTAATCCCGCTCATTCATGGCCCGAACTGGTAAAAAATATTACTACACTCTATGATCAAGCCAGGCTTTCAAGACTAGGTACTGAAAAATTTATGCTTGATGGAAGACATACAGGTACTGGTGGAGGTAACCATATTACTCTGGGTGGCATCACTCCGGCCGATAGTCCTTTCTTGCGAAACCCGGGGCTATTGCGTAGTTTGATCACTTTCTGGCAACATCATCCTTCACTGTCGTATATTTTTAGTGGGAGTTTTATCGGACCTACATCCCAGGCTCCACGGGTGGATGAAGGTAGAGAAGATGCCTTGTATGAATTAGATCTTGCATTTAGTCAGATACCTGATGAGGCCAATCCCCCTTTATGGCTCACGGATCGACTCTTTAGAAATCTATTGATCGATGTGACGGGTAATACCCACCGGGCTGAATTTTGTATCGATAAAATGTATTCTCCATATGGATCTACAGGAAGACTGGGGATTTTAGAATTCAGAGGATTTGATATGCCTCCACATGCGCGCATGAGCCTGGTGCAAAATTTATTGATCCGGGCATTGATAGCTGCTTTTTGGAAGAAACCTTATTATAAAAACCTGATACACTGGGGTAGAGAACTGCATGATAAATTCATGTTGGAACACTATCTGGCAGAAGATCTTTATCAGGTGTTGGATTTTCTAAATGAAGCGGGCTATCCTTTCGAGAGACATTGGTTTGATTCATTTATAGAATTTAAATTTCCACTTTTGGGTAGTGCGCAATATGGAGATATCAAATTGGAGCTAAGGTGGGCATTAGAGCCATGGAATGTATTGGGGGAAGAAGTGACTACCCAAGGTACTGCAAGGTATGTAGACTCTTCGGTGGAGCGTGTGCAGATAAAGCTGCATAGTTGGCATCCTGATCGGTATCTTTTGGCTTGTAATGAAACAGTGATCCCTGTAAAATCTACATCGCGCAAAGGTGTATATGTCACCGGCGTGCGGTACAAAGCTTGGGCACCACCATCTGCACTGCATCCTACTATTGGAGTGGATACTCCCTTGGTATTTGACATTATAGATACGTGGAATAGTAAATCTATTGGAGGGTTTACCTATCATGTTTCACATCCTGGAGGTCGCAGTTACGATACTTTTCCGGTAAATAGCTTTGAAGCTGAGGCAAGGCGACATGCAAGATTTAATCAGGAAGGTCATACTCAAGGAGCTATTGAAATGAAACAAGCGTCGGTCGCTATAGGTCGTACTTTCTCTATTCAAAATAATGTAAAACCAATTACTATACCGCCGGCTGAGACTATTTTAGACCTTGGTACTACCTATGATCTTAGAAAAAGAAAAAGGAAGAAAATTCTGTAACCCACATTGCAGCTGAAGCAAAAAATTGCCAACGGTCGATGAAATAGTTGAATTGAAAATCAACTATTTAATTAAGCAAGTCGTCGGATAATATGAAAGTCATCTTTAGTCTCATAGATCCTATAATCGATTATCCGGAAGGCTTTAGCTCAACGCTTGTGTATGCCGTATTAGTTGGACAATTCTTAGACTACTAAAAATTTAATTTGTTTCATTTTCTTTAATTTATTTTTTTTACTTACTCTATTCAGTTTTCAGCTTCCCTGTTATTCTATGAATCGAAATTTCATGATTTATATCTTTGGCATCTTATTAATCTTTTTAAGCCTAATGTCTTTATAGAATACTTCAGCCCCTTCCGATTGAAGCCCTATCTTTCCAGATCTAACAGGGCTTTTATCGCTCGTTTTTTTTGAGTTAAATAATCTCATAACAACAGTACCATTGACCATGTGTATACTTGAATCTCCAAAGCAGATTAAGTCAATTTCATTCCACTCTCCATGCTTATTTTCTTTGTCAGGATACTTCATCACATTCATTTTTGCCAAACTATCATTAATACCTTCTATTGGTTCTACTAATCGATCATCCTTAAATAATTTAGTACCATAGTAGGTTCGAAGCGCTGAATTTTCATCATATTGATAGAAAATATCATCCATAGGTTTGCTCGGAACATCGATTTCTATGTCACCTATAGCCACGTAATCTCCCATATATCCTTCCATAATTTGCATTTAATGCGAATTCATCCAGGCATATGAAGATCCAGGTTCACCAAATCCATGATACATCAAGCCACTATCCATGGGTTCATTTTCTTTCGGTACGTGCTTGTCTTTGCCCAATTTAACTTTCAGTTTCAAATGATAGTTACCATAGTCCTGCTCGGTAGACATCATTCCAAAAGCTGTCCCTGAAATGCGTATTACATTACCATCCTCAAATTGGACTACTTTAATTATGTCCTGCTTAGGATTATTCAAGCCCAAATAACCCTTCTGGGTTTTGTCAAAACCAGAAAAACGACTATTGAAATATGTATTCCAGCCAGTTAAGTCTTTACCGTTCCAAATTGAAACCCATTCTTCTTCGGCATCTGTCAATTCTGTTTTTTCGGATGAAGTTACTTTTGAGTTACTCGAATTTTTGCAACCGATAAATAGTATCGAAGCGAAAAATATTGGGACTACTAAAAATTTAATTTGTTTCATTTTTTTTAAATTTAAATTCTTCATTTTTCCATTTTTTAAAATTCGCCTACTCTAATCAGTTTTCGGCTTCCCTGTGTAGTCTACTTCCAATTCAGTTGGGAAACTATTTCGGCATTGCAGCCAACGATTGGCTATGCGATGTGACAGTAAATTCGCCCTGTGTGTCGGCTTGCAGTGAATTTGCCGCGGGCTGCTAGGCTGGCATGAACGCATAACCTGTGTTAGCCTCTCGTTATTTTTGTTCAAGTTTTCTATATTCTTTTTCAAGAGATTCCAGCAAAGTGTCTGCACGTTTTTTGGCATTTTGCAAAGGCTCTCTTATATAAAACCACAACTGATGCTTTAAGCTTCTCAAAAAATATAGGTACTCATTGTCCTTTTTTAATGCTTCATAATCGTGAGGCACCATTGCACCCTTTTTTGTATTCCAAAGCTCATTGAACCTTGTACTAAAAATATTCTTGCTTGCATCTTCCATAATACTTGCATACCTATTAATATAAATATCAAACCTTCTTTTAGCAAACGAATAATATGAGGTGAGTTCTTTCTTTAAGGTAGTATTCGAAATGATATTCAAATCAGTAGAAGTGAGGGTAGCGAAAACCTCTTGGTCAATTCGAGGCATCCATATGGCAGTTGAATTCAAGAAATGAAAATTCAACTTTTCTATATACGGTAAGTCTTTTTCCAAATATTTCAAAAGTGTATCAATAGATTTATCAATTGTTTCAAACTCTTCGATATTCCAATTCAGTTCTGATGTATCTGCTTCTATACTTGATTTGAAAACTTGCAATAGCTTAACCTCCTCTAACTTTATTTTTTGATTTTCATTCCAATTATTTATCTGTAATGCAATGAAATTCCAATAACTACAAGCACAATTTCTCCAATTGCATAAACCAGATATTTACTGAATTTATTTTCCGTCAGTAATCGTTGTCTAATTTTTCTGAAGAATTTTATCATTAGTTAGTGGATGGTTATAATGAAGCACAACACAAAGGAGTATTGATGATCAACAAACAAAGATAGCTGAAAGTAAGAATTTAAAAGATCATCAATACTCCGAGTAGAACAGCCTGTCTTATTGCCATTGGAAACTTAGTATTACTGCGAGATGTAATCAATCTGTTTGATAAAAGTAATATCGAAAAACAATCTGATCATAATCTAGTAAATACTTGCATTAATAAATCTCCCCCAAAGCAAATGAACTATGAGGTTTCTTATTAACTACACAGTACAA
>JBBSBH010000051.1:0-33761 GCA_038251405.1 Chitinophagales bacterium
TAAAATCAATCTACAAAAGCCTAAACTATAAATTGAAACCTTTTAGCTGTAAAAAATCCGTAGTACCCCACTCAGCTATATTTAAAAATGAAGCTTCTCATTTTCAGTACTTTAAATCTGGATAGCTGCAATATGGGTTAATTCTTCCTTCTTTGCTTCTAGTTCAGTTTCAAACCCTTTCATTCTTATTAAGTTATAGGGTCTATAATTTCTTGTTGAAGCTACTAGTCCTTTATTATGTCTTTCTGAAAGCCTTTTTTGAGGATCCTGAGAATATCCAATATAATACTTATCAAAAGAACTCGAATACAGGATATAGCAATAATATTGTTGCGGTAATTCCATCTCACTTAATGAAGATGATAAAGTTAAATCCAATCTCCGATTTAAAAGTACCCAGGGGATGACTTGAACCCAACAGAGCATTACTGGTCACCCCGATTGCAATCGGGGCGTGTCTGCCAATTGCCGCATATCATAAAGTACCCGGGGCGGGACTTGAACCCGCACGACCATTACTGATCACAGGATTTTAAGTCCTGCGTGTCTACCAATTCCACCACCTGGGCAATCTTTTCAAAACTTGTCAAAGACAAAAAAAAACCCTTTCTACATAAGGGTTTGGAAATCAGAGCGGAAAACGAGACTCGAACTCGCGACCCCAACCTTGGCAAGGTTGTGCTCTACCAACTGAGCTACTTCCGCTTATTTGGGAATGCAAATATAAAATATTTTGGTGTACCAAATGCCACTAGCTGAAAAAATTACTTTTCATACAGTAATACGCCATTAGCCATGAATTTCAACTCTTCCTTAGGCTCGGTAATTTTAGCTATATCTTCCTGACTGGCACCCTTATCCATTGCATAATGCCTCAACTCCTCCACAGGAGTGACTGATTTGTAAGCCATTCCATCCATTACCACTCTCTTCCCGGCACAGTCTTTAGGCATAAAAAATCCATAATCTTTAAACTGAACAAACATAGGCGTAGATTCTCCCTGAATCGAAACCACATTCATCCAACAACCTTTGGCCTGGCATACCTCCGTAACTTTCCCTTCTATTTTGACGGCCATACTGTCTACATTATTCAGCTGAGCTATTGCTTGATCCAGATTAATACTGCCTTTAGCATCCATATTATCTCCAAAAGATTTAACAATGGTGTTATTGGCAAGATTTCGCTGCAACGAATCATTGGTGGGTAAATTTTTGCAATTGGTAAGTGCAATACTTGCAGCTATCATCAAATAAAGAAGTGACTTCATACTATTAAGTTTTGTGCAAAGTTAAATATTTTGAAAAGATATTATATGAAACAATATTAATTATCAGATGTCATTTTATCAATACAAATTTATTCACCATGAAATTAAATTACCTTCTTTCCGTCCTGGCTTTTTCCTGGGGTAGTTGGTGTTCGGCACAATGTGTTCAGGGTGATTGCCAAAACGGAATCGGAATTTATAAATATCCATCTGGTGCAAGATATGAAGGTCAATTTAACGAAAATAAGATTAATGGTATAGGCATTTTATACCTGAGCAATGGTGATTTGTTTACAGGTCATTGGGTAAATAATTACAGGCAAGGTAAAGGCAAAATGAGTTTCCATAATGGTGATCAATATTCAGGAGAATTTTCACGTTCAAAAATTGAAGGAACAGGCACGATGTCATTTGCTAATGGATCCAGGTATAGCGGAGAATGGAAAAACAATTACCCTCACGGAAAAGGGACATATCTATATGACCATGGCGAGAAATATGAAGGGCTATTTACAGAAGGGTTGCGACAAGGATTTGGAAAATATTTTTACACCGATGGCAGTAGCTATGATGGTCAATGGAGCCAAAATCAACGTGAAGGCTCAGGATTATTCACCTCTCATGATGGCAAAAAAACAAATGGTGTATGGCAGCATGATCAATTAACAAATGAAATTTCCGTATCGAATACTAATGTCATCAACTATCCTGCTGCTTCGCCTACTACAGTGATATCCAACCCGAATGCTTTAATCAATTGTAATGATAATAATTGTGATGGTATATCTGGGTACTATATATTTAAAGATGGATCAAAATATACAGGTCCTTTTAAAAATGGAAATCCGTATGGCCAGGGTATTTTATTTTATGCCAATGGCGACAGGTATGAAGGTGAATGGGATGATGTGGCTCCCGACGGAAGAGGAATTATGTATTTCGCCAGTGGAAGGGTATATGCAGCAATTTGGGATAAAGGTAAGCCGGTAAAGCAGCTCGATCAAAGAATTGAAATTCCCAAAAGAAATGATATTAAAGTTCAATCGGACGATGAAATCAGGATTTGGCCGGTAATCATTGGTGTGGCACGATATGAACATATGCCTGCTTTGAAATATTCAGATGATGATGCTTACAAAATTTATGCATTCATGAAAAGCCCTGAAGGGGGTGCTATTCCTGACAATCAAATAAAGTTACTCATTGATGAGGATGCTACCCGTGTGAATATAATAGATGCATTACAAGAACAATTTGGCAAAGCAGATGAAAACGATATGGTCATGGTTTATTATTCTGGACATGGAGTGAGTGGATCATTATTGCCTATTGACTTCGATGGCTATAATAACAAACTATATCACGATGAAATAGTTCAAATCATGGAATCCTCAAAAGCTAAGCACAAACTATGCCTTATAGATGCCTGCTATGCCGGAGGTATGAATGACGCAAAGGCAGACTATACAACCTCGATAAATCGATTTTACAATCAATTGAATCAGGAAAAGGGAGGCACCGCCATGATCCTATCTTGTAAAAGCCGCGAGGTAAGCCTGGAAGACAGCGGGCTTCGCCAAGGTATTTTTAGTCATTTTCTTATTCGGGGCCTCAAAGGCGAAGCTGATGAAAATAGAAATAAAATAGTATCCGTTCAGGAACTATTTAATTTCATAAATACCAGGGTAAGATCCTATACCTTAAACACACAGAATCCTGAAATTGACGGACAATACAATCCATCCATGCCAGTAGCTTGGATCAGGAATTAAATTTTTGCATTAACTTTAAGTATTTCAATTTCTTAAACATTTAATAATAGTATAATCTGTAATTAATCCACAGTTAACATTCAACCGGGAAATTTGATACATTAAATATCAGGTTGAAATGCATTTACGTTATCCGGAAGTTGTAATTATAAGTGATATCCACCTGGGCACATTTGGCTGTCATGCTAAAGAGCTCATCCAATATCTCGATTCCATTCGTCCAAATATTTTGATTCTAAATGGTGACATTATGGACATGTGGAATTTTAGAAAAAGTTATTTTCCCATCACCCATACCGAAGTAATCAGGAAGATCTTTAAAATGGCCGGTAAAGGTGTAAAAGTCTATTATATTCCAGGAAATCATGACGAAATACTCAGGAAATACCTAAGCTTTAAATTTGGTAATATTAAGATCGTGGAAAAACTCATCATGACATTAGATGAGAAAAAATATTGGATATTTCATGGAGATGTATTTGATGCTACCACCAAAGGAAGCGCCAAATTAATCGCGAAGTTGGGAGGAAAAGGCTATGATTTATTGATCCTGTTTAATTCTTTCATCAATGCTGCACTTAAGCTTATAGGTAAGAAGAAAATGAGCTTTTCTAAGAAGATAAAAAACAGTGTAAAAAGAGCAATCGCATGGATAGACAATTTTGAAAATACCGCAATCAGTCTAGCCATAGAAGAAAAGTTTGATTATGTGATTTGCGGTCATATTCATCAGTCACAGATTCGTACTGAATCAAAGAAAGGTCGCTCTACAACATACATGAATAGCGGGGACTGGATAGAAAATCTTACTGCCTTAGAATATAAAGACAAGGAATGGGCCATTTATCATTATAACAAAAAAGACTATATCAAAGTCCATCCTAAAACTGCAGATCCAAAAGAAAACATTATACCAAATTTAGTTTTAAAAAATAAATCCAGGCGAAAAGTATCGGAATTAATGAAGCTATTCCCTAAAGAACCTTAGCCATGAAAATACTTTATGCAATTCAAGCCACTGGAAACGGCCACATTAGCAGAGCCAATACCTTAATTCCACAGCTGTCCAAACTTGGTACAGTGGACACTTTTTTGAGTGGCAGCAATAGCTCACTAAAACCCCAGTTTCCTGTCAACTATAAAAGTAATGGCCTTTCTCTCTTTTACGATCATACTGGCGGTTTAGATTATCAAAAAATATTGAAAAAAAATAGATTTTTCAAATGTATAAGCGAAGCTTTACAATTGCCCATAGAAGATTATGATTTAATTATTAACGACTTTGAACCCATAACATCATTGGCTTGTAAATTGAAAAAAAAGTATTCCATACAGGTAAGCCATCAAGCTAGTTTTTTGAGTAAATACACACCTCGCCCAAAGTCAAAAGAACGTATAGGTGAATCCATTCTTAACTACTATTCTACTTCTAATGATAAGATCGGTTTTCATTTTAAAAGATATGATGATTTTATACTGGGGCCTATCATTAAAGATCAGATTTTAAATGCCGATCCCCGTGATTTTGGACACATTACTGTTTATTTACCCGGGTTTGGCGAATCCACTCTTCAAACAACTCTTCATTCCTTAGCAGCTAATACTTTTGAATGTTTTGTACCCAACAGAAAATCTATTGAAATAATAAAAAACATTAAGCTTCTACCGACTGACAATTCCTTGTTTACGCAAAGCATGATTCAATCTCATGGTTTAATCATCGGTGCTGGCTTTGAAACTCCTTCGGAAGCCTTATTTCTAGAAAAAAAAATTCTGAGTATTCCCTTAAAGGCACATTACGAACAATTATGTAATGCAGCGGCACTTGAAAATATGGGGCAGCCAGTGATATACCCTAATAAAGTTAAAAATTTAACCAGCATCATTTCTGATTGGTTAAGACTGGAAAAGACTCCTGCTCCAATTACTCCTACTTCTAGCAGTGTTTTAGCAAATAAAATCTTAGAAAAATTCGAAAATCATCGTGCTTCAGAATTAAGCTTTTCTACCTTTTCTGAATTAGATTACCCATCTGAGGTTACCTTTTAAATTTGCTTAAGTCTTGAACAAATTTTTAGTAATTTTGCGTTTTTAGAATATATATATATGAAGTTCTCTAAACGAATAGGTTATACTACGGTTTTCATCCTTTTTAGTTTCATTTTCGCCTTCACGCAAAATCAAGATCCTACTTTATTTTCAGTGAACGGGACTCCTGTAAAAGTGAGTGAGTTTTTATACATCTATGGCAAAAACAATGGCAAAGAAGCGGATTACTCCAGTAAGTCTTTAAACGACTATTTAGACCTTTATAAAAAGTTTAAACTAAAAGTAGCTAAAGCAAAGGCCCTGAGATTGGATACCATTCCAGAATTGAAAGAGGAACTACATATGTACCAGCAACAGGTTTCCAATTCGTACATCATGGATAAAGAGGTCACTGAGCAATTGATAAAAGAAATCTATGAAAGGCAAAAAAAAGATATTTCTGTAAAACATGTTTTTATTCAATTGCAGCCCAATGCGAGCCCTGCTGATACACTAGAAGCCTATAACAGAGCCATGAAGGCATACAATGATATTAAAAATGGAGTTCCGTTTGGAAAAGTAGTACAGGAAAATAGTGATGACAGGACAAATTTAAACTATAGTGGTGACCTTGGATATGTCACCGCCATGCTGCCCGATGGATTCTACGAAGTTGAGAATACTATTTATTCAATGAATATTGGGGATGTTTCCCTACCAGTGAGATCAAATGCCGGTTATCATATTTTGCGTGTAGATGATATCAGGCCTTCTCGTAGAGAAATGGAGATTGCTCAAATATTAGTAAAAAAGACATTGGAACAGCCCGGTGAACCCTCCCAAAAATCAATTGCAGAAGAGGCTTACAAAGCGCTGAATGCAGGAGGCGATTGGAGGACATTGGTTCAAAAATATTCAAATGATGAGGCTACCATTTCTAAGGATGGATATATTGGCTTTGTTGGAATCAATCAGTTTGAAAGAGATTTTGAAGATGCCATTTTTGCTCTGGCTATAGACGGTGAAGTATCTAAACCCATCGAATCAAGACTTGGATGGCATATCATAAAAAGAATTAGTAAACGCGAGGAACTACCCTTCTCCCAGGCTCGCGAAAAAATAAAAGCTTTATTAGAATCAGATAGCAGGTACCAATATGCTAAGGGTAAAGTAATAGAAAGAATTAAAAGCCAAAATGGTTTTACACTTTTCTCCAATAATCTGGAAAAATTTACTGCTGCACTTCCCGCGGAATTCACTTCTTTTAGTTGGGAATTATCACCTGATTTACCCAATCTTGAAATCTTTTCATTGGGCAAGCAATTGTATAATTCTATCGACCTGGCCAAGAATATGAAAACGAATACCCAGGAGCGTTTACTGTACCCTAATGGCACCCCACCCTCCCAGGTAGTCCCAGTTCTATTAAATACTTATATCAATGAAAAAGTGATCGAGTTTGAGCAAAAGCACCTCATAGAAGTATATCCGGAGTTTAGGAACTTAATGCGGGAATATGAGGAGGGAATACTCCTATTTGAAATTACCAGGCAAGAAGTTTGGGATAAAGCTTCAACCGACACTTCTGGGCTAAAACAATTTTATGATAAAAATAAAGAAAAGTACAAATGGAATGAAAGGGCAGCTGTGAATGAGTATACATTAAAATCAGAAGATGAAAGCTTGATAAAATCAATTTATAGCTATGCAGCCCGAAAACCAGTAGAAAAAACAATGAAGAAATTCAATAAGAAACAAAATCTCCTTACGTATCAAAAAGATTATATAGAAAAAGAATCTGAAGAAATGAAAAACCTTTCATGGAAGCCTGGATTTGAAACTCCCTACATGATAGATAAATCAAAAGGTATTACTACCTGGAAAAAAGTAGAAAAATTGCTGGAACCATCTGTGAAATCACTAGATGAATCCCGAGGCTATGTGATTGCTGACTACCAGGATTATTTAGAAAAAGAATGGATTAAGGCACTGGAAAAAGAATATAAAGTGGATGTGAATGAAAGCGTTTTGAATAGTTTAATAAAGAAATAATTTTTATAATCAAGATTTGAAGCTATCTCTGTTTTTTAGTCTAATTATTCTTGGTATTTTATCATGTGATATTATACAACGGGAACAAAAAATACCGGATCAGTTACTGGCCACTGTATATGATAAAACATTAAAAATCAGTGATTTATCTGGGCTTTTTCCTGCGAATGCCAATCACCAGGACAGTTTAAAGATAATTTCCAACTTTATCACCAGATGGACCCAGGACCAGGTCTTTTTGACCGAAGCTGAAAAACATATCCCCAATGATCTGGTAATAGAAGATCTTTTAAAAAGATACCGCGAATCTTTAATCAGTCTCAATTTTCAACAACTATTGATTCAGGAGAATTTAGATTCTTTGATTACGGACCAAGAATTAAGGGAATTTTATGAAAAAAATAAAGATCAATATCAATTGGAAACCAGCATCATACGTTGTTATATAGTGAAAATAGAAGACGGGATAAGGGAAGAAAAAAATATCAGAGAATGGTGGGATAACCCTTCCGATAATAATTTAAAAAAGCTTGCCCGAATAAGCGAAAAATATAACGGGATATATCACTTACAAGACTCTATTTGGCACAATCTCAGTGATATCGAATCAATTTTCCCAAAGAATAGAATTAGTGCCCGAAATTGGACTAATGGAGAAAGCCTTAGCTTTAGCGCAAATAAGTTTCTTTACCTGTTTAAAGTATTTGAGATCGTATCCAAACAAGAGCCAGCACCCATATCTTATGTGGCTCCAAAAGCCAGATTGGTCATACTAAATCAAAGGAAAAGCGCATTATTAGAGGATTTCAAAACAAAACTCTATGAAACTGAATTAAGAAAAAATAATGTTAAAATATTTACAGAATAATAGTCTAATGAAAAATAAATTTATACTCTTCTTATTAATGCTTGCATTCCAGCTATCTACTGCTCAAAAGCAAATAATAGATAAAATAGTATGCGAGGTAGGCAATGAGGTGATATTATTTTCGGACTTAGCCGAGCAAATAAAACTAATAGAATCTCGACAGGGAGTGGTAAAACCAGAGGAGAAATGCTACATGCTTGAAAATATGATGGTTTCAAAATTGCTGGTACACCAGGCATTTATAGACAGTGTGGTCGTATCAGACAATGAAATAGAAGCCCAATTAGATGCGCGAGTTGAGCGAATACTTGAAAGCATGGGAAATGATGTTACTCAATTTGAAGCCTATTATGGCAAGAGTGTAAATGATGTGAAATCAGATTTCAGGGAAGATCTTAAAAACCAATTGGTTGCTGAAAAAATGAAAAATACACTGATGGAAGATATTCATATCACGCCATCTGAAGTAAAACAATACTATAACAGAATTCCTAAAGATAGTATGCCGTATCTCAGCAGCGAAGTGGAGGTTTCAGAGATTGTAAAATTTCCGGTACCAAATGATTCATCCAAGGAAAGAGCAAAAGACAAGCTTTTGAAAGTACAAGCCAGACTCAATGCTGGTGAAAAATTTGAAGACCTTGCTGCTACATTTTCTGATGATTTGGGATCTGCTCGTACTGGTGGTGACCTGGGATGGGCCAAGCGGGGGTCATTCGTTGCGGAATATGAAGCAGCAGCTTACAACCTGGAGCCCGGGCAATATTCATCCATCATTGAAACTGAATTTGGTTTTCATCTTATTCAGCTGTTAGAACTAAGAGGGAATACCATTCATACCAGGCATATACTTATAAAGCCGGTGATTGAGCAGGTTGATTTGGATCTTGCTAAATCCCAATTAGTGGAAGCCAGAAGACTCATCTTGAAAGATTCTATTACATTTTCACAGGCGGTAAAAAAATACGGTCATAAGAAAGAACAAAGTTATAATAATGATGGTCGCATCACTAACCCTAAATCTGGGGATACTTTCTTTGAAATCAGGGACCTTGAGCCAGAAGTATATTTTACATTAGATACTATGAAAATACAGGGCATTTCTTCCCCTGTCGAATTAATAGCTCCCACAGGTGAAAAATATTATAAAATATTATACCTCAATACCCGAACAGATCCTCATCAGGCAAACCTTAAACAAGATTATGCCAAGTTTCAAGGTATGGCAAAAGAAGCCAAGAAAAATGATATTTTAGTAAAATGGCTTGAAGACCATGTAAGTAGCACCTATGTGCGCATTGACCCAATCTTTCTATCCTGTCCCAACGTAGCTCAGTGGCTAAATAAAAAGGACAAACCCTGATCCAGCGTTTACTACTTAATAGATTCAATTATTCCATAAGGACTTAAATATTGTATTTTGCAATATGATTCCATTGGCAGAAAGGATGCGTCCTGCTCAACTCGATGATTATATCGGTCAGGCTCATTTAATGAAAAAAGGAGCTGTCTTTCGAAATCTGATTGAATCAGGAAACATTACATCATTTATTTTGTGGGGACCTCCGGGTACTGGCAAGACTACTTTAGCCCGATTGATAGCTCATTTGCATAAAAGAACTTTTTTCCAATTGAGCGCTATTGAATCAGGCGTAAAAGATGTAAGGGAAACCATTGATAAAGCCCAGAGACAGCGATTTTTTGATCAACCAAATCCTATTTTATTTATAGATGAAATCCATCGCTTTTCTAAAGCCCAACAAGACTCCCTATTGCATGCTGTGGAGAAAGGTATAGTAACTTTAATAGGAGCTACCACCGAAAATCCTTCCTTTGAGGTGATATCCGCTTTATTATCCAGGTGCCAGGTATTTGTGTTAAAACCATTGAATGAAGGTGATTTACTAGACATGGTCAGCCGGGCTACGCTACAAGACGAATACCTGAAAACTAAAAAATGGACAATAGAACAGACTAATGCTCTCCTGTATTTATCTGGCGGTGATGGCAGAAAACTATATAATATTTTGGATATCCTGTTTCTATCATCAGGTAAAAATGAAAATATTACTATAATTGATGACCTGGTTACTGCATCCGTGCAGCAAAATATGGCTCGCTATGATAAAGATGGGGAACAGCATTATGATGTAATATCTGCCATGATCAAGTCTATACGTGGAAGTGATCCAAATGGAGCAATTTATTGGACTGCCCGAATGCTACATGCAGGTGAGGATATCGAATTTATTGCCCGTAGATTAATAATATCAGCAGCAGAAGATATTGGTATGGCCAATCCGAATGCTCTTTTGATAGCCAATGCTTGTTTTCAGGCAATACACATCATAGGAATGCCGGAAGCTAGAATTATACTTGCCGAAACTGCTATTTATCTTGCCACCTCACCAAAAAGCAATGCTGCATATTTAGCAATAGATAATGCATTAAGAGTAGTAAAAGATAGGCCTGATGAACCCGTGCCACTTCATTTAAGAAATGCTCCTACCCGAATGATGAAACAGCTCGATTATGGTAAAAATTACAAATACGCACATGATTTCGATAACCATTTTGAAACTCAGGAGTACCTGCCAGATTCTTTAGAAGGGACTTCATTTTATATTCCCCAGCACAATGCTGCTGAAGATAAGATAAAAGAGCGCTTACTATACTGGTGGAAAGATAAATATCAAAATCATGAATGAACTTAAACTTTTAATCTTTATTTTCTTCGTCTCTGATTGCAGCCCCCTTTCGAGTCATTTTCTTCAACCTATGGATAAAAAATATAATCCGGTAATTGCGCACAGAGGTGCCTGGAAGGCAAAAGATTTCCCTCAGAATTCTATAGCCTCATTAAGAAATGCAATTGATTTAAAATGTCAGGGATCCGAATTTGATGTAAGAATGACGAGAGACGGTATGCTCGTAATCAATCATGACGAAAAGTATCAGGGCATGGATATTGAAACACATGATTTAAATGAGTTACTAAACATTCCTTTGCCAAATGGAGAAAAACTACCCCAGTTGAGTGAATACTTAAAAGCAGGAAAAAAAGATAATGGTCATACAAGATTAATTTTAGAAATCAAGCCCTCCACAATAGGTATTGAAAAAGGAAAGTTGATTGCCGAAAAAGTATACGATATCGTACAAAAAATAAAAATGGAGAAACAAATCACTTTCATCAGTTTTGATATAGCTATTTTAAAGAAATTAGTTTCATTGGATAAAAATCTATCGACACAATATCTCCATGGTGACCTTAGCCCCAAAGAAATAAAATCATTGAATATTTCTGGTATCGATTATCATTTCTCAGTATTTAAAACGGGGCATCCGGAGTGGATAACCGAAGCCAAAGAATTAAAGCTTCAATTAAATGCGTGGACCGTCAATTCAAAAGAGGACTTACAATTTTTTATTGACAATCATTTCGATCAAATCACTACTAATGAGCCAGAGTTATTATTCAATATCCTCAGTCAAAGATGATGGATTCAACAGGTGATAATTTTTATAGCCTCCTATAGTTTTACCATAAAATAATTGCTCTTCCAGGAAACTAATAATTTTATATTTCCATTTTTCATGCTTCATTAAGGGTCTATTCAGACTAACAGGCCCTGAATAACGGAGCTGATCCTGCCAGTCTAATTTTGGAATTTTCTTATTCATTACCATGGGATGTGTTCCTGTAAACATGTTTGCTTTATCCAGCCTGCCATAATCAAAATATGAATCCTCATTTACAATGGAATCGCCATGATAAATTTGCTCCGTAGAATCTCTTTTTCTGTGCATTAAAGCCGGGGGTCGTACCCATCCATAATGATAGACCGTAGCATCTAATAAAACACAGTACAATTTTCTCGTATTCGTCGTCCGGTAATAATCATTATCCTTAAAATTTGGGATAAATCTAAACGATTGAGCATCTCGCCAGGAGTGGATATCCGGATGGTTTTTAATTATTCTGATTTCTCTTCTGTACCATGTATGATTGCTAAAATAATGATTATAATTACCATAAAAGTGCAAATAGTTAAAAACTATGCCTTCTACCCTATCGTTAGATCTGTATTTTTTACAGATGCCCATAATTTTCAATAGATCATTTTCATGTATTACTTCATCAGCTTGAAGATAAAAGCACCATTTCCCACTACAATGAGATTTCGCCAAATCGGTCAAGTGAGCATATATAGTCCCATTGGGAAAATGATGTATATCCCAGGTAGCAGTAATTATTTTTAGCTTAGGGTTGGTGATGCTATTTAGGATATTCAGCGTCTGGTCGCCCTTATCTCCTTCGCAATAGACCAGGATAAATTCATCTACAAAATCAATTATAGAAAGAATTGATTCTTTCAGCGGGTAATATAATTTGTCTGCATTTCGGACGAATGAAAATCCACTGATGAGCATGAGTAATTCATAAAGATAAGCAACTATTTAGTAAGGAACAGCTACTCCCATAGTACCTGCCAATCTAATAATTTGTGATTCTCCCTGAGCAGTAAATAATTGAGCCTGCAATTTTATTTTTAGCTTTTTGGTATTTTGTTTTTTATCATTCAATTGATAGTCGGTGCTCTCCAATATTTCAAATGAAGAAATGGCTGGTTGGGAATCAAAAGCAGTACTCCACTCTTTTCCATTGATATCTATATAACTAAATTCGACACTATGATATTGAATCAATTCCCTTAGTCTTTGCCGGTCGATAGAAACTGCAAAATCAGATTTGCATTTAATTTTACCTTCAGGATTGAGATTGATACACTCGCTGGCAACATTACTTTTACTATCATACACTCTTATACATACATCACTTGCCTGTTTTTGGTCTATTATCCATACTGAATCCTGGTTATTATTGTCCCAAGCAATTTTAAATGGGCCTAATCCAAAAATCCTGGGAACTAACTGCCATGTTTTATTTGACTTGAGTTCGGTGAGTAGATTCACTTTCAACCCCGGGAAAGTATCCAATAAGTTAAGATCAATGACCTGGCATTGACTCGCTTTGCTTCCATCGGAATGAGTGATATTCAGGCAGATAGTGGACAGATCTTCATCGATTGATTCATAAACGATATTTTCCTTTTCAGAAAATTGTCTGCCGTTGATGGTCCAATCAAATAAGTATTTACCATTTGCGCTATTGGGTAAAATTGAAGTATTCATTGTCTTTACACCGATAGCTATCGGAACTAATCTATAAAATGGCCTTGTTCCTACCAAACTAGTCGAACCACTACTTAAAAATAATGAACTATTTTCTCTTAATTTAAGCGTAAAAGATTCGTTACATGGAATATTGCAAGCTTGATTTCTAATTATTCCTTTCAATTCAATTACTTGATAAGTCCTTTTTAACAGATCCGTTGATAAAATTTTATTTTCGATGCCGGCAGTAAATGTGATTGGTTTATTATTAATGGTTCCGGTTAATTCAAAGATAGGTTTAGCTTCTTGCCCCATATCTATAGGCAATTCTACCGTAGTACAAGCTATAAAAAACAGAATCAGCAATATAAAATAAGAACTCTTCATCTGAATCAATTTAAAATGTATGAAACCCTAAATCCCGAATTCCATCTTGAAAAAGCATTTTGCACAAAACCACTTTGTAATGGCTTATAGGGTGATCGAATAATATGGTTGATCTGAAACCCAATTCCTATCTTATCCATTACTCTATACTCATAGGCAATAGTACCTGTAATAGAAATCTTATTCATAAGATTTGACTGTAACCAGCCCCTATTATAGCTTGAAATTTGGGCTTGAGTTATTAATTTATTTCCAGAAGGATCATTAAACTTCATTTGGTTTACTTCACCTTTAGTAGCAACAAGAAATTCTGGTCGTAGGCTGGCAATGAATCTATGTTTTTTCACCTCTACTCCCAGGGACCCTTTAACATATCCGTATTGCAACCAATTAGGTTTCAAACCATAATTTTCAACTTTACTGCCAAACCCTTCAAATTTATGTTGGGTAATGACTTGAGCGTAATAATCATTATTAAAATCAGATTTATAACCAATACTAAATCCATAAAATAAATTCTTAGAAATGGATCTATTCTGATACCATTCAATTCCAGCTTGCGCCACTGAAAATCGATTATTAATATTGGCTCGCTGAGCTAATGATGCACCTACTCCATTTTCTCTCCAATGTGATCGTTTTATCTTAATGGGCAAATGAATATCACTACTACTTACTATTTTCAATGGATTTATAGGGCTATAAAGTGGCTTTATTCCAGAATTCAATTCTATAATATTGATAAATCTATTCTTCCTGGAATTTTCATTAGAAATCGGAGTATTAGAGGCATTATTTGACCAATTATCGATGGTGTTAAATGGTGTTATACCTGAAGCAATATCACCAGAATTTGTTTGATTTGATTTTTCATTGGTCAAACTGGATATTGATTTTCCGGATCTAAACTTTGCAAACTGATTTACCTCCCTTCTAGTTTCATTTATCTTCTTGTCCATTGATGCTGTCTTACTCAAATTCTGAGTGTTGGACAATTTTATAGTTGGTATTTGAAGGTCAAAAGTTGAAGCAATGGCTGGATTTGAAATTTCAATTTCTGGTGCAGGCTGCGAAGAGGGTGTTATTGGCGATCCGGTTTTTTCATTAAAAGATCGCTGCATCATCCATCCAACTATTGAAATAATACCAGCAAAAAGAACCCAAAGAATTAATCGATCGCGATTTTTCCTTTTATCATGAGCAGTGATTAATGCTTCAGCCTGTGCCCAGTGCTCGGAATTCAATTCCAAATCAAAGGATTGAAATTTTTCCTTGTACACACGGTCTATCCAAGGTTCATTTTTCATATTCTTTTATTTTAATATTTGATACAACAGTTGATTCATTGGTTCTTTGCATTTGAATTATCTTTTCTTGCAGTTGCTTTCGGGCAGTAAACAAATGCCATTTAGAAGCGGCTTCACTGATTTCTAATAAGTCACCTACATCTTTATGACTATACCCGTCCAGGACAAATAAGTTAAAAACATTGGCAGTCAACGGGTTTAACTGATGTATATATTCTGTGAGTTGTTCTACATGTAGATTGGATTCTGCATCATTATAATCGACATGAATTCCATTCATTGATATTTCTTTATCAAAGTCCGTATTTACATTCCATTTTCGAATTTTTCCATCCTTTCTAAACTCATCTATAATAGTATTTATCAATATTCTTCGCATCCATGCCCTTATGGATTGATTAGCGTCAAAATTTTTCAAATGGTTTAATACTTTCAAGAAAGCCATATTGATGACAGCTGCGGCTTCATTTTGATCTTTCCTATATCTCAAGGCTATACTCATCATATAAGGATAGGAATGCTCATATAATTTGAATTGTGACCTTCGATCATGTCGAATGCAACCATCAATTATATGTTTTTCTATTTCCATTTTCAAGAGTAAAGGCCTGAACATGGGGACTGCTCAGACCTTTTTTTGAATCAAATATGATTTAAAGCTATTTACTTATTACTAGTTTATTATTTACCATAGTTCCTTGCTGATCCATGACGATCTGATAAATTCCGGGGGGCAAGAAACTCGCATCTAATCCACCCTGAGATTTACCCTTTATCACTTTTATTTTTTCCTGATATACCATTTTTCCATACATATTTATAATGGTCAAATTTGCATCTCCATCTTTCACCGTGAGATAGTCATAAGTAATATTTCCCTCGCTAGGATTAGGATATATTTTTAATTCAATTTTATTATTAATTACAGCTGTAGATTTTTCAGATTTATCTGTTGGGCTTGAAAGACCTGGACTATTTGGATCAATTTCGATATCCACACAAGACTCGGCCGTACATCCACTGCCATCTTTTAACACCACACAATAGTGCCCTGATTCTTTGATATTTATTGCGTTATCTAAAGAGCCATTACTCCATTTAAAATTAAGTGGTGATCTTCCATTGAATTTGGCAGTCAATATGACCTCTTTACTGCTTACAGGCCTTACAGAAATACTTGCTTTGCAATCTGTAATCGGTGGATTTGGTATCGTATCAACGATGACTACTTTTACACATTCAAACTTCTTACAATCTATACCATCACTTACCGTAACACAGTATTCGCCAGATTTACTTACAATTATACTAGCTGTTTTCTCATTAGTAGACCATTCCATTATTGTAGGAGTACCACTAAATTTTACTGTTAATTTAATCTTTTGAGCGGCTGAGGTTGATGTTGCAGGAACTCTTTCCTGAAAAATAGAAAGTTCACACTTCTTGGGCTCTGGGACTCGAATTACTTTACATAGTCTGTCTTTACATTGAATATTATCGCTGATCGTTACACAATATTCGCCTGATTTACGCACTACTATTTGAGGTGTTTTTTCACCCGTATTCCACTCAATAAATTTAAGATTATAATCTGCCTTTATTGATAGCTTGTATCCCGGAGGTACATTTTGATTATCACTACCCAAAGTGTCAACTATTATTTCCGCTTTGCAAGTGGTGTTTACCAATTCCTTAACATGAAAACATGCCGAAGATTCACAGCCAGTGATACTAATGATTTTCACACAATAAGTTCCGGTATCGCTTACTTCGATAAACGGTCTGTCAGAGCCATTTGACCATTTGTACGATTTAGGGAGATCATTTCTCAAATAAGCATACAATACATTCTTTTCACGTTCGATAGCTGCTACGCAATTCTCTATAAGCAATCCGAGGCAAGCTTCCGATACACAGCCAATGGAATCAACACTTCTTACACAGATCTTAATTTTATTTAACGGATTAAAATGGATTGTATCCCCTACTGCTCCTGTCGACCAGGTATGTTTTATTGGGCCAGTTCCTTTCGCCACCACATAGGCAATAGCTGAAGTATCGGAAAGTCGTCTACCAAGTACCACACTTCCGCATGCTTTTTCATTAACATAACATGCTTCGGAAATACAACCTAAACTATCAGTAGTAACTGCACAAAATTTGACATTTCTCAATGGATTAAAATCTAATGTATCACCAACCGTGCCATCAGACCATTTTGTTTTAAAAGGAAAAGGATTACTATGAATTGCAATAGCGTATGATAATGAGTCATTTACCTTTTTAATGACAATAGAGGTTTTACATTCTAATACAGCTCGCTCACAATACAATAAATTAAGTTCAATAATGGGTTTCTCTTTTGAAAATCTTTGTTCAGATACAATTTCTTTCCCGTTACAGTTTTGAAAACTAACTAAAACTACCCCATTCAAAACAGAATCCGGTATAGTAAACACTGCTTTATAAATTCCTCCTATCTGAGTTGTATCCAGGAATGAAACTGTAAACTTTTTTTGCGCGGTGGGTGAATAAACCTTAATGATTTTATCGGGAATACCATTGCCTTTTCCATCTAAAAGTCTACCATGTATGGTCACTGAATAATTTTCCGCAAAAGAAGGAATGCATCCCAACACCAATAGGGCTAAAATAATTTTTCTCAGAATCATAATCATCAATTTATAAGACTATACGGCGATTTCCTTTCTAAAGTTAGTTTAAAATAGAATAATTATTGTTAATGGAAGTTATTGGACCGTATGAATCTTTCAATCATCCTAAATTCCCTCCTATGCGGCTATAAATATGTTCCAATTTGGGTTTTAACAAATTTCCCAAAGTCATTCGATAAGCTTTTCTAAATGGCTTTATTCCCACTTGCTCCATAAATTTCATAGCTGATATATTATCGGACGGAAAAGCCAATTTCCTTTTGTCATTGAACTGCCTGGCCATCAATCGTAAGCCCAAGCCGACATCTGTAGAAACTATGAGACCATCTCCTAAATTTGGAACTGAGTATCCTATTAACTGATCTTCATGAATATATAATTTAGCGCCCATTAGATTTTGCCTATCCAGCATATTTGATCTGCATTCTCCAGAAATTTTATAATCAAGGTCCTCAAGTATAAATCTGTGGGATTCATCGTAGTACATGAATTTGTCTTCGCTTGTAACAGCAGACTCCATACCTTTAATGGGACTTAGATCATGGAAATAAATCAAATACTCAGCACAAATATTAAAACCCAATTTCTTGTATAAAGGGTAACCCATGTCTGTTGCCACTAAATTGACAGAATTGATTCGAGCTGGCAGTAGATCTATCAGGTATTTTGTCATTAATTTTCCAAATCCCTGGCTTCTATAATCGGCAGAGATAATGATTTGGGAAAGCCAGGCAGTTGTATCAAAAACAATGGAATTGCCCAATCCAATTATTTTACTACCCACTTTCATTTTAATAGGATTGCAAAATGAGGCTGGAATATAATACGAATATGCTTTAGTAATATCCGGCCAACCATCTGGCTGAAATGTAGTTACAGTGGGTAAATCAGTAGAGGTTAATGGTAAAATTTCGACATCCATTTTTTATTTCCTTGGAATCCACTTAATTTCATTAGTTCCCATATCAAAAGCAATTTTTCTGCTTAAAAGAAACAGATAATCTGATAGTCTATTCAGGTAGATAATGATAAATTGCTCTACAGCATGAATTTGATGAAGTGCTATTACTACTCTTTCTGCCCTACGACAAACTGTACGGGCAACATGGATTTCACTTATTATTCGGTTACCTCCGGGGAGTATAAAATGGCGCAATGGGGAAACCAAAGCAGTTATATTATCCATTTCATTTTCTAATAGTTGAATATCTTCTATTTTGAGATCTGGCAATGAAAGATTTCCATCTGGATCTGATGCAAGGTGTGACCCTATGGTAAAGAGTCTGTCTTGTATTTCTTTAAGTATTGTATTAGAACTGATATCCTTGATCTCATCACTGATAAGTCCAATCCATGAATTTAATTCATCGATAGCACCATATGATTCCACTCTAAGATCGGCCTTTGAAATTCGCTTTCCTCCATATAAAGAGGTAGTACCATCATCTCCGGTTTTAGTATAAATTTTCATAATTTACTCACTGGCTAAAAATGGATATCTATAATCGTGGGGAGGATTAAAATTTTCTTTAATGGTGCGAGGCGATACCCATCGATATAGATTCAATACTGAACCAGCTTTATCATTTGTACCGCTGGCTCTGGCTCCGCCAAAAGGCTGCTGATCTACTACAGCACCTGTAGGTTTGTCATTGAGGTAAAAATTACCTGCCGCATTTTTTAGTTTTTCGGCTGAATGCAACATGATGTTTTTTTCATTGGCAAAGACTGCACCAGTCAATGCATAAGGAGAAGTTTTATCCACGAGATCTAAGATCTGATCATACTTATTATCATCATAGACATAAACTGTTAGTACCGGGCCAAAAATTTCTTCTACCATAGATTTATAGTCAGGTTTCTGAGCAAGTATTACTGTTGGCTCAATAAAATATCCTGTAGTTTTATCAAAATGCCCACCAGAAAAGATAGAAGCAGACCTGGACTTTTTAGCACTAGTGATATATGAAGAAATTTTATTAAATGCTTTTTCATCAATCACTGCATTTACAAAATTTGAAAAATCTTCAGGAGAGCCCACTTTTATGGATGCCAAATCTTGCTCCATGTATTGACTGATTTTTTTCCAAAGTGATTTAGGAAGATACGCTCGAGATGCTGCACTACATTTTTGCCCTTGATACTCAAACGCACCCCGTACAAGCGCAGTAGACACCGCTTTGGCATCTGCCGATGAATGAGCAAGTACAAAATCCTTCCCTCCGGTTTCGCCGACCAACCTGGGGTAAGATTTATAATTTTCAAGGTTATCAGCTACCTTTTTCCACAGTTGCTGAAATACTCCTGTACTGCCTGTAAAATGCAAACCTGCAAAACTTTTATGATTAAAAACAACGGATCCCATAGTAGGGCCATCCACGGTAACCATATTGATCACCCCCGGCGGTAAACCAGCTACTTCTAAAATTTCACTTATAACATGAGCTGAATAAATTTGAGTTTCGGCTGGCTTCCATACAATGGTATTTCCCATGAGTGCCGGTGCACAAGGAAGATTTCCAGCAATTGAAGTAAAATTAAATGGACTAATGGCTACTACAAAACCCTCTAATGGTCTATACTCCATTCTATTCCAAATGCCATCTGAGCTAGATGGTTGTACAGCATATATTTGAGTCAGATATTGTACATTGAATCGTAGGAAATCACAAAATTCTGCTACAGCATCTATCTCAGATTGGTACACATTCTTAGATTGGCAAAGCATGGTTGCAGCATTCATCTTATCGCGATATGGCCCAGCCAATAAATCGGCTGCTTTCAGGAATATACTGGCGCGATCATACCAGGGCATAGCAGCCCATGATTCCTTTGCCTTTAATGCGGCCTGAATAGCAGCGGTTACATGATCTCTTGTTCCCAAAGAATGATATCCTAAAACATATTGATGATCATGAGGACAGGTTATGGGAATTGGCTTTCCATAACTTACCTTTTTACCACCAATATTCATTTTTATTTCAGGTGTCATAGATTTTAGTTCCTGAATTTTCTTTACTAGGGAAATTTTCTCAGTAGAATGAGGTGCATAGCTTTTTACAATTTCATTTTTTGGTGATGGAATAGTAAAGTCTGCATTCATAATATATATTGATTTTAAAAAAAAATTAAAGTTTAATGACTTTGGGTAAAAATATACTGGCATCGCCTCCACCACTAATAATTTCGCGTACTACTGTACTGCTGATATGGGCCACCTCAGGACTACTGATAAAAAAAATTGTTTCCAGGTTAGGTGTTAATGTATGATTGACCTGAGAGATCGTTTTTTCATAGTCAAAATCACTTCCATTTCTAAGTCCACGAACAAGATAAAATGCATTTATTTTCTTTGCATAATCAGCAGTAAGACCATCAAAATGATCTACTATTATTTTGGGTTCGTGTACAAATACATCCTTGATCATCTGGATTCTTTTTTCAAGGCTGTATAAAGATTTTTTTTGACTATTGGTACCAATGGCAATGATAAACTGATCAAATAATGGCAAAGCCCTGGAAATAATATCCACATGGCCTATTGTAATAGGGTCAAAAGATCCGGGAAAAATCGCTTTAAGCATGTGGAGACAGATTTTTGAATTTTTTACAAATTCAAAAATAAGCTTATCCAAAGACAGTAATGCATAAAATCAAATAATCTTATTCTGTGGGAGTCAATTTATCGCTTATGCCAATATACCAATCGAATAATCCTGCTTTAATGCTATTTTAAAAGTCAGCCCTGTGTAATATATTGTTAAGTAAAGCGGGTAAGCGTATCCCCTATCTGTATTACCCCATCTACTAAAGCATCAAAGTCAGATTTTTTAGATCTATGATTTACATTCGCAACCCGGATCACATAGTTTCCATGCAAAATGGTATAAGAAGGTGTTGCAATACCTCGTTCATGCAATTGCATCAGGATTTCCTTATTTACTTTATTTAAAGTCTCTTGATTCCATCTTTTATCCGTGTATCTAAAACAAACGATATTCATAGGAACTGGTGCCATCAACTCAAGCTGCGGATGAGCGTTTATTTTATCCGCTAAATAAAGACAATGAGCAATATTTTGTCTTATCAGTCTTTCATATTTTTTACGCCCATACTCTTGAAAACAAAACCACACTTTTAATGCTTTAAACCCTCTGGAGAGTTCCATTCCATAGTTTCCAATTGGATCAGGACCTGCTGACAGGCCACGCTCATGACTAATCAGATAATTTGGTTGCATTACAAATGCATCTCTATGAATTTTTTTGTCCCTCACCAGCAGGCATCCCACCTCATAGGGCAAATACATCCACTTATGAAGATCAAAGGCGATACTATCAGCTTGTGACATAGCCTTTATCATGTGATGGTATTCAGGTAACAATTTCACTAAAGCTCCAAATGCGCCATCTACATGCAACCACAAATGATATTTATTACAAATAGCTACTAGCTCATCCAAGGGATCAATCGCACCTGTGTTTACAGTACCTACATTGGCTACTATGCAAAAAGGATGAAACCCGTTTTGAATATCCAATTCTATTTGCCGCACCAATAAATCTGTATCCATTTCATAAGCATCATTTACTGGAATTTTCCGGAGACTATCTAAACCTAATCCCAACGCTTCTGCGGCTTTTTGTTGGCAACTATGCGTCTCCACAGATGCATAAAACACCAATGGCTTATCAATACTTTGAATACCCTTTTTTCTAATATCGGGTGATACGTGATTACGCGCTATCATCAGGCCAGTAATATTCGCCATGGAGCCACCACTGAGTAAGATTCCGCTGGCCGAATCTACCGGAAAACCCATTAAGTCATTGAGCCAATCAATTACTTGCTGTTCAATATACATACCGGCATGATCTCCTATTGCCAAATTAGAATTCATGATAGAAGCCATAAAATCTGCATAAGCTGCAGTGATACTTCCAGTACCTTGCACCCATGACCAAAACCTTGGATGAATATTACCCTTTGGAAAAGGCAGGATAATATCTTCAAAACTTTGGTATACTTCTGAAAGTTCTGTCGGTTCATCCAGCCAGGGTGATTTGGCGACTTCTTTCAATTCAACAGAAGGTTTATTCCAAACAGGTTGATCTCTGATTCCCTTGAGGTAATTGACCATGTCAGAAACTAAGCGCTGCCCAAATTTTTCAGCTACCGACCAATCTGGTGGATCAAGTGATTCTTCATTTTCTAGTATGGATTTCCAGTCACTTTCTAATGGATTAGGCATACTAAGCTTTAGCTGTTGGCGTATTAAAATTCATAGGTGGGAATCCCTGCATTTCACCATCATCATCCACTTTGCCAAACTGGGCCTCATATTTTTTAATATTATCCCCTAAAGCACCCATTAGACGCTTAGCGTGCTGAGGGGTGAGTACGATTCTTGACTTTACTTTTGCTTTAGGTACATTGGGCATCAATCTGATAAAATCAATTACAAATTCACTGTTGGAATGGGAGATGATTGCCAGATTGGAATAGATACCCTCAGCAATTTCTTCACTCATTTCAATGTTGATTTCCTGTTGTACTTCTTGTTCTTTTGCCATAATTCTTATATCTTAAGCCACAAATTTACCAATTAGCACTTAATACTTATGCTAAAATCATTTATTGAAAGGTCTGTTTTTGGAGTTTGTACTTATCTGGGCGATCAACTAGGCATTGCCAGGGGTAAGATCAGAATCTATTTTATATACCTGACTTTCTTTACATTGGGTTCATCAGTGATTGTCTATTTTGTAATAGCTTTTTGGCTGAATATCCAAAAGTATATCAGGCGGAATAATAATATTTTTTATTGGGAATAGTTTGGGGTGATTGCAATAGATCCATATTCTATAATGTTGGTTCAATATATCAATGCTCTAAAATCCTTATCAGATCATCATTTACATAAAATACTTCCACCCCATTTTTTTTTGGTGTAAGAATATTATTACTTACTAATTCATTTAAATATTTGGTCAAAGTAGTACGAGAAGATTTACCTACGATTTCACCGATTACTCGTGGTTTTATATAGGGCTGTCTGAATATTGCTTCATTTATTTCTTTGTTGTACCATTTTATTTTCCCTTTACCATACGCCAAAGTAGAATCCATTTGATCTAATATTTCATTAATCCCTGCATTAGCCTGTAAAGCTGTCTCCTCTGTCGCTTCCAACATAAATTCTATCCAAGTTTGCCAAGAATTTCTCTGAGTAACAGCACCTAATTTAAAATAATAATCTTCCTTGTTTTGCATTATATACTTTGACATGTAGAGCACTGGCTGGCTCAATAATCCCTTACTAATTAAATACAATAAATTTAAAATTCTGCCTGTTCTTCCATTTCCATCTTGAAACGGATGTATTGCCTCAAACTGGTAATGCGCTACACACATTTTTAGTAATGGGTCTGCTGGATATTGAATATCATCATTTAAATAATCCACCAAATTCTCCATTAGCTTGGCTATCAAACCCTCGGCTCTTGGCGGCGTGTATATTATTTCACCAGAACGAAATTCACTATCTCCACTTCTGATTACAACTTGTGATTGCGACGAGCGATATCCAGCTTTAGTTTCTTTGATCTGATTAAAGATCCGCAATATTAATGAGGTATCTATTTTTTTCTTCGATTGCAATTCTAAAAATCCAGCCCACATAGCCTCTCTGTAAAGTAAAACTTCCTTTGTGGCTGCATTTGCACCTATTTCATTATTATTTTCAGAAATCGCCCTATAAAGCTGATCTTCAGTGGTGAAAATATTTTCTATTTCTGATGAAGTCTTTGCCTCTTGTAGTGCCAGCGTATTTATTAGCATTAACGGATTAGGCAATCTTTTCAAATTAGTATTAAATGTGGCTAGTGCCCGTGAGGTTGAAACTAAATGCCTAAGTATTTCAGGATTGTTTTCAATTTCTTTAGGCGGAGGCAATAAAGGCAATTCATTAAATGGTTCGTTTCTATCGAATTTTGGCACTATCATATATGTTCAATATTTGTACATTTTATGGACACAATGCAAATATATGTCCATATTTTGGAGAAAATCTACTATTTGTCCAATTTTTAATAATAAAATGGACATTATAAGAAATTATTCATACCCAATCAATTTCAAACCCCCAGACCCCGATATTCTCCACATTGGTCTAAAAACTCAGGTACCTTGATGCAAAAGCCTTCTGATAGAGTCTTTAATTATATAACTTTGATATCATGAAAAAATCCATGCTTTTAAAGAGGATTCTGCAAAAGGGAGGTGTCAGACTGGTGTACACGGCTTTGTTGCTCTTTTATGCATTTAGAAGAAAAGATGTTCCTTCTTGGGCAAAAGCAATAGTGATTGGTGTTATTGGGTATCTGGTCAGCCCTATTGATGCAATTCCCGATTTGACCCCCATTATTGGATATACTGATGACCTGGGTCTGTTATCGTATGCATTAGTAATGATAGCCGGGTATATCAATGAAGATGTGCGAAAAAATGCCAGGCAAAGATTATACAAAATTTTGGGGAACGATATCAGAGCTAGTGATATGGAGGCGGTAGAGAAGGTGTTGTAAGGTATGATTTCAGGTAATTTAATTTTACCTTTAAAGTCTCATATCTCCACCATTCAAATACATTCAAATTATCGATCCGCAATGCAATCAAAATTCCAATGATCACAAGCACCATTTCGCCCATAGCATACTTTGCCTATACTTGCTTGTTTTGCCCTAGAAGAGCAGGCTCTGTCGCATATTGCGGAAGCGTTTTTGTCATTTCATTTTGGGGTTTATTTATTGACAAATAATGGAATCAAAAAATCTTGCATGCCATTCATTATCAATGACTTTAACAGTCTTATTTTGCTTTCAAACTTTTCTTTGCAGCATCCACCACTGCTTTCGAATTACCAGCAAATACCTGGTCACCATTTATCATTACAGGTCTTTTTAGAAAAGTATATTCACTCAATATTAGCTTGCGATAATCTTTTTCGGTTAGATTTTTTTTATTCCATCCTTCTGATCTGAATTTAATGGCTCTACGACTAAATAATGCTTCATAGGAACCGGCTCTTTTAGAAGCAAAGTCAAGATCGGCAGCAGTTATATTTTGTTCCTTTATATTGATGATTTCAAAGTCTTTGGGAGCTTTCCATTCTTTGAGGATTTTTTGGCAAGTATTGCAGGTGTTGAGTTGATATATTTTTTTCATTATTAGATGGATTGATATCTTAGAGATAATTTTACTTCATTCTTGTCCGACTAAAAGTATGACAAATCAGCAACTCGTCATCTGAAAGTGTACTGCGTACAGGAGCTTTGTCAAATCCTAAATGAATCAACTTACCTTCACAACCCAACATTCCCTCGTAAAGCGCTCTCAATCGATTGCAGTACCTAAAAACCCCAAATAAAAGGCTTACTAAATGAACTCGTAACGGCAGCTTCTTATAGTATTTATTGGATTGATGTTTCCGATTCGCTTTGTTATTAATGCCTTCCGGTATGATATCTACTATCTGTGATAATACCTGCTTTCCGACAAAAGTCTCATTTTTATCCATATTATATTTTTGTGTGGTAACTCGAATATAACTCAAAAGGGTGGACTTGCTAGTTCACTCTTTCATTACTTTTGTCGGTCAATAGTGAATTTTAATCTGTAATGCAATTAGTATGAATTGGACCTTTAGTGCATGGCTTACCGTAAGTTTTACTCTATTTGCCGTAATAGATGTAGTGGGCTCTATTCCCTTATTGATTTCTTTAAAGGCAAGACACGATGGAATAAATGAAGCGAAAGCAACTTTGATATCAGGATTCCTTATGATCTTATTTTTATTCCTTGGTGAAAAGCTACTCAATATCATGGGGGTTGATGTACGATCATTTGCCGTAGCCGGAGCTATAGTAATTTTTATTTTAGGGCTAGAGCTAGTCCTGGGAATTGAACTATTTAAGTCCGAATCCTCAGCCGGATCGGGCACCGTAGTCCCTATAGCTTTTCCTTTGATTGCTGGCTCTGGAACACTTACTACCATTATATCCCTAAAAGCTAATTATAGCACGGAGGTAATATTGTCGGCGATATTAATCAATCTGGTTTTTGTATTTCTTGTATTAAAGTCTTTGGGAATACTGTCCAGAATTCTTACTCCAGCTGGTCTTTTGGCTATCAGAAAGTTTTTTGGGGTTATTCTATTAGCAATAGCTGTTAAAATATTTGCTGCCAATATAGGTGAATTGATACCACATTAAATAAATTTCTCATTCGTAAATCATTGATTGATTTTAAGAATATAAATTTAGAAATATTAAATACACTTTTTTTTCATTGAAATTCTTTTATTTATGAATGATTACAGATATTGGGGTCATTAATAACCAATCAACTTATAGTAATATGTTTATCCTCGGAATAATAGCTTGTATGTCCGTCTTAGGCTTTTGTTTTTATGCATTATCTAAAATGTCAGGATATAAACGGATAAGGTAATTTAGGAAATTACGATTTACGATTTTAGAATTAAAATTAGTAATGTTTTCATCACTTTATAAGAAGTATGTCTCCACCGCTGTGGGTACTAAACTCGGGTGCGTACATGCATTGAAGCGTAGAAATTCCGTTGGAAAAAGTACCTCTCTGGGTTACTCGTAATGGATACTCCAGCACATACGTTCCAGCACTGATATGGTCAATAAAGAAATTTGTTGCTATGTCTTTAGTACTTTCATAATACCCGATTCCACCTTGATACTTGTATTCGCTAATAACGTTTATAGGTTCCAATCCTGCAGCTCGCATATCTTTTAAGTGTAAGTAATCCATTGGTCTATCTACTTTAAGTTCCAATCTTACGATAAGTCTATCGCCCACTCTTAATTCAGTAAATGGTTTCAAAGACTTTTTATTTCCTTCCATTGACTCTACAAACATTTGTTTTTTGATGCTTATTGGCATCGTCTTAAATGTGGTTACCTTGTTTAAGTCTTCAAAGTATTGCCAATAAGCGGCGCCCCAAACAATATGATTATTGGGGTTGGCTACAATAAGGTTTGCCAACGAAGGTTTGATATCAGATGATTCTTTTTTGATTTTAAAATATCCTATTCCGCTGATTACCTGATCAGGACCGGGATTTATTTGTTCTCCTCCCAAATGTATAGCTGGCAATTGCGATTCATTAATCCACTCTGTATTTCCATTCAACATCAGCGCATAGATGGCTGCAGCAGTACCTTTTGTAGACGACCATTTATTAGTTTGCTTATTTTCTAATAACCAGATGCGCATTTCATCAACTTTCTTCTGATCTTTTGATATATCAGAAAATGCTTCAATAAGTATAGCCTGGGTTTCTATAGGTAATTCAAAATACCGATAACCACTTTGGAATTTCCAATACATACCCAAATCATCCTGGTGTTGGGCTTTTTCATTCAAGGATGCCAGGATTTTTCCAGGTGTAGGTGAGTCTGCCTTCCACCGGTTTATAGCTAATGCCAACATACCCTGATTATATAAATTTTGCTTTAACCAATCTTTCTCAGCCTGGGCAAGAAAGTAATCAAATGCTTTCCTGTTTTCAATTGGCCACTCCCTGTAAAAAGATCGCGCATACAGATAGTGTTGGGCAATTTCCGGAAGGCCAATATCGTCCTTCTTCAACACGCGCCTCGTTTCCTCAAAGTACTTTACCAATTCCTGGTCACAATAATTAACCGCTTTTTGTAATACTTCATCCAATTCATTACTTGTTATTCCAAGTTTTTTTAAATGTCCCAGATCTTCTATCACATATTGTGTAATAAACCAATCATCACGACCTTCAAACCAGGGGAAACCTCCATTTGACAATTGCCTGCTTTGCAATTGCTCTACTACTCTACTCTTTTCATTCGCCATACGATTCACATCAAATAATAATGCAATCATTTTTTGTTGCTCAGCTTCATCCATGGCATCCTTCACCCATGGAGTCTCTTCAAGAATAGCTGATTTCAGTTCCTGGTTTTTAACTAATGGACTTTTAAATTGGTCTTTCCTGTTCCAATCATCAAATATGGTTTTGATCTTTGGATTTTGCTCCACTATTTTAGCTGCCAATGCATTGGCGTAATATCGATTGACTATTTGCTCCGTGCATTCATGAGGATACTCCATTAAATAAGGCAATGATTGAATAGCATACCATACCGGATTAGAAGTGCATTCCAAGGAAAAGGATTGATTTCTAAGTGTGCTTGAAACCATTTTGGTCTTCATTTCTTCAAAAACGAAAGTCTTTTCTTGCTTAGCTCTTAAGTTGAAAGGCATAGTCTCCGTGACCAACATTCTGTTTGTCAATACAGGCACTACATTTTCCTCGCCATCCATCATATTACCTGCCTCTGCTATTACCCGATAGCCCAACATGCCCGTATATCCATCAGGCACCGTAATATTCCAGGTTAAAGGATGAGATTGACCAGCTGGTATATTGAATGAAGTCCTGCCGGAAATAAGATTAAAGTCTTTATCCAAACTTTTACCTGAAGCAGGATCATACAATTCTAGTCTGGCGTTGCCAGATACTATATGGTCACTTAGGTTACTGACTTTTGCAGGGAATTCCATTTGATCATTTTGTCTAAGAAACCGGGGCCCATTTGGAAATACCATCAAATCTTTTTGAGTAAGAATTTCCCTTTCAGCATATCCATTTTTTAGATCAGTAGTATGGGCAAATAACATTAATCTCCATTGGGTAAGTGCCTCATTCATTTTGAATTTAAGGATAAAATTTCCATCAGCATCGCTTTTGATGTCGGGGTAAAAGAAAACTGTTTCGTTTAGATTTTTACGCAATTGTATGGGAGGTTCATTTTTCTTTATTTCACTATTTCCTGTACTTATATTTTCTCTATCACCAGGCGCAGCAGGAGCACTTGCTTTGGATTCCATCATGATGCCATCATTAGCCTGTGACATGGTGGATTTAAACACCCTTCCTCCCCTTTCAAACAATATTCCACTGTAAATATGAAATCCAAACAAATCAAGATCCCGATAATTAACTGGCAATACTTCCTCATATTCTTCATTAGGCTGATAAGAATATTCAGATCCTAAGGCCTGAAATCCAATAGCCGAATAATGAATTGATAAAATTTGATGGATATTAAAAATAGTAGTCCTCCAGGAATGCGGATACAGTTCATCCAATGATTTATCGTACATACTGGCAACTATTTCAGAAACGAATTTTTCTTTATCCTTTCCACTAATCTTCAATTTCCATTCTTCTTGTTGTCCAGGTAGTAATTTATCTCTAAAGCTAATGGTTTGGATGTCAAGGTCTTTATTGGACCAATCTATTCCATAGGACATGGTATTGGTGTACGCCCTATTGTCGCGCACCATATACCACGTATATTGGTGAAATTCGCCTCTGTTACTTTCATCCAATTTGGTATTATCTGTAATCACCCCATTATTTATTATCCAATTGCTTTTTGCAGCGCGTGAGGAAGATTGTAAAATATATTGAGGGCTAAATAATGATCTCAGAGTGAAACTCATCACTTCTCCTGGTTGCAGGATGGACTTGTCTTGATACATTACTAAAGGATCCGTAGAGGGAAATATTTTCCTCATTACATCACTCACATAGAAATAGTGCTCATAGGTGGTAGTTTGCTTATAGGTGTCCGTAGAAGTTGCAGTGAGCTTGTAGACACCTGCTTCGATAGAAGGTGTGATATTTACAGGCACATCACTTTGGAAACCGGTGCTTACTATTGATTTTTCAACCAGCCAGTTCGACACTTGATCTTCATCATTGTATACATCTGTCGGGAATAATTGATGATATTCTGATTCACTTAGAATATATTGATCAGCCTTTTGCCAGTATCTCTTTCGATAAAACCTATCCGGCTGGATTAATTTTTGAATAGTGAGATGTCCCTTTGCTGATTTCAAAGCAATACCATTTAAGTCAGTGATCGATAGTATTACTTGCTTTAATGAATCTCTGTTTTCAGATTGTTTCAATGATCCATTAATTAAAATGTTTTTATTACCTATTCGGGTGGTGAGTGTATTGGATCTTGTTTCACCGGTAAAGTCAGTAATATCAATTTCTACGGCAAATGAATAGCTCACTTCGTCTTTATTTAAATCCACACCTGGCTGGGCCTTTGCAATAAATGGAATAGTATACTTTCCCAGGGCATCTGTAGAAGTAACTCCTTGAGCAATAATTTGTGGATTTAAATCATAAGGCATATACGTTTTCCTGCTCCAGCCCCACCAGGGCATAGGTCTCTGCCATCGTGCTCGGGTTACTTTATATTTTACCTGAGCATTATCTACTACGTTCCCTGCAAAGTTCTTAGCATGACCTGAGATGGTAACAGATTCATTTAACCTGCTTACTATATTATTGGTATCAAATTGAATTTCAAATTTGGGCCGCTTGTACTCTTCTACCTGAATATTTACCCCTGATTGACTGAGGTTAGCTATCAAAGACATTGATCCTAACAGTCCTGATGATGGTGTCATGAAAGAACCATTAAATGATCCAAACTCATTGGAGACGAATGATTTCTTAGCATTCGGCTGACCATTGGCATCCAGGAAGGATACTTCTACATTCCTGTTCCTGATAATACTTGCTTTGCCATTGGTTTCTCGCTTCAATATCAACCCTTTAAAGTAAATTGTTTGTCCTGGCCGGTAAATAGATCTATCCGTAAAAAACATGACATCCAAGGATTCTTTAGGCCCATTATCAACATAGCTATTATTTGAGAATGCATCATCTAACCATAGTTGATCATTTCCCTTTTCAATTTTTACGGTATAAGATTTATTTGGTGGTAATGAATTTGATACTTTTCCATCTTTGTCAGAAGATGTACTACTTAATTGATTCCATATATATCGCTTTACTTTGGGGTCATACGTTTGTTCATAATAGGTAATCTTTGCATCTGCTACAGGCGATCCGATATTTCTGTCTACTATTACTATTTCATTTTGTATAGCATGGCCCTCCAATCTTGGATGACTATAATTGAAATAAGTCTGCATATATGCCAGGTTGGAAATATTGGTAAATATCAGTGAAAGCACACTTGATCCCATCTTAAAGCTCCCATCACCGCTAAGCAGGATTGCATACAGACCAGACTCCAATCCGTCTACTTTTAACTCTACTCTATGGTCGTGATTGTCGCTATGCGCTGGCAATTCACTCTTAAAGTTTTGAACCGACGCTAACTCCAATAATCTGAGAATGTTTTTTTCTATTGGCTGTCCGTAGAATTCTTGCCTGAGTGCATTGCTTACTGGTATAATTTTTACAAATATTGATGGAACATTTTTATAGTTCAATAATAATCTAAATGGTTTCGTGATTAAATTTACTTTTTCCACCTCTGCGTAAAGATGTGGCCTCTTAATTTCATTCAAAGCATTAATTGCCTGTTTTGCTTCCTTAGACTTTGGGTAATCATGTATGATGGATTGATATATAAGAACCGCTTCCTGCAAGTAATTATCATATAGGCTATCTGGAGAATCGCTATTATATTGATTGCCAAGAGATTGAAATAAATACGCTTTATTGAGTAGAAATGGGGCGACATTCTGGGTACCCTTCCATTGATTAATCCACTGATTCAATGCCGCTTCATAAAGTTGATCTTTGTCGGCACCTGTGAAATGCTCATGCACATAGCCAAGTCTTTTTTGCACAATATCTAACCAGGCAGAAGGATCTTTATCTTTCTGATGAAAGCTTTCAATGCTCTGAAATAAGCTAATAGCCTTTTCTTTGGAAGAGGATGTATCCTTGATTCTTGATTTTACAAAAACATCAGTAAACCCAAATAATGCGGGATCATCCATTACCAAATCTTCATCTGATTCATCACGATCTGAAATTGAATTTAGATAGTAATCAATGGCTCTGTGAGCTAATACATCATATAAAGTAGGTCTTAAGAGATCTGCATTTTGGTTATTGTCTTTGGTGCCAGCATCAGTAAGTATACGTTCAAGGTCTTTCACCGGAATACTGCGGAGTTTTGGCTCTTGAACAGACTGATCATAATGGAATCTTATCCTTTTCAAATAATCAGTAGACGACCAGGATTCAATATCGGCATTCGTATTATTTGCTATAGGAGTGCGTCGCCGAATCTCCCAGATTTTCATCTGATGATATTGATTATATATATCACCGAGATAGGAATGTAATACTGCTTTTACTACAGGGTCTTGTTCATTTTTTAATTCATCTTCCAGCCATCTTATACTCTTCACTATTCCGCTTTCATCTAATTCTCCCATATATTTAGCCCTATATATCAAAGCTTTTAATTCCTGGTCTTTATCTCCTTCGCTTTTAGCTTTATGATATATATTATCCACGATTTCCAATGAAGATTTGGGTAATCCTTCCTGCTCTTTTGCATCTACATTTTTCCAGAGTGTATCGTAAGATTGCATATTGGGTTTTATAATATCTTTCGATTTAGTGGGAGCACATTGTATAATAACTGAAAATGTAAACAGAGGAACAAGCCAATACAATAATCGAATCATAGGTATAATTATTTAATAAGGGTAGATGCATAATATATGCTTTAAGTTAGTGTTATTTTATAGATTAACGGCCTGTTAACTATCTGGTATATCAAGAGGATTTCAGGAGCGAGAATTCAATTGCCCAATTCATTAGATTTATCACAAAACGAATGAATCATTCCGGTATCCAGAAAATCTTTGCATTTCATTGTGCCCCTAAATTTATTTGAGCTATTTATCAGTTTGTCAATTCTGACACGATTATAGTATCTTGGATCAGCACGTACCCTTTGTTGTCAACACTTACAGCATGGTTATTTTGGAATCCTATTCCAAAATAACCATCTTCTTCACCGCATTGAATCCCAAACTCTCAAAACTGTAGTACAATACGCCTGTAGCTCCGATCTCTCGCCTATCCAGCCATACTTCGTTGTAGCCTTTGTTCCAGTCGCGATCGATAGATTTAATCGTTCTTCCGGTCACATCGGTTATCTTCAGCTGACCCGTAGTGGACTGTGCTAAATTAATACCGATGACTGTTCTTTGATCGAATGGATTGGGATAGTTTTGGTACAAGGTATTGGTACCAGCTATTTCTTTACCATTCTTCACGAAACGTATCGATA
>JBBSBH010000052.1:0-33026 GCA_038251405.1 Chitinophagales bacterium
AAGTCATCATGGCCTTTATGCCTAGGGCGACACACGTGCTACAATGGCAGGTACAGAGGGCTGCAATACCGTGAGGTGGAGCCAATCCCAGAAAGCCTGTCGTAGTTCAGATTGGGGTCTGCAACCCGACCCCATGAAGTTGGAATCGCTAGTAATCGCGCATCAGCCATGGCGCGGTGAATACGTTCCCGGACCTTGTACACACCGCCCGTCAAGCCATGGAAGCCGGGAGTGCCTGAAGATGGTGATCTAACGAGAAGCTATCTAAGGCAAAATCGGTAACTGGGGCTAAGTCGTAACAAGGTAGCCGTACCGGAAGGTGCGGCTGGAATACCTCCTTTTAAGAGTACGATAGTTTTTGGTGTAATTTTTTTTATGTCAAGGAAGTACAAACAATTCAATTTAATTCAATCATTTTCGTGTACCTTTTCCTCTTTCTCCCTTTACTTGTTTAATATAAAAGCTAATCAATAGATGATTGCCCAAAACGTGGGGTATTATCTTAAAAGATCTTTGAAATAAGGGTGAGGATTAAAAGAGTAATCGAGCGAATAATTTTTTTAGATATTAAATTTATTTAATATCCATATGAAAGATATGGAAGCAAAGAACGGCGTATGGAGGATGCCTAGGCTTTCAGCGCAGACGAAGGACGCGGTAAGCTGCGATAAGCTACGGGGAGTTGCACACAAACTGTGATCCGTAGATGTCCGAATGGGGTAACCCGCCAAGATGGAGTCTTGGCACTCTAGCAATAGAGATATAACCCGGGGAACTGAAACATCTAAGTACCTGGAGGAAAAGAAAACAACAGTGATTTCGTAAGTAGTGGCGAGCGAAAGCGAATTAGCCCAAACCGAGGGGAGAAATCCCCGAGGGGTTAGAGGACTGGCATAATCAACAATTTCATGAGTAGAATGGTCTGGGAAGTCCAACTATAAAAGGTGAGAGTCCTGTAAACGAAATGAAATTGAAGTGGCTAGTATCCTGAGTAGGGCGGGGTCGGAGGCGCCCTGTCTGAACTTACCGGCACCATCCGGAAAGGCTAAATACGACTGAAAGACCGATAGTGAACTAGTACTGTGAAGGAAAGGTGAAAAGGACCCCGAGAAGGGGAGTGAAAAGAACCTGAAACCATACGCTAACAAGCGGTCGGAGCTCCAATTCGTTGGAGTGACGGCGTGCCTTTTGCATAATGAGCCTACGAGTTACCCTGTACAGCAAGTTTAACCCCGATTACGGGGGGAGGCGCAGCGAAAGCAAGTCTTAATAGGGCAAAAGCTGTATGGGGTAGACGCGAAACCGAGTGATCTACCTATGTCCAGGCTGAAGGTGCGATAGTCTCGTACTGGAGGGCCGAACCGGTAAACGTTGAAAAGTTTTCGGATGAGATGTGGGTAGGGGTGAAAGGCTAATCAAACTCGGAGATAGCTCGTACTCCCCGAAATGCATTTAGGTGCAGCGTTATTCTGTGATAGTCATGGAGGTAGAGCTACCAATAGGGCTAGGGGGCTTCACCGCCTACCAACCCCTGATGAACTCCGAATGCCATGACTAGTTAAAATAGCAGTGAGGCTTGGGGTGCTAAGGTCACAAGCCGAGAGGGGAATAACCCAGACCATCAGCTAAGGTCCCTAATTGTGTGCTAAGTTGAATTAAACGAGGTGGGAACGCTATGACAGCTAGGATGTTGGCTTGGAAGCAGCCATTCATTTAAAGAGTGCGTAACAGCTCACTAGTCGAGTGTTCCTGCGCGGAAAATGATCGGGCATAAGCATGCAACCGAAGCTATGGATTCTAATTTATTAGAGTGGTAGGGGAGCATTGTATATGAGACGAAGCTAAGGCGTCAGCCGAAGTGGATTGTATACAAGAGCCAATGTAGGCATAAGTAACGATAAAGAAGATGAGAAATCTTCTCGCCGTAAGACTAAGGTTTCCTAGATCTATGTTAATCAGATCAGGGTTAGTCGGGTCCTAAGGATAAGCCGAAAGGCGATGCCGATGGTAGACAAGTTAATATTCTTGTACCTGTATATATTGCGATGGAGGGACGGAGGGGTGAAAGGTTTGCCCTATGACGGATATTAGGGTTGAAGTGTGTAGGCGTTGAAAGTTCCTGGCAAATCCGGAATTGAGCTGATGCACGACAGTACCTGGAAGCCGCAAGGCCGAAAGGATAATGACTGGTAACTGACTCCCGAGAAAAGCTTCTAAGCTTCAGATATATACAGCCCGTACCGTAAACCGACACAGGTAGTCGAGGAGAGTATCCTAAGGCGCTCGAGTGATCCGCGGCTAAGGAACTAGGCAATTTAGTCTCGTAACTTCGGAATAAGAGACCCCTGCAATTATGTGGGGCGCAGCGAAGAGGTCCAGGCAACTGTTTAACAAAAACACAGGGCTCTGCTAAATCGAAAGATGATGTATAGGGCCTGACACCTGCCCGGTGCTGGAAGGTTAAGGGAGGGGATTAGGAGCAATCCAAAGTCTTTGACTGAAGCCCCAGTAAACGGCGGCCGTAACTATAACGGTCCTAAGGTAGCGAAATTCCTTGTCGGGTAAGTTCCGACCTGCACGAATGGTGTAATGATCTGGACGCTGTCTCAGCCGCGAGCTCGGTGAAATTGAAGTATCGGTGAAGATACCGGTTACCCGCAACGGGACGGAAAGACCCTGTGAACCTTTACTATAACTTCACATGGTGCTTGAATACGGGATGTGTAGGATAGGTGGGAGGCTTTGAAGTTTGCACGCTAGTGTAGATGGAGCCAATGTTGAAATACCACCCTTTCTGTATTTAGGTTCTAATCCCTACAAAAGGGAGACAGTGTGTGGCGGGTAGTTTGACTGGGGTGGTCGCCTCCTAAAAAGTAACGGAGGCTTGCAAAGGTGCCCTCAGCATGGACGGTAATCATGCGTAGAGCGTATTAGTATAAGGGCGCTTGACTGAAAGGCCGACGGGCCGAACAGGGTGGAAACACGGCTAAAGTGATCCGGTGGCACTGCATGGGTGGGCCATCGCTCAAAGGATAAAAGGTACTCCGGGGATAACAGGCTGATCTCCCCCAAGAGCTCATATCGACGGGGAGGTTTGGCACCTCGATGTCGGCTCATCGCATCCTGGGGCTGGAGAAGGTCCCAAGGGTTTGGCTGTTCGCCAATTAAAGCGGTACGTGAGCTGGGTTCAGAACGTCGCAAGACAGTTCGGTCCCTATCTGTTGTGGGCGTACGAATATTGAAAGGATCTGACTCTAGTACGAGAGGACCGAGTTGGACGAACCTCTAGTGAACCAGTTGTGGCGCCAGCTGCATCGCTGGGTAGCTATGTTCGGATCGGATAAGCGCTGAAAGCATCTAAGCGCGAAACCGGCCTTAAGATGAGTATTCGATGAAGGGCTGTAGGAGATTACTACGTTGATAGGCTATAGGTGGAAGTGCAGTAATGTATGAAGCTGAGTAGTACTAATTGCCCGAAAGCTTCCTTTTTTATTTTTTCGATTTAATTAATCCTCATCCAAATTTCAAAAAGAACTTGCTTGGTGACTATTGCGAGGGTGTTCCACCTCTTCCCATTCCGAACAGAGAAGTTAAGCCCCTCAGCGCCGATGGTACTTGGGTACTCCTGGGAGAGTAGGTCGTCGCCAGCATCATATAAAAAAGTCCATTGCTTAATGCATGGACTTTTTTTTTGCCCTTTAGTGATTTATAATAATAGGTATATTCGCATTAATGTCAGATTTTGTTGTTTCAGCTAGAAAGTATCGTCCAAAACTGTTTTCAAATGTTATAGGTCAAGAGCATGTAACCAAAACATTAAAGAATGCATTGATTAAGAATAAACTAGCTCATGCATTTTTATTTACTGGCCCAAGGGGAGTAGGAAAGACTACTTGTGCCAGGATATTGGCCAAAGTAATAAATTGTGAAAATTCTATTGCTAAAGGAGTCGGGGAGCCGTGTAACCAATGTGAGTCTTGCCTTTTATTTGATTCTCAAGCATCTTTTAATATTATTGAAATGGATGCTGCTTCAAATAATAGTGTTGAAGCTATGCGGAACTTGGTAGACCAAGTAAGGTATCAGCCACAAAAAGGTAAATACAAAGTCTTTATTATAGATGAAGTACATATGCTTAGCCAGGCTGCCTTCAATGCATTTCTTAAGACACTTGAAGAGCCTCCCGCACATGTAATATTTATTTTGGCAACCACTGAAAGACAAAAAATATTACCTACCATTTTATCAAGGTGTCAGGTATATGATTTTAGAAGAATTTCTAATACAGAAATTATGAATCAATTATTTAAAGTTGCTGATGAAGAAAAGATAGAAGTCAATGTAGATGCATTACATGTCATTGCTCAAAAGGCAGATGGGTCTATGCGGGATGCATTATCAATTTTTGATAGAATTGCAAGCTTTGGGGATAAGGAGGTAAGCTATGCAGAAACAATCAACAACCTAAACGTTTTAGATAATGAGTATTATTTTACATTAATTAATGATATTTTAAAGGAAGATACTTCCAATGTATTGAATACTTTTAAAACTATTTATCAAAGTGGATTTGATGGGCATTTATTTATTGACGGATTAACGGAGCATATAAGACAGTTGCTGATAGCCAAAAGCGGTTCTGCGAAAAATTTGATAGATGCAAGTCAGGAATTAGTTGAAAAACTTGTTCAACAAAGCACTATTTGTAATTACAATTTTTTAGTGGATGCATTGAGTCTCGTAAATGAATGCGATATTCATTTTGATAAAGTGAGAAATAAGAGATTACACGTAGAATTATTACTAGTCAAGTTGACTTATCTCAATAGGGAATCTGAAAGTTCAAGTCAATTACAAGATATTGTAAAAAAAAAAACTAATTCGATAGATGAAGTATCTGCCATTGACAAGGGAATTTCATTTAATAGAATTGAATTGGAAGTATTCGATCAGATGGAGAAGGAACATAAAATCGCTGATACTTATATCCAATCCGAATCTAGTGTTTCTAAAACAGAATTTTCTACTCCAAAATTTACTTCATTAAAAGCTATTCAAAAGAAAGCTGCTCAAGCTATTAAATCTTCGTCAGAATCAGCTGTTGAGCTAAAGATTGAATCTTTTCAAGCCGTTTGGGACAACCATCTTATAGCAACTGAATTACCTACTCTAAAAACCATACTATCTCAAGCTGAATTATCTCTTGAAAGGACTAAGCTGGAGATCAGAGTAGGATCAAATCACTCAAAAAATATTATTCAGTTAGAGCATGTGCTATTAGAGAAACTTAGAAAATGCGTTTCTGATAACAGGCTTGAAATTTCAATTATTTTAGATCCTGAAAAAGCTAAGTTAAGTGAGGACAAACACGCTAAAAGGGTATTATCCAATAAAGAGAAATTTGAAATGATGCGAACCACAAATCCTTTAGTAGAAGATTTGATAAAATCTCTTAAGCTTAAAGTCGATCACGGAAATTGAAAAATATGTGGCCTTTCATTAAGTTTTTTCTTTTTTTTTTAGAACCTGAAACTGCTCATACCATTACTTTTTTATTATTAAAGGCTCTGGTAAAGATTCCGGGAATTAAAGGGCTATTAAAGCATAAATTTAAAATTGCATCGCAAAAACCTATTCGTTTATTTGGCTTAGAATTTAAAAATCCAGTGGGGCTTGCTGCCGGTTTGGACAAAAATGGTCAATATATCAGCGAATTGGCGCTATTAGGGTTTTCACATATTGAAATCGGAACAGTTACGGCGAGACCTCAAAAAGGAAACCCCAGACCAAGACTTTTCAGGATGCCAAAAGACAAGGCTCTTATTAACAGGATGGGATTTAATAACGATGGCGCACTCGAAGTGGCTCGAAGATTAAATTTTTTTACTAAGCCCATTGATCTTATACTTGGGATTAATATTGGCAAGAATAAGGAAACTTCAAATGAAGAAGCATTTTTAGATTATAAAATATGTTTTGAAGCCCTCTACCCATTCGCAGATTATTTTACAATTAATATTAGCTCACCGAATACTCCAGGCCTTCGAGGTTTGCAAGACAAAGGCCCACTTAGAAATTTGTTGAAAGAAATTAGTGATTTGAACAAAGCTCAGGTTAAATTAAAACCAATACTTCTAAAGATTGCCCCTGATTTGAATCATGATCAATTGGCAGAAATAAAAGAGCTTTGTCTAGAATATGCCATTGCAGGGATTATCATGGGGAATACATCCATTGGAAGAGAAAACCTAAAGACACTACCAGATAGGATTGATAAAATAGGGCCAGGGGGACTAAGTGGTGAACCAATAAGGCAGCAATCCCTTGAAAAATTAAAATCGTTGATTGAATTGCCTGGAAATATGGATATTATTGGAGTAGGTGGAATTTTGGAAGTGCAGGCAGCCCAGGAAAAATTAAATGCAGGTGCCGCTTTAATTCAAATATATACAGGCCTAATATATGAAGGTCCTGGATTCGTAAAACGACTTGTTCGAGACCTGAAGTATTGATGGAAGAGTTTGATATTTCAATAACTTCACCAGATTGTAAATTCATACCTTTGCGTTCCTTTTTAAAATGATTAAAGAAGACTTACAACATCATATTGCTCATGTACTTCGATCTGCTTTTGATTTCAATATCAATCCTGATGAGATACTAATAGTGCCTACCAAAAAGGAATTTGAGGGTGATTTTACTTTGACCGTATTTCCACTGGCAGGCAAGTTGAAAAAAGCACCTGCTATTTTCGCTGAAGAAATCGGGACTATACTGAAAAATAATGGAACCATTAAAAGCTTTCAAGTAGTTAAAGGCTTTTTAAATATTGCAATAAATGATGTGGATTGGGTAACCCTCTTAGATAAAATTTCGAATAATTCAGAGTTTGGAAAAGGCCCTACTAAAAATGAGGTGGTTTTAGTGGAGTTTTGCTCTCCCAATACCAATAAGCCACTTCATCTTGGGCATGTACGTAATATGCTTTTAGGCGATGCTACCGCTAGAATACTGGAATATAGTGGATTCGAGGTGAAAAGAATTCAAGTAATTAATGATCGGGGAATTGCAATTTGTAAATCCATGCTTTCATGGCAAAAGTGGGGAAATGGAGATACTCCTGGTACAACCGGGATAAAAGGAGATCATTTTGTAGGGAATTATTATGTCCGTTTTGAAGCAGAATTTTCAAAAGAGTATATACAATGGCAGGATTCATCGAGGGGGATTGAAGTATTCGATGCTAGAAAAGAGAAGGAACTCTCCAAAGCAGATTTTTTCAAGGAATATAAAAATCAATATTTTAATTTATTTAGCCTGTTAGGAAAAGAAGCCAGAGAAATGCTTTTAAAGTGGGAAAAAAATGACCCTTCGACCATTGCCTTGTGGAAAGAAATGAACCATTGGGTCTATGAAGGGTTTGCGGCAACGAATTCAAAACTGAATATTAGTTTTGATCATACAGACTACGAATCAGTTACCTATCTATTGGGCAAAAAGGTTGTACAACAAGGAATTGAAAAAGGAATTTTTTATAAAAAGGAAGATGAATCAGTATGGATCGACCTGAGTGATGTGGGAATGGATCAAAAACTAGTACTACGAAGTGACGGTACTTCAGTTTATATTACTCAGGATCTTGGCACTGCCTTGATGCGTTATGAGCAATTTAAAATGAATAAATTGATATATGTAGTAGCAGATGAACAGGATTATCATTTTAGAGCTTTGTTTGAAATAATTAAAAAATTTGATCAACCCTATTCTAATGGCTTATTTCACCTTTCTTATGGTATGGTAGAGTTGCCAGAAGGCAAGATGAAATCAAGAGAAGGTACGGTAGTAGATGCTGACGACTTGATAGATGAAATTATTTCTGAGGCGACCACTACTTCGGCCTCAAGAGGTGAATTAGAAATGCTTAATAAAGTACAACAGAAAGATATAGTAAATAAGGTCGCACTGGGGGCCATTAAATTTTTTATGCTGAGAGTTCATCCAAAAAGGAGAATGGTATTTAATCCGAAGGATTCCCTGGACCTGCAGGGGCAAACAGGACCATATGTGCAAAATGCATTTGTGAGAATCCAATCCGTACTGAGAAAAGCTGAGAAAGCAGAAATAAATGTAGAAGAAGTATACTCCAGTATAAATGCAGAGGAGAAAGATTTATTGATCCTGATGGAAAGCTATCCTGAAGTAATTAGAAAGGCGGCTGATCAATATGACCCATCTGAAATTGCAAATTATAGCTATACTTTAGCTAAGGCCTTTCATAAATTTTACCACGAGGTACCTATTCTGAGAGCTGAAAATGAAGGAGCCTTAAATTTTAGATTAAAATTAGCCCGGTCGGTAGGTAACGTGCTACAGCGATCATTTGAATTAATAGGTATAGAGATGCCTGAAAAAATGTAAAAAATATATGTCGGAAGTATTGAATTTTATAGAAGAGATAATTTCAAAAGATTTAGAGGAAGGAAAGAATAATGGAAATATATTGACCAGATTCCCCCCTGAACCAAATGGTTATTTGCATATAGGGCATGCCAAATCTATTTGCTTGAATTTTGGTCTTGCAGAGAAATTTGGAGGTAAGACGAACCTGAGATTTGATGATACCAACCCTACTACTGAAGATGTGGAATATGTAGATTCAATAAAGGAAGATGTAAAATGGTTAGGTTTTGAGTGGAATGGACAAGAACTATACGCATCTGATTATTTTGAACAATTGTACGATTTTGCAATTAAATTAATAAAGCTTGGAAAGGCATATGTAGATCACTCAACCGTGGAAGAAATAGCGATCCAAAAAGGCAGTCCTACCATAGCAGGCGTCGCGAGTAAATTCAGAGAGCGATCTATTGAGGAGAATCTTCTTTTATTTAAACAAATGAAAGAGGGAAAATTTCAAGATGGAGAATGTGTGTTGAGGGCTAAAATAGATCTTGCTTCGCCGAATATGCATATGCGAGACCCTCTCATGTATAGAATAAAAAAGGCTAAGCATCATCGTACTGGTACCCAATGGTCTATATATCCCATGTATGATTTTGCCCATGGCCAATGTGATAGTATTGAAAATATTACCCATAGCATTTGTACGCTTGAATTCGAAAATCATAGGCCATTATATAACTGGTTTATTGAGCAATTAGGCATATTCCCTTCAAAACAATATGAGTTTGCCCGACTTAATCTCAGCTACACGGTGATGTCGAAACGCAAACTCATGCAATTAGTCCATGAAGGCTTTGTAAATGGGTGGGATGATCCAAGGATGCCAACAATTTCAGGATTGCGGAGAAGGGGATACACACCTCAATCTATCCGAAATTTTGCTGAACGAATTGGTATTGCAAAGCGAGAGAATATAATTGATGTATCGCTATTAGAATTTTGTATAAGAGAGCATTTGAATAAAATTTCCTTACGCTATATGGTAGTTCAGCATCCAGTGAAATTGAGGATATTAAACTACGATGATCATCAGTCTGAATTTTTAAATATTCAAAACAATCCGGAAGATGAAGCTGCAGGATTAAGACTTGTAAGCTTTTCAAATGATCTTTATATAGAAGCAGATGACTATGCTGAAATACCACCCAAAGGGTTCTTCAGATTATTCCCTGGCGGATATGTGAGACTCAAAAATGCGTATATCGTAAAATGTGAAAGAGCAATTTCAAACCCGCAAACCGGTGAAATTGAAGAAATCCAGGTTAATTATATTCCTGAAAGTAAAAGTGGAAATGATACATCTGGAATAAAAGTAAAAGGGACTATTCATTGGGTAAATGCTAAAAATGCAATCCACATTGAATTGAGACTATATGATAGATTGTTTACAGCCGAATCTCCAGATTCACAGGAAGGGAAAGATTTTAAGGAATTTATCAATCCGGATTCTTTAAAAGTAATTCCTTTTGCTAAGGCTGAAGCGAATATCCTAGCTTCAAAATCAAATATCTATTACCAGTTTTTAAGGTTAGGGTATTTTTACTTGGATAAGGATAGTGCTGGTAATCATTTGGTATTTAATAGAACAGTTACCTTAAAAGACTCCTGGGCTAAGAAAGAATGAAAACCAGGAGTTACTACTTTACTTTAATAGAAAACGGTGAACTAAGAAAATCGTTTTTTCGTTTTAGATATTAATACCATTAAGATCATTGAATTTAGGGGCTGACTGGAATCGACAGGAAAGTGTACTGGTCAGTAAGCGGCGAGGTATACTCGCCATCACGAGTTTCACCTCGTGACATGTCTACGAACATTATTGAATGGAAGTATGAAATATCACGTTTATATACTTTTTAGTAGTAGTGGCAAAAGATATTATATAGGACAAACGAATAATATAGAAGCAAGAATAAGCAGGCATAATTTGGGTTTAAATTTTTCAACTGCTTCCTATAAACCATGGGAATTAATTCTTGTAATAGAAAAATCGACAAGATCTGAGTCTATAATGCTCGAAAAAAAGTTAAAAAATTTAAATACTGAAGATTTAGAAAAATTCATTAAGAAGTATAAAAATTAATACCTTGTATATTAGTTTATTGAAAAATTGGGGCTGACTGGAATCGACAGGAAAGTGTACTGGTCAGTAAGCATGTCGGAGCATGAGAGGTTACTCCGTTAAAAATAACTTTCAAAATTTAAGTGGCAACACTTATGCTATTGCTGCCTAGTTCTAGGAATTAGTCCAGCTTTATGCCGCCGATCTGATTTCTGATAATGATCAAGCCGCATTCAAACACATCCCAACGGATGCTCAGAATAGTCTTTTGAAGCTGTTACCGATCAAGAGATGAAATTAATTGGAAACTGGGTGATGACATGGGTTCGTCTTTTAGCCTAATCCATCACTGAGATTCAAATTAAAGAATAAACATGTAGAAAGCTGATGAGTGCTTTGTCTGGACGGGAGTTCGAATCTCCCCAGCTCCACTTTATTATATATCATATTATACCAAACCTTACAATGCATTGATTTTGTGAGGTTTTGGTATTTTATCGAGTGTTGAAATCCTGAACTACCTACTTTCTTGTAATTTTTAAATTTGCAAAATCCCCTCCTGAAGTATCTGCTACAAAAAAACCAATGGATCCTTTTTTAAGAACCCCCAGGGATTCTACCACCAAACTTGGCTCCATATTATCATTGATATAGGTGGATATTATGTTACCCTTCAAAACAATCCTAACTTTTATCCATACATCAGGGTCTGGTGCTGGACTGATCAAGTTTTCATATTTGCCTGGAAATTGCTCTCTTAAATCTTGCCATCTGTAGATAGGACGGGCTATATATTGTATTGCTCTGTTTTTATAAGGCAGTTCGGAAGTTCTAAAATGAAAAGGTCTCAGATATATTGCTTCGTAAGTAAGGGTATCATATCCATGAAATGCGATCCCAACAAAGCTATGTTGTTTCAAGTCTTTGCCTCTTACATCAAATTCAATAATTCCTTCCGCAAATTCAAAGTCTTTTAGCCAGGCTATACCATCTCCATACCTTGCGTCCAGCCTGATTCCTTTATGGCCTGGTTCACTTAGCTTTTCAATATCCCTATTAATTACATGTACATCATCACGCTTAACTTTTTTTTGAATATTAATAGAAATTGTCTTTTGAGCAAAAGAGGAATCCATCATCAATATCAGCATGCTAATGCAAAGCATATCTATATTATTTCTTTTCATTTTTGTTGTAGTATTTCCATTTTTTGTAATAAATAACCATTTCTATTCCATTTCTAGTTAGGTCTTCAATTGTCTTGGGGAAGTCAATTTTCAAATAATCAAACACTTTTTTCCAATGTCGGGACCTGTACTGAGTGATTTATTTTGTAAAACTGCATTACTTAAGAGTAGCGATTGAGAATGAAGAACAAAATGAAAGTTGACATTTTTTTAAATTTTAATTTCATTACAAAATTGGATTATTATAAAGTATGTCACTTCACCCCCAATGGGTGATTAATCATCATATTTAGTGTTTACCTTTTTATTGAAATCATCAATGATGACTGTTCCAGAATAAATGATTTTAAGCCTTCATTCCATAGCTATAGGGTATCTACCTGGAGAATGCTGTATTAAATTAAATCTATTTTTTTACGGTATCACGAAAAATCCATCCTCAATTTATTCCATTTATTAGCGAGATATTTTGCTCCAAATAAAGTGATGGCAATCGCTATTGCAGCTCCAATATATTTCCCATATAGGATAAATCCAACGGAGAATAACGCACTATAAACGGTAACAGTTCCTAGAATAACACAAATAATTTCCAGCGGTAACTGACCTGTTTCGATGTCAGATTGTTTTATTTTATTAGCGGCTAAACCATTTTCCAATACTGGTTTCCACCCAAATGCAGCGGGACGGATAGCATTGTAGAATGAAATCAGTTTATCCATGGGCTCTGGTTTTGTCATATAAGTCACTATAAGCCAGCCTAAAGTAGTTACCAGAACACTCGCTAAGATGGCATCAGATCCGGTTAATTTAAAAATAAGTGTATTTAATCCAGCAAATAATACGGAAATAATCATACCGGCTAATTCGCTATATCCGTTCACTCGCCACCAAAACCATCTGAGTAAGAATATGGAACCTGTACCTGCACCAATAGATAAAATTAAATCAAATCCTTGTGTTGCATTTTGAAGTAAAAGTCCCATTAAAGTTGCAAATACCATCAAGATTATAGTAGTCCATCTACCCGCAGCTACTACTTGTTTTTCGCTAGCTTTTGTATTTACAAATCTTTTATAAAAGTCATTGCATATATAGGATGATCCCCAATTGAGCTGAGTGGATATAGTACTCATGTAGGCAGCTACCAATGAAGCTACAATTAGCCCTAATAATCCAGTAGGTAGATGAGTAAGCATGGCTGGATATCCGAGATCATCTCCTAATTTATCAGCAGGAAGACTGGGGAACGCAGCACTTATATCACTCACCTGAGGATAAATTATCAATGAGCCTAAAGCCACAATAATCCACGGCCACGGTCTTACTGCATAGTGCATGATATTAAAAAGAAGTGTAGCGCCCATGGCGTTTCTTTCATCTTTTGCCGCCAACATCCGCTGCGCTATATATCCGCCGCCACCTGGCTCTGCACCGGGATACCAGACACTCCACCATTGTATTAATAGAGGAATAATGAGAATATTTTTAAGTAAAGTAAAATTATTATGATCTGGTAATAGATTGAGTTTGCCAACCACATTGGCGTGCGCTAATAAATTGCCCAAGCCACCAATCTGAGGCAAAGAACATACATAAATTGCCGCTCCTACTGATCCAATAATAGCAATAATGAATTGGAAAAAATCTGTATAAATCACACCTTTTAATCCGCCCATCGCGGAATAGAATACCGTGATGACATTCAGTATTAATAGTGTTTTCCAGCCATCTAAGCCGAGCATGATACTACCCATCTTTATTACGGCCAGGGAGACCGTACCCATAATGATAATATTAAAAATTATACCCAGGTAGATAGCCCTAAATCCTCTGAGAAATTTGGCCATAAACCCTGCATAGCGAAGCTCATAAAATTCAAGGTCTGTAGTTACTTTAGATCTTCTCCAAAGTTTGGAGTAAATAAATACGGTAGTCATACCCGTAATCAGAAAAACCCACCAGGCCCAATTTCCGGCGACCCCGTTCTGACGCACTAAACCTGCTACCAGGTTGGGTGTATCGCAAGAAAAAGTAGTCGCCACCATAGAAAAGCCTAAAAGCCACCAGGGCATGTTTCTACCTGATAGGAAAAAATCTTCTGAACTTTCTCCTGCACTTTTAGAAGCCCAAACTCCAATGAGCAACGAGAATAGAAGGAATCCAATAATGATGCCCCAATCAATCCAACCTAGATACATATCGTTTTAAATTAAAATAAGGTTTGAATTTAGATATTAAATTCAATAAGTAAGGTTTATTTGATGCATAAACTTTGCAATGAAAGGATATTTCAGTTTTATATAAAAAAAAGCTATTAAATTTTAATTTTGTGAAAACTATATTAAAAATGACTAGACCATCATTAGTGATTCTTGCTGCTGGAATGGGAAGCAGGTACGGGGGGTTAAAACAGCTTGACCAATTTGGACCTAATGGCGAAGCCATCATTGATTATTCATTGTATGATGCACTGAAAGCGGGGTTTGGAAAGATTATTTTCATTATCAGGGAAAGCTTTAGAGAAGATATGTACAATGCTTTCGCTCATAAATTGGATGGCCGTGTGGAATATTATTTTATAAACCAGGATATTTCCATGGTGCCTTCAGGTATTCCTATACACCCTGAACGCTCTAAGCCCTGGGGAACTGCCCATGCGGTATGGGTGGCCAGAGAGTTTATCAACGAGCCATTTGGTGTAATAAATGCTGATGATTTTTACGGTGCAGAGGCTTATAAAACATTGGCAGATTTTCTAATGAATTTGGATGAAAATGATACCACTTCTTACTGCACCGTTGGGTATTATTTAAGAAACACTTTGTCCAATCATGGAACTGTTAATCGTGGCATTTGTACGGTAGATGAAAATAATTTCCTGGTGGCGGTTAATGAACGTACCAAGATAAAGCGATTTGAAGATGGTATCATCAGATATGATAGTGAATCAGACAACCCAAAAACACTTAAGGACGATGATTTTGCATCCATGAATATGTGGGGCTGTGTTCCAAATTATTTCAAAATAATGGATCCACATTTTGAGTCTTTTCTTGAACAAAATGGAATGGATCCCAAATCAGAATATTATATTCCCACATTGGTTGACTATATGATTGCTGAAAAAATTGCGAAAGTAGAGGTATTGCCCTCTGAATCAACCTGGTTTGGGGTTACCTACCCGGATGATAAACCTGCTGTTATGAAATCCATACAGCATTTGTTAGATGAAGGAAAATATCCTTCCAAGCTTTGGGTATGATTCCCAAGGAGGTATTAGATGCTTTTTTGTTCTCTCCCGATGCATGTAAAATCTCAAGATTTGGGAACGGATTAATACATGAGACCTATTTGTTAGAGGTTCGAAATCAACGGTATTTATTGCAAAAATTAAATCACCGGGTATTTAAAGACCTGGTTGGTGTAATGAGTAATATTACCAGTGTCCTCGATTTTTTGCATCATTCAGGGACGAACTATTCAGGATTGCAGTTCTTAAGCGCTATGTCGGGATCTAACCTTGTTTTGACAAATAATGAGTATTGGAGGGCAATGATTTTTATAGATAATAGCATTAGTCATGAAAAGATTCAAAACAGTAAGCAAGCATTTGAGGCCGGTAAAATAGTGGGTGACTTTCATTCGAAACTTTCAAATTTTGAGAGTCACAGTCTTGTTCATACTATTCCGCATTTTCATGATTTCCAAAATCGATTGACACATTTGAATGAAGCTGCAAAGAATGATATTGTAAAGCGGAAATCAAATGTGGAGCCTCTTTTAGATTATTTAATCACTATATCTGACTACATCATCAATAATAAATATGAGAATGAACTTCCAACCAGGGTAACACATAATGATACAAAACTGAACAATATTCTTTTTGACAGTACAGATACTGCCATTTGCCTGGTTGATTTTGATACTTTGATGCCCGGAAAAATAACTTTTGATACAGGAGATGCCTTGCGCACGATGTGTAATCCTGCTGGCGAAGATGGAAGTCACGGTGTTGTTGAATTCAGGACGGAATATTTTTATCAATTTACTAAAGGTTATATTCAGCAGGGTAGAGGATTACTCAAAAATGAAGAACTGGCCGCAATACCATTTTCCATTATTAGAATGACTGTTGAGCAGGCCATTCGTTTTTTGACCGATTATTTAGAAGGAGATGTTTATTATCATCAACCCTATGAAGGATTCAACTTTAATGGGGTGAAAGCGCAGGTTCAATTTTCGAAACTATTAAAAGATATGATGGCTGACTTGGAGCATATTACACATGAATTGATCGAAGCTGAATCCATTAGCTATTAGCTTTCTTCTGATCCAGGTAAATAAATAAAATCAGGATCATGCTTAAGACAGAAGATATAGAAATGACTCTCCATTCCGATATAGAAGCTGCATTCAACATGTTCAATATGGCATGTTGAATATTGTAAATTCCGAGGAAACAAGTTACTCCGATGATGAATAAATAGATCAGATCCCATCGGGAGGAATGTTTATAATTTGCACGCAAAATGGAGGTATCATGGATGCTCATATAAAATGCAATGCATACAATTGGTAATAATAAGCCGTTTATTCCTTGGGCAGCTATAATTACGGGAATGGCTTGTATTTTTAAAAGGCTGAAAAGGGTGCCTGTAAGTAGCACTATAGCCCAGGTCATTCTGTAATATTTTCCATCTGTGGACCATTTTTTGTCTGTCTTTATTCCTAATAGAGATTGACCACATATGGCAGCAGCCAACGGAGCTGTAATAGCGCTGCTAAATCCTGCTGCAAATAATCCTAAAGCAAAGAAAATAGCTCCGGTAGATCCGGTTTTAGATTTAATAGAAAGGTATAATGCACTGAAACTAAAACTATCTTTAACTAAAATGCCGCTAATTAATATGGCCATGCTGATCACCCCTCCGATAAGAATAGCAATTAATAATCCCCATCGCATACTATTCAATGATTGATCGACTTTCATGCCTGATGCTAAAAATAGATTATATGGAACTATAGTAGTCCCTATCAATGCAATAAGCAAAGTGCCTGAAGATCCTGGCAATGATGGGAGTAGTGCTGAAGAGAAAAATGAAGACCAGTTAAAATCAACCGTCATGGCAACAAAGAAGAATAAGATGCCCATAAAGAATACCAGCAATCCCATTATTTTGGCTAGTTGCGAAATGGATCCTTTATATAATAGAAAGAAACAAATCCCCGAGATTAAAATAATTAAAACAGAGGAAGTGAGCGGCGATACTAATTTCAATCCAGCTACAGCCCCAAGAATGTTTCCAGCTTCATAGGCGCAGCAGCCAAATAGTACAGCCATGAAAAGTGCTTTAGATATCCAGCGAGTATTAGCTGATTGATATTTCAGCGCCAATATTTGTCCAATGTTTTTGCCTGATGACATAGACATTCGTACCACCAATTCCTGCAACAGAAATGTAGCGACTATGGAGAATGTAATCGCCCATAATAAGCTAGTACCAAATTGAAATCCGGCTTTTGCACATGTAGCCACTGTGCCGGGGCCTATAAATGCAGCAGAAATTACCGACCAGATCAGAACACTATTTACTCCCTTTTTTAAAGGAACGAATTTTGCCATTGAAGTCAAAAATATACTTAAATCAATGATCCATGATGAATTAAAATTTATCCTATAAAGTCATGGATGAATTATTTCCCCCAGGCTCCGCCACCAGGGGTTTCTATAAGGATAGAATCGCCTTTTTGAACAAGAATGGTTTGATCCTGACTGATTTTTGCTTTTTTAATACCTGTGATATGATAATCATTACCCGTCTTACCAGCTTGTCCGCCATGAGCTCCGTAGGGTCGTTGCCTGCGATGTTGAGCAAGTATGGTTATTGTCATTGGCTCTAAGAATTTTATGCGTCTTGAAATGCCATCTCCTCCGGAATATTTTCCTTTGCCGGCGCTGTTTTTTCTTATTTTGAATTCTTCTAATACTACAGGATATCTAAATTCTAACTCCTCGGGATCAGTAATTTTAGTATTGGTCATATGTTGATGAATGGCAGATCGTCCATTGAACCCTTCACCTGCGCCAACGCCTCCACCTATGGTCTCGTAGTAGCTAATGTTGTGGTTTCCAAATATCAGATTGTTCATAGTCCCCTGGCTACAGGCTGCTAGGTTTAGTGCCTTTAATAAAGTATCCGTCAATCGTTGACTTACTTCCGTATTTCCTCCTACTACAGCGGGACAATCTTTATCAATGCTTGAAAATATAGGAGTGATAAAACTCGTTGGTGAAATAATTTTTATATTTTTCATCAAACCTTCATTCAGCGGAATATTTTTTTTGCATAATATCCTAAGCACATAGATAATCACACTATGGACGATGGCCATGTTTGCATTCAGATTGCCCGTGCGAGGAGCGGATGTTCCGGTAAAATCGAATAGCATATTATTTGAACCAATACTAATTTTCACTTTGATCTTACTGCCATCATCTAAAAACTCAGTAGCCTGGAATGTTTTGTTTACATTTTTCAGCAGATACTGATTTATTTGATCACTTCCCAAATCCAGCACATTTTTCATTTGAGAAAGAACATATTTGGTAGAATGCGCTTTGCATAATTTCTTTAATTGTAATTCACCGATGGCCAATGCCTGAACTCCGGCTTGTATATCCAACATGTTTGACTGCATATTCCTGGTGGGAAAAGGAGCGTTACTGAGTATTGATTTGATAGTTTTCCAATTTGACCTTCCTGCTTTGAATAAATAGGTGGGATGAAAAATTACACCTTCTTCTTCCAAATTGGTCGCGGACGGAGGCATCGAACCCGGAGTAATGCCTCCAATTTCTGCATGGTGGGCTCTATTTACCACATACCCAATTAATTTATTTTCATGGTCAAAAACTGCTTTTAATAAAGTGATATCGGGTAGGTGGGAGCCACCATACATGGGATGATTGCAAATGATAGTATCACCCTGTCTTAGAGCATATTTTTTCAAAATCATTCTGGCTGTAATGCCTAAACTTCCCAGGTGTACCGGTATATGTGGAGCATTAGCTATCAATCTGGCCTTATTATCCAGTATCGCGCACGAGAAATCCAAACGCTCTTTTACATTTACTGAAAATGAACTATACTGGAGTTGGGCTCCCATTTGTTCTGCAATAGACTTGAATCTATTAGAAAATATTTCTAATTCAATGGGTTTGATGCGTTTGTTCGTTTTTTGATTTATACCGGTTTTTCTTAGGATTAAATCTTGATTTTGTTGAACTATTGCGGTCCACCCTTTTTTTAAATAAACAGTTGCTTGCTGGTGATAAATAATGGAAGGGCCAGCTATATTAGTCCCCGCTGAAAGATTATTCCAATATAATCGACCCTTACCTTCCATGGTTGCTGTATTCTTGCTGTATCTTTTTTTTCGTGGAGGGTTTGTATTTTCAGTTATACATAAGACTATCTTTTCAACTTCAATGGGCTGATCAAATGAGATTCCGAATTTTTGCTTATATAATCTATAAAACAACTTTTCGATATTGGATACATTCTTTAATTCAACAGGGATCGTATTATTTTGACCTTTGTATCTCAAATAAATGGTTTTAGTTTCTTTACAGTCGTTTGTCCTATTCCTGGGAACAAGCTGAGAAAATTCACCTTCTATGAAGGGATGAAATTCACTCCAGTACCTATTTATTTGTTTCACATAGATATTTTCTTTAGTGGCTAGTGAAATTCCCAATGCACTAAACACACCTGCCATAAAGGGAATTACTATTTTGTCAATAGAAAGTATTTCAGCAATCCCGCAAGCATGCAATCCGCCAGCACCACCAAATACTATTAAACTAAAGAGTTTTGGATCGTGACCTTGTCCTATAGAAATTTTTTTAATTGCATCGGCCATTTTTTCATTTGCTATAGACTCAATACCTTGCAATAAGGATTGCTTGTTTACTCTATTAGTTAAGCCTGCTATTAAAATTAGTTTCTGAAATTGAGCTTCAGCGGCACCTTGTGAAATGGGTATATTAAATGTTTCAGGAACCAATCTTTCCATCAATAAATTAAGATCAGTTACTGTGAATGGCCCACCCTGGCCGTAACAAGCAGGCCCTGGTGAAGCACCGGCACTTCCAGGCCCTACCATGAATCTTCCGTCCTGGTATCGAATAATACTCCCACCACCAGCAGCCACGGTTTCTATATCAAATGAAGGAGTAGCGATTTCAAATTCATCTATTTTAGACTTAAATCGCAAACTAGCTTTAGAGTCAATTCTAGCCGTGTCGGTAGAAGTGCCTCCCATATCAAAAGTGATTAACTTGTTGATCCTATATTTTTTAGAATAATACTCTGCCGCTTTAATGCCTCCGGCCGGGCCACTAAATAAGCTATCTTTTGGGAAATAGTGATCCCCTGATACTATTTGACCGGATGAAGTCATCAGAAGCAAGCTTTCTTTAGAAATTTCAGCTCCTATGGATTTAGTGAATTGATTCATGAGGGGAGAAATGTATGCGTTGCAAACTGCAGTTTCACTCCTGGGCAATAAATGAATCGTGGGTTGAAGTTCAGAAGAGATGGATATATTGGTATAGCCGTTCTTTGATAAAAATGATTTTAGTTTGTTTTCAAACTCAGGGAAACGGTATGAATGAATCAGGGAAATAGCGATAGGGGTTTCTTTTTTCTTTGGCAGGTTTTCTAATATGTTATTTAATTCAGTTGAAGTAAGTGGACTTGTGATTTTGCCATTTGCCAGTATCCGCGCATTAGTTGTTATTGTTTTGAAATTAAGTAAGTTAGGCTCTGGTATATTTAATTGAAAAAGATCCGGTCTTTGTTGACTTTTTATGTAGAGTAAATCCGAAAAACCCTTGTTGGTAATCCAAACTACAGGGGCCCCCTTTCTTTCAAGGAGTGTATTAGTGGCCTTTGTTGTACCCACCCTTAGTTCAACCTGTTTTAATTTCTTATTTACAGGAATACCGGTAAGCAGATGAGCTGCAAAAATGCATGCTTCCTTTTCTATCCCGATTTCTATTAAATCTTCCTCGTTGCATAGAAATTCTTTGTATGTTCTTAATGTCCCGGTGATAATATCAAAATCACGAATTAATTCTTTAATTTTATTTACATATAGGTAAGATCCCGAAATTATATTTGGAAAAGGGAGTGCCCAGGAATGCCTGATTTTAATGCTTCTAGAATCAATCACTGTTTCTACCCTGCCCCGAAGTCGTCCTGTACTCAATATTTTAACCGAATGAATTGTCTTATTCTTTCTGCCAATGCCATCACAATAAGTGCCTCCTACATCCACACTTACTACCCATTTTTCACTTATTTTCATGCCTGCAAATCTATATTTTTGTCTTCATTTAGCCCCAAAATAGACTAATTCTCATTTTGATGGTACTGTTAGCTTTTCACAAAAAATAGATAAAAAAACTTCATTGAGGCAAAGCCTCTGCCTATTTAATAAGAATAGGCGGAACGGATTTAACGCATCCCCAATATCATTAGCGCAAGATAGAACTGTAGGTTCGTCATATATTAAATTAATATGCGTCGAGCTCACGTATTTAACATGAGAATGGATTCATTCTTAATAATGTTTTTCGAGCCAATGGCTCTGAGATTTTCGCCATTAACCTAAATACGCGTTAGCATAATTTGCCTTTAAATCAACATATTATATAATTTTCTAAATTCTTATCTTTGAGGTTAACTTTATTTCAACGAGCATATGAACATCGTCCAGCGTATTAAATCTAAGCATGCTTATCACGTTTTTAGGGACAAATTGTTTTCTATCTATTATAAAATGCTTAGTATTCAATACAGTTTCAAAAAAAAGAAAGGAATCTTAGTTTATTTAGGAATGAATTATGGTAAGAGTTTTGATAAACTTTATTGGCAATATGAAAAAGCAATAGGTATTGAAGCTAATCCCGAACTTGCACAATACTTGAAGCACAAATACAGAAATGCTAAAAATGTAGAAATCAAACACGGAGCGGCTACAGATTTTGAAGGTGAAATTCCTTTTAATATCAGCGAAAATCATGGTTTGAGTAGCAGTATCGGAACTCCTAAGAGCAACGCTATAAAAACCATAAAGCAAGTAAAAGTGCCAGCCTTTAATCTTTATCATTTTTTGAACCAGCGTGGTATTCATCACATCGATGATTATATTAGTGATATCCAGGGAAATGACCTGACCGTGCTACAGACTTTACAGCCCATGTTGGAGCAAGAACAAATTACTTGTATTACCAGTGAAGTGGCCAAGAATGAATATAGGAACTCTTATGAAGGCTTACCAGATAATTCACTGGATGGTTTTGAAAAATTATTGGGCTCCAGGTATAAGCTTGTCAGCACCGGATGGGAAGATTTAAAAGAGAATCAATTTGATGAAGTGCCTTCAGATTGGTGGGAAATGGATTGTATGTGGAAGCTTAAAAGTAAAATAGGAGCTTCTAAACAAATTGAGGGCTAAAGAATGGGACATATCCGGAGGCAAACCATACTTTCTTCAATTATTATTTATATCGGTTTTGTCTTAGGAGCATTCAATTTAATTATCGTTCTACCAAAAATTTTGCCTATAGAAATCATAGGCCTTACCAAGTTTATTCTGGATTTTTCATCCCTGATCATCTCCTTTGCCGGCCTGGGTTTTGCAGGGGCCTTTTATAGATTTTCTCCTTATTACGTGAAGTACGCCCAAAAGGAAAAAAGTGACTTGTTTCAACTTTATTTACTGATTATACATATTGGATTAGGTATAGTTTTTGTCCTAAGTTTTGCTTTCAGGCATAGAATTACTGGGCAATTTGAAGTAAAGTCACCCTTATTTGCAACGTATTACCCTACCGTTTTCATTTTTTCCTACTTGTTCATTATTTACAATACGCTTGAATTGTATCTTTTTACAAAAGGGCAAGCGATCGCACAATCTTTTGCAAGGGAGATTATTATTAGAGTGATCATTTTATTATTTTCATTAAGTACGCTGTATTTTCTTTCAGTCAATCAATATATATATCTTTATTCTATACACTATATTGTACCCATTGGATTTCTCCTTTGGGTGATTCATAAGAGATTTCCGGTTCACCTTGGAGTTCCATTCAGTAAGGTAACATCCAGGTTGTGGCCACATATGAAAAAGATGGCTAGTTGGGGTATTGTACAGACCATTGTTAGTACAGGGGTTCCGGTGGTGGATACGCTGGTTATTGGAAGCTTTATTGGATTAAAACAAGTAGCCGAATACCAGATAATGACTTATGTTTCTACATTAATTCATGTTCCACTGCGGGCTACAATCGGAGTATTAGGCGCTAAAATATCTGAGCAATGGATGAATTATGATTTGAAGGGGATACAGAATACGTATCAACGCACCAGTATGAGTTACCTTACATTTGCGCTATTTGCCTCGGGTATGGTCATTGCCAATATTGAATTGATTCAAAAATTGACAGGGAAGAATATTGATCTGAATTTTTCCATTATTGCAGTGCTTTTATTTGCCCGGGTGCTGGAGTTGAGTACGGGACTTTCAAATTTAGTGATCGCCTATTCCAAAAAGTGGAGATATGAAAACATTATTTCTATTGCCAATATTATAGTAGCCGTGCCATTAAATTTAATAATGATTAGGAAATTTGGAATGTTGGGCGTTGCCTATTCAACTTTGATTTTATACGTTATTACGTATTCTTTCAGGATTATATTGCTGAATATATTATATGGTTTGTTTCCATTTTCGAAATCATCTTTTCAATTGATTTTAGGTTTTATGATTTTAGTCTCCATCATGTGGTGGGGGTGCAGTCATACCGATTCATTGATCCTGAAACTGATATTTTCGATACTTTTTGGTGGAATATATTTGTTATTTGCATTGAAGATGAAGTTTTCTGAAGATTTGAATCTTGCTTTTGACCATTTGATTAAAAGAGCTAAGAGCTTTTTAAAACCTATTCTATAATAATTATTCTTGAGGGAATGACTTGTATTTTAATAATTTATATATTTGCTTTTCAATATTTTGTATGAATCGATATTTTTCAAAATTATTTCCATTTTTAGTAGGATCACTCATTCTTATTGTTTTATGTTCCCTTTTTCTTGCCCCCCAATTATCCGGAAAAGTCCTGTATGGAGAAAGTGTGCAGACTTCGGGTATGATCAAGGAAGCTGACAATTATTATAAAAAGCATCACGAATTTACTTTTTGGACAAACTCTATTTTTAGTGGGATGCCTACCTATGTGATGTATGGAGGTGGAAAAGCCGGTGTTCTGGATTATATGGCATCAGGCTTGAAGCTTTTCAGATCCGATTCACTTGGTTATTTTATTTTAGTTGCTTTAGCTTCCTATTTGGGTTTGATTTTTTTTGGAATGAACCCCTGGATTGCATTATTTGGAGCTATCGTTTCCACTTTTGCCTCTACGCATATTGGGGTCTTAGAAGCCGGTCATAATTCTAAATTGGCTAGTGCTTCGTTTTCAATTTTGGTTTTAGCCGGAATTTATAGATTATTTAAAAGGGAATATATGTTGGGAGGGCTGGCATTTGCATTAGGCCTTAGTCTTAGCATAGCCCTGGGTCATCCGCAGATGACTTACTACTTCTTATTAGCCAGCGGAATGTTAATTTTATTTTACACCATTGATTTTATCAGACAAAAGGATTTCAGATCCTTAGGAATAATCTTTTCTATTCTGCTTGGTGCTTCTCTGATTTCACTTTCTACTAATTTGTATCAATCCATGGTAGTAAGGAAATTTGCTGCCGATACTATGCGAGGAGGTAGTATATTAAGTACTGACTCAAAATTGGTCAATGAGCAGGGAATCTCAAAAAGTGGAGATTCTGGTCTTGGTTATGACTATGCCATGGGCTGGAGTGATGGATTAAAAGATTTAATGGCATTTATTATTCCGGGTGCAGTAGGTGGATCTAATGGTGAAAAAGTTAAAGGGAATACTAAAATAGATAATCTTTTAAAAAGCAATGGAATTCAATCCCAGGATATCTTACCCTTGTATTGGGGAGACCTGACATTCACCGCCTCGCCAGATTACTTAGGAGGTATTACCATTTTGGTATTTATATTAGGCTTATTTTATAGTAAAGGCCCTTTAAAATGGGGCTTGATAGGGGGTATTTCTCTTTTAGTTTTAATGTCGCTAGGTAAGAATTTTGACATCTTCAATAGATTCCTATTTGAGTATCTGCCCATGTTGAATAAATTCAGAACCCCGAACTCTATTCACAATGTAAGTGTATGCATAATGGCCATTTTTGCGGCTTTGGGCTTGCAGCAATTTTTAGCAACTCCTGATAAAGTCAAAGCAGTAAAGGTGTTGTTAAAGGTGACTGGAGGAATATTAATTTATATCTTATTATTTGGATTTGGGGGCAGTTTGTTTTTTGATTTTACATCGGTTTCTGATTCCAGATATGACCCCAAAGTGGTTGCCATATTCAAAGAAGCAAGAAGTATATATTTAACACAAGATTCCTTGAGAACACTACTTTTTGTGATTTCAGGATGTGGGGTTCTGTATTTGTATTTAAAAGATAAATTAATGAGTAAGTGGGCAGTAAGCATATTGTGTTTACTGACTATTATTGATCTTTTTGGTGTTGGGAAAAGATATATCAGCGCTGAAGATTGGAAGCCAGCCTCAAGCCTTAAAAACCCTGTAGTTTTGAGAGCATGTGATAAACAAATTTTAGAAGACAAGACTTTGCATTATAGAGTATTTGACCTTACCGGAGGAGATCCATTTCAGAGTTCCAGCTCTGGTAATTTTCATAAACTAATAGGAGGTTACAATCCTGCAAAATTTAGAAGATATCAGGACATCATAGATGCATATTTGAGTAAAGGGGATGAAAAGATGTTGAATATGCTGAACGCAAAGTATATTATTTCACAAAATGAACAGGTAGTGCCCAGATCCGGTGCATTCGGCAACGCCTGGTTTGTAAACAACATAAAATTTGTCAATTCTCCGGATGAAGAAATTGTAGCTATAAATAGTATCGACCCTTTGCAAACGGCGGTCTTATTAGAAAGTGAATTCCCTGGATATGTAAATAATACTACAAACTATTCAAAATCAGGTAGCATTAGCCTGACTGCATATGAACCTAATTTAATGACCTATAAATCTAATGCTGAGGGAGATCAATTTGCCGTTTTTTCAGAGGTGTGGTACGATAGTGGTAAGGGCTGGGAGGCCTATATTGATGGTAAACCCGTAAAACATGTCAGGGTAGACTATATATTAAGAGGACTAAAAATTCCGGCTGGCAGCCATACTATTGAATTTAAGTTTTTTCCCAAACCAGTGCTGACGGCTATTAATCTTAGCTTTTGGATTAATAATTTGATAGGTCTTTTATTTCTTGGTATAATAGGATGGTGGTTTTATAATGATTATAAGAAGTTTCAATTGAGCCCTAAAACTATTGTGGAGACAAAAATTGCTTCTAAAGCAGACACTAAGCGTATACTAGTACACAAAAAGAAGTAGTTTCTGGGCTACACACCATATTCTCATTAAATATTATTTGTATTTATGTTGCGTATTTATTTTAGTGACTTTTGGCCGGAATTAGATCAAAAAAATAATTATCTAGCAAATGCACTCAGAAAGGTAACACCTATAGTAATTGATAACGCGAATCCTGAATTAGTGTTCTTTTCTTATTATGGAAATAGTCACATGAAATACAAATGTCCAAAGATTTTCTATACTGGCGAGAATCTTAGGCCCAATTTTAACACCTGTGATTATGCCATAAGTTTTGATTACCCAGTGACAAAAAAAAATTTTCGTTTGCCACTATATGCATTATATGGTGATGTAAGCCTATTATGTGAAGCCAAGAACCCCGAAGAAATAATTAAGTTGAAATCTAAGTTCTGCAATTTTGTGGTTTCAAACCCTCAAGGCGCAGAAAGAAATAAATTTTTCAAAATGCTTTCTAAATATAAGAAGGTGGATTCTGGCGGAAGATTTATGAATAATATTGGAAGAACTATTTCTGATAAGTTAGCATTTATTAAAGGTTATAAATTTACTATTGCATTTGAAAATAGTAGCTATCCCGGATATACTACTGAAAAAATATTTCAACCTATGTTGGAGAATAGCTTGCCTGTCTATTGGGGCAATCCATTGGTGGGAAGAGATTTTAATACAAAAAGTTTTATTAATATTCACGATTACCCTGATTTTGATACCGTAATTGAGCAAATTATTTCTGTAGATAAGGACGACAGTAAGTATGCTGCCTATTTGCAAGAACCTTATTTTACTGGAAATATACCAAATGAGTATGTGCAGCAAGGCAATCTGAACAATTTTTTTAAAAATATTTGCAATGATTTACCCCAAATTGAGCCGGTAGCGGCGAATTCCAAACATCGAATTTTGGCTAATATTGCATTCTGTAAAAGACGAGCGTTGGAATTGACAGATTATTCAATCCGAAATGTTAGAAGATTAATAAATTTATGACTAAGCCTATTAGTTTTGCTTTTGCTACCTATAACAGGCCTACAGATGCCCAGGAACTCTTATTGAATATTCTTTCATTAGATGATATCGATATATACCTGGAAGATGTCGTCATATTAAACAATGGATCTACAGCAGATTATTCCGGGCTTGAGGCTTTAATAGAGGAGAAGAATGATCCCAGAGTAATTTATCATCGTCATCCTAAAAATGAAGGTGCCCCCGGAGGTAAAAATATAGCATTCAACCTTTCAAAAGGTGATTATGTGATTATGCCAGATGATGATTGCTTGATGGCTAATAAAGATTGTTTAAAACTTATAGTCGAAGAATTCGAAAGTTCAAATACGGAGAGAGAAAAAGCGATCGTTGTTTTCAAATTGCTTTATTATGAAAATAATCAGATTCAGTGGTCTGGATTTCCCCATAAAAACTTTAATAAATATGGGAATAAACCCTGGTTCGAGACTTATTTTTTTCCAGGAGGTGCATGCGCATTTAAGCGTTCCTGTATTGAGAAAACAGGGTTTTATATAGTAGACATTACCTTTGCTCAGGAAGAGTTTGATTTGGCTTTGAGGCTTATAAATGCCGGTTATTGTTTCGTATATACAAATAGGGTTATGGTTTGGCATAAGGAAAGTCCTTTGGAGCGATTTTCACCTGCTAAAAGATCGATGCTCAATTGGGTAAATAAATCCCGAATAGCCTTCAAATACCTACCTATTCAGTATTTTTTGAGTACTGCTTTTTTTTGGATGCTTCAACATTTGAGAGAATCTAAAAGCAATTTGCAGTTTGTGATCCCAGGTCTTATAGAAATTATGAGAATCCCTTTTACTACTTCTCGATCCATATTATCCAAGAGTGCAATGAAGTATTTGAGAACAGTGGAAGCGAGGTTGTGGTATTAGTAAAGTATTCAATTCATTTAGTTTCAATATAGTATTTTAAATTACTTTATAAAGCTTTCTTTTTCTTAATAATATCGGTATAAAGTAATATAATACAGATCCAATATTTAAGAAATACCTATTGAAAAGTTTTAGCTCTGTTATACTCCTTAACTTGATAGATTTTAATACAGAAAAAAATAGAAGAAAAGGAATGGAAAACAAATAGTTTAAAATATGGAAGCAATAGGCCGTGATACCATACATTTTCCTAATTAAAAGAAGATTGGAAATAATCACTTGCTTACCTACTGAGTTGCTTAAATTATAATATGCCATCTTTTCATAAGCACTATCAGAACCAATCACGATCCCCTCAAGGTGTACTATCTCAAGGTCCCCGTAAATGACCAACTTACCTTTAGTTAATAATCTTGAGCATAATTCAATTTCTTCAGAATATAAAAAAAAATCAGAATCAAACCCATTCAACTGTAAGAAAGTTTCCTTTTTAACCATTAAAAAAGCTCCACTAATCCAATCAACTTCCTGAAGAGAACCAGGATTATCTATACTGGGTCGCTTTGCATTTAATTGTAAGGCAATTCTTTTTAAGAAATTTCCATAATAAGGAATATGCAATAAATGGTTTAAACCCCATGTAAAAAAGTGATGCCCCGAATTTTGAGCACTCCCATCTTTGTATAATAAAGATACTCCACAAGCCACATATTCTGAACTTCTAAATCTAATAAAACAAAGCTCAATGGATTGGTCTTTAATTAAACAGTCAGGATTTAAAAATAACAATATATCCCCGGTGGCATTTTGAGCGCCAAGATTATTTGCTCTTCCAAAACCAGCATTTTCGCTATTCCAAATTATTCGTATTTTATATTCATTTTCAAGGGTAAGCAGTTTTCCTTTTTCATAAATTGTAGATGCATTGTCCACAATGATTATTTCACACGAAATACTTAAGGGGAATTGAAAAAATGAATCAAGAAGATCCTTTATTATGGTCGAGCAATTATAATGAACAATGATAATGCTTAGCATGTGCGGGATTGGCTTGGATAAGTAAAATTATGAATGATAGTCAAATTTTGGGAAGTAACTTTTTTTTTCTAGCATTTAGGTATAAATAACGAACTAGTGCAGAAAAGCCTAATCGATAATATATGCATTTGTATTTGTTCAATCTGTTTTTTGCAATAATAAATAAATTTTTGTGAGAAGTTTCTGATATTTTGGTGTACTGTGAATCGTGCTGTCTATAATAAGCACCAATCTTTGGAATATACGAAACCTTATTCAATTTTGCAGCTGACATGAAAAGCTGCGCATCATAGTAATAATAGGAATTGTCCAAGATGGGAAGTAGGCTTTTGCAAAACGCTCTGTCTATAATCATATTGTGCCCTGAAACTGGGTTCCCATACTTGTAAAAATATTCTAATTGTTTTAAATTATACTGATTATTTAGTTCAGATATGGGATGATTAATGAAATGTAACAGACCTAAATCTATGTTAGAAAGCATTGAACTACCAGGATGAATTAGCGACGAATTGAAAAACCAAAGAGAATAATCTGGCGAAGATTCTAATATTGTCTTACAAGCAATCTCCAGCTTATCAGCGTACCAAATATCATCCTGATCTGAAAAGGCAATATGAGTTCCTTTGGATTGCAAAATTCCTTGTTCAAAATTTTTATTTAGACCCAGCCTTTTTGTATTTTGAATAATCTTAAACGGGACTATTGATTGATTAGCAAAAGTTTCTAGGATTTGAAGGGTGTCATCTTCTGAATCATCATCTAAAACTAATATTTCGTAAGGGAGCATCGTTTGATGTAGAATACTTTCTATTTGCTCTGAAATAAACCTTTGCCCATTATGAGTACAGATGCAAACCGTAAATTTTATATTCACAGATCCCATTGGTATTAGAGACTTTTAAGTGTTGTTTGTCCATTTGATATTTGATACATACATGGTGCCATCAGTAAATTGAATTACCTGAAAGCAAAAATATTTAATTGAACATCATATGGTCCTGTTTTTATTGTATCGTACATTGGTCTCTGATAAATTACCCCAGCTTCTTTAACATACCATTTAAAGTTATTTTCAGTTAGAATATTTAGGATTTCATTTAGCTTATGCATTTCAGAATAGATTCCATGGTATTCTATGAACATGTTTTTTACAAACTGTAAGTTATTAGAACAATCTTTAAGTACCTCATATTCAGCTCCTTCTATATCTAATTTCAGTAAATCTATAGGTTGAATAAGATAGTCCTTAAGCCTAGCACAACTTACTTTGGTGATTTTTATTTCATTATTTTCTTTAGAATCACTGTTAATTGAAATCGAACTTGACATGCTACCCATTTGTGAAAAGGATACTTCATCATTATGAATCCAAATTGCTTTTTTAAGCAATTTGATATCTCCAAATTTCCAATTGGTTATATTTTTAATTGCCAATTCATAATTGGTATTATCTGGCTCAAACGCTATTATTTTAGCATTTGGAAATTGTAATTTATAACTTAATAAGCTCATCCCTATATGAGCTCCACAATCTATAATAAATGGGTTCGAAACGGATCTAAATTTATATATTTCATCAATAAAAAGTTCTCTTACTGATAAAATAAACGCAGGGGCATCGTTAAAATTGATTTTGATATTTTTTGAATAGCTGAAACAATACTCCTTACCAGCAGGAGCATGCTTAAATTTCTTTTCTTGCCACCAATTAATATTAAATTTATGGAATTTACTTTGGTATAATGATTTTAATTTACTTCGGATGCCTACTAATAGGTTATAGTATAGTGAATTTTTAGGTTCGACTTGTGAGTGCATAATTATTTTTAAATTTAAAATTGATATTTTTATGAAAACTGAATTAAAAATACACTTATTTACAATTTGTTGGAATGAGGAACTATTATTACCCCATTTTTTGAGTTATTATTCCAATATTTGTGAAAAAATTGTTGTTTATGATAATTTTTCTTCAGATAATTCAGTAGCTATTTGTAATATGTTTGCAAAAGTTGAGGTAAGGCAATATTATACAAACGAAACAATTAGAGATGATAAATACATTCAAATTAAAAACGAATGTTGGAAACAAAGTAGAGGAAAAGCAGATTGGGTTATAATTTGTGACATTGATGAATTCATTTATAAACCAAATTTGAAAGAAGAACTATTGAAATCTAGAAAATTATATACCATATTAAGATGTAAAGGCTATAACATGGTTTCTCAAATTTTACCTAAGGAGGAAACTAAACTTCTAGATGAAATAAAGGAGGGAGTTAGGTCTGTTAGTTTTGACAAATGTATAGTTTTTAATCCTGATCTTATTGAAGAAATAAATTACGATATTGGGGCACACACATGTATGCCCATCGGAATAGTAAAATTTTCTGAATATGACTTTTTGTTATTACACTATAAATTTTTAAACCTTAATTATATATTATCAAGATATAAACTCTTAGCGGCAAGATTAAGCTATTTCAATAAAAAACATAAATATAGTTATCATTATACGTTTAATTCATATAAAATTAAACGAGAATTTAATAAGCTGATTTCAAATAAGAGTAAAATTTTTTAACAAACTTTCCATATTTAGATAATGAAATTAGATGTTGATTCCTTTAATATAAATTAAAACCGTATTCATGCTTTAAAAGTGCTATAATAGTAATCATGACATGCATTATTATGCTAGCAATCAATTTTTTTTTGCAAAAGTTAAAGTTTACTTAGTATAATTTTAGATCCAAAGTATTAGGAAATTAAGACATAGTCCTAATCGTATGAATTGTACCTACTTAAAACTGTCATCATATTTTCAATAACTTTACATTTTTATAAACTTCTTATTATAGACTTTATCACCTAAATAAATCTTGATAAAATAGACTCCTGCTTGAATATTCTGAAGATTGATTTTTGCATCTGGATGGTTGAAGTCTTTAACAACTTTTCCACTAAGGTCAAGAATTTGAGCTTTTTGAACTATTTGATTGACAGGTACTTGAATATTTAATTCTTCAAGTGTTGGGTTTGGGTAAATGGTAATATTTTCATTAATAGAGAAATTATTTTGAACCCTATCCTCATTATATGTAATTGGTGAGCCTTGATTACATCCAAAGACTTTGACTTCGGCGAGATGAAGGTAATTATTCCCGAATCCAGTATTATCAACCCAAAATCTAACATATCTACCAGATGTATTTAGGTTTGTTAAGTTAATCACTTGGCCATCAGTAATTCCCGTATTATTAGAATAAGTATAAACGACGCCTGAAGTACTTGAATAAGAGCTGATAGGTGTTTGACTAGCAAAAAGTTTAAATCTTTTGACTCGTCCTGAACAACCAGAACATCCTGTTCTATTAGTAATTTCAATTTGAGTAATATTGTTTGAGCTACCAAGATCTACTTCCCACCAGGGTTGTAATTCAGAAGCAGTATGCGAGAAATTGTTATTATTTATTATTCCATCGACCCCTCTTGAAGATGGATAACTATTTGCTGGATCCCAGTTACTTGACTGACTTGTGGTTTTTCCTTGACTGATAAGTACACTTGAAACGCATCCTTGTGGTTGACATGCAGAGCAGCTGTTGCCACCACAATCTACTCCGGTTTCAGTTCCGTTTTGAAATCCATCAGTACATGAAGAAGTGGTATTAATTATTAAAGAACTAGTAGATTTAGAACCATTACAGTTATCAATAGCTTTGGCAGTGAGGCTATAAGAACTTAATGAAGCTGGACTAATTAATAATGAATAA